>NZ_CP067087.1:1352500-2019403 GCF_016745095.1 Croceicoccus sp. YJ47
CGGGCACGACCGTGGTCGCCTATATCCTCATCACCCGGTGGATCACCGAATGGCGGACAAAACTGCGCGCCGAAATGAACGAGATGGACGGCCATGCCCTGTCGCGCGCGGTCGATTCGCTCCTGAATTACGAGACGGTCAAATATTTCGGCGCCGAGCATCGCGAGCAGGAACGCTATGCCGGGGCCGCGCGGGCCTATGCGCAGGCGGCGCTGAAATCCGAAAACTCGCTCGGTCTGCTCAACATCGTGCAGGCTGCGATCATGAACCTGCTGATGGCCGCGGCGATGGGCTATACCGTGTGGGGGTGGAGCCGCGGGGAGCTGAGCACCGGCGATCTCGTCTTCGTGAATACCTATCTGACGCAGCTGTTCCGCCCGCTCGACATGCTGGGCTGGGTCTATCGCACGATCCGGCAGGGCCTCATCGACATGGCGGAGATGTTCCGGCTGATCGACACGCCGGTGGAGGTCGCGGACAAGCCCGGCGCGCCAGCCATCCACGTGGCCCGTGCGACGATCGCCTTCGACAACGTGCATTTCGGCTACGACCCCGACCGTGAAATCCTGCACGGGTTGAGCTTCGAGGTCGACGCCGGCGAGCGGATCGCCATCGTCGGGCCGTCGGGCGCCGGAAAATCCACAATCGCGCGGTTGCTCTTCCGCTTCTACGACCCGCAGGACGGCCGCATCCTCATCGACGGACAGGACATTCGCGACGTGACGCAGGAAAGCCTGCGCCGCCAGATCGGCATCGTCCCGCAGGACAGCGTGCTGTTCAACGAAAGCATCGGCTATAATCTCGCCTATGGCCGTGAAGGCGCGACCCGGGACGAGATCGAGGCCGCGGCACACGGCGCCGCCATCGCCGAATTTATCGAACGTCTGCCATCGGGGTACGACACCGAAGTGGGCGAACGCGGGCTGAAACTGTCGGGCGGGGAGAAGCAGCGCGTCGCCATCGCCCGCACGCTATTGAAGGATCCGCCGATCATCCTGTTCGACGAGGCGACCAGCGCACTCGATTCGCGCACGGAACAGGACATATTGCGCACGATGCGACGGATCGCGCGGCATCGCACGACGCTCACCATCGCGCACCGGCTGTCCACCGTGGTCGATACCGACCGTATTCTCGTGCTGGACCACGGGCGCCTCGCCGAAAGCGGGAGCCATGCGCAATTGCTGCGCCATGACGGGCTCTATGCCGAAATGTGGGCGCGGCAGGCCGCCGATAGTCAGGAAGAGCCGGCCTGAACGCACAGGCGCAACCCGACGCACACGCAAATCCGGTACGAAAACGGCGCCATCCCCGCGTGGAGATGGCGCCGTTTTTCTTGCAGCGAATGCTACGTCGTCAGAGGATATATTTCGACAGATCGCTGTCCTGCGCGAGTTCGGCGAGCCGTTCGCGCACATAGTCGCGGTCGACCGACACGGTGGACCCGCCGCGCTCCTCCGCATCGAAGCTCACTTCCTCGAGCAGCTTTTCCATCACCGTCGACAAGCGGCGGGCACCGATGTTCTCGACGCTTTCGTTCACCTGCGCGGCGATGGTGGCGATCTCGCGGATCGCCTCCTCGCTGAAATCGAGCGTCACGTCCTCCGTCCCGATGAGCGCCTTGTACTGCTGCACCAGATTGGCGCGCGTCTCGCACAGGATCCGCACGAAATCCTCTTCGGTCAGCGCCTTCAGCTCTACCCGGATCGGCAGGCGCCCCTGTAACTCCGGGAGCATGTCGCTGGGCTTCGACACGTGGAACGCGCCGCTGGCGATGAAGAGGATATGGTCGGTCTTCATCGGACCGTATTTGGTCGACACGGTCGTGCCTTCGATGAGGGGGAGCAGATCGCGCTGCACCCCTTCGCGGCTGACCTGCCCGCCGCGATTGTCGGGCACGGCGATCTTGTCGATCTCGTCGAGGAACACGATCCCGTTGGTTTCGGCATTCTGCAGCGCGACGCGGGCGACGTCGTCCTGGTCCATGCGCTTTTCCGATTCCTCGTCGACCAGCTTGTCCCAGGCATCGGCGACGCGCAGTTTCCGGCGTTTCAGCTTCTGCCCCCCGAACGCCTTGCCCATCATGTCGGACAGGTTGATCATGCCCACATTGCCGCCCATGCCGGGCAGTTCCATGTTCATCGCGGGCTGGTCCTCGACCTCGATCTCCACCTCGGTATCGTTGAGATGGTTGTCGACGATCCGCTGCCGGAAGCTTTCGCGCGTCGCCTCGCTGGCGCTGTCACCGACGAGCGCGTCGAGCAGGCGCTTCATCGCCGCGGCCTACGCCGCATCGCGCACCGCGTCGCGGCGGCGGTCCTTTTCAAGGCGGATCGCTTCCTCGGCAAGGTCACGGGCGATCTGTTCGACATCGCGCCCGACATAGCCGACCTCGGTGAACTTGGTCGCCTCGACCTTGACGAAAGGCGCATCGGCGAGTTTCGCCAGACGGCGGCTGATCTCGGTCTTGCCGCAGCCGGTGGGCCCGATCATGAGGATGTTCTTGGGCGTGACCTCGTTCCGCAATTCCTCGGGCAGGCGCTGCCGCCGCCAGCGATTGCGCAGGGCCACGGCCACGGCGCGCTTCGCATCGGTCTGTCCGACGATATGTTCGTCGAGCGCGGCCACGATGGCCTTCGGGGTGAGGTTCGTGTTCGTCATGGTTTCGGGGGTTCTCATTCGCCGACGGCCTCGACCGTCACATTGCCATTGGTAAAGACGCACACATCCGCGGCGACCTCCATCGCGCGGCGGGCGATCTTTTCCGGATCCTGTTCGTAATCCGACAGCGCTTTTGCCGCGGCGAGCGCGTAATTGCCCCCCGAGCCAATCGCGGCGATCCCGCCTTCGGGTTCGAGCACGTCGCCATTGCCGGTGATCACCAGCAGCACGTCTTTATCCGCGACGATCATCAACGCTTCCAGATTGCGGAGATATTTGTCGGTCCGCCAATCCTTGGCGAGTTCGACCGCGGCGCGCATCAATTGCCCGCGATATTGTTCGAGCTTGCGTTCGAGCCGTTCGAACAAAGTGAACGCATCCGCCGTCGCGCCGGCAAAGCCTGCGATGACCTTGCCCTTGTCCGGGCCGCCTTCGCCGATGCGGCGCACCTTGCGGGCGTTGGGCTTCATCACCGTATTGCCCATCGACACCTGCCCGTCGCCCGCCACGATGGTGCGGTTGCCGCGCTTGACGCCGATGATGGTGGTTCCGTGCCACGGCACCAGGCCGTGGGCTTCGTCATGTGATCTCATGCCGGCGATATGGGTGGGGCCGCGCGCGGTTCAACCGCGCGCGGTCCGCATATCGCTCCGCAACCTCAGGGTGGGCCGCCGCCCGCGCCCGGACCCGCACCGGGAAGCCCGCCGGCCCCGACCGAGCCGATATTGCCGAACAGATCCTCGAAAAATCCGCGATCGCGGCCCAGCGTCGGCGTGGTCTTGTTATCGGGATTGATGTCGCGCACCAGATCCATGCCGGTATTGTCGACCCCCAGGACATTGCCCGACGGATCGAACCGCACGCGCAGGACCCGGTGTTCCACGATATGGGAGCCGCCGAAAATCTCGCGCTGCTGCGCGCTGGTCACGTAATACCAGATGTTGTCGCCGAACTGGCTGGTAAAGCTGGGCCGGCCGAGCGTGCCTTCGACCGAGCGGGCATTGTCGATGCCCGGCTGGATCGACTGCGTGAGCGCGACGTCGCCGACATAGCCGCGCCGGTCGCGAATGGCGGTGCACCCGCCCAGCATGGCCGGTGCGACGAGCGCGAGGACAAGCGCCCTGCTGGCCATCCTGCCGGCGATGGAACGGCGCGATGCGGTGCCGGAAATGAAATTCATGTGCTCAACGCGCCTTTTCGTCATACTGCCGGGTCAGCGCAAATGGCTGCGCGCCCACGTTGTCATGCCCGCGTTTCGACCTATATCGGTAGGACGGGCGCCGAACCCTTACGGAACGCGGGCGAAGCGCACAAGACCGTGCGATACGCACGCGCCGCCGGTTCCCTGATCGGGACGGGAATTGGGGTCCATGCGTTTAATCGGCGCTGAACAGCCCTGCGGCGGCGCCGGCGACACATCGAAGGAACGACCATGCTATCCCGTCTTTTCAAGCGTCAGCGCGCCACCGACCTCACCGATTTGTGGCACCGCATCGTCGCCATCGCGCGTGAGCCGCACTGGTACGCGGCCGACGGGGTCGCCGATACGGTGGAGGGGCGATTCGACATGATCAGCGCGGTCATGGCGCTCGTCATGATCCGGTTCGAGGACGAGGGCGCCGCGCACCACGCCGCGCGGCTGACCGAACTGTTCATCGACGACATGGACGGACAATTGCGCGAGGCCGGGGTCGGCGATCTCGTGGTGGGCAAGCGCATGGGCAAGCTGATGGCCGCGCTCGGCGGGCGGATCGGCGCCTATCGCGAGGGGCTCGCCCATGCCGACGACGACGCGCTCGCGCAGGCGGCCCGGCGCAACACGACGATGATCGACCCCGATGACGACGGCACGCGGATGGCGGCCGGGCTGCGGCGCTTGATGGCCGACATCCGGGCGGTGGAGATGGAAGACTTGCTGAAAGGAAATATCGCGCGATGAAGGAAAGCATACCGTCCGAGATGCCGCGCTGGGTCCCGGCGCAGCAGGCCGATGGCCGCATCGTCGAAATCACCGCGAAGCCGGAGGAGCGAACCGCACTTGCAAAGCGTTTCGGCATCGTGTCGCTCGATTCGCTCGTCGCGCGGCTCAGCCTCGAAATCGATGGCGGCGTCGTGGAGGCGCGCGGACAGTTGAGCGCCGCCGCCACGCAGGCCTGCGCCGTGTCGGGCGAGGATCTGCGCACGAAGATTTCCGAACCGCTGCATTTCCGCTTCGTGCCCGCCACCTCGCAAATGCCGGACGAAATCGAACTCGAAGCCGACGAGCTCGACGAGATCCCCTATGATGGCGATCAGTTCGACCTGGGCGAGGCCGTGGCGCAAAGCGTCGCGCTCGCCATCGATCCGTTCGCCACCGGGCCGGACGCGGACCGGGTGCGCGACGCGGTCGGACTGGAGGAGCCGGAACGGGAAAACCCCTTCGCCGTGCTCAAGGGCGCGGTATCGAAGGGGTCTTCAAAAGACTGACATGACCGGGGTGGCCGTGCGGAGCGGCCCGCGATCAGAACGGAATATCGTCGTCCAGATCGTCGTAGCCACCGCCGCCGCCCTGACCGCCGCCGAAACCGCCGCCCGAACCGCCCGCGGAACCACCGCCCGACGCGCCCTTGTTCCAGCCGCCGGATTGACCGCCGCCGGAATTGCCCGACTGCCCGCCGCCCCAATCGCCGCCGCCGCCGCCGCCCGACTTGCCGTCGAGCATAGTCAGCGTGCCGCCGAATCCGCGCAGGACGATTTCGGTTGAGTAGCGGTCATTGCCCTGCTGATCCTGCCATTTGCGGGTTTGCAGCTGCCCCTCGACATAGATCTTGCTGCCCTTGCGCAGGAAGCGTTCGGCGACGCTGATCAACCCTTCGGAAAAGATCGACACGGTGTGCCACTCAGTCTTTTCCTGGCGCTGACCTTCGCGGTCCTTCCAGTTTTCGGTGGTGGCGAGGCGCAGGTTGCACACCTTGCCGCCGTTCTGAAAGCTGCGGACCTCCGGGTCGGCGCCCAGATTGCCGATGAGCATGACCTTGTTGAGACTGCCTGCCATAAATTCCTGCCTTGAATGCTTGCGTCAGAGCCCGGCCGCAACGGCGAGCCAATAGGTGATTCCCGCAAAGATGTAGGCGAGCGCGAACAGATATGCCAACATGAAGACCGGCCATTTCCACCCATTCGTTTCCCGCTTCGCCACGGCAATGGTGGACAGACACTGCGGCGCGAACACGAACCAGGCCAGAAAGGCGAGCGCGGTCGGCAGGCTCCACCGGCTCGACAGCCGGTCGGTGAGAGCCATGGCCGTCTCTTCCTCGTCGCCGCTTTCCACCGCGTAGGTCGTGGCGAGCGAGGACACCGCCACCTCGCGCGCGGCCATCGCGGGGATGAGCGCGAGCGCGATGTCGCGATTGAACCCGATCGGCTCGACCACGACGTAAAGCCCGTCCGCGATATGCCCCGCGATGCTGGCATCGACCTGGCTTTCGCCCGGTTCTGCCTGCGGAAAGGAGAGCAACAGCCACAGCACCACCGTCGCGGCAAAGATGATCGTGCCTGCCCGGCGCAGGAAGATCCACGCGCGTTGCCACAGGCCGAGCGCGATGTCCGACAGGCGCGGCCATTGATAGCGCGGCAATTCCATGATGAACCCGCTCGCCGCGCCCTTCGCCACGCTGCGCCGCAGGATCAGCGCGACGACCATCGCCCCGACGATCCCCGCGACGTAAAGCGCGAACAGCACCAGCCCCTGCAAACCGATCCCCGGCCCGACCGTGCGGGCCGGAATGAACGCCGCGATGATCACCGCATAGACCGGCAGCCGCGCCGAACACGTCATCAATGGCGCGATGAGGATCGTGGTCAGCCTGTCCTTCGGGTCGGAGATCGAACGCGTCGCCATGATGCCCGGAATGGCGCAGGCGAAGCTGGACAGCAGCGGGATGAAGCTACGTCCCGAAAGGCCGACGGCGGCCATCATCCGGTCCATCAGGAACGCGGCGCGGGCCATGTATCCGGTCGCCTCCATCAAGAGGATGAAGAAGAAGAGGATCACGATCTGCGGCAGGAACACGACGACGGAGCCGACGCCTGCCAGGACGCCCTCGGTAATCGCGTCGCGGATCAGCCCGTCGGGCAGGATCGCGGCGACCTGCTCGCTCACGAAGGCGACACCGGCCTCCAGCCCGTCGGCAAAGGGCGTCGCCCATGCGAACACGGCCTGAAACACCACGAACAGCAGGGCGAACAGGATGACCGGCCCGATCCAAGGGTGAAGCAGTACCTTGTCCAGCCCGCGATGCATGCGCCGCGTCCGCGTTTCGGATACCAGCGCGCGCTGTGCGATGGCGTGGGCGCTGACGCGGCGTTCGGTCATGTCGAGATCGGCGGCGAAAAAGGGCGCCTGATGCTTTTCGTTGACGGCGCGCTGCAACGCATCGGTCAGCGCGTCCAGTCCGCGGCGGCGCACCGCCACCGTTTCCACCACCGGCACGCCGAGCGCCTCGCCCAGCGCCTTCGCATCGAGCACCAGCCCGTCGCGCTTTGCAAGGTCGACCATGTTGAGCGCGACGACCACCGGCAGGTCGAGCGCGATGAGCTCCTGCGCGAAGACGAGATGCTGTTCCAGATTGGCGGCATCGACCACGATGACGAGCGCGTCGGGACGGCGCTGCCCTTCCTGATCGCCGAGGATGACGTCGCGGGTCACGGCCTCGTCCGGGCTCGACGGGTCGAGAGAATAGCTGCCGGGAAGGTCGACCAGCTCGACCGGCTCGCCATTGGACAGCGCCATGCGGCCCGCCTTGCGCTCCACCGTGACGCCGGGATAGTTCGCAATCTTCTGCCGCGCACCCGTAAGCGCGTTGAACAACGCACTCTTGCCCGCGTTCGGATTGCCAACCAGCGCGACGGTGCGGATCGGCCGGCTCATGCTGCCGCGTCCGCGCCGGTGGCGGGCTGCGTGCCGGCATCCGCGACCGCCTCGACCCGAATCGCTTCGGCATGGACGCGCCGCACCGCGATGGTCATGCGCCCGATTTCGAGCGCAAGCGGATCGCGCCCGGCAAAAATGCCCCGATGCGCGAGCTTTACCGTGGCGCCGTCATCGATGCCCAGCGCACGCAGGCGTCGCGCCTCTTCGGGCGCGAGCGTGTCCCAGTCCACCGCGACGATGCGCGACACGCTGCCCAGCGGCCTTTCGGCCAGCGTCTCAATTCGTGTTTCGAACCCGTTGGTCATGGTCCGCCGGTCGCACATAGCGACGCTCTTTGCAACTAATTCTCAATAAAGCGCGCCACCCTAAACGCGAGGGCCTCAACGCGAGGGATACCGCAGCCGTCCGAGCATGCGGAGCGGGCTGAACCGTTCGCGATCGGGGTTTTGCCATTTGGCCTTGGCTTTCTCGAACTTCATCACGCCGTCGATCCGGCGGTCGAGAAAGGCGCGCGTGTCGGCCTGTCCGTCGCTGTCGTCGTCGGCGAACACGGTGAGCGTCGCGGCGTAGATCGAGGCTAGGATCGCACGTTTCGTATAATGGTTGTAATCGGTCGCCGTGTCGCCCGCCATGCGCCACATGAGGTCGGCGCTGCTCCACCCGAGCCGTGCCGAGCGGGCGAGATTTTGCGGCATCGCCATGATCGTCATCGCCCGGCGCAGCGATTCGCGTTGCGGCAATGCGGCGTCGAGCCGGAACATCACGAGCGCATGGATACGGTCGCGAATCTTCATCGCGGCGAGTTCGGCGGGGTTCAACTCCTCGGCCATGCGGCGGTCGATGGCGCCGATCCATGCCGCGATCATGTCCATCGCGCCGCCCGGAAACGCGAGCCGCGCCACCGCCGGGTCCACGCCTTCCATCTCCGCCGCGGCGACGAGCGCGGTATCGCTCCACCCGTCGAAAATCGCCGCATCCGCAATCGCGGGGGCCAGCGCGATGGCCAGCGCGTCGAGGGTCAGCGTATCGGCGTCGATCACAGGCTCGGTCCGTAGGTCTGGGGGTTGCGGGCGGCGCTGTCCTGCCGCTCGATCAGGGCAAGCACCGGGTTGCTGCGCCCGGCGAGCGTCGCGTAATCGCGCGCACTGCGGCCCGACGAATCGGCGCGGTCGGGGTTCGCCCCGTTGTCGAGCAGAATCTTCGCAAGATCGGCATCGCGCAGATGGGTCGCCACGATCAGCGGGGTTTCCCCCGTCGCATTCGTCTCGTTCACGTCGGCGCCTGCCTTGGCCAGCATTTCCACCCCTTCGAGAAAGCGCAGCGACGACGCCATTTCGAGCGGGCTGATCCCCTCTGAATCGCGCACGTTCGGGTTCGCCCCCTTGTCGAGCAGGAAATCGAGCCAGGTTCGGTCCCGGCGCGCCACCACGATGTGAAGCGCCGACCGCCCCGTGCCCACGTCGCGGGTATTGACCAGCGTGCTGCCCGGTTCGTTCAATGCGGCGATCGCGGTTTCGCCGTCGCGCTTTTCCACCGCTTCGAGGAAACGATAGCCTTCGGAAAATTGCGCGGCCGCCGGGTTCGCCGACAGGCACGCCGCCGCCGCCGCGGCCAGAACGGTGAAAAGACGTGTGTTCATTCCGGTTCGTATCCCTGCCATATCCTGATCCGGCGGTTGTATCGGCCGCGCTCTACCCTACGCGCGATGCGCGGCGCTTTCACTTGCGTCTCATGCTTTAGCAGGACATGAACCGCCCTTCCATGCCCCATTACGATCGCACTCGCCGCCCCGCCCTGCCCCTGCGCGCCCGTCCGCGCCTGCGCACCATGTTGTCCGGTCTTGCGCTTTCACTCGCACTGGCGCTCGCCTCGTGCGGCTGGGGCGATGCGGGCGAGGGTGCGGCGGAACCGCCGCCGCTCGCCGGTGCGGCCATCGGCGGAGATTTCACGCTTATCAATAGTGAGGGGCAGACCGTCCGCTGGGCCGATTTTGCCGGGCAGTGGCGCATCGTCTATTTCGGCTACACCTTCTGTCCCGACGTGTGCCCCGTCGATGCGCAGGCGATCGGGCAGGGCCTCACCCTGTTCGCGAAAGAGGCGCCGGACCGCGCCGAACAGGTCACGCCGATCTTCATCACCATCGACCCGGAGCGCGACACGCCGCAAGCCGTCGGCGAATTCGTCGCCAATTTCCATCCGCGCATGGTCGGCCTGACCGGAACGGAGGAGCAGGTCGCGCAGGCAGCGGACGCCTTCGTGGTCTATCACGAAAAGGGCGCCGAATCGGCGGGTGGCGGCTATTTGATGGAGCATAGCAACGCGGCGATGCTGTTCGATCCCGACGGCAATCCGGTCGCGCTGCTCCCCACGAACGAGGGCGCCGCCGCGGTCGCCGAAGAGCTGGCGAAATGGGTCCGGTGAAGGGCTCTGTGACTGGCCCAGTGGAGGACCCTGTGACTGGCGACCTGCCGTTCTGGGAAAAACCGCTCGCCGCGCTCGACGATGCGGAGTGGGAGGCGCTGTGCGACGGATGCGGCAATTGCTGCCTGCACAAGCTGGAGGATGCCGACACGGGCGAGATTTACCCCACCAATGTCGCCTGCCGCCTGCTCGACACGCAAAGCGCGCGGTGCACCGATTACCCCAATCGCAAGGCGAAGGTGCCCGATTGCCTGCAGTTGACCCGCGAAAAGGCGCATGAACTGCACTGGCTTCCCGACACGTGCGCCTATCGCCTGCGCGCGAATGGTGAAGCCTTGCGCGAATGGCACTATCTGATCTGCGGGGATCGCGACGCGGTCCACCGGGCGGGGATTTCCGTCGCCGGAAAGGTCATATCGGAGGATGACGCCGGCCCGATCGAGGAGCATGTCGTCATTCCCGGCTACGAACTCGTGCTCGCTCCCGATGGCGATACGGACGAGGACGGCGAATGAAGAGCCGCGCCCGCGCCGGGCTCAACGCCTTTCTCTCGCGCCGTGCGCCACCGGCGACGCAGATGCGCGGCACGGTGGATTTGCCCGACGGTCCCCTACCGCTCGTCGTGCGCCGTCACCCGACCGCGCGCCGGATGACCTTGCGCCTGTCGCCCGATGGGGCGGAGGCGCGGGTGAGCATTCCCCGCTTCGTCGCGCTCGACGAGGGGGTCCGATTCGCGACGGCGCGTGCCGACTGGCTCGCGGCGCAGCGGGCGAAGCTGCCGCGCGCGCTCGTCATCGCCGATGGCGGCACGCTGCCCTTTCGCGGGCGGGTTCTTCGCGTGACGCGCGATGCCGCCCGCGCCCGGCGTCCCGAGGTGGACGGGGCCGTGCTGTGGTGCGGCGGGCCGGTGGAGGGGATGGAGGGCCGTATCCGCCGCTGGCTGGAGGAGGAGGCGCTGCGGCTCATGACGGCCGACGTGGCGGATTTCTGCGCCCTGGCCGCGATCCCCGCCCCGGCCGTCAGGCTCAGCCGGGCGCAGCGCCGCTGGGGCAGCTGTGCGCGCGACGGGACCATCCGGCTCAACTGGCGGCTCGTCATGGCGGAGGATGCAGTGCGCCGGTCCGTCGCCGCGCACGAGGTCGCGCATCTCGTGCATTTCGATCATTCACCGGCGTTTCATGCGCTCCACGCCAGGATCTTCGATGGCGATCTCGGGCATGCGAATCGCTGGCTGAGCGAGCATGGGCGCACGCTCTACGCCGCGTTCGGCTAGGCCGGCGCATCGCGGATCACGCGGCGGGCTGGCCACGGCGCACCACAGCTCCTATCTTGGGCAGGACATGGCAGTTCAGAAAACAGGTCTTTCGCGATTTCTCTCCCTCATCAACCCGATGGGTGCGGTGCGGGATTTTCGCGGCGTTTGGATGGAGGAAAACCCGCATCGCTGGCGCTTTTTCGCGCTGGCGGCGGCGGTGACGGTCTGTATCTTCGGCACGATTTTCGGCGAAAGCTACCGGATCGAGCCGCGCGCACCCACCATCACGTACATCAACACGTTCGAGCCGGGCCGCTCCGACGCGGAGATCATCGCCTCCAATATCGAGAATCAGAAACGCAAGGATGCGCTGCGCGCCGAACGTGCCGCGCGCGAGGAGGAGATTCGCGAGCGTTACGAAACCGTCGCCCGCGTGTCCGGCATCGACGTGGAGGAAGCCCGCCGGCAGGGCGAGCGCGAGCGCGCCATGCGCGAAGCCCGCGAGGCGGAGGCCCGCCGCCGCGCGGTAGAGCGGGTCGAAAAGAATTTCTGATTCCCGCTGGCTCGATGCCGCGGCGCGGCTGGCGTCACGCGCCCGCCCGCTAAGCCTTCCCAACCCCGCGGTCGGGTGCATCCTCGTGCGCCATGGCATCGTGGTCGGGCGCGGCTGGACACAGCCGGGCGGGCGCCCCCATGCCGAGGCGATGGCCCTGCGGCAGGCCGGCGACCGTGCGCGCGGGGCGACCGCCTATGTCACGCTGGAGCCGTGCGCACATGTCTCCACGCGCGGCCCGGCCTGCTCCGCGCTTCTGATCGCGGCGGGCGTTGCGCGCGTGGTCGTGGGATGCGAGGATCCCGATCCGCGTACCGCGGGCAAGGGGATCGCCGCGTTGAGAGCCGCGGGCATAAGCGCCGCATCATGCGCGAGCGAGGCGTCGCGCGATTCGCTTGCCGGCTATCTGATGCGCGAAGGCCGGGGGCGGCCTCTCGTCACGCTGAAACTGGCGCTGTCGCTCGACGGGTGCATCGCCATGGCCGACGGAAGCAGCCAGTGGATCACCGGCCCTGCGGCCCGCGCGCATACCCATCTGGTGCGCGCGTGCCACGATGCCATCCTGGTCGGGGGCGGCACATTGCGCGCGGATGCGCCCCGGCTCGACGTGCGGCTCCCCGGCCTCGAACGGTGCAGCCCCGTCCGATGGGTGTTGAGCCGCGGTGACGCGCCGCCCGGATGGTCGGCCCTGCGCGCGGCGGACGATCTTTCGCCGCTCCTTCCCGCGCAATATCTCATGGTCGAAGGCGGGGCCGAAACCGCCGCCGCCTTTCTTGCCGCCGGGCATGTCGACAGGCTGCTGATCTATCGCGCGCCGATCGTGATTGGCGGGGGCATGGCCGGGATCGGCGACATCGGGCTCGCCACGCTTGCCGATGCGCACGAACAATGGCGATTGCGCGACCGGCGCATGCTTGGCAAGGACACGATGGAACACTACGAACGGATCCCATGTTTACCGGCATAACCACAGCAATCGGCACGGTCGCCCGCGTTTCGCGCGATGGCGGCGATACGCGGCTCACCGTCGCGTGCTCCTTCGACCCCTCCGACATGGCGATCGGTGCGTCCATCGCCTGTTCCGGCGTCTGCCTGACCGTGGTGGATCGCGGCGGGGCGCCGGGCGATGCGTGGTTCGCGCTCGACGTGTCGGACGAAACGATTTCGCGCACCGCGCCCGGACAATGGCGCGAAGGGGCGCGGCTCAATCTGGAGCAGGCGCTGAAACTCGGGGACGAGCTGGGCGGGCATATCGTGACCGGCCATGTCGATGCGGTCGGCACCGTCGCCGTGCGCGAGGAACGCGCCGGCTCCCATCCATTTCGAGATCGACGCCCCGCGCGACATCGCCGCCTATATCGCAGGCAAAGGCTCGATCACGGTCGATGGTGTCTCGCTCACCGTGAACGCGGTGGAGGATTTGCCGAATGGCGTGGCGCGGTTCGCGCTCAACATCATTCCGCACACGGCCGAGGTCACGACGCTGGGCGCGCGGGAGCCGGGCGACGGCGTCAATCTGGAGATCGACGTCCTCGCCCGCTACCTGCGCCGGATGCAGTCGCTGCGCGAAGCTTAACCGCTCACCTTTGCAAGCGCGGCGATGAACCGGTCGATATTGCCGAGCGTCAGCCCGGCGATATTGATGCGCCCCGAACCCGCCATGTAAACGGCGTGATCCTTGCGCAGGGCCTGAATCTGATCCTTGTCGAGCGGCAGCATCGCGAACAGGCCATGCTGCTGCGCCAGCGGGGTGAGGTCGACCGAACCGGCGGTCCCCGCCTCGGCCAGGCGCGCGCGCACCTGCAGCATCCGGCGGCGCATGCCCGCAAGCTCGTCCAGCCATTCGCCGCGCAGCGTATCGTCGGCGACGATCTCGCGCACCACCGAACCGCCGTGATCGGGCGGCATGGACCATGTGGCGCGGGCAAAGGACGCGGCATTCGACATGATCCGCGGCAGGTGATCCGCCTCGGCCGCCTGTACGTAGACGGCGCCGACACGGTCGCGATAAAGGCCGAAATTCTTGTCGCAGCTATAGGCGAGCAGGGCTTCGGGCACGGCCTTCATCACGATGCGCACGCCCTGCGCATCCTCGTCCAGCCCCTCGCCCAGCCCCTGATACGCGAGGTCGAGGATGGGCAGGATGCCTTTTTCGGCAATTATGGCGGCGATCTCGTGCCATTGATCGACCGTGTAATCGATACCGGTCGGATTGTGACAGCACCCGTGGAGCAGGAACGCATCGCCGGCGTCCGCCTTCGCGATCGCATCCTTGAGCGCGTCCATGTCGGTGGCGCCATCGGCGGCGTGATTGAAGGTCGCGGCCTCCATGCCGATGTCCTTCAGGATCTGCGCATGGTTCGGCCAGCTCGGCGTGCCCATCCACACGCGCTTCGCCCCCGCCGCCTGCGCCAGCGCCACGGCGAGCCGCACGCCGCCGGTGCCGCCCGGCGTCTGCATGCCGTCGATGCGGTCGCTCTTCGCCATGTCATCGCCCAGGATGATCGGCATCAGGCAGCGCACGAAATCCATGCAGCCTTCGGGGCCGAGGTAAGCCTTAGAATCCTGCCGCTCGACCAGATCCCTTTCCGCGCCCTTCACCGCCGCGAACACGGGCGTCGCGCCATCGTCGGTGCGATAGACGCCGACGCCGAGGTCGATCTTCTCCTTGCGCGGATCGGCGGCATACATCTTGATCAGCGCCAGAAGCGCATCGGGCGACTGTTCGGGAAGATCGGCAAGCATCGGCATGGGTCACATCTCGCGGTCTGAACGAAGCGCGCATCGGGCGCCGGGTCGCCGTCTCATGCCGACCGCGGGACCGCGGGGCAAGCCTCAAGCGCCATCAATTTTTATTGGGGCGGTGTTAGAACGGGAACCAGCGATGCTTTTTGGAAAAGCGCAGATAGCCCGCATTGATCCCGAGCCTGACGCCTACGCCCATGCGAATGGGAATCAGCACGACATCGCCCTTGCGGACATAGCTCGCGTTGAAGCCGCCCACGACATAGGCCTGCCCCTCGCCAGCGGGATAGCGCTCGTAGAGATCCTCGCTGTCCCACAGATTATAGACGAGGATGAAGGTGGAGCCGGCATTGGCGCCCGCGTCGAACCCGATCGACGGCCCGGTCCAGTAGACCGGCTTCTCGCCCTCGACCTTGTGATACATCGTGCCTTCGCCATAGCGCAGTCCGACGGCAAAGGCGCCGCCCGCCTCGCGCCCGGTGATATAGGCGTTGGGCTCGCCCTGCTTGCTCAGGATCTCCTCGACCAGCTTGGCCAGCCCTTCGGCACCGCTGCCAAAGGCGCGCTCCGCCGCGCCGAGCACGTCGTCACGCTGATAGGTGGTGGCAGCCTGCGGCGCGGCGGCGGGCGGCGTCGCGGGAGCCGGCTGCGGTCCGGGCGCGGTCGGCGCGGGGGAGGGCACGGTCGCGGGCTCTTCGCTGGGATAGACATAGTCCGACGCCGGCGGGGCCGCATACGGATCGGCATAGGGGTCGCCCGCCACGGGCGGCAATTCGCCTTGCGCTCCGGGCGCGGCGGACTGCGGCGCCGGGGACCGGGGCGCGGGTTGCGGCTGCTCCAGATCGCCGTCGATCGCGCGATTGGGGTCGATGGTGGTGATCTGCGCCTGCGCCGTGCCGGCAAGACACAGCGCCATCGCCGCCACAGGCAGCGTTGCGGCGCGAAGCCATGGCCCCGACACCCGATACGATTGACCCGAAAAGCGTTGCATAAACCGTCCCATTGTCGTTTCCCGTCTGCTGCGGCGCAGTCCATCGACCGCCGCGCGCCTGCCGTGTCGAGTGCGCGATTGCACGCCCGATGGCAAGTCCGCATGCCCCGCGCAAATGGCATCGGGCGCCCTGAACCGACGGTTAATTCGCGGCCCTTCGCGGCGATACGGCTTTTTGCAACGGCGCCCTCTTGAAGCGACCGACGGACCTCGTTATAGGGCGCGGTTCCGGAGACGTGGGTGAGTGGCTGAAACCAGTTCCCTGCTAAGGAACCATACTCTTTATCGGGTATCGAGGGTTCGAATCCCTCCGTCTCCGCCACCGGCCTTTGCAAGGCCGTCCAACATCACTCACAATCGCGCGGGATGCTTCCCAATTCGGTGGGGCCGGTCCGCAATCGCTCGGTCCGGTTCGGCGCCTTGGCCATCAGACGCCTGTAAGGGTGAGACAGGTCGGGGGTAAGCCGCGATCCCGGCTCGCAAGCCGCACAATGCCCGGCCTCCTGTATTGTCACGCGACGTGCCTCGCCACTCTGGCGCCGCGATGGCGCACCCGCGCGAAATGGCATCCTCCCAAGGTGGCGAACCGCTAGGCGGGTGATGCGTCACGCCGGATCGGGACGATGCGCGCGTAGGTCAGACACCGCCACACCCATTCGAGCGGACCGAAGCAATAGCGCGCCAGCCAGGCCGGCGACCAGGCCAGCATGATCGCCCAGGTCAGCACCACCACCCCATAGAGCGCCGGCCGGGTCAGTTCGCCGAACAGGCCCAGCGCCCAGCCATGGAACACGAACAGCATCAGGATCGAGGTGCCCAGATAGTTCGAGAATGCCATCCGTCCCGCCGCGGAAATGCGGAAGCCAAGCCAGCCGGTCGCGCGTGACCCCCACAGCGACAGCAGCGCCGCCAGCCCCAGCACCATCGGCAGGCGCGGCAGGGCCGACGTCCCGTCGAATGACCAGACCGCACCCATATAGCTGAGCCCCTCGGCATAATTCCAGAGCCCGATCGCGAGCGTTCCGGCAAGGCCGACGAGCAATCCGACCCACCCCCAAAGCGACTGCCGACGCGGATCGAGCCGCCCGTCGAAAAGACCGAGGCGGTAAAGCGCCATGCCGATCAACATCATGGGGATCGCCTCGAGCCCGTTCTGCACCCACGACAGCAGCGGCTGCGCCCCGTGTTCGGTGACATTGTGCAGGACCCAACCGCCATAATCGCCCGCCCGGATCAACGCGCTTTCGATGCGGGAATCGGCGATCCCGGCGTCGCGCATTGCGGCGGCGAGATCCCCTGTTCCATCCCGAACCGGGGCGATCCGTCCGGATGCGGCCGCGTACACCCGCCCCAGAACCACGGTGTCCTTCACCGCGCCCAGCACATAGACCACGATGCCGACCCACAGCTGCGTCCGGGGCCGCCATCGCGCGCAGAGCAGCGCGATGAGCCCGCAGGTCGCGTAAATCGCCAGGATGTCGCCCTTCGACAGAAAGAGGAAATGCCCATAGCCGAACAGGAAAAGTCAGCCGAGGCGGCGTGCCTGCAGCCAGCGCCCCTTCCCGCGTGCCCGTGCCCGGTCGAGGAACAGGATCATCCCTGCGCCGAACAGCAGGGTGAAGAGGCCGCGCATCTTGCCGTCGATCACCGTGAACTGCACGACCCAGAGCCAGTCCGAAAGCGGGCCGTGTTCGGTCATGAAACCGCCCGGCCAGAGATAGGCGATCTGCGGCTGCCCGAACGCAATGATATTGGCGGCAAGGATGCCCATCACCGCAATGCCGCGCATGAAGTCGAGGCTCGCCAGCCGTTCTTGCCCCGTGGCCGGGGTGGGTCCGACGCACGGCGCGATCCGGTCTTCGATCATGATGGCCTCTCCTCGTTGTCTCCTCGTTCCGTGCCCACTGGGCCGCCGGGAGAGATTGGCTTGAACCGGCCTAGGCCACGGCAACATCCTCGCCATCATGCCACCGGCGCAGCAAGGCGATCGACAGCATCTCCGCGCACAGGGCGAGCACGGGCAGCACCACGCAGGTGAAATCCGCGACCACGATGGCGGCAAAAAGCGCCAGCGTGACCGTGGCGGCTGCGCCGGCCCGCTGAATGGCGGCAGCCCTGTCCCAGTCGGCTTCGACCACGAACCAGGCGACCAGCATCAGACCGCCCACCCGCAGCAGCAGAATGGTCGCCAACCACGGAACGGCGAAGGCGTTGCCCGCGTGAATGGTCGCCGGCAGGACCGTCGGCACCTTCGCGAAACGGGCAATGCCGTCCGCGTAGGGAGGCTCGACCCAAGGATAGCCCGACCACAACCCGGCCAGCAGGACCGCCGCCGCGGGCAGGATCAGCCCGAGCGCGAACGTGTAGCGTGACAGGGCAAGACGGCCCTCGTGATGGGCCGGCAATTCCCGCCACGCGGTCGCGAGGCAACCGAATGCGAACGACAGGCCCTCGCCGGCCTGCGCCGCCATGGTGAATTCGGCACGCATGGCCGCGGCCCAGTCGCGGCGATGCGGGCCCAGACCCGCCAAAGCGAGCGTCATGAGCGCGCGGGCGATCCCGCCGCTCATGCCTTTGCACCCACGAGACCGGACGAATCGGGGTCGTTCCTGGCCGCTTGCGCGAGCGCCACGCCGCGCGCCGTCAGGCGATAGGCATGGCGCGGGGGCCGTCCGGGCGCGGTCGGCTCGCACCATTCGGAGGCGAGCAGGCCGCGGTCGCTCATCCGCATCAAAAGCGGGTAGAGCGAGCCTGACTTCAACCCGGTCAGCTTCATGAGATCATAGCCGTGGATCCGCTCGGGCGCCCGATCGTATAGCGCGGCGAGAACGGCCAGCATCTGCGGAGAGGGGCGTCGGGAGCGAACCATGAGGTTCGGCATATATATGTAGAGTTATTGATGCAAGCCCGTTTCCGGTCCGTGATCAACGATGCCGGCATGACACGCACGGTCGTCGGCGAATGATTGGGGGGTACGCTCCTTTCGGGACATGCAGAAGGAATGGATTTCGCCCTCCGTTACCCCGGAAAACCCCTCGCCTGCGCAATGCGAACGAACGGCACAGATGCGCGTCACGCTCGACGTTGCTCCGCCCACCGACGGCCCAAGATTTGCACCACCGGGCGGCAAGCCAGCCGCCTGCCTTGGGCGGCTGACCATCGTTGGGGTTCAGCGGATTGCGGCGGCCCCGGCACGCATCTGCATTCATTGGCCCCGCAGCGACGGATTATTCCTTCGGGGTGCAGCGCTCCTGCGGGACCTTGTCGTCGACAAACGCGGAGGCTGCCTGAATGAAGCAATCGGGCGCCACCAGAGCGAGGAAATGGGCACCGCCCTCGACCGTAGAAAAAATGATCTCGCCCCCTTTGGCCGAGAGCGTATCGGCATGCGCCTTCGCACCGTCATAAGGCGTGTTGGGGTCGAGCGTGCCCTGCATCACCAGGGTTCGGGGCAGGCGTTCGGGCACCCGACCGTAGAACGCATCGCGCCGATAGAGCGGCGCCGGCGTGTCGACCAGAAGACCCGGCAAGGGGCTGGTGAAGAGTGCGGCCTTCGCTTCGTTCGCTACCGTCGCGGCGGTGATGTCCCTTCGGCCATTGTTCTCCGACCCGCTGATCACCATGACAAGCGGCAGCGAAGAGGGCGATTGCGGGAACGCGCTCAACCGTGCGCGTTCTTCCTGCAACCCGGCGACCGTTTCGATGAGCGGCGCGGTGTCGTTGCGCGACAGCCCCGCAATGATCGCCGGGATGCGCGCGCGAAGCGCCGGGAAATTGAGCAGTCTGCCCATGAAGGCGCGAAGATCGCCGCCGGGAACATCGCCGATCCAGCCCGGCGCGTCCCGCGCGAGCAGCGCACGATAGTCCGCCTCCTCAGCCGGCGTGAGCAGCGCCCGGCCCACGGCGTCCACGACATCGGTGCGGTGGCCAAGGTCCAGCGACGCATCCGTTTCGGCCGGCACCATCCCGTCGAGGATGATCCCGTCGAGTTGCACAGGGGCGGTCTGCATCATGCGCAACACCAACTGCGTGCCGTAGGAGACGCCGTACACATAGACGCGGCCCGGCTGTCGGTATCGACCGATCAGGCCGGCGAGGTCGTGCGACGCATTGGTAATCGTGAATGCGCGCGACCGCGCCGCATTGGCGTGCATGAAGCCGATACAGGGGCCCCACTCCTCGCCCGCAAGCGACAGGCCGGCGGGGCTGTCCGCCGCCTCCTGCTCGGGGCAGAGCTTCGCCGAGTAGCCCGTTCCGCGATGGTCGGGAATGACAAGGTCATAGTCGGAGAACGCAACCCGCAACGTCGGCAGGAGGGGATAGAAGGATGCGCCCGTTTCGCCGGGCCCGCCTGCGACGAGCCATATCTCCCCCCGCCGGCGTCGGGGCTCGGGCGCCGGAAACTTGCGCACGAAAAGCGCGATATCCGCGCCGCCCGGCATCGTCGCATCGAGCGGCATCCTGGCGGTCGCGCACAGGGAACCCGCCAACGCAGGCATGTCGCCGGCATCGTCGCATGGCGCAAACGACTGCGCGGCGGCAGGGGCGGAGATGCAGGCCGCCCACACCAACGCCGCAAGTTTCAGAGCCGATTTCACCATCCACACCGCCATGGCCTCCTTTGACGCGGTCCCGTATTAAGGGACCGCCCATGCAAAGGAAGTGACGCCGCTGTCAATCGCACCCGCCGCGCACGGGACGCCGCCGCGCCGTTCCGGTGGGCTTGTCCCGTCGACAGCCGGGGCGTTTGCGGAATGTCCGCATGGGGCGCCTGCTCTCTCGCCATGGCGGGTGGCGCGGGGGCTTTCTATGCGTTCGGGTTTGCGTCGATGCTGGCGATGGAGCAATCCCCGCGCGTCGGGTGGATGGGCTCCACGGCTAGGATGATGAACGCCGCTTCCAGTCGGTCCTGCCGCGCATGCCTGTGTTCGAGAGTTCCGACATTGGCCGCTTTCACGGCAGGACGATCATGCGGAATTTCCTGCCGGTATTGGGCGGCGGCGCGGGCACCCGGACCGGGATCCAGCACATGGCCTGCGTGGTCGTGTTCGCCATTGTGCTGTCCGAAATGCGCCGGCGCCGCGATGCCGGGTTTTATGAGAGCCATCAGCAGGGAAGCGCCGGCCGGCGACGCCCTGCATCGCCTCGCTATTCGCCATCGCACTTCCATAGGTTGTTCGAATGCATTTGCGTGTTCGGCGAGTGGGCATCACGCGTAACCTGCCCCTGTCCGCCCTGCTGTTGCTCACCGTTCCGGGGTTCGTCGATCGGTCACGTCAGTAATCGCGATAGCACGCGACGGGCGCGGACGACCCCATCGCCATCGGCGCGAGAGCTCCCATTCCGCCCTTCGCACAATGAACATCCGGGCCAGGGCGGAGAACCACACATACGCCCTGATGTCTCAAAGCGCCGGTGCGCATCACCTCGCCATTCCGGCCGATGGGCGAGCGCGTCGTCCGTCCGTTCGATGAACGGCTGGCCCATGGCGTCAATGCCGGAAGGGAGAATTCGCAACCGATGCGCAGCGCCCCGGCCCCCTCAAGCCGAAGGCGGGGTGCGGCGGGACGCCATCTCGCGGATCTTCGCTCTCAGCCAGCTCAGCCCCGGATCGCCCTTTCGCGTTGCATGGAACTGCATCATCTCGCGCATCGGCGGGATGGGAAACGGCACCGGCAGGATCTTCAGAGGAAGACGCCGTGCCATGTCATGCGCCAGCCTTTCGTGCATCACGCACAGCCGCTGCGTTCCCGGCACGAGGAACGGCGCCTGGATGAAGGACGGCACGCGCACCTCGATCCGCCGTTCGACCGCGTTCTGCATCAGCCATGCGTCGGCAAAGGTGTGCTGGCGCGCGACGCTCACCCCGACATGGCCGGAATCGATGAAGGTCGCCCGGCTCAACCCCCCGGCAACCCGCGGATTTTCGGCGCAGGCGACGGTCACGTGCCGTTCCGCGAACACCAGTTCATGGGGATGGTCGGGATGGAGAAAGAACTCGGGCGTGAACATGAGGTCCAGATCGCCATTGCCCAGCGCCACCTGCGATTCCGGACCGGGCAGTTCAAAGGTGAAGCTGGCCGATGGCGCGTCCTGTTCCAGCGTGTCGAGCAGCGGGGCCAGCAGCACCGTCGTGATGTAATCGGAGGCGGCGATGCGGAAGCGCCGCTCCGACCGGCGGGGGTCGAAACTGCCCTGCCGCGTGATGAGCGCGCGAAGCTCCGCAATCTTGTCCGCAATTTCGCCCTGCATGGTCAGCGCGAAAGGCGTCGGTATCATCCGCTTGCCATGCTGCGCCAGGATATCGTCCTGAAAACTTTCGCGCAGCCGCTTGAGCGACGCGCTCATCGCGGATTGCGTGACGTGGAGGCGATGGGCCGCGCGGGTCACGTTCTGCTCCTGCATCAGCACGTCGAACGCCACGAGCAGGTTGAGATCGAAATTGTCCAGCCGCATCATCCATCGATACCGTTGATGATAGATAAGCAAAAGAAAAAATTGGACCGATGGCAGTGCCGGTGGGACTGTCCGGCGCAAGAGTTCGGACCACGCGGGGGAGATCGCGACCATGCAAGGCTTGAAAGCGCTCGTCATCGGGGGCGGTATCGGGGGATTGACGGCGGCGATCGCCCTGCGCCGGGACGGTCATGCCGTCACCGTGATCGAGAAGGATCCCGAATGGTCGGTCTATGGCGTCGGCATCATTCAGCAGGGTAATGTCGTGCGCGCGATGAAGCATCTCGACCTGCTCGACGATTACATGGACGCGGCGGTCGGGTTCGATGTCGTCGCGGTCCACGCGCCCGATGGCACCGAGGTCGCGCGCGTGCCCAGCCCCCGCCTCGTCGATGGCTATCCCGCCAATGTGGAATCGGCCTACCCGCCCTGCACACGGTGCTGGGCGACCGCGCGATCGCGGCCGGCGCCGAAATCCGGCTCGGCGTGGTGGCGCATGCGATCGAGGATGACGGCGCCGGCGTCACGGTCCGCCTGTCGGACGGGAGCGAGGACCGTTTCGACATCGTGATCGGTGCCGACGGCATCTATTCCGATACCCGCCAGCGCATCATGCCGGAGGCGGGCACGCCCGAATATACCGGGCAGGCGGTGTGGCGCTACAACCTCCCCCGGCCGGATGATCTTGACGCGCTGCATGCCTTCAACGGTCCCACCGGCGTCGGGCTGGTGCCGATGAGTTCGCAGATGATGTACATGTTCGTCACCACGCCGGAGCCGGGCAATCCCCGGTACGACAAGGCCGGTATCGCAAGGGCCATGCGCGAAAAACTGTCCGGGACCGCGCCGCAGATCCGGGAACTGGCCAAGGGCATCACCGATGACGAGGGCGTGGTCTATCGCCCGCTCGAGACGATGTTGCTCTACGGCGCGTGGAGTCGCGGGCGCGTGGTCCTGCTCGGCGATGCGGTGCATGCGACCACGCCGCACCTTGGACAGGGGGCCGGCATGGCGATCGAGGACAGCATCGTGCTGGCCGAGGAGCTGGCCCGGGCCGACACGCCCGAAGACGCCTTTGCCGCCTATCGCGAACGCCGTTTCGAACGCTGCCGCTATATCGTCGAGAGTTCGCTGGCCATTTGCCACGGACAGATCGGCAAGAGCCCACCGGTCGACAATCACGCGGCCACGACACAGATGTTCGAAGTCTGCGCACAGCCGATCTGAACCGCGAGTCCGGCGAGGATGCCGGAAATGGCGTGAGGGACTGCGGTCCTTCATACGGGCGTTGATCATCCGGGCCGCCGGTGGAGGCAGCAAAGCGATGCGCAATGCCTTCATCCGCGATCGTCACCGCGTCCTTTACGGCAGCGATCGGGCGTCGCAGGGGCGGGCGAACATTCCGCCCCCGTGGCGCCTCATACATTGCATCGGCGTCGAATAAGGCAGGCCGTTCATTTCCTGCTCGAACACGTCGGCCAGCACGCCAAGTCCGGGCGCCTCGGTCCCTTTCTGATCGAGGGTGCGGAATTTGGGCAACGCAGCGGGCGGCATCGGATCGCCCTTCTTTACGCGTGACAATATCCGCACCTCCATCCCATTTTGTCCGGCGTCTGTCCCGGCACCCTGCGACCGACGATGTTCGGCATCGCTCGCATCGTCGTGATCGGAACCGGTCTGCTCGGGATAAAGCTTCCGCATCTGCGCGCCCGGCGCATTTCCCGCGACGCTGCCCTCCGGCACTGTGATGGCCGGCGGGTCGGCGTCATGCCCGTAAGGGCGGGCGCTGCTTCCATTGTATCTGGCGAATGCGTCGACGATCCACTGCTGCCACTTGCCCTCGGTCCACGTGGGGCTCGTCACGCCGAGAGGGGTGAAATTGGCCTTCACATTGTCGCCCAAGGTCCAATATGCTGCGTCGCAGGCACCGGTAAGCGGAAGAAGTCGCGGGTGCGGAACGACGGTGTGACAGGCCTCCATGAAAGCCATCGTCCCTTTCCAGTTCGCGACGACTTCCTTCGCAACGCGCATGAGAATCACGCACACCGCGTGTCGCCAGCGTTTGAAATGTTCGGACGGCGGCGCGAGATTCGTATCGTGGCTAGGCCCGCCCTTTTCCTCATGCAGGAAAATATGGTCCGCCCCAGCACCCGAAACAGGCCGGGTTCGCCAAAGGCGTCATGCTCCATCACGGCGATCGTCCGCATCTTCGCATAAGCGCAGGGCTCGCTCATGATGTTCGGCGCGACCTGTTCGCCTCGAACGGCATCGCGTTCAGCGCGGGCGGGCGCTCGCTCTACCATTCCGAAACCAGCAGGGCCTATGGAATTATTTCATGGGCGAGGATGGGATGTTGGGAACGCACGCTGCGCGCCACGCTGGCCCACAGCGAAGCACTCGCGCTCGATTCGCCGGAATGCTTGTGTGGCCGTTGCTGCAGACGCTCCTAAACGGGTTTACCTATCCACCGACGGCAATGCCGAACATTCCGGCAGGGATCGGTGAGCGCGGTCCCAAGCGACGTCGCGGGGCTGAGCGGTGCGGCGCCGCGCCTTCGATCGCTCGAGACGGCGGCATGGTCATTTGCGATATTCTGGAGCCGGGCGCCCTACGCATTGCCATAGAAACCGATAATCACCGGCCATGCCTCGTCCCATGAACCGAAGATTTCAGGGAAAGGCGCGACGCCTTCGCGCGACAGCGGGCGCATGAATTTCGAGGGCGATGACGGCGCGCCGAGGCTATCCCTTCATCTCGCGCACTCATCGCGATGCTGTGATGCGGGGCAGCACAGCAAACGCAATTATCGGCGAGGGCGCCACCCAAACCGCGCAACGGGAAACCGTCGGGCCTGTCGTTCATTACCTCATTTCATGACGAAAGGGGCCATGGCGCCGACAGGCCCGCCCTGCCGCGCACGGGCCTCTCGCCAATTTACACAAGCGCCCGGTTGAGGAGAACGCCGCAATGACAACCCGAAACACGGGCGAAGAGACGGGCGGCGATTCCGGCGACGAGATTCACTCGGTCGGCGAAATCCTCGACATGCTGCGTTCGCTCGCGGATCGGCAGGACAAGGTTTCCATCGGCAATGTGCTCGATACCATCGGGGACCGGTCCTATGGCCCGGCGATGATGCTGCCCGCGATGATCGAGATCAGCCCGGTCGGCGGGATTCCCGGCGTGCCGACATTGCTCGCCACGATCGTCGCGCTGGCCGCCGCGCAATTGCTCATCGGCAAGGAGCATCTCTGGCTCCCGCAACTGGTTCAGAAGCGCGCGATTTCGGCCGGCAAGCTTCACAAGGCGGCGGACAAGCTCGACGGGCTGGCGAACTGGCTGGACCGGTGGTTCCACGGGCGCATGCCGCGCTTCGTGACCGGCATCTGGCCGCGCATTGCCGCCGCCATCGTGATTCTCCTGTGCCTCACCGTGCCGCCGCTCGAATTCGTGCCGTTTGCCAGCACGGCGCCGATGGCCGCCATCATCGCGTTCGGCCTGGCCCTGCTGGTGCGCGACGGGTTGCTCATGCTGATCGCGCTGGGCGTCGGCGTGGTGTCGATCGGCGCGGGGCTCGGTCTTGCGGGCAATAGCGGCCTTCTCGGCGGCAATTCGCAATAGCGCACTAGCCGAAGAGGGCCGGCAGCACGGTGAACACCACGCCCGTGGCCGCAATCGCGATGCCCAGCCGGGGCACGGAACGCATCGGCCCCGCCCCGGCCCGCCGCCAGAGCCACGCCATCGCGAAAAGCGCGGGCAGCGCCAGCCCGATCCCGACCACCCGCGCGGTGGCCTGCCCCGGAAAGACACTGCTGCCGGCCCAGGACAGCGAAAAATGCGCTGCCCACACGCCAAGCGCCAGCGCCGGGGTCAGCCAGTCGATATCGTTGCGATAATCCGCCACCCGTTCAGCCCCCCGGAAACAGTCGAACGACAAGCGCGATGACAAGCCCCTGCACCGCGGTATAGCCGATGAAGCGCACCACAATGTCGAGCGTGACGCTCGACGGCGCGACGAGCAGCCCCCTGCCGCTGCGATAGCCGAGATAGAGCGCCATGATCGCCGCGATCCCGTCGCTGCAGGCCTGAAACGCGAGCAGCGCGAACACGGTCGCCCCCTGCCCACTGGCCGCGGGGTCGAGCCCGGCGCCGCGCCACCCGGTCCAGTCCCACCACCCCGCGATGCACAGCAGCGCCGCCGCGATAACCGCCATGAGCCACGGCCCCTGCCCCGGAAATTCGCCGCGTGTCTTTGCCGCCAGGATCCGCCGCGACAGCCATGCCGCCGCAAACGCCGCGACGAGAAGCGCCGCGATCCCCGCCGTCTGCAACATATCCGGCGGCGCGATCCAGAATTCGGGATTGATGCCGAAGAGATAGAGATAGCTGAACAGCGCCATGAACACGATCATGCCCATGACCACCATGACCGTGTTGAGCGCCCACCACCCGTGCGAGGATGGCCCGGTGATCGCGATGGGCACGGTGATCCCGCCGCCGATGTCGGCATGGTCCTGCTCGATCGGACGGTCCGTTTCCCACAGCCAGCGCAGGACGCAGGCGACGGCGAGCACGCCGCTCGCCGCCGAGAACACATAGGCCTGCACGGTGAGCGCGAGGAAGAAGCCCGCGGTAAACACCGCCGCGCCGACCGGCCATGCCGACGGGCCGGGCATGAGCTGAATATATTGCGGCTCCGCATTGATGGGCGAGGTGATGAGCGTTTCGCGCAGACCCGTCGCGCTATTGGGCAGGAAATAGCGGCCCGCGGCGACATCGTCGCCAAGCTCCGGATCGTCCCAGAGCGGCTCCCGGCTTTTCACCAATGGGATGGAACGGGTCGAATACATCCCCGTCGGCAACCATTCCAGCGTGCCGCCGCCATAGACATTGCCCGCATCCTCGTCCGTGGTGAACCGGAACCGCCGCACCAGATCGTAGAGGAACAGGCACACCCCCGCCGCAAGGACGAACGCGCCGATGGTGGATACAAGGTTGAGCCATTCCAGACCCCGCCCCGGCAGATAGGTATAGACGCGGCGCGGCATCCCCATGAACCCGGTGAGATGCATCGGCAGAAACGTGATGTGCAGCCCGGTGAACATCAGCCAGAACACCCATTTCCCGCGCCGTTCCGACAACGCGTTCTTCGACGTCATCCCGTTCCAGTAATAGAACGCGGCGAACATGGGAAAGACCATCCCGCCCAAAAGCACGTAATGCAGATGCGCGACGATGAAATAGCTATCATGCGCCTGCCAGTCGAACGGGACCATGCCGACCATCACGCCGGTGAGCCCGCCCATCACGAACACGACGATGCTGCCCACCACGAACAGCGCGGGCGTCGACCACCGGATGCGCCCCGCGGCCAGCGTCGCGATCCAGCAGAACACCTGTATCCCGGCGGGCAGGCTGACCGCCATGCTGGCCGCGCTGAAATAGCCGGTGGACACGCGCGGCATGCCGGTCGCGAACATGTGATGCGCCCAAACGCCAAAGCTGATGAACCCCGTCGCCACCAGCGCCAGCACGTTGAGCCGGTACCCCACCAATGGCGTGCGCGCGACGGTGGCCACCATCATGCTCATCAACCCGGCGGCGGGCAGGAAGATGATATAGACCTCCGGATGGCCGAAGAACCAGAACAGGTGCTGCCACAAGAGCGGATCGCCGCCGCGCGTCGGATCGAAGAAGGGCCAGTTGAACGCCCGTTCGAGTTCGAGCAGCAACGTGCCGAGAATGACGCTGGGAAAGGCGACGACGATCATCACCGCGAACACCAGCATCGCCCAGGCGAACATCGGCATCCGGTCGAGCGTCATGCCCGGCGCACGGGTGCGAAGCACGCCGACGATGATCTCGATCGCGCCGGCAATCGCGCTGATCTCGATGAAGCCGATGCCGAGCAGCCAGAAATCGGTGTTGATTTCCGGGCTGTAGGCGATGGAGGTGAGCGGCGGATACATGAACCACCCGCCATCGGGCGCAAGGCCGACGAAAATGCTCGCGAAAAAGCACAGCCCCCCTACGCAATACGCCCAGAACGCATAGGCCGACAATCGCGGAAACGGCAGGTCGCGCGCGGCCAGCATCTGCGGCAGCAGCATCACGCCGATCGCCTCCACCATGGGCACGGCGAACAGGAACATCATCACCGTGCCATGCATGGTGAAGAACTGGTTATACGTGTCCTGCGGCAGGAAATCCTGCATCGGCGCGGCCAGCTGTATCCGCATGCCGAGCGCGAGCACGCCGGCCAAGAGGAAGAACAGGAACGCCGTCGCGACGTAGAAGAAACCGATGTAATTGTTGTTGACGACGGTCAGCAGGCCCCAGCCCCTGGGGTTGTCCCAAATCTTCTCCAGCTCCTCGACCTCGCCATCGGGGCGCGGCCCCTTTGTCGGGAAGCGGGCATAGAGCGCGTGATCGAAGCCTGTTTCGGATTTTCGCCCGGCCATCACGTCGCGTGTGCTCAGCCGCGGTGCATCGCTCATCGCTGCTGTTCCAGCCAGATGGCGATGGCGGTCAGTTCGTCGGCGGAGAGCATGTCGTAACTCGGCATGCGATTGCCCGGCTTGATCGACTGGCTGTCCCCGATCCACCCGATCATGGTGCCGCGATTGTTCGGCAATATCCCCGCGCCCAGCGTCAGCCTGCTCCCCACATGGGTGAGGTCCGGGCCGGCGATGCCGTTCGCCTCGGTCCCCGCGACCCGGTGGCACGCGGCGCACCCGCTTTCCATGAACAGCGTGCGCCCGTTCGCCGCGATCGCCGCGTCATCCACGGTATCCGCGGCCGCGACGGGGCGGAGGGCGGGCACCGTGCCCGGCACGTCCTGCTCCGCGATGGCGGGCGGCGTCATGCTTCGCCCCGCCAGCCACGCGGCCCAGTCCGCCGGGTCGTGCGCCACCGCGACAAAGCCCATCAACGCATGCGGCCCGCCGCAATATTCGGCGCAGACCCCGCCGAAGCGGCCCGCACGATCCGCCTCGATCACCAATTCGTTGGTGCGGCCGGGGATCATGTCCTCCTTGCCCGACAGGTTCGGAACCCAGAAGCTGTGGATCACGTCCTCGCTTCGAAGCTCCACCACGACTGGCTGGCCGACCGGGATGTGCAACTCGTTCGCGTCGCGCATGATCACATCGCCATCGGGGCCGAGATATTCGACGTCGAACCACCACATATAGCCGGTGACCCGCACCCGCATGGCCCCATCCGGCACCGGCTGCGTGAGCGAGGACGTCAGCCACAACCCCCACACCAGCAGGCAGGTCAGCACCACGCCGGGAAAGGCAACCCCGCCGATCCACACCAGCCTTTCGCCGCCGAGCTTCGCCTTCCACCGCGCGGGGCCGCGGATCGCGACGTAAAGCGCGACGACCACGATGCCGGTGACGATCACCCCCATCGCGAACAGCGCCCACGCCAGCACGACCACATTGTCCGCATATGGCCCGGCGGGGTCGAGAACCGGCGGCGGCCCGCCCCACCAGGCATCGAAGACATCTGTCGTGCTGCTATTCATCGTCGAGACCATAAAGATATGCCGCCACATCGCGAGACTCTTCTTCGCTCAACTGCGTGGCGGGCATGGTGGAGCCGGGCTTTACCCGCGGTGCATTGCGCACGAAGGCGGCGAGATTGGCCGGCGTGTTGGGAAGCGCCCCGGCAATGAGGCCGATGTCGCGAAATCCGTCGAGCGAGGGACCGGTGCGCCCTTTGGGCCAGCCGATGCCGGGAATGGCATGACACGCGCCGCAGCCGACCCGTTCGATCGCGGCGCGCCCGCGCGCGGCGGCGGCCTCGTCGGGGACGTATCGCGGGCCGGGCGGCTGCTTGCACCCGGCAAGACAGGCACACAGCATGACGGACAGAGCCATGGACGAAAACGCGCGTGTCACGATATTACCCCCAAGGCTTCGGGAACCGTCGCGTTTGCACGGCGGTTCCCATGGACGATGCACAAATGGCCCGCCCTGCTCGCTGTCCTGCCGATGGTGGCACTCCTTGTCGCCTGCGGCAAGGACATGCCGGCGACGAGCGCGTTTGAAACCACAGGGGAAATCATCGCGTTGAGCGGGGGCGACGCCGGTGCGCGCGGGGCCTGCGCGACGTGTCATGGGCTGAACGGCGAAGGCGACGGGAATCTCGTGCCGCGGCTCGCCGGACTGGATCCCGGCTATCAGCTGCGGCAGCTCGAATATTTCGCGCAAGGACAGCGGCGCCACCCGCAAATGGTGTGGATCGCGGATCAGCTCGATTGGCCGGCGCGGGAAAAGGTCGCCAATTACTATGCCGCCCTCCCCGTTCCCGACGCGGCGGGTGAGGAGCTGGCGGCGGTAGAGTGCACGGCGGCGACGCTGTATCAACGCGGCGATCCGGCACGCGGCCTGCCGGCCTGTGCGACGTGCCACGGCGCGGATGGTGCGGGCGTGGGCGCGGGCAATCCCCCGCTCGCCCATCAGCCTGCCCCCTATGTCGAGGCGCAGCTGCACCAATGGGCGAACGGCGAACGCTATGGCGCGAGCGATGCGATGACCGCGGTCAGCCGTCTTCTGACGGAGCGGGAGATGGCGCATCTCGCCGTATATAGTTCGGGCCTGCCGGGTGCCAGTGGGTATCGGGCACCTCCGGCATCATGCCCTTGAGCACGTCGTCCCGGTCCCAGTAATGATGCTTGATCGCCGCGAGCGCATGCGCAGGGATGAGCAGGGACAGCACCACGACGCAGGCGACATGAACATCCTGCGCGAAATCGAGGATGAAGAATTGCCACGCCGGCGACATGTCCTGAAACGGCATGGGCGGAACCGGCACGATCCCCGCCAGCCGGAGCGGGCGCGCCGGCTGAATCGCGGACCACATCGCCCATCCCGACACCGGCAACAGCACGAAAAACAGGTAGAACACCGCGTGGATCGCATGCGCCACGGTCGTCTTCCATCCCATCCGGTCCGCATCGTTGATCGGCCCCGGAACGATCAGCCGCCATAGCAGCCGCAGCGCACCCAGCGCCAGCAGCGTCAGCCCGATGGCGGAATGGCGTTCATAGGCGTCGAGCTTTGCCGCCCCGACAAGATAGCGCTGCATCCACCAGCCGGTCGCGAGCTGCCATGTGACCACCGCCGCCATGGTCCAGTGAAACGCGACCCCCACCGGCGTATACCGGCCCCGCTCGCGATAGGAGAGCGACCATTCGCGCCATTGCTGCACCCATGGTTTCATCGTGCATAGGCCGGCGGCAGGGCGCGATAGAGCATGGCCAGCGCGATCAGCAGATAGACCGCCGATGCCGGCGCCCACATGATGAGCCCGGCGATCTGCTGATCCTCCAGCGGTGTCCAGCCCCACGCCTGCGTCGTGAAATAATGCGGGGTGTAGAACGCACGCCCTGCGAAGGTCAGCAACGCGCCGAGCGCGCCCATCTGCACCATGGTGGCGAGCGTCGCGGCAATGGCGCCGGGCGCCGGCGCCTGGCGCATCGCCGCCCACCAGAACGCCGCCGTCCCGGTCAGCGTGACCTGCATGATCCAGAACACCGCATCGTTCGACAACGCCGCGGCATAGACGGGCGGCGCATGCCAGAACCAGAACACGAGCGCCTGCACCCCCGTCATCACCGACAGTGAAACCCGCCCCGCATATCGCCCGAGGCCGAGCGAACGCGCCAGCAACGGCGCAAGCACCAGCGCGAGCGCGACATGGTGGATCGCCCGCATGGTGAACAGCGCCGAGGCCAGCGCGCAAAGCGGGCTGATGAAAAGCACGCCCATGGTGCACACAGCGGCAAGATGACAGCGACGCTCCGCCGGGGCGTAGCGCCATCCCAGCATCAACGCCGCGAACAGCACGCAGAGCAGAACCGGGTCCGGGTTCCACGCATGCAGCAATCCCGCCGGGTCGGGCGCCGCGCCGCAATAGGGCGTCCAGATCGGCGGTGATGCATTCATGGAGGCAAGGTCTATCGCAACTGTCGGGCGGTGTCACGATGGCGCGCGACTCCGGTTGCGGTACCGGTAAAACAGGCACCCCTGCCGGATTTCCTGTGCGAAGGGATAGTTTCCCGCGCCGTACCGGTTTGCGACAAGCGTCGGCGAGAGCGGAACAAGGCCAACAGGCCGGTCCCCTCCCGATCGGGCAGCAGCGGCGACAGCCATCCAGAGCACAAGAACCGGCCAGAACCGCGCACCCGAACATGACGAAATCGTTCGAGGGAGAGTAACATGAGCTACACAGGGGGCGCTTCGCGCGTCGCGATCGCATGCGTGATCGGTCTTGCATGCCTGGCCGCGCCGGCGCTGGCGCAAAACGCCGGCACATCCGATCAGACCGCGCCCATCCCGGCATCGCAGCCAGTGCCGGCCGACACGCCGCCCACCTCCCCCGCGATTCAGGAAATCGTCGTCACGGCACAGAAGACGAGCCAGAACCTGCAGGACGTGCCCATCGCCATCACCGCGATCAGCGGCGATGCCTTCGCCGCGACGCAGGGCACCAGCCTGCGGGCATTGCAGGGCGAAGTGCCCAATGTGCAGATCGACAATTTCGCCAACACCCCGCAAAGCGCGGTCTTCACCATTCGCGGCATCGGCGTGATCGAACCCGATCCCTACGCCGGCAATACGGTGTCGGTCGTGGTCGATGGCGTGCCGCAGTTCTTCTCCATGGGCGCGCTGCTCGAACTGTATGACGTCGACCGGATCGAGGTGCTTCGCGGGCCGCAGGGCACGCTGTTCGGGGCGAATACGACGGGTGGCGTCATCAACGTCACGACCGCCGGGCCGACGGGTGAATTCGGCGGCCATATCAAGGGCGTCTACGGCAATTACGACCGTTTCGACGTAACGGGCGCGATCGAACTTCCGCTCGCCGACACGCTGTCCTTCAAGGTGGCCGGCATCCATTCGCAGCGCGACGGGTTCGTCACCAATGTCGTCGACGGCTCCGACATGGGGAGCAAGAACCTCGACGCGGTGCGCGCCTATCTGCGCTTCGAACCGTCCGCCAGTTTCGATGCCACGTTGCAGGGCGAATATGTCGCCGCGCGCAACGGTTCGCCGATCATCGTCAATGGCGCCTATGTCGGGGAGGCGATTTACGAGCCCACGGGCGAGGACGGCATGTATCGCAGCCCGTGCGCCGGCGGGGGGCAATGTTTCGCCCCCGATGAATATTTCAGCGCGAACAATTCCGTGCCCGACGTGTCCGACATGGACACCTACTCCGGCACGCTTACCATGAACCTGTTCGATACGGGCATCGGCGACATCACCGCGATCACCGGGTACAAGCAGTTCACCCTCACCGAATTCACCGATCAGGACGGCACGCCCGAATTCAAGAACGACACGTTCCGCGAAACCGAAGGCTGGCAATTCAGCCAGGAATTGCGCACGAATGTCGACATCACGCCGGACATCCGGATGATCGTCGGCGGCTTCTACCTCAAAACCCATTACGACCATATTCAGGCCTATCGCCTGCAATTCGCCGCGCCCGGCCTATTGCAGACCAATCTTCAGGATCAGGACAACTATTCGATTTCCGGCTTCGCGCAGGCCTACTGGCAGCTGACCGACCGCCTGCAATTGCAAGGCGGCCTGCGCTATACCCACGAGCGCACCACTTCCATGCCGAGCCTCATCACCAGCATCGGCGATCCTGCGGGATCGAACTATACCGGCGAAGGCAATGTCATCATCGACAGCTTCACCACCGGCGGGCGCAAGAGCTGGGACAACCTTGGCTGGAAACTCGGCGCGGATTACGCATTTGACGACGGCACGCTGCTCTATGCCAGCTGGACGCGGGGGTTCAAATCGGGCGGGTTTACAGGGCGCGTCGGCGTGCCGTCGGACGGCGACACCCCGTTCGATCCCGAAGAAGTCGACACGTTCGAGGCCGGGATCAAGGCCGATTTCCTGAACCGGCGGCTGCGCACCAATCTCGCCGCGTTCTACACCGATTACAGGGACATGCAGGTCGCGCAGATCTATTTCGACGGCGCCACCAATACGCAGGGCAACCGCATCCTCAATGCCGGCGCGTCGGAGATCAAGGGCTTCGAATTCGAAACCACGGCCGCGCCGGTCGATGGCATGACGCTGCGCGGATCGCTCGCCTATCTCGACGCGCGTTATACCGATTTTCTGTATGGCGACCCGATTTCGGGCGACATCATCGACCTCGAAGGATTCCGGTTGCAGAACGCGCCGAAATGGGGCGCGACGGCGGGCGTCAATTTCGTCATCCCCGTGGGCGGCGGCGGCGAGGTCGTCACCGATGCGCTCTATTCCTATACGAGCGAGAAATATTACACCGCGATCCTCAACACGCCGCGCTCCACGATTCAGCCGATCCACCTCGTCGACGCGTCGATCACCTACAACCCGGATTCGCGCGCCTGGTCACTGAGCGCGTGGGCGCAGAACCTGCTCGATTCCCGCTATATCGCGACGGTGTTCGATTCGCCGGGCTATGGCGGGCTCGCCGGCTATGCGCCGCCGCGGCAATACGGGGTGTCGCTGCGCTACGATTTTTAAGGGCGCACCGCCCGGCGTCGATCAGTCGATGGACCGGATCGCCGCCACGCAGGCAATCGCGATGATTGCGGCGCACGCGGCGCTTGCCAGAAACGCGGGGAAGAACACGGCCATCGCATCGCCCGCGGCATAGAGCAGGGTGAGCAGCGGCACCGCGATCGCCGGCACGGTGTTGGTGAGGTTCATGATGCCGAGCCAGAAGCCGCGCCGCGCATCGCCCGCGACAAGCTGCCCGACAAGCGCGGCGTCGAGCGCGACAAAACCGCTCAACCCCGCGTTGAAGAGCGGATAGGACAGGAAGATCGCCCACCACCCCGGCGCCCCCGCCATGAGCGCAAGCGCCGCCGCCGCCAGCGCGCAACACGCCATGAGCGGCCCGCGCCGTTGGCCGAGCCGGTCCGATGCCAGCCCCGCGACGACCGAGGCAAGCGCCGATGCGCACAGCGCCAGCACCGAGAGCAGCGCCAGCGCCGCCGTCGTCGTCCCGCCCGGCGGCGCCCCGATGCGCGCGGCCAGCCCGTCGAGATAGAAGAACACATAGGACAGCACCAGCACCGCACCGCATTGCATGGCGAGCCGCGCGACAAAGGCCATCGCGAAGTCCCGCGGCACGCTGCGCCGGTCCCTGCCCGCCCCCGCGCCGATCGGTGCGGCAAGCGCCGGCGGGGCACCGGCGCCCTCCCGCCCGAACGGCCAGGCGAGCAGAAGCGGAAGCACCAGCACGGCGGTGATCACGGCAGTCGCCGCAAAGGCAAGGTCCGCGTCGCGCGGAAACGCCCAGCCCAGCACCGCGAGAACGCCATAGGACAGGGGCAAGGCCGCGCTCAACAGGCCGGCGACGCGGCCCTTGCGCGCATCCTCCACATAATCGGCCAGCAACGCGCCGAGCGGAGCAAGCAGCACGTTCAGCGCGACCTGAAACGCGATGATCGCCGCACACAGCGCCGCAAAACCGGACGACAGCGCAAAGGGAGCATAGCTCGCACAGACAAGCGCGAGGCCGAGCGCGATCATGCCCCGCCGGTTGCCGGCCTGCGCAAAGGCGCGATCGCTCAACCGGCCCGCGACGATATTGGCGATGCTGGCGACCACCCCGCCGATGACGAGAAGGATGCTGAGCGCCGCGACCGGATCGGCGGCGTCGCCCGCCTCGACCCGGCGCGGGAGCAGCAGAACGAGCAAAGGCACAAAGGCGACATGCCCGCCCATGAAGGCCAGCACGTAGCGAAAGACACCCGGCCCCGCCGAAAGCCGCGCAGCAGAAGCCGTCATGGGCATGTTAATAAAGATGCGCGCAGGGCGCACCGGCGCCGGGCACGGCATGCGCGGCGAAACCTGCCGCCGGGCGCGCCGCTCCGTCCCCGCCATGATCCGCCGCCGCGCCGGCATCGTTCGTCGCCGATCGTCTTGTCCTTCGCACGCGAGTTCCTCTTCCCATGCGGTAGATAGCAGCGGATCGCGGCGCTGTGAACGCTCCCCTTTTTTCGGATTGTGAGCGTTCACAATTATGGTTATGTCAACATGCGTGACGTCGGACGCAACGATTCGACGAGCGAAGGGAGAACCATGCGCCTGATGATCGTAACACCACCGCGACCGGGTTCGCCGTGGCTGTGATCGCCCTCGCTCCGGCGCTCGCCAGCGTTGCCGTCGCGCATGCTCCCCGCAATTTCCGTGATACAGAAGCGAAGCCGTGCAGGGTGCGAAGGGGCGGCGTCCTCTTTAACGACCACGCCGCCATGCTTCGTGCTTGTCCGCACCCGCGGCCCCAATGCCCGCAACCAAGGGATCCTCAGCCATGAAACCGTTTCCGCAACTCGCCGCCCTGCTGCTCGCCACCGCAGCATTGCCCGGCTGCGCGACGATGGAGCGCCCCGCATCCGCGGCCGCCGCCGAACCGGCCGCGACCGAACGCGATGGCGAGGATGCCGTCGTCGCCGGCCTGCTTTCGCGCATGAGCGTGGAACGCAAGGTCGCGCAGCTCATCCAGCCGCAGATCAATTCCTTCACCCCAGAGGACATGGCCCGCTATCGTTTCGGCAGCTATCTGAACGGCGGCAATGGCGGGCCGGGCGGGGACGAATACGCGCCTGCGTCGGAATGGCTCGCGCTTGCCGATACGATGTATGACGCATCGGTGCGTCCGCTTCCGGGCGGGGAACCGGCGGTGCCGACCATGTGGGGCACGGATGCCGTCCACGGCCACTCGAACATCGTCGGCGCGACGCTTTTCCCGCACAATATCGGCCTCGGCGCAACAGGGGACGCGGGCCTGGTGCAGCGGATCGGCGCAGCCACCGCCGCCGAAATCGCGGTGACGGGCATCGACTGGAACTTCTCGCCCACCGTGGCGGTCGCGCGCGACGATCGCTGGGGCCGGACCTATGAAAGCTATTCGGAAAATCCCGACATCGTCGCCACCATGGGCGCGGCGCTGGTGCGCGGGTTGCAGGGCGAGCCGGCGGACGCGGATTACCTGCACGGTCCCCACGTGATCGCCACGGCGAAGCATTTCTTTGGCGATGGCGGCACCACCAATGGCGTCGACCAGGGCGACGTGAACGGCGATATCGACGCGCTCCTCGCCCTGCATGGTCGCCCCTATCCCGCCGCGATCGATGCGGGCGTGGCCGCCATCATGGCCAGCTTCAATTCGGTCAACGGGCGCAAGATGCACGGCAATGCCCCGCTGCTTACCGATGTGCTGCGCGGGCAGATGGGCTTCGACGGACTGGTCGTGGGCGACTGGAACGGGCACGGACAGATCGCCGGTTGTACCGTGACCGATTGTCCGCAGGCGCTGCTTGCCGGGCTGGACATCTACATGGTGCCCGACGACTGGAAGGGATTGCTCGACACGCTCATCGCGCAGGTGAACGACGGGACGATCCCCGCGGCGCGGCTGGACGAGGCGGTCGGGCGCGTGCTGCGCGTGAAATATCGGGCCGGGCTGCTCGGGCCGGATGCGCGGCGTCCGTCGGCGCGCCCGCTCGCCGGGCGTTATGCCATGCTCGCCTCGCCCGAACATCGCGCCCTTGCGCGCGAGGCCGTGGCGAAATCGCAGGTGATCCTGAAGAACGACGGCGTCCTCCCGATCAGGCCGAGCGCGCGCGTCGTCGTGGCCGGATCGGGCGCAAACGACATTGCCAAACAATCGGGCGGCTGGTCGCTCACCTGGCAGGGTGGCGGCGATCTGACCAATGCGCGCTTTCCCAATGCGTCCACGATTTTCGACGGCATTGCGTCGCATGCGCAGCGGGGCGGCGGCACGGCGACGCTGAGCGAGAGCGATGGGGCGGTCGGCGGCGCGGACGTGGCCATCGTGGTGTTCGGCGAGGATCCCTATGCCGAATTCGCGGGCGACCGGACCGATCTGGCGTTTCGCGACGAGGCCGGTCTGAATGCGCTGCGCCGGTTTCGCGCGGCGGGAGTGCCGACGGTGGCGGTGTTCCTGTCGGGGCGCCCGCTCTGGGTCAATCGCGAGCTCAATGCATCCGATGCGTTCGTCGCGTCGTGGCTTCCGGGGAGCGAGGGCGCGGGTATTGCCGACGTGCTGTATGGCACGGTCCCGGCGACCGGGCGTCTTTCGTTCAGCTGGCCGGCGCGATGCGCCGGAATGCCGGTGAACGGCGGCGACGGCACGCTCTTCCCGCTCGGCTACGGTCGCGATCTGTCCGATACGGCGCCGCTGGCCCCGCTCTCCGAAGAGTGCGCCGCGTTGGCGCAGGGACCCTCTGCGCAGCTATTCGGATCGGGCCGGCTCGCCCAAGGGGTCGTGGCCCGCGCCGGCGAAGGCGCGCTGCCCAATCTCATCGGGAGCGAGGGCGGCATCACCGCGCGCGGATACGACCGCGACGCGCAGGAAGACGCCCGCGAAATCCGCTTTGCCCCCGGATCGCGGCTCGTGCTCGAACAGCCGGCGGAGGCGGCGCCTATCGCATCGCGTATCAGGTGACGGATGCCCCGACGGCGCCGGTCCATCTCCTGAACGGGACGCAGCGGATCGACATCACCGATCACCTGCGCGTCGCGGCGGGCAAGGGATGGCGCGAGATGATCTTGACCGCGCAATGTCTCGACACCGCGGCGAAAAGCATCGGCTTTGCCGCGCAGGGCGCCTTCACCATGCGTATTTCGCGTGTAGAGAGAGCCGAAATCGCCGCCGATACCGCTTGCACTTTTTGACGTTGTAATCCAGCCCGGCCATGCTTGGGCTCTCACGGCCTTTCGCGGCCTAATATCATGACGAGGAACGCTTTGATGGCACTTGCCCCCAACGTATCGAGCAGCACCGATCCGCAACCGATCGAGGACACGGGCCGCCCGGTGGATGCAGGAGGGCTGCAATATTTCATGTTCGGGCTGTTCCTGATCTTTGGCGGGATCACGTCGCTCAACGACGTGCTCATTCCCAAGCTCAAGGAGCTGTTCACGCTCAATTACACGCAGGCGATGCTGGTGCAGTTCTGCTTCTTCGCCGCCTATGCGATCATTGGCATTCCCGGCTCGAAGCTGATCAAGCGCGTCGGTTACATGCGCGGCGCGACCTTTGGACTTGTCACGATGATGGCGGGCTGCCTGCTGTTCATCCCGGCGAGCCAGGGCGCGACCTTCAGCCTGTTCCTGCTCGCCCTGTTCGTATTGGCGAGCGGGGTCGTGATCGTGCAGGTCGTGGCCAATCCGCTCATCAGCCTGCTCGGCCCACAGAAGACCGCGCATAGCCGGCTGACCTTTGCGCAGGCGTTCAATTCGCTCGGCACGACGGTCTTTCCGCTCGTCGGCGCGGCGGTGCTGCTCGGCAGCCTGGCAGAGGTCGACCCGGCCACGCTTTCGGGCGAGGCGCTGCGCGCCTATCGCCAGGCCGAGGGCGAGGCGATCTGGCAGGGCTATCTCGCGCTCGCGGTGATGATCGGCATCGTCGCGCTGGCCGTGTGGCTGTTCCGCAACCGGCTGAAGGGGGAACGACATGAGGCGTCCTCCGGCCTCGCCGGGCTGGACCTGTTGAAGCGCAAGCGTTTCGGCTTCGGCGCCTTGTGCATCTTCCTCTATGTCGGGGCGGAAGTGTCGATCGGCTCGGTCATCATCAACTATCTCGCGCTCGACCGCGTGCTGGGACAGCCGGAGAGCGCGGTGGGCTGGATGATCGGAATCTACTGGGGCGGGGCGATGGTCGGCCGTTTCATCGGCTCGTGGGCGCTGCGCATGTTCAGCCCGGGCAAGATCCTCGCCGTCAATGCAACGGGGGCGATCCTGCTCATCGTGCTGTCCCTGTTTTCGCAGGGTTCGCTTGCCGGTTACAGCCTGCTCGCCGTCGGGCTCATGAACTCGATCATGTTCCCGACGATCTTCTCGCTCGCGTGCGAGAAGCTGGGCCCGCGCGCGGCCGACGGGTCGGGCATCATCAACGTGGCCATCTGCGGCGGGGCGATCATCCCGCTCGCGACCGGCGCGCTGGCCGACATTACCGGGGGGCTGTCCTATGCGCTGATACTGCCGGCGGTTTGCTACGCGATCATCGGCGGCTTCGGCGTGTTTGCCCGCAACCCTGCCTGATCCCCTCGCGCCTGATCCCGGTCCAGCCGATCGGGATCAGGCGGCTTCGGGCCGGCCCGTTCGCGGCGCCGCCACACCGGCCATCCGCAGCCCCGGGCGCCAGATGACGGCGCCGGTAACCAGGATCGCAAGGTTCATCGCCACCACGCCGGGCGCGCCCCCGCCGAACCACACGAGATGGAGCAGCGCGCCCGCGATCATCGCAATGCCGAGCACGCGGCGCATGGCCGCATCCGAAAACAGCGCCGGCCACGCAGCCGCCGCAATCAGCCCCGCACCGAGCAGGCCCCAGAACGCCGCCACCACCGGCATGTCCGGCCCGCCTGCAAAGCGCAGCGCCGCGACCAGCACGAGCACCAGCGGAATGCCCCACACGGTCATGGCCCATGCCGCCGCCATGCGCGCGATGTCATGCCCCTTGCGCCGCCGTTTGCGCAGCCACATCGTCGTGCCCGTCGCGGTGATGACACAAAGCGCGATGCCGAAAGCGATATAGGCAAGCTGCACCGGGAGCCCGGCATAATTGCCGAAATGCAGGTTATAGGTCGACGCCGCCGCCTGCCGGCCCAGCGCCCCGTCCGACAGCCCGACCTTGCCGAGATAGCGGCCCGCACCGTCGAAGCTGTACACCTCGCCATAGATGAGGCGGCGCGGATGTTCGGCGATGACCTGCACGAATTGCCCCTGCGTCATGGGATCGTGCACGACGATATAGGTGGGCTCCGCATCCGGGAAACGGGCGGCGACGGTCTCCATCGCGCGGGCGACGTTCGCCATCGGCGCGGGCGCGGGATCGTGTTCCGGCTCCGCCCCGAATATCGTCGCGTAAACAGGGTCCATCGCCCCGCCGGTATAGCTCTGCGCCAGCGTGCCGACACTCGTATAGCTCAGCCCGATGAACGCGCCGGTGAGCGTCACCATCAGCGTGAAGGGCAACGTCCACACGCCCAGCCGGTTGTGCCAGTCGGTCCGCGCCAGTTGCGGTTCGGCGCGGGCACGCAGGCGGAACGCATCCTTGAAGATCTTGGGATGGGCGACGACCCCCGTGACGAGCAACGCCGCCAGCGCCACGCCCAGCGCGCCGACCAGGATCATGCCCCAGATGACCGGCAGGGTGAGGTTGTAATGCAGCGCGGCGACCATCTCGGTCCAGCTGTGCCCCTCGCGCCCGGCGACGCGGCCCTCCCCGTCGATATACCACGCCTTGTTGTCGGTGGTGACGACGGGCCGGGGCAGCGCCGCGTTCGGCATGCGGATATAGAGATGCGCGGTCGGCGTCATGTCCGCCTCCTGCGCAAGGACATTGGGGATCGACGCCTGCGCCGCCTGCGGGGTGAGGCCAGCGCTCTCGGCAATATCGGGCTGTTCCCAGCGCTGCCAGTGTTCGAGCACGACGACCAGCGTGCCGGTCACCGCGATGAGATAGATCAGCGCCCCTGCGATGAGGCCGATCGCGGCATGCCCCGACAGGGCGCGTTGAACGAGGCTTTTGTCGCGGGTGGCAGTGGTCATGCAAATATCCATATGAGTGCGCCGATGGCCGCAATCAGCAGCGGCGGGCGGATCATCTCCGCCGGGCCGCGCTGACACAATTGCCACGTCATCAATCCGGCCCAGACGAGCGGCTGCACCATGAACATGGTCGCGACCGAATTCGCCTCGAGCGGGGCATCCCCCTTCATAGCGGCATTACATGCAAATGCGAACCATTGCGCGGCGAGGAACGACACCGGCACGGTCAGGGCAAAGACGGCGAGCCGCCGGCCCACTGCAAGGTCGCCGGGACGGGTGGAAAGCGTGGCTATCCTGTCCGATCGCGGCGCCCCGGCGCGTTGCGGGTTCCTGCGCGCAGGAGCGGTCGCCGCGACGAACAGCACGATGGCCATCACCGCCGCCACGCCGAGAGTCGCACCCACCGCCACGCCCCACGCCCCGTCGAGCAGCGCACACCATATCAGCGCCCCTACGCCCAGCGCCCAGCCGCCATGCGACAACCGGCGATCCCGGCCCCATCCCGCGCGCACCAGCGCCACGGCCACGAGGATCAGGAGAAGAGGCGCCGCAATCACGGCTCAGAACCCGAAGCTGATCGTGCCGAGCACCGAACGCGGCGCCCCGTAATAGCTTTGATCGAAGGTCAGCGAGGACAGATATTTCGCGTTCGTCACATTGCGGACATTCACCGCCAGCCCGATATTGTCGGTCAGCGCGTAGGACCCCATCAGGTTCACCAGCGCATAGCCGCCCTGCGTGATCCGCACCTCCTCGCCGGTGGTGACAGACTGCCGCCCCGGTTCGTAGTAGAAATCGCTCTGATACTGCACCGATGCGCCGAGTTTGAGCGCGTCGAGCATCTGCGGCGTCCACACCGCGTTCAGCCGCACCGTGTTGCGCGGGACGAAAGTGCGGACAGCTTCGCCATCGTCGCCCCGCACGCGCATCACGTTGATGCCGCCGGTGAGTTGCAGGCCTTCGATGGGAGAACCGGCGATTTCCGCCTCGATCCCTTCGGATTTCGCATCGACGCCCTTGTAGATCTGCCGGCCGAGCGCCTCGTCGAACCCGGCCGCCTCGGCAACGTTGTTCTGATTCGCGCGGTAGATCGCGGCGCTCGCGAACAGGCGCCCGCCCATCCATTCGCCTTTCAGCCCGGCCTCGATATTATCGCCGGTGATCGGGTCGAGCCGGCGATTGTCGATGTCGAAATATTCGATCTGCGGATTGAAGATCGTCGTATAGCTTGCATAGGCGGAGATCGTCGGCGTCAGGTCGAAGGTCGCCCCAACGAAGGGCAGCAGCTTGCTTTCGTCGAAATTCTGCGGCGCGCCATAGGATACGCCCTCGCTCATCGCGTGGGAGTAGCTGCCGCCGACCATGAGCTTGAACGCATCGGCGGGGTTGAGCCGGACGAGACCGTAAAGGCTCTCCCGCTTCGATTCGACGTTCAGGCTTTCCTGCAACTCGGGAAAGTCGGGCCGGGGGAACGTGCCGTCGAACAATTGATTGACCGGAATGGAATTGAAGTTGGCCGACACATCATAGGCCGACGACTGCACGTAATCCTGCGTGCCGCGCACACCGCCGAACATGACCTCATGCTCACGCCCGGCGACCGAAACCTTGCCGCCGACATGCGCGTCGACGGTGATGTTGCGCGTCTCCCCGCCGAATTTGCCGGGATAGCTGAGAATGCCGAGCCCGGTTTCGCGATCCGGCGTGCCAAAGACGTAGAAAATCTCGTCCGCCTCGCTCGCCGCGCGGCGCATGATCGTCCCGCGCACGAACCAGTCCGCGTTGAAATCATGGGTGATGTCGCCAAAGATCTGCCGGTCGATCACGCCCCAGCCCGACCATTTCGGCCCGGTATTCGCCGACCGGTCGAACGCGATGCGCGTGCCGTCGGTATAGGTGAGCGGGATCGCGCCCCATTGCGAGCCCTGGCTTTGATGGTCCTGATGCGCGTAGCCGCCGCTCACCACCGTATCGGGGCCGAGATCGGCCTCCACGATGCCATATCCGGTCCAGCGTTCGAGTTCGTACCGGTCGAGGTGGCTCCCGGTATCGAGCCATGCCCCCACGCCGCGAAATCGCACGCTGCCATCGGCGGTCAGCGGCACGCTGACATCTGCGTCGATGCGCTTGTGATCGAAGGAGCCGTATTGCGCGCTCACCCCCGCCTGAAAATCGCGGTAGGGCCGCTTGCGCACGAAATTGATCAGCGCGGAGGGATTGCCCGTTGGCGACAAAAGGCCGGTCGCGCCGCGCACGACCTCCACCCGGTCGTAGATCGCCGTGTCGATCGAACCTGTCTGAATGCCGAAGGCAAAGGGCAGGCCCACGCCGTCGATCTGAAACGTCTGAATATCGAACCCGCGGGCCGAATAATAAACGCGGTCCGTCTCGGCGGCGAGCACGCTGACACCGGGCACGGTGGTCAAAAGCTGGTTGACGTCGTTGAGCTGAAAATCCTCGATCTGGGCGCGGGTGACGACGCTCACCGACTGCGGCGTTTCCTTCTGGCTCAGCGGGAGGCGGGTTGCGGTGCGCTGTTCCTTGACCGCGTAATCGTCGCTCCCTTCGGAGCGCACGCCGGTGACCACGATCTCGTCGCGCGGCTGAAAATCATCGGCGGCCCCGGTGGCGGCGCCGCTGGCAGCAGTTGCCGCGGCGGTGGCGAGGAGGAACGGGGTCACGGCGGTCATTTGCGAAAGTCTCCGGTTCTTGGGCGTGCGGCGGCGTCCTTACCATTTGCCGTGCTTGTTGCAAGTGATTTGCATTACGATTTACTCTGCATGCGGACCGGGCGGCAATCCCGACACAATCGCTTTGCCCTATCGCCACAAGGCGTTAGGGCTACGCACATGGTCCCATCGCACTTCCGGCTGCTCTGCGTCGCATGGCTCGTCATGCTCTCCGCCTGTTCGGGGGAGGAAGCCGCGCAGGAGCGGGCGCCCGTGGCCGTCGTCGCACAGGCCATACGCACTCTCCCCCAAACGCTGGAGATCGAGGCGATCGGGTCCGCCCGCGCGGCCACATCGGCTAAAATCTTTCCCGAAACGCAGGGCCGCGTGACCGAGGTGCTGTTTTCCGCCGGCGATTACGTGCGCGAGGGTGCGCCGCTTCTCCGCCTCGATTCGCGGGCCGAGCGGCTCGCGGTGGAGGCCGCGCGCGTCGATGTGCGGGAGGCGGATCAGCTGCTCGCCCGCTATCGCCGGATCGAGGATACGGGCGCGCTTTCCGAAAGCCAGATCGAGACCGGCGAAACCGCCCTCGCCTCGGCCCGCGTCGCACTCGAACAGGCGCAGACCGCGCTCTATGACCGGACGGTCCGGGCGCCGTTTTCGGGCCATGTCGGCCTTACCGAAGTGGACCGCGGCGACCGCGTCAACGACAGCACGCCGATCACGCGCATCGACCGGCGCGGCACGCTCTACGTCGATTTCCCCGCGCCCGAGGCGATTTTCAGTGCGCTGCAACCCGGACAGGTGATCCAGGTCACGCCCTTTTCCGACCCCGACCGCACCATCGACGCGCGCGTCATCGCCACCGACAGCCGCATTTCCGCCGACAGCCGCGATTTCATCGTCCGCGCCGCGATCCCCAACGATGGCGACCGCCTGCGTCCGGGCATGAGTTTCCGCGTCAATTTCACCCGCAATGGCGAGGCGCGCCCGGCGGTGCCCGAACAGGCAATCGTCTGGGGCGGAGAGGGATCGCATCTTTTCGTTGTGCGCGGGGGCAAGGCGGTGCGCGTGCCCGTCACCATCACCGCGCGGCGTGACGGCATGGTCTTTGTCGATGCGCCATTGTCGCGCGACGATCGCGTGATCGTCGAAGGGGTGCAGAAGATCCGCGATGGTCAGGACATCCGCCTCGTGCAGCCGCGCGGCCCCGCCCGGCAGGATGTCACCGTGTCGAGCGGCGATGACACAGGCGGCGATGACACAGGCCGCGATGACACAGGCCGCGATGGAGAATAAATCCGGCCTTCCCATGCTCGCGGTCCGGCGGCCGCTGCTCATCGGGGTGCTCAACCTCCTCATCGTGATCGCGGGGATTGCGGCCCTGCTCGGCGTGGAGGTGCGCGAGCTTCCCGACGTCGACCGGCCCATCGTGTCGGTGAGCGCGACCCTGCCCGGCGGCGCGCCCGAAACCATGGATGCGGAGGTCACGAGCGTCCTTGAGGATGCGGTCGCCCGCGTGTCCGGCGTGCGGCAGATCAGCGCGTCGAGCGAGGAGAACAATTCGCGCATCCGGGCCGAGTTCAACCCCGGCGTCGATCTCGACACCGCGGCGAGCGACGTGCGCGAGGCGGTCGCCCGCGTCACCCGCGAATTGCCCGAACGCGTCGAACAGGTCCGCATCGTGAAGGCGGATCAGGACGCGCAGCCGATCATGACGCTGGCGGTGCAATCCACCCGCTACGATCAGGCGCAGCTGACGCAGATCGTCGAGAACGACATCGTGCCCGAACTGCTCACCGCAGAAGGCGTCGCCAGTATCGAGGAATTCGGCACCCGCCCGCGGCAGATGCGCGTGTCGGTGGACCCGGCGCGGCTGAACCGGTTCGGCCTTACCATCGTCGACGTCGCCGATGCGCTGCGCACCGCGCCCTATGACGTGCCGGTCGGCTCGTTCCGTTCCGATGCGCAGGAGCTGATCGTGCGGGCGGAGGCCAGCGCGACCTCGCCCGCCCGGATCGAGAATGTCGTGATCGCGGGCAATATCCGGGTCGGCGACGTGGCCGATGCGGGGTTCGCGCCTGCCAATGCGACGAATTTCGTGCGGATGGACGGGCGGCCGATCATCGGGCTGGGCGTGGTGCGGCAGGCGAGTTCGAACACGATCCAGATTTCGGATTCGATTCGGGGCGGGGTCGACACGCTCAACGAACGGTTCGACGACATCCAGATCGATGTCGTGTCGGACGATGCCGAATTCATCCGCATCTCGGTGCGCGAGGTATTGATCACGCTCGCCTTCACGATCGCGGTGGTGATCGGCACGATGCTGCTGTTCTTTCGCGCCTGGCGGCCCACCATCGTGCCCAGCGCAACCATTCCCGTCGCGCTGGTCGGCGTGATCGCGGGCATCTGGATGATGGGGTTCTCGGTCAATCTGCTGACCCTGCTGGCGCTGGTGCTGGCGACGGGGCTCATTGTGGACGATGCGATCGTGGTCCTCGAAAATGCGCAGCGGTTGCAGAATGCGGGCATGGGGCGGCGTGCGGCCGCCGTCGTCGGCACGCGGCAGGTGTTCTTTGCCGTGATCGCCACCACCGCCGTGCTGGTATCGGTGTTCGTGCCGATCAGCTTCCTGCCGTCGGAGGCCGGGCGGCTGTTTCGCGAATTCGGCTTCGTGCTGGCGGTCGCGGTCATCATATCGAGCTTTGTCGCGTTGAGCCTCGTGCCCGCGCTCGCCTCCCGCTTCGACCTGACGAGCGGGGACGAGGCGCCGGGGCGGCTGTCGCGCTGGGGCACCGCGGTGACGCACCGGTACGAGAGCGGGTTGAAGCGGTGCCTCGACCGGCCTCGGCTCGTCGGCATCGTGTCGGTCGTGCTCGCCGTCGCGGCGGGGCTGCTTTATACGCAGCTTGAAAACGAGCTGGTCCCGGATGAGGATCGCGGCGTCATCACCGTCGACGCCAGCGGGCCGGACGGGGTCGGCATCGATTTCATGGACCGCGAAATGGACGAGATCGAGCAGGTGCTCGCCCCCTATCTCGAAAGCGGCGAGATCAGGAGCACGTTTTCCGTCGTCGGCCAGTGGGACCCCAACCGCATTCGCGTCACGGCACAGCTTGCCGACTGGGACGCGCGGGACCGCAGCCAGACCGCAATCGTCGAGGCGCTCAATGAACCGCTGGAGGATATTCCCGGTTCGCGGGCCAGTGCGCGGGGGCGCGGCACGCTGAGCTTCGGCGGCGGGGACGACGGGATCGAGGTGGCGCTGACCGGGGCGGAATATCCCGAAATCTACGAATCGGCGCAGGCGCTGGCCGCCGCGATCGACACGCAATCGGACATATTGTCCAATGCCGACGTCTCCTATCAACCGACGCAGCCGCAATTGTCGATCCGCATCGACCGGCAGCGCGCTGCCGATCTCGGCGTGGCGCTCGACGATATATCGCAGGCCCTGCGCGCCATGGTGGGCGGCGACGATCTCATCGATCTCAACGTCGGGGATCAGGCCGTGCCCGTGTTCCTCACCACCCCGGCGGTCAGCGTGAGCGGGCCGTCCGATCTTTCCAATATCTACGTGCGCGGCACGGGCGACGCGCTCATCCCGCTCTCCAGCGTGACGCGGTTCGATGAACAGGGCATCGCGGCGGAACTCGACCGCACGGAACAGCGCCGCGCAATCGAGATCGGCGCCGACATCGCGCCGGGCACCCCGCTGCGCGACGCGGTGGACGAGATCGAGCGGCTCGCGGACGAAACGGTCGCCCCCGGCATCGACATGCTGCTGCAGGGCGAGGCGGAAAGCCTCGATGAAACGTCGAACGATCTGTTGCTGACCTATGGCTTCGCGCTCGTCATCGTGTTCCTCGTGCTCATCGCTCAATTCGAAAGCCTGACGAGCGCGCTGGTCGTCGTGCTGACCGTGCCGTTCGCGCTGGCGGCGGCGGTGTTCGCGCTGTTCCTGTCGGGCATATCGCTCAACATCTATTCGCAGATCGGGCTGGTCATGCTCATCGGGCTCATGGCGAAGAACGGCATCCTGATCGTGGAATTCGCCGACCAGCTGCGGCAGGAAGGCCGCGACGTGCGCGAAGCGGTGGAGGAAGCCGCCGCGATCCGCCTGCGCCCGATTGCCATGACGCTGATCTCCACCGTGCTGGGCGCGGTGCCGCTCATCCTCGCGAGCGGCGCGGGCGCGGAGGCGCGGCAATCGATCGGCTGGGTCATTTTCGGCGGGTTGGGGCTGGCCGGGATCTTCACGCTGTTCCTGACGCCGGTGATCTATCTCGCCCTTGCCCGGTTCGAGACGCCGCGCAATGTGGAGGCGAACCGCCTGCGCGAGGAGATCGAGACCAGCGATACCGACGCGGTGGGCGCGCCGGCATGATATTGCGCCAAATCCCGCCCTGCGTCGCGGCGCTCGCCCTGTGCGCCTGTGCCGCCACGCCGGTCGTCGTAACGCCCCCGGTCGTCTCCGCCCCGCCCGAATATGCGGGCGACCTGCCGCCCTCCGGCCTGGCGGAGGAATGGTGGGAGGGCTTCGACGATCCGGTGCTGGCCGCACTGATCGAAAGGGGGCTGGCCGCCAATCTCGACATTGACGCGGCGGGCGACCGGCTGGCCGCCGCGGCCGCGCTGCTGCGTGCGGAACGGGCCGATCGCCTGCCCCGGCTCGACGGCACGGCGGAGGCGGGCGTGTCGCTTTCGGGCGACAGCACGGTGGATGGCGCGGCCGGGCTTCTGGTGGCGTTCAATCCCGACCTTAACGGCAGGCTGGCCGCCGAAATCCGCGCCGCCGCCGCCGATTACGCCGAAGCCGATTATGTCCTCGCCGACCGGCGCCGCCTCGTCGCTGCCGCCATTGCCAGCCAGTATATCGAATATCGCCGCACCGGGGCACAGCTCGAACTGCTCGACCAGTCGACCGGCCTGCAGGAGCAGACGCTGCGCATCGTGACGCTGCGGTACGAGGCGGGGCTTGCCGCCAATCTCGACGTGCGGCGCGCCGCCGCCGACCTTGCCCAGACGCAGGCGCGCCGCGGGCTCATCGCGCTGTCGCGGGCGGATGCCGCCAACACGCTGGCCGTGCTGCTTGCCGAGGCGCCGGGCGCCTTCGCGCCGCCGTCGCTGTCCGCCGGGATCCCGGTGTTCGCGCGCGGGCCGGATGCGGGCGTGCCGGCGGATCTGCTGCGCCGGCGGGCCGACATTCTCGCGGCGGAGGCAAGGCTCGTAAGGGCGGCGGCGGATATCGGGATCGAGCGCGCGGACCTGCGCCCCTCGCTGACCATTCCGGGCAATCTGGTGCTGGGCGACGGAACGCTCGGCGGGCTGTTCGGGGATTTCCTCCTCGGGCTCGGCGCCGCGCTCGACGTCCCGATCTTCGACGGCGGACGCCGCCGGGCCGAGGTCGCCGCGGCGGAGGCGGAGGCGGATGCGAGGCTCGCCGAATATCGCGCGACCTTCCTCGATGCGCTGCGCGAGGTGGAAAACGCGCTTGTCGCCATCGACGCCTATGGGCAGCGGATCGACGCGCTGAGCGAGGCGATCGAGCAGAGCGAGACTGCGCTCGGCCAGTCGAACGCCCTCTATCGCGAAGGGCTGACCTCGCTGTTCGACGTGCTCGACGCGCAGCGCCAGCTCATCGCCAGCCGCCAGTCGCTTATCGACAGCGAGGCCGCGCTCGCCAATGCGCATGTCGCGTTCCACGCCGCGGTGGGGTCACCGGGCGGGCGCCAGGATGCTGCGACCGGATGATACGCGGCGCGGCATTGCATCATGGCGAACGCTTCTGCATGAGACGGCGCATATTGCAGAGAAGGAACCGCCTATGCCCCGCCCCGAACCCCGCCTGCTGACCGTCATCGACAGCCGCCGCCTTACCCCGAACATGCATCGCGTCACCGTTGGCGGCGCGGGGATGGAGGGGTTTCCGACCGAACAGGACGGCGGCTATGTCAAGCTGATGATCGAGGACGGCGACGCTCGGCGCGTGCGCACCTACACCATCCGGCACCACCATGCCGACAGGCTCGACATCGATTTCGCGCTGCATGGCGAGGATGCGGAGAGCGGACCGGCGACGCGCTGGGCCATGACGGCGGCGGTGGGCGACACGATCCAGGTCGGCGGGCCGGGCGCGGCGAAACCGCTTCCCGATACGGCCGGGCCGTTCCTCATCGCGGGGGACATGACCGCCCTGCCCGCGATCGCCGTCAATCTGGAGCGGGCGCGCCGCGATGCGACCGGCACGGCATTCATCGCCATCCGGGACGAGGCCGACCGGCAGCAGATCGCGGCGCCCGACGGGGTCGCGATCCACTGGCTCGTCGATCCGAAGCTGGGCGAAAATCCCGCGATGCTGATCGACGCGGTGCGCGGCGCGCCGTTCCCGGAAGACCTGTCCTATGCCTGGGCCGCGTGCGAGTTCGAGAGCATGAAGGGTCTGCGCGAATATCTGCGCAAGGAACGCGCCCTTGGCCCCGACCGTCTCTATCTCTCCAGCTACTGGAAACGCGGGCTGATCGAGGATGAGCACAAGACGGTGAAGCGCACCGACGCCGAAACGAACGGCTGAACCCCCGCCGCGTTCACCGCCCGCATTCAGGCGCCGGGTGCGACCACCTGCGACAGGGCGCCGTCGATGGTGACGGTCGCCCCGGTGATGTAATCCGCCGCGGGGGAGAGCAGGAACACGACCAGCGCGGCCACCTCCTCCGGCGTGCCGGCGCGGCCCCACGGGATGTTCGCCTCGGCCTTGCGGCGGACCTCTTCGTCGTCCATCGCCTCTTCGTTCATCGGCGTCAGGATCATGCCGGGCGCGACCCCGTTCACCGCGATGCGCCGCGGCGCGAGTTCGAGCGCGAGCGTCGCGGTCAATTGCGCCAGCCCGCCCTTGGCCGCGTCGTAATCGACCGCGCCTGCACGCGGCGCATCCTCGTGAATGGAGGAGATATTGACGATGCGCCCGCCCTCCTTCGCCGCGCGGGCAAAGGCGCGGCAGGTGAGGAACGGACCGTAGAGGTCGGTGCGCACCACCTTGTCGAAATGCGCAAGCTCCATGTCGACGAGGCAGGTCCCGCTCATGTTCAGCCCCGCCGAATTGACGAGCAGGGTCGGCGTGCCGAATTCCTCCTCGCACCGGGCGAAAAGCGATGCGACCGCATCCTCGTCGCCGACGTCGGTCTGCACCGGGATGGCGCCGGTCTTGGCCGCGATGTCCTGCGCCGTGTCCTCCTCCGAATGATAGGTGAAGACGACGCGGGCACCGGATTCGTTGAGCGCCATCACGCAGGCACGGCCGATGCCCGATGCGCCGCCGGTCACGATGGCGATGGATTGCGAAAGATCGGTCATGCGGGCAGTTTCCTGATGGTCATGGTGAGCGTGCGGGTGTCATCGGGCGCGATGGCCATGATGCCGGGCTTTGCAAAGATGTCGCCGTCGAAGCCGACCGGATCTGCGATACCCTGCCACGGTTCGATGCACAGGAACGGCGCCCCCGGCTTGGTCCAGATGCCGAGCGCCGAAAAATCGTCGAAGCCAATCTCCAGCCGCGTCCGCCCCGGCACGCCGAACCGGACGCGCCGGCTCCGCAATGCATCGAAGATCAGCGCATCCTCTGCAAACATCGCGTCGCGCGGGGTCAGCGTGTCGCCGTCGACCGGCGTCGCAAAACGCTCGTCCAGAAGGAGACCATCGGGATTCAACCTCCGGATCGGATCAGGCTCTGTATCGGCGAACACCACGGCGTGGTCCTCGCGCTCCCCGCCATAGGGCAGCGGCCAGCGCAGGGCGGGATGGAACCCGAAACTGGCCGGCATGGGCCGATCGCCGCGATTGGCGATGCACGCCGTCATCGAAAGCCCATCCTCGTCCAGCGCATAGGTCAGGGAAAGCGCGAACGCGAACGGATAGTCGGCACCGGGCCGCGCATTTTCGGTGAGGGTGAAACGGGCGCGGTCCGCCGTGACCCTGTCGAGGGCAAAGCGATTGTCGCGCGCGAACCCATGCTTCGTCATCGCATATTCGCGCCCGTCGAGCCGGTAGGCATTCCCGGCCACACAGCCGATGACGGGAAAAAGGATCGGCGAGCGCCCGGTCCAGAATTGCGGATCGCCATCCCAGAGCAGCGGCCCCGCCGCATCGTCGTCGAGCGTCATGAGCTGTGCGCCATCGGCATCGATCCGCGCGGACATACCCCCGCCCCGGATGGTCGCGCTGCGGCTTGGATCGGTCATGATGCTTTCTCGGACTTGTTCGGAGACGGGCGGACGGGACGAAACCATAACGGGACAGCGCCGCGAAAGCTCCCGTCAAAACAAATGATCCGATTTGGCAAAGGTGGCGAACGCGCGCATAACCGGCGCCACCATGAGCCAGGCCCGTGACACCGACGCGACATCCCCCGCCCGCCCCTCGCGGGAGGAGCTTTACGCGCTGGCGTGGGCGGCGCCGCTTGCGCAGGCGGCGGCGCGGATCGGGATGTCGCCCACCGGTTTCGCCCGCCTTTGCGACCGGATGGACGTTCCGCGCCCGCCGCGTGCATTCTGGTCCGCGAAGGGGCGGGACACGGTTGAGAAGCCGCCGCTTCCCATTGTCGCGACGGGCGGCGGGGATGCCGTGCCGAAACGCACGCGCATGCCGATCGCACGCCGGCGCGAACATCTGCTCGACATCGCGGCGGAGATTGCGCGGACGCGCGGCCCGCGCGAAGTTTCGCTGCGCCAGGTGGCCCGCGATGCGGGGATCAGCGAGGCACAGGCCCATAATTGCTATGCCGGGCGGCGCGAATTGCTGATGGCGCTGGCCTATCGCGAATTGCGGCGGGGCGGGCCGGGGCGCCCCTCGCGCCAGCCGCGCGGCCAGGATCCGCGCGAACGGCTCGTCCTGTCGATTACCGGCTATCTGCACGAGGCGGCGTTGCGCGGGCCGTTGCTGCAATCCTTGATGCAATTGCCGGAGGTGCGCGAAGGGCTGCGCGACGAACGCGCCATCGCCAGCGCCCGCGCGCGCAGCCAGATCCTGGCCGCGATTTACGCGGACGGCACGGCACCCGATGCGCGGGCGCAGGCGACGAATGCGGCGCTGACGCAGGTGTGCATGCGCGCGGGCGGCATGGTCGCGGCGAACCGGCACGATTCCTGGGACGTGGCGCGGCTCTGCCTCGCGACGGTCATGGCAGGGACCCGCGCGGTCGCGGCTCTCACCCGGCCGGGCGGGACGGAGCAATAGGGCGAACCGCGTCGATCGCCGCACCGATCAAAGTGTCGCAAATCTCGCCCGCCATGTCCGGGGTGAGCGCGCCCGTAGCGACCATCCGGCCCAGCTCCTCCGGAATGGCGGCGAGCATTTCGATCCATGCAAACCCCTCGCGCACCGAAAGGCTGAAATCCCGGCGCAGCGCGCGCAGCAATTGCCGCAGATCGGCGCGCAACCGCTCCGACACATGGCTGCCCAGATGGGCGAGCGCGTCCCCTTGCACGAAATAGGTCAGCGGCAGGCCCCCGCCGGACAGGAACTTCAGATAAATCCGCGCGCAACGCAGCAACCGATCTCCGGCATCGCCATCCCGCGCCGCACGGGCAAGGCCGGCTGCGTGCAATTCGTCGATCAACTCGCCGAACACTGCCGCCACCAGCGCATCGCCATTCGCGAAATAGGTCCAGAACAGCGACGTGCTGATCCCCAGCGATTCGGTCAGCGGCGCGATGCCGAGTTGCAGCGTGCCGCTCTGCGCGATCTGCGCACGGGCAGCCGCGACGATCTGCGCGCGCCGGTCGGCCTGGCTTGCGGAACTCTCGTGCTCGGCCAATCCTCGTGTCCTTCTGTCCTTCGCGGCCGGATGGGCGCGGGGCTTTCCCCTCCTTTACCCAAGCTCTGGAAAAGCGCCAGTTTCCCGCACCTTCCGCAGGCACCGACATCGCGGCGCAATGACCTGATACAAATTCCATAAAGCCTGGGAAACATACGTCGTGGACGCGCAGTTCCGCTATCCGCATCGGTAACGTCTTGACTCGCACTCTAATAGTGCATCATAATCGCAGCGTGCTCCATGGCCCGGCGGATGACGCAAACCGGCGATGGAACGGCAGGCAGGATGCAAGGAGAGCGATACGATGAATTACGAATACGGGCGCGTCATCAACGACGCCGACAGCCACACGATGGAAACCGCGGACTGGATCTACGAATTTCTCGACGAGGATCTGCGCGACAAATACGGCGATCTCTACAAGGCGGACACGTCGGGCCGCGTCGTCAGCCTGATCGAGAAGGCGAAGAGCCGCGCCCATGATCCGGAGGCGGATGCCGCCGCCGCCGCCGATCCCATCGGCGGGGACAAGGGCTGGCTCGCGTTCGGGGCGTTCGACACGTCCGAACGCACGCGCATGCTCGACAAATATGGCTTCGTGAGCCAGCTCGTCTTTACCACCGCCAGCCTCGCCGCGATGGGCCGGGCCGAAAACCTGCGCGACAAATATGCGCTGGTGAAGGCGGCCAACATGGCGCAGCAGAAATTCTGCGACGGAGACAAGCGGCTCGTGAACGTGGCCTATGTCCCGCTCGACGATGCGGACATGGCCTTTGCCGAGGCGAAGCGCGCGATCGACGCCGGTGCCGGCGCGGTGGGCGTGGCGCCGATGCCATGCGGCAACAAATCGCCCGGCCATCCCGACCATGATGCGTTCTGGCAGATGCTGTCGGATCGCAGCATCCCGTTCATGGTGCATATCGGCACCGGCACCATCACGCAGCCCAAGGGCTATCACAACAATGGTCGCGAACGGTCGCCCGACATTCACGGCGGGGGCGAGAACCTGCGCTTTGCCGATTTCACCTCGCTGTGTTTCGCGCCGCAGGAATTCCTGACCGCGATGGTCTATGACGGGGTGTTCGACCGTTTCCCCGACCTTCGCGGCGGCGTCATCGAAAGCGGGGCGGGATGGGTGCCCGATTTCCTGCGCCGGCTCGACTACGCCTATCGCGCGTTCGGCAAGACGGATCAGTATCTAAAAGCGCTCGCCATGAAGCCGTCGGACTATATCCGCCGCGCGGTGAAATTCACGCCCTTCCCCAAGGAAGACGTCGGCGCCATGATCCGCGAGGCCGGGCCGGAACTCTTCATGTTCTCCAGCGATTTCCCGCATCCCGAAGGGACGAAGGATCCCGTCGGCCTGTTCGAGGCGACGATGGACGATCTCAATGAAACCGAAAAGGACATGTTCTATCGCACCAATTACGATGCGATGATGAACTATTCCTCGGAGCCGTTGCAGGCCGTCGCCTGAACCCGTCCGGAAGGCACAACAAAAATGGCGGTCCCGATGGGGGCCGCCATTTTCCTGTGCCGGGATGCCGGAATGCGTTCAGCCCGGCGTGACGATCACCTTGCCCACCGCCTTGCGGTCGGAGAGCCAGCGGATCGCATCGCCGCCGTCTTTCAGCGGCTAGGTCCGGTCGATTCGGGGCGATATCTTACCCTCCTCCCACCATGTGAAAAGCTGTTCGACATGGGCCCGGTTGCGGTCCGGCGCACGCTGCGCAAACGCGCCCCAGAACACGCCGCGCACATCGCAGCTTTTGAGCAGGGTGAGGTTGAGCGGCAGTTTCGGAATGCCCGCCGGGAAACCGACCACGAGATAGCGCCCCTCCCACGCGATGGAGCGCAGGGCCGGTTCGCAATAATCGCCGCCCACCGGATCGTAGATCACATCGGCGCCGCCCTTGCCCACGGCGGCCTTGAATTTGTCGGCGAGCGCCTTCGATTCCGCCTTGTCGAACGGCGCGCGGCCGTAGAGCACGACATCGTCGGCGCCCGCATCGCGCGCGGCCTGCGCCTTCTCCTCGGTCGAGACGGCGGCCACGACGCGCGCGCCCAGCGCCTTGCCGATTTCGACGGCGGCCAGCCCGACCCCGCCCGCCGCGCCGAGCACGAGGAGCGTTTCGCCCTCCTGCAACTCTCCCCGGTCGATCAGCGCGTGGATCGTCGTCGCATAGGTCATGAGCAGGGCCGCGCCTTCCGCCGGATCGCGTCCGCCGGGCAGGCGAAACGCCTTCGCCGCAACGACGACCATCTGCTCCGCCAACCCGCCATGCCCGGTGACCGAGATCAACCGGTCGCCGACACTCCACCCCTCGACCCCGGCGCCGATGGCCGTCACCTCGCCGCAGATTTCGCTGCCCGGCGCGAAGGGGCGTTCGGGCTTGAACTGGTACTTGTCCTCGATGATGAGCACATCGGGGTAATTGATCGCGCAGGCCAGAACCCTGACGGCAAGCTGCCCCTCGCCCGGTTCGGGCGCGGCAATATCCTGAAGCTCCAGCGTTTCGGGCCCGCCCACCGCGGTCGACAGTAATGCTTTCATGGCGTGTCCTCTCCTTCTATCAGCAGGGCGGTACGCAGCCGGTCCCGCATGTTTTCGTTGACGTCGAGATGGTCGAGATACCCCTCGACCGAACCGTGTTTTTCCGTGATCGCATCGAAGGCCGCACCGATGTAATCGGGATGCGCGTCCATCATGACCGCCACCGCCTCGGCGCCGAATCGTTCGTAGAACGCGCTGCGCGAACCATCCCCCTGAACCGCGCGGGCCTGATCCGACACGTCCTGCCGCGCGAGCGCGGTGAGCGTGTAGTCCGTCACGATATCGTCCCGCGACACGCCCAGCGCCGCGAGGATCAGCGCCGCCGCCATGCCGGTTCGGTCCTTGCCCGCCGAACAATGGATCACGCACGGCACCGCGCCATCGGCAATGCGGGCGAGAATCTCGCCGAAGACATGCGCCATGGTAAAGGGCATCTCGGCATAGAAATCGTGCATCAGGGCCGCCGCACCGGCGCGCGTCGCGGGATAGTCCATCGCCATGTCGACCAAGCGGCGCTTGTGCCCGGGGCGAAAATGATGGGTCTGCAACGCTGGCGGGGTCCACACGGTGACGTCGGCCTCCCGTTCGCGCCGGGCGCGCAGGTCGAAGACGGTCCCGATGGCGAGCGTGTCGAGCATGGCGATGTCGCCGGGCGTCAGTTTCGACAAACGGTTCGCGCGATAGAGCATGCCGCGCCGCACGCGCCGCCCGTCCGCACCGGCATAGCCGCCGAAATCGCGGAAATTGCGCGCCCCCTCCAATGGCACGCGCCGGTCGCGCAGCATGTGCGCGGCGCCGCTCACCCCCTCACCACGAATTGCCCGAGCCAGCGTGCGATCAAGGCGGGCCCATCCTGCCCGCGGGTGTGGAGTTCGACATCGATGGTCTGCTGAAACCGGTCGGGTGCCTTTTGCGTGACCTCGGCGATGTGGAACGCGGCGCGTACGTCGCTTCCCGCATGCACCGGGCGGACGAAACGAATGCGGTCGGTGCCGTAATTGATCCCCATGGCAAGCCCCGGAATCTCCGGCCGGTCCGCCATCCCCTGCAAGCGGGGCAATAAGGACAGGAGCAGGAACCCGTGCGCGATGGTCCCGCCGAACGGGGTTTTCGCGGCGCGCTGCGGATCGACGTGGATGAATTGATGATCGCCGGTGGCATCGGCGAAGCGGTCGATCATCGGCTGATCCACGGTGAGCCAGTCGGACAGGTAGCGTTGCCCCACCAGATCGGCGATGATCGTGTCCGCATCGATGGCCATAAGTCGTCCCCCGGATGATTCCGCGCACAGGGATAAGGGAGTACCGCCCGCCCCGACAACCCCTTTTCGAATATTCGGTACAATCCACGGGCCAATCGCGTTCGATGGCGATGCACGCAACGCAGATCGTCCCTTCGCGCCGGATGCGGCGGACCATAATCGCGCGTACCGGGTTGCGTCCACGCGCGATTTGAACATAGAGTATCCCCAAACAGATTAACACGGGACAGAGGATGGGACGGTTTTGACCATGACGGACGACGGGCCAGACAATGGCGGCAATACGGGCGCAGACGCGGCCCGCGGTGCCGAACTCGACCAGGCGCGGCTGCAATCCTGGCTGAAGACGCATGTCGCCGGTTTTTCGCAGCTTTCCTCGGTGACGAAATTCGCCGGCGGGCAATCGAACCCGACCTATCGGCTCGACACGCCGGAACGCCGCTACGTGCTGCGCCGCAAGCCGTTCGGCCCGCTGCTGCCGTCCGCCCATGCGGTGGAGCGGGAATACCGGTTGATCGGCGCGCTTTATCCCACCGATGTGCCGGTCGCGAAACCCTATGCGCTGTGCGAGGACGACGATGTCATCGGTTCGGCGTTCTACGTCATGGACATGGTGGAGGGGCGCACGTTCTGGCGCGGCGACCTGCCCGATTGCACGCCGCAGGAACGAGGGCCGATCTACCGCAGCATGATCGAGGCGCTCGCCACGCTGCACAATGTCGATCCGGTTGCGGCGGGGCTGGGCGATTACGGGGCGCCCGGCAACTATTTCGAACGGCAGGTGCGCCGCTGGACCAAGCAATATCGCGCCTCCCAGACGGACGAGATTGCGGAGGTCGAACGACTGATCGAATGGTTGCTTACCACGCTCCCGCCGCAGGGGCGTACCGCGATCATCCACGGCGATTACCGCATCGACAACCTGATCTATGCACCCGACAGCGCCGCGATACGCGCCATGCTGGACTGGGAATTGTCGACGCTGGGCGATCCGCTGGCCGATTTTGCCTATCTCGCGATGAACTGGGCGATGCCGCACGGGGACCGCGGGGCGCAGCTTGGCGGGCTCGATCTCGACGCGCTGGGTATTCCCTCGCTCGATACGGCAACGCGAATCTATTGCGAGCGGACGGGCATGACCGACGTTCCCGATCTCAACTGGTATTTCGCGTATAATCTGTTCCGCCTCGTCGGCATCGTGCAGGGTATCAAGAAGCGCATGATCGACGGCAATGCCTCCAGCGCCGAGGCCGAGCGGACCGTAGCACGGCTCGTTCCGCTCGCGCAGCAGGCGTGGCGTTTCGCGCAGGCCGCCGGCGCGCGCGGCTGACGCCCTTTCCCCATATTCGTCAGGAGTTTACCCATGTCCCTTTTCGACCTCACCGGAAAAATCGCCGTCGTCACCGGATCCTCGCGCGGGATCGGTCGCGCCATCGCCGAGGAGATGGCCGCCCATGGCGCAAAAGTCGTCATCAGCAGCCGCAAGCAGGACGCGTGCGAGGATGTCGCCCGCGAAATCGACGACCGCCACGGCAAGGGCACCGCGCTTCCCATCGCGGCGAGCATCTCGTCCAAAGATGCGTTGCAAGCCATGATGGACAAGGTGCGCAGCGATCTCGGCCCGGTCGACATCATGGTCTGCAACGCGGCGAGCAATCCCTATTACGGGTCGATGGACGGGATCGAGGATGACCAGTTCCGCAAGATTCTCGACAATAACGTGCTGTCGAACCACTGGCTGTGCCAGATGGCGCTCCCCGACATGCGCGCGAAGGAGGACGGCGCCATCGTCATCGTGTCGAGCATCGGGGGGCTGCGCGGGTCGGACACCATCGGCGCCTATAACGTGTCGAAGGCCGCGGATTTTCAGCTCGTCCGCAATTACGCGGTGGAAAACGGCAAGCACAATGTGCGCGTCAACGCGATCGCGCCCGGCGTGGTGAAGACCGATTTCGCCCGCGCCCTTTGGGAGGATGAAAAGGTGCACGACGCCACCGCCGCACGCACGCCGATGCGCCGGCTCGGCGATCCGCGCGATATTGCGGGCGCGGCGATCTACCTCTCGTCGCAGGCGGGCGCATGGATGACAGGCCAGATGATGGTCGTCGATGGCGGCATCACGATATGAGCGCGCGTCTCTCCGGCAAGGTCGCCATCGTCACGGGCGCCGCATCGGGCATCGGCCGGGCCAGCGCGATTCTGTTCGCGCGCGAGGGTGCATCCATCGTCGCGTTCGACCGGGCCGAGGACGTCGCCGCGACCGTCGATACGATCCGCAGCGATGGCGGGCAGGCCGTGGCCGTGACGGGCGATGCGGCGTCGGAGGACGACATCGGTATCGCCATCGCCCGCGCGAAGGACGATTTTGGCGGGCTGGACATATTTTACGCCAATGCGGGGATCACCGGGGGCCCGCGCGGCGGTTTCTTCGATGCCAGTGCCGAGGACTGGATGGATGTGCTGCGCGTCAATGTGATCGGGCCGTTCCTTGCGGTGAAGCTTGCAGCGCCGGCGATTGCGGAGCGTGGCGGCGGCGCGATCGTGTGCACCGCGAGCGTCGCCGGCCTGCGATCGGGCGCGGGACCGGCGCAATATTCCGCGTCGAAGGCGGGCGTCATCAACCTGGTACAGACCGCGGCGCAGCAGCTCGCCGGGACGGGGGTGCGGATCAATGCGATCTGTCCGGGCCTTATCGAGACGGGCATGACGCGCAGCGCATATGAACAGGCGCGCACGGCGGGCAAGGCGGACCGGATCGGCCAGCTCAACCCGTTGCAGCGCGGCGGCGAGCCGGAGGAAATCGCGCACACCGCGCTCTTCCTCGCCTCCGACGAGGCAAGCTATGTCCATGGGCAGGCGATTGCGGTTGACGGCGGGCTGTCCACCTCGCATCCCACCGCGCGGCGACCGGGCGGAAACAAGGGTGCGGCCGCCTGGTAACCGGCCTGTTGTACGAGAAAGAGTGACGCGACGATGCAAACCCCGAACCTGGCCCGATTGCTCGATGCGGCCCTCGACGATGCGGGCACGCTGGCGATGGCGGTGCCCGAAGGCTGGACCCAGGGGCGCACGGCCTATGGCGGGTTGAGCACGGCCGCGGCCTATTGCGCGGCACGGTCCGCCGGACCCGACCTGCCCCCGCTGCGAAGCGCGCAGATCGCGTTCGCAGGGCCGATATCGGGCACCGTGCGCGCCGAGGCCCGAATGCTGCGGCGTGGCCGGTCGAGCGCGTTCGTCACCGCCGATCTGCACAGCGGCGATGCGGCCGCGTGGCATGGCACGTTCCTGTTCACCGCGACGCGCGATTCGTCCGTTTTGCTGAAGTCCGCATCCGCGCCGTTCGTCGTCCCGCCCGAAGAGGCACCCGCGACCAGACGGCAACATGCGCCGGCCTTCACGCAGCATTTCGACTATGCCGACGCTTCGCCTGGCAAGGACGGGACCGAGCCGATGCTGCGCCACTGGGTCCGGCTGCGCGATCGCGGCGGGCTGGATCCGTTTGCCGAATTGCTTCTCGTGGGCGATGCCTTGCCGCCGGGAGCGCTGACCCTGATGAAGGAGCCGGGGCCGGTTTCCTCCGCGATGTGGAGCATCGATCTGCTCGTGTCGGAGCCTCGCACGCGCGACGGCTGGTGGCTGCTCGAAACCCGGACGGATCAGGCCGAAGGCGGGATGTCCACGCAATCCATGGCGATCTGGAACGCGGACGGCGAGCCGGTCGCCATCGGCTCCCAGACGGTCAGCATCTTCGCCTGACGCCCTGCCCCGGCATACCGGCGTTCAGGCAAACAGCCGTTTGAGCTCCGCCTTCAAAATCTTGCCATTGGCGTTGCGCGGCAGCGGTTCGCTTTGAAACAGCACGCGCACCGGCACCTTGAACCCGGCGAGCCGTTCGCGCACCCATTGCTGCAGTTCCGCCTCGCTCGCGGTGCGGCGCGGTGCGCAATGCACGACGGCGGCCGGCTGCTCGCCCAGCACCTTGTCCGGAATGCCGACCAGCGCGGCATCGGTGACGGCGGGATGTTCGTAGAGGACGTTTTCCACCTCCGAGGAATAGATGTTCTCACCCCCGCGGATGACGATGTCCTTCGCCCGGTCGACGATGGTGAGAAAGCCTTCCTCGTCGAGCCGGGCGATGTCGCCGGTCCGGACCCAGCCATCGACAAAGGCCTCGGCCGTCTCCTCCGGCCGGTTCCAGTATCCCTTGACCACCTGCGGCCCCCGTACCCACAATTCGCCGACCGCGCCGGTGGGCAGGGGCGTCGCCGTGTCCACGTCCATGATCCTGAGATCGGTCACGGGCATCGGCGGGCCGCAGCTTTCGGGCCGGTTCACGTAATCCTCTGCCCCGTGGAAGGTTACGGTCGCCGACGTCTCCGTCATGCCATATCCATTGCCGGGCAGCGATTTCAGATCGCCGCCGATGCGCCGCACCAGTTCCGGCGCGGATGGCGCCCCGCCATAGGAGATGAGTTCGAGCGATGAGAGATCGTATTTTTCCCGGTCCGGATGCTCGATGATCTGCCAGGCGATGGCGGGAACGCCGCCGGTCGTGTTGACGTTCTCCCGCTCGATCAGCGCGAGCGCCTTGCCCGCGTCCCATTTGCGCATCATCACGAGCCGGTTGCCCGCCATCAACGTCCCCATGAGCGAGGAATTGCAGGCCGTCACATGAAACAGCGGAATGACGAGCAGCCCCGTGCGCGCGGGCTTTTCCGCCGGAACCTCGCCCCGGCGCAGCGCCGAACGCTGCGATGCGAATGCGCCGGTCAGCGTGCAGGTCAATATGTTGCGGTGGGTGCCGAGCGCCCCTTTGGGCTTTCCGGTCGTGCCGCTGGTATAAAAAATCGTGGCGCCATCGTCGGGATCGGCATTTTCGTCCGGAAGATCGCGTTCGGGCAGGTCGCCATAGCCCGCTGCCGGCCCGATCCGCGATTCCAGCGGCGTGGTATCGTCGGCCAAGGCGCGACCCTGCGCCCGCGCGACCCACACCTCCCGCAATTCGGAAAGCTGCCCACGAAACGGGGCGATATCGCACGACCGCCGATAATCGCAGATGAGCAGCTTTGCCCCCGAATCGGCGAGACCATAGGCCAGCTCGCCCCCGGTCCACCATGCATTGAGCGGGACGGCGATGGCGCCGATGGCGGTCACGGCAAAGAAGGCGACCGGCCATTCCGGCAGATTGCGCATGGCGATGGCGACGCGGTCGCCCTTGCCCACCCCGGCATCCCGCAAGGCGAGCGCCAGTGCGCACACCGCCCGGAACCACCCGTCATAGGTGACGCGGTCGTCTTCGTAGATGATGAATTCGCGGGTGCCGAACATGTCCCGCGCGCGCCGGGCCAGCGCGGCGAGCGTGCGAGGCTGATTCTTCCACGTGCGCAGCGGCCTGCCGCCGATCTCCACGTCTTCCATTTCGAAAAGGGCGCCGGGCGCGGTCAGCGCCGCCGTCGCCTCCGCAATGGTCATCGCGGGCCAGCCGGCCGCGCCGCCCGCCGCTTCGATCCGTGCCGATTGCGCATCCATGTCCCGATCCTTTTTGCAGGATTTCATAGTTCGGGTTTGCTGTTTTATCCCGAGCTTCGTTCCACAGGCTATGGCTGCGTCCGTTACGTTTCAAGTCAATTCTGCAAAGGGCACTTGATTTGCTCCGTCGTATGTTAGAATGTGAGGTATGCACCGCGCAGCCGCGCGCCAACGATAGATTCATAAATTTTCCAAGGAGAGCCCATGTCCGCTGTATCCACCCGCATCGACGGCAATGTCCTGATCGTCACGAGTGACAACCCGCCGGTCAACGCACTGGGCGCCGCGGTCCGCCAGGGGCTGTCCGCCGCCATGGAACAGGCGCGCAACGACGACGCGGTCGCGGCGGTCGTCATCCGGTGCGACGGGCGCACGTTCCATGCGGGCGCCGACATCACCGAATTCGGCAAGCCGCCGGTCGAACCCGGCCTGCCGACCGTCATCGACACGATCGAAGCTTGCACCAAGCCGGTCGTGGCGGCGATCCACGGGACCGCGCTGGGCGGCGGGCTGGAGGTGGCGCTGGGTTGCCATTACCGGATCGCGGCGAAATCGGCGAAGCTGGGCCTGCCGGAGGTGAAGCTCGGCCTGCTCCCCGGCGCGGGCGGGACGCAGCGTCTGCCCCGCGTGGTGGGGGTGGAGGCCGCGCTCGACATGATCGTGTCCGGCAATCCGATTTCCGCCACAAAGGCCGAAACGCTCGGTCTCGTCGACAGGCTCACCGATGCCGACACGCTGGAGGCGGACGCCATCGCGTTTGCCCGCGACATCGCCGGTCGCGACAGCCACCCGGTGTCCAGCCGCCGCGACGACCGCATCCAAGCCGCACCCGACGACGTGTTCGCGCAGTTCCGGCAGAAGAACGCCCGCAAGCTCAAAGGCTTCGACGCGCCCGAAGCCTGCATCCAGACGGTCGAGGCCGCGGTCGCGAAACCGTACGAGGAGGGCGTCAAGGTCGAGCGTGAATTGTTCATGACGCTGATGAACGGCACGCAATCGGCCGCGCTGCGCCACGTGTTCTTCGCCGAACGCGCGGCGCAGAAGATCGACGACCTGCCCAAGGATACCGAGATCCTGCCGATCAAGAAGGTCGGCATCATCGGCGCGGGCACCATGGGCGGCGGCATCGCGATGAATTTCCTGTCCGCGGGCATCCCCGTCACCATCGTCGAGATGAAGCAGGAGGCGCTCGACCGCGGGACCGGCATCATCCGCAAGAATTACGAGAACACCGCGAAGAAGGGCCGCATCACCGACGCGCAGGTCGAACAGGCGATGGGCCACCTCACCCCCTCGCTCAGCTATGACGATCTGGCCGATTGCGACCTCATTATCGAGGCGGTCTTCGAGCTGATGGAGATCAAGAAGGAGGTCTTCACCAAGCTCGATGCCATCGCGAAACCCGGCGCGATCCTCGCCAGCAACACCAGCTATCTCGACGTGAACGAGATCGCGGCATGCACCGGGCGCCCGGAATGGGTCATTGGCCTGCACTTCTTCTCGCCCGCGAACGTGATGAAACTGCTCGAAATCGTGCGCGGGGACAAGACCGCGGCGAACGTGCTCGCGACGTCGATGAAGCTGGCCAAGACCATCGGCAAGGTCGCGGTCATTTCCGGCGTGTGCCACGGCTTCATCGGCAATCGCATGCTGTCCGCGCGGCAGGAACAGGCCAATGCCCTGCTCATGGAAGGGGCGCTGCCCGACCAGATCGACCGGGTGCTGCTCGACTTCGGATTCCCGATGGGCCCGTTCCAGATGGGCGACCTTGCCGGGCTGGACCTGGGCTGGAAAAAGGAAACGTCGAGCAGTTCGACCGTGCGCGAAGTGCTGTGCGAACGGGGCCGCTGGGGACAGAAGACCGGTAAGGGCTTCTACGATTACGACGAAAAACGCCAGCGCACCCCCTCGGAGGAAGTCAACGAGATCGTCCGCGATTTCGCCCGCAAATCGGGCAAGGAACTGCGCGAGATTTCGGACGAGGAAATCCGCGAACGCCTGCTCTACCCCATGGTGAACGAAGGCGCGCTCATTCTCGAGGAAGGGATCGCGCAGCGGGCCTCCGACATCGATATGGTGTGGCTCTATGGCTATGGCTGGCCGTCCTATACCGGCGGGCCGATGTTCTGGGCCGATACGATCGGGCTGGATACCGTGGTCGCCGGCCTTGAAAAACACGGGGCTCGCATGCCGGGCCTCAAGCTGTCGCAGATGATGAAGGACAAGGCCGCCAAGGGGGAGCGGTTCAATGGCTGAGGCCGCGCTCGACGATTTCCGCCGCGAAACGCGCCGCTGGCTGGAGGCGAACTGCCCGCCCGAAATGCGCACGCCGCCCAAAAGCGCCGACGATGTCGCATGGGGCGGGCGGCGGTTCGAACCCTCGTCGCAGGCGCAGGCCGACTGGCTGCGCATCATGGGCGAGCGCGGGTGGACCGTGCCCGACTGGCCGACCGAATATGGCGGCGGTGGCCTTGCGCCTGCTGAGGCCAAGGTGCTGAAACAGGAGATGGCCGCGCTCGGGTGCCGCACCCCGCTCTACAGCTTCGGCATTTCGATGCTCGGCCCCGCCCTGCTGAAATACGGAACCGAAGCGCAGAAGAAGGAGCACCTGCCGAAAATCGCGCGCGGCGAAATCCGCTGGTGCCAGGGATATAGCGAGCCGAACGCCTACTCCGACCTCGCCAGCCTGGCCACGCGGGCGGAGGACAAGGGCGACCATTTCCTCGTCAACGGGCAGAAGGTGTGGACCAGCTACGCGGACAAGGCGGACATGATCTTCTGCCTTGTGCGGACCGATACATCGTCGAAGCAGGGGGGCATTTCCTTCCTCCTGTTCGACATGGAATCGCCCGGCGTCTCGACCAAGCCGATCCTCCTGATCTCCGGCAATTCACCGTTTTGCGAAACGTTCTTCGACGATGTGAAAGTGCCCAAGGAAAACGTCGTCGGCGAGATCAACAAGGGCTGGAACGTGGCGAAATATCTGCTCGGCCACGAACGGGAAATGATCTCCGGCATGGGGCTTCGGGCGAGCGAACAATCGCTGCCCGAACGGGCGCTCGCCCATCTCGGCGCGGAGGCGGACGGACGGCTCGACGATCCGATGCTGCGCGCACGGATCGCAGCATTCGAAGTCCGCGCCGCCGCGTTTCAGGCGATGTCGGAGCGGTTCATCGACATGCTGAAAGCCGGCAAGGCGGATCCGGCGCAGCCCTCGATGATGAAATATTACGGTACCGAGCTCAACAAGGACCGTCACGAGCTGATGATGGCGGCAGGCGGCGCCGACGCGCTGGAATGGGACAGCGGGCGCAGCCATGGCGGCGCGGCCGCGCGAAGCTGGCTTCGCACGAAGGCCAATTCGATCGAGGGGGGCACCTCCGAGATTCAGCTCAACATCATTGCCAAGCGCATCTTGAACCTGCCGGGCGCCTGACCCATGCCGATGTACTGGAACGAAGATCAGGACATGCTCGCCGATAGCGCGCGCCCCTTCATCGCCGGGAATGCGCCGGTGTCGCACATGCGGGCCTTGCGCGATGCGGGCGATTCCCACGGGTTTTCGCCCGATGTCTGGCGGCAGTTCGCCGAAATGGGCTTTACCGGCATTCTGGCGGGCGAGGCCGATGACGGGCTCGGCCTCGGCCATGTCGAGGCGGGCATCGTGCTGGAGGAAATCGGCCGCAACCTTACGCCCTCGCCGTTTCTTTCGACGGCGGTCGGCGCGGTGACCGCGTTGAACATGGCGGGCGACTCTATCCGCCATCGCTGGATGCCGGGAATCGTCGCGGGCGAAAGCGTGGCGGCGCTCGCCTTTGATGAAACCACACGCCATCGCCCGCACCGCGTGGCCGCGACCGCAACGAAAAGCGGCAATGGCTTCCGCCTCGACGGGGCCAAGCAATTCGTCGCGCACGGTCATGTCGCGGACGTGCTGCTCGTCACGGCACGCAGTTCGGGTGACGAGGGAGATCGTGACGGTATCACGCTGTTCGCCGTGCCGCGCGATGCCGATGGCGTGACGGCGGATGCCGACCGGCTTGCCGATGCGAGCATGGCGGCGCGCGTTACGTTCGATGGCGTGGAAGTCGATAGCGATGCGGTCGTGGGCGAGGTAGGGCGCGGGGCCGATGTGCTCGATCGCGTGCTCGGCGCCGTGCGCACGGGCGCGGCGGCGGAGCTTGTCGGCGTGGCCAGCGGTGCCGCCGACATGACGACCGCCTATCTGCGCGAACGCAAGCAGTTCGGCCAGATCATCGGCAGTTTTCAAGCGCTGCAACACCGGGCCGCGCATCTCTATTGCGAGATGGAGGTGGCGCGCGCCGCCGTGCTCAAGGCGCAGCAGGCGCTCGACGAAAGCGATCCGCAGGCGGAGCGGCATGTCCATGTCGCCAAGGCCATGGCTAGCAACAGCGCGGCGCTCGCGGTGCAGGAGGCGGTGCAGATGCACGGCGGCATCGGTATGACCGACGAATATGACGTCGGCTTCTACATGAAGCGGCAGCGGGTCCTGGCCGAAATGTTCGGCGATGCGGATTACCATGCCGACCGGCTCGCGCGCCTGTCGGGCTACTGACGCGATCGACACGAAAAACGGCCATGCTGCGGAGCCAGGAGCGCAGCATGGCCGATGAGGATGGATGGCGAAGGGGGCGCAGTCGGCCCCCTTCGTCGTTATGTCAGGCCGCTTTCTGACCCAGTGCGATGAAGCGTTCCAGATGCTCGTCCTCGCCGCCGAGCTCGCTGCCGATCATGATCATGCGTTTTGCATAGTGCGAGAGCGGCAGTTCCCACGTCATGCCGATCCCGCCATGCAGTTGCAGCGCCTCTTCCGCCGCGAGCACGCCCGTCTTACCGACGGTGTATTTCGCGGCCGATGCGGCGCGGTCGCGCTTCACCGGGTCTTCATGCAGCATGGCGGCGGCATTGATCGCGGCAGAGCGCGCCTGCTCGATTTCCAGAGCGACGGTCGCCATGCGATGCTGCAGCGCCTGAAACTTGCCGATGGGGATGCCGAACTGCTTGCGCGTCTTCATGTAATCGAGCGTGCTCGCGCGCAGCACGTCCATGACCGCGACCGCCTCCCACGACAGCGCGACCAGCCCTGCGGCGATCGCATCGTCGATGGCATCCTGCGCCGCGCCGGCCTCGCCGATCAGGCGCGCCGGCGCGTCCTTCATGGAAAGCTCGCCCGCCGATCCGCCATCGACGAGGGGGTAATCGCTGACCGTCACGCCGTCGGCGCCCCGCTCGACGAGAAAGGTCGACAGGCCGCCGTCGGTTTCCGCGGTGACGAGGATGACGTCCGCCCCGGCGAGATAGGGCACGACCCCCTTCGCGCCGGACACCGTCCACCCCTCGCCCGCGCGGGTCGCGCTTGCCGGATCGGCCATGACGCCCTCGCCATCGATGGCGGGTTCGTGCGCGAAGGTCACGATCGTCTCGCCCGAAATCAGCGATTCGATCACATCGGTTTCACCCGCGGCCTGCAGGACACGGCCCGCCATCAAGGTGCCGAGGAACGGGCCCAATGCGATGGCCCGACCGATTTCGCCGAACACGGCGCCAATGTCGAACGCACCGCCGCCGTAACCGCCGGCATCCTCGGTGAACAAAGCACCGATCACGCCCAGCTCGGCCAGGCCCGCCCACATGTCACGGGAAAACCCCTCCACCGAGACGAGCGCCTTTTCGCGGGTCGAGAAATCGAAATTCGCCGACAGATATCGGCCGAGCGAATCGACCAGCATCTGCCGGTCCTGCCCAAGGGAAAAATCCATGGCTCAAAGCTCCAGAATAGATTTGCTGATGATCTCGCGCTGCACCTCGTTGGAGCCGCCGAAGATCGATAGCTTGCGATAGTTGAAATATTGCGCGGATACAGGCGCAGCAAATGCCGGACCGACCGGTTCGCCGTTGAAGCCTTCCTCGAGCGCCTCGCCAATGAAGGGCTGCGCATAACGCCCGGCGGCGCGGCGCATGAGGTCCGAAATTTCCTGCCGGATCTCGGTCCCCCGGATTTTCAGCATGGAGCTTTCGGCCATCGGTGCCTTGCCCTGCCCCGCTTCGTAGAGGACGCGCAGGTTCGTCGTCTTCATGTTTTCAAGGTCGATTTCCAGCTTCGCCATGCGCGCGGCGAACATCGGGTTTTCGGCGAGCGGCTTGCCATTGCGGGTCTGGCGCTGCGCGACCTCCTTCAACTGTTCGAAGGCGGCCATACTCATTCCCACGCCCGCGATATTGGTGCGTTCGTAGGTCAGCAGATATTTGGCGTAGGTCCAGCCCTTGTTCTCCTCGCCCACGAGATTTTCGACCGGCACCTTCACATCGGTGAAGAACACCTCGTTCACCTCCGCATCCCCGTCGAGCAGGCGGATCGGGCGCACCTCGATCCCCGGCGTCGCCATGTCGATGAGGAGGAAGGAAATGCCCTCCTGTTTCTTGCCCGAATTGTCGGTCCGCACGAGGCAGAAGATATGGTCCGCAAACTGCCCCAGCGTGGTCCAGGTCTTCTGTCCATTGACGATGTAATGATCGCCCTCGCGCACGGCCTGCGTCTTGAGGCTGGCAAGGTCGGAGCCGGCGCCCGGCTCGCTATATCCCTGACACCACCAGTCGGTCCCGTCGAGAATGCGCGGCAGCCAGTGATCCTTCTGCGCCTCGCTGCCATATTTGATGAGCACCGGGGCCAGCATCGACAGGCCGAAGGGTACGACGCGCGGCGAATGCGCCATCGCCGTTTCCACCTCGAAGATAAAACGCTGCGTGACGCTCCACCCCGTGCCGCCGTATTGTTCCGGCCAGTGCGGCGCGAGCCAGCCGCGTTCATTGAGGATGGCGTGCCATTCCTCCATGTCCTGCTTGGTCAGATGCTTGCCGGTGCGCACCTTGTCGGACAGCCGCGCGGGCAGCTTGTCCTTCAGGAATGCGCGAACCTCCTCGCGGAAGGCTTCGTCTTCGGGGGTAAAGTTCAGATCCATCGCGGATATCCCATTTGGCTTAGATGATTTCGAAAAGTCCGGCGGCACCCATGCCACCCGCCACGCACATCGACACGACGACATGGCGCACGCCGCGCCGCCGCCCTTCGATGAGCGCATGGCCGACGAGCCTGCTCCCCGTCATGCCGAAGGGGTGGCCGATGGCGATCGCGCCCCCATCGACGTTGAGCCTTTCGGGATCGATGCCGAGCCTGTCGCGGCAATAGAGCGCCTGAGACGCGAACGCCTCGTTGATTTCCCAAAGGCCGATGTCGTCCACCGACAGCCCGGCACGTTCGAGCAGGCGCGGAATGGCAAAGACCGGGCCGATGCCCATTTCCTCCGGCCCGCAACCCGCAGCCTGAAACCCGCGGAAGATGCCGAGAATGTCCTTGCCCTCGGCCTCGGCGGTGGTGCGGTCCATGACGATCTGCGCGCTGGCCCCGTCGGACAGCTGGCTCGCATTGCCGGCGGTGACGTGGCGTCCCTCGGCAATGGTGTTGCCCCCCTTCCACACGGGTTTGAGCGCCGCCAGCGCCTCGACCGTGGTATCGGCGCGGATCCCCTCGTCATGGGTCAGCGTGACCTCCTCGTGCCCGGTGACGGTCCCGTCCTTGGCCCGGATCGCCTTCGTCGCCGTCATCGGCACGATTTCCTGCGCGAACCGGCCCGCCTCGACGGCGGCGGCGGCGCGTTGCTGGCTCGTGGCGGCAAAACGGTCCTGCGCCTCGCGGTCGATGCCGTAACGTTCGGCGACGATTTCGGCCGTCTCGATCATCGCCATATAGGCATCGGGTTCGGCCTCGATCACGGTGCCCGAACGCCACGACGGATCGACCAGGCCGGGCTTCATCGTGGAGGATATGGATTCGCCCCCACCCGCAAGGATGACATCGGCGTCGTTCGCCACGATCGACCGCGCGGCCAGCGCCACGGTGCTCAGCCCGCTCGCGCATTTGCGGTCGAGCGTGAAGGCCGGCACGGTTTGCGGCAGGCCGGTGGTGAACGTGCTCATCCGCCCGATATTGTAGAACTGCGTCCCGTACTGATTGCCGGTGCCGTAGAACACGTCGTCGATGCGGGCAGGGTCGATGCCGGCCCGTTCGACCACCGCATTCATGACATGCGCGGCCAGGACGTCCGGGTTGGTATCGTTGAACGCGCCGCGATGCGCGCGCCCGATCGGCGTGCGTGCGGTGGCGACGATGGCGGCTTCGCGAACCATGGCGTGTTTTCTCCTTGCGCTTACGGCTGCGGTTTTTTCTTCATGTCGGCGTATTTGCCGAATTCGGCGCGGGCGATGGCGCGGGCGTGCACCTCGTCCGGGCCGTCGGCAAAGCGTAGCGTGCGGATATTCGCCCACATGCCGGCGAGCGGGAAATCGCCGCTCACCCCGGCGCCGCCGTGCGCCTGCACCGCGTCGTCGATGATCGACAGCGCCATCGACGGGGCCTGCACCTTGATCATGGCGATTTCGTTGCGGGCGGCCTTGTTGCCGGCCTGGTCCATCATGTCCGCGGCCTTGAGGCAGAGCAGCCGGCTCATCTCGATATCGATGCGGGCGCGCGCGACGCGTTCCTCCCATACCGAATGTTCGGCGATGCGCTTGCCGAACGCAACCCGGTCGGTGAGCCTGCGGCACATCGCCTCCAGCGCAACCTCCGCCGCGCCGATGGTGCGCATGCAATGGTGGATGCGCCCGGGGCCGAGCCGGCCCTGCGCGATCTCGAATCCGCGCCCTTCGCCCAGCAGCATGTTGTTCGCCGGCACGCGCACATTGTCGAGCACGACCTCGCCATGGCCGTGCGGCGCATGGTCGTAGCCATAGACCGACAGCATGCGTTCGATGGTCACGCCCTTGGCATCCATCGGCATCAGGATCATCGACTGGCTGCCATGGCGCGACCCGTCGGGATCGGACTTGCCCATGACGATGGCGAGATTGCACCGCGGATCTCCGACGCCGGAAGACCACCATTTGCGCCCGTTGATGACATATTCGTCGCCGTCGCGAATGATGGAGGCATGGATGTTCGTCGCATCGGACGACGCCACCTGCGGTTCGGTCATCAGAAAGGCGGAGCGAATCTCGCCATTCATCAAGGGATCGAGCCAGCGGTCCTTCTGCTCCCGCGTGCCATAGCGCAGCAATACTTCCATGTTACCCGTGTCGGGGGCGGAGCAGTTGAACACCTCCGACGACCAGGGCAGCCGCCCCATCTCTTCTGCACACAGCGCATATTCGAGATTGGTCAGCTGCTCCCCTTCGAAGGCGAAGCTGTCGTCGACATGGGCACGGCCCGCGCGCGGCGGCATGAACAGGTTCCACAGCCCGGCGGCGCGCGCCCTTGGCTTCAGCTCCTCGATCACGGGGATCGTCTTCCACGGGTCGCCTTCGTCATGCTGCGCACGATAGTCGGCATTACGCGGGCGAATCTCGCTCTCGATAAAATTCCGCACCCGGTCGCGAAATTCGCGCTGCCGGTCGCTCAGTTCAAAATCCAAGACATTCCTCCCCGCCTTTTTGGTGCGGCTTAACATACGCATTTTTCGATAAATGCAAAATCTCACGGAATTTGGCGCTTGGCAAGCGTTCCGGAATCTTTATTTTGCGAATCAACACAAAGGGAGAAGATCGTGAAAGCAGCCGTCATGCGCGCCGTGGGCGCCCCGCTCGAAATCGAGGATGTCGCCATTGCCAAACCCGGCCCGCACGAGGTGCTCATCCGCACCCATGCGACCGGCGTGTGCCATTCGGACCTCCATTTCCTGAAAGGGCATTACCCGACGAAACTGCCCACCGTGCTCGGCCATGAAAGCGCCGGCGTCGTCGAACAGGTCGGGTCCGAAGTGCGGACGGTAAAGCCGGGCGACCATGTCGTGACCTGCCTCTCCGCCTTTTGCGGGCATTGCGAATATTGCGTGACCGGGCATTTGTCGCTGTGCGAGGAACCCGATGTCGCGCGCGGCAAGGGCGAGGCCCCGCGCATCGCGAAGGGCGATGAAAAACTTGCGCAGTTCCTCAACCTGTCGGCCTTTGCCGAACAGATGCTGATCCACGAAAACGCCTGCATCGCGATCCGGCCCGACATGCCGCTCGACCGCGCCGCGCTCATCGGGTGCGCGGTGGTGACGGGCTATGGCTCGGTCGTGCACACGGCCAAGGTGCGGCCGGGCGAAACGGTGGCCGTCATCGGCTGCGGCGGGATCGGGCTTTCCACCATCAATGCCGCCGCGCTGGCGGGCGCGGGGCGCGTCATCGCGGTCGATCGCGTCGCCGCGAAGGAAAGCATGGCCCGCGCATTCGGGGCGACCGATTTCGTCGATGCGTCCGATGGCGACACGGTGAAAAAGATCCGCGACATGACGAACGGCGGCGTGGACCACGCGCTCGAGGCGATCGGCCTGCCGGCAACGGCCGAGGATGCCTTCAAGATGCTGCGCCGCGCAGGCACGGCCACGATCATCGGCATGATCCCGGTGGGACAGAAGGTAACGCTCAACGGATATGAATTCCTGCAGGAGAAGGTGATGCGCGGCTCCAACATGGGGTCCAACGTGTTCCCGGTTGACATTCCGCGGCTTATCGATTTCTACATGCAGGGGAAGCTGAAGCTGGACGAGCTGATCTCCCGCCGGATCGGGCTTTCCGACATCGATTCCGCGTTCGAGGAGATGGAAACCGGCGCGATCGCGCGATCGGTCATCACGTTCGATTGAGCGGCGTGAACGCAACGGGAGAGGATATGACAATGGACGATTTCAAACTCTATATCGGCGGTGAGTTCGTCGCGGGCGCGCGCAGCATCGACGTGATCAACCCCGCGACGGGGCAGGCGTTTGCCCGCTGCCCGGTCGCGGACGAGGCGCAGCTCGACGAGGCGGTCGCGGCGGCGCGATCCGCTTTTCCCGCATGGTCCGCCCTGTCGCAGGACGAGCGTGCGGCGATGCTGATGCAGATTGCCGACACGATGCAGGAGCAGGCCGGCGAGTTTTCCCGCCTGCTCACGACCGAGCAGGGCAAGCCGCTCGAACAGGCGGGGATGGAGATCATGGGCGCCGCCTTCACGTTGAAGGCGTTTGCCGCCATGCGGATGGAGCCGCGCATCCTCAAGGATGACGGCAAGGCCCGCATTACCGAGATCCGTCGGCCATTGGGCGTGGTGGCCGCGATCTGCCCGTGGAATTTCCCGGTGATGATGCTCGCGAACAAGATCGGCCCGGCGCTCGTTTCGGGCAATACGGTGGTGCTGAAGCCTGCGCCGACGACGCCGCTCACCGCGCTCAAATTCGCGCAGATTTGCGCCGATGTGCTGCCGGCAGGCGTCGTCAATGTCATCTGCGACGACAATGATCTGGGCGCGGCGCTCACCGCGCATCCGGGCGTGGACAAGATCGCATTCACAGGCTCCACCGCCACGGGCCGCAAGGTGATGGAGGCCGCCGCCGCCTCGATCAAGCGGGTGACGCTGGAGCTGGGCGGGAACGATGCGGCGATCGTGCTCGACGATGCGGACCCCGTCGCCACCGCGCGCAAGGTGTTTCAGGGTGCGATGGCGAATGCAGGCCAGGTGTGCATCGCGATCAAGCGCGCCTATGTCGCCGATGCGATCTACGATGCGTTCTGCGACGAGCTGGCCCGGCTTGCCAATGCGGCGGTGGTCGACGACGGCACGAAGCAGGGCGCGCAGATGGGCCCGGTGCAGAACAAGGCGCAGTTCGAGAAGCTGAAACGACTGCTCGACGAAAGCCGCGACGAAGGCACGGTGATCGCCGGCGGCGCCGCGATCGAACGCGACGGATATTTCGTCCAGCCCACCGTCATCCGCGATGTCGGCGACGATGCCCGCATCGTGCAGGAGGAACAGTTCGGCCCCGTGCTCCCCGTGCTGCGCTATGCCGATATCGAGGAGGTGCTGGCCCGGTCGAACGACACGCGCTTCGGGCTGGGCGGGTCGGTGTGGGGCGGCGATGTCGAACGCGCGGCCAGCATTGCCGAGCGTGTCGAATCGGGCACGGTCTGGGTGAATCAGCATCTCGCGCTCAACCCCAAAGTGCCGTTCCGCGGTGCCAAGGAATCGGGCCTCGGCACCGAGCTTGGCGAGGAAGGGCTGCACGAATATACGCAGGCGAAGATCATCAACGTCGCGCTGTGACCGAGGTTGGGGCCGGGTTCAGCCGATCCGGCCCCACACCTCGATATTGCCGCGCCGTTCCACCCGCGCGGCGCGGCGCGTGTCGAGCAGCGGCAGCAGCCCGTGCCCCGCAAACAGCGCCCGCACCGGGTCGTCGGCGGCGCCTTCATCGGCAAGCCCGGCATCGCAAAGCCGCTGCCACACGAGGAACTGGTACGGCTGCAGCCCGGCCTCGAACGGGACGCCGCGAAAACGGGTCGTGACCGCGGCGATCGTGCGGCGGTGCGGGCGGTCCGCCACGGGCGCCCCTTCGGCAGGATCGTGCGCCGCGACATGGTCGGCGAGCGCGGCGGCCTTGTCGACAAGTTCGCCGACCATTTCCTGCGCAATCAGGTCGAGCAGCGGAAGCAGCGTGTCCGGCACCGCATCATCCGCCGCAAAGCCCGCCGGATAATCGCCGAATTCCGCCATGTCCGGCCCCGGCGCATGCATGCGTTCGGTCCAGCGGAACACGTTCGGTGCGGTCGCCTGCATGATGGCGAGAGGCACCGGATCGCGGCCCAGATGCGCGAACATCGGCCCGAAAAGCCCGTAATCGCCAAGCGACGCCTGCCCGCCGAGGAGATACGGATGCTGCGCGAAATGCGCGTCCAGAATGCGCAGCAGATCGGCCAGGCTTCGCTCGATTTCCGGGATCGTCGCCGCGGTCACGCCCAGCATCGGGAGATAGGACTGCATGCGCGCCATCACCTGTGTATCGCCGCCAAACGCATGGGTGAGAAAGCGTTGCTGCGAACCGAGATAGCTCCACCTGTAATGCATCGCATGCCGCACCAGAGTCACCACGGCGTAGAGATCGACAAGATGCGCGATCGCCCTTTGCCGGGGGCCGGGGGGCGTGGCCGAATGGCGGATCCCCGATTCTGAAATGGTCGATGATGTCGGCCGTATCCTGGATCACCGCGCCGTCCCCGGTTTCCAGCACGGGGATGATGACGCGCCCGATCTGCGGCACGATGTCGTTGTGGAACCGGGCGTCCGCCGGGCTGCGCTCGACGAACGGAATGCCGTTCCTGCGCAGATAGGCGCGCGCCTTGCCGGAATAGAGCGAGTGCGGCAGGCCGTAGAGGACATGGGTCATCGGGCAGTCTCTCCCGCCATACGCGCATCGATTGGCCCGCGCGGACGCATCAGGCTTTCCTGCATCACGGTGGCGATCATGCGCCCGGATGCGTCGAAGATATGCCCCTGGTTCAAGCCGCGCGCATGCCCCGCCCACGGGCTTTCGGTGAGGAAGACGAGCCAGTCGTTCATATCCGGCGTGTCATGGAACCATATGGTGTGGTCGAGGCTCGCCGACTGGATCGCGCCGCTGCCCGGACGCACGCCATGCGGCAGCAATGCGGTGCGCAGGAACATCAGATCCGATGCGTAGGCGAGCAGCGCGCGCTGCATCACCGGGGAATGCTCGCCCCTTTCGCGCAGGCGCATCCACCATCCCCCGCGCGGCGACGCCCGAACCGCCCCGAACGTGGCCTCCGGGTCGAGCGGCACGAGTTCGATCGGCCTCTCCGTCAGGCGCGAGACCCAGCGTGCCGCGTCGCCTGTATCCCCTGCGATCCATGTGGAAAGGCGGCGCCGCGCCTGCTCCAGTTCGCCGTGCGCGCGCGGCGGGGCGGCGTGCATCGGGCCATGCTCGGCCGCGTGGAAGGACACGATCGCGGTGAAGATCGCGCCCGATGACTGCCGCGCGGTCACCTGCCGCGCGGCAAAGCTGCGACCGTCGGACAGGTCGTTCACCGCGTAGGCAATCGGCTCGCCCACATCGCCCGCGCGCAGGAAATGCGCGTGGACGGAATGGATCGCCCGCCCCCCGCTTTCCGACGGCTCGCTTACCGAAGGCCCGCTTTCCGACGCGCCGCCCTCGGCCATGGCGGCGGCCAGCATTGCCTGCGCCACGATTTGTCCGCCAAAAACGCGGGGACCGATGCTCGGCCCGGACGCGCCGGTCATGACCCCGTCGCCGCCGCGCCGAACGCGCAATATCTCGCCAAGATTCATGTCGCCCGCCCCCAATCACACTCTGGTTTGCCCGCCGATCTAAACTTAGGGTATGCCCGGTCGGTCCGTTTCTGGTACGGTCATGATGTAACACCCATTATTCGAACGCAAGCGTCGATAGGTTTACCCATTGGGCATAGAGCACCGTCATCGCCATACCCTATCTTTGATAAAGCGGTTGGCAGCGGCCCCGAGTTGGACTACGCTCGCAGGCAGAAATGATGTTCACGGTATGGTGGAACGCGAAAATGGCGGCGGCATGACCCCCCGCCCCGCGCCACCCCCCGGAAACGCAATCGTTTCGGCGCAAGATCACGACCGGTCGAACCGGCGGACAATGGGAAGGACGATCATGAAGGCGAAGCAACGGATCCTGGTTTCCGCAATGCTGGGGGTTTCGGCCAGCACGATGATGGTGGCACAAGCCTCGGCGCAGGACGCCGACCCGGCGGTCATCGCCCCGGCAGCAGAACCCGCCGACACGGCGTTCGAGCCGCAGAACACCATCGTCGTCACCGGCAGCTATATCCGCGGACAGGTCGAGGACGGCCCCCTCCCCGTCGACGTGTTCGGCGCGGAGGAACTGGAGACGCGCGGCATCGACAGCCCGCTCGAATTCATCAAGACCTTGCCCTCGGTCGGCCCGGTGCTGGGCGATACGAACCAGTATGCCGCCGGACAATCGCAGGGCGTCGGCTCGATCAACCTGCGCAGCCTCGGGCCGGAGCGCACGCTGGTGCTGTTCAACGGGCGCCGTTTCGCGCCGCAGCCGGGCGAAGGGCTGTCGGACACGAACCTCATCCCGCTGTTCGCGCTGTCGCAGATCGAAATCCTGAAGGATGGGGCGGCATCGACCTATGGTTCAGATGCGATCGCCGGCGTTGCGAACTTCGTCACGAAGCGCAATTTCACAGGCCTCGAACTCGACGCCGATTATCAGTTCATCGACGGATCGGACGGCAATTACCGGCTGAGTGCGCTGGCCGGGTTCGATTTCGGCGCCGCCAATATCATGATCGGCGCCGGGTGGCAGCACCGCAGCGAACTCGCCACGACCGAGCGCGATTTCACGCAGGTGCCCTATGCCGTCAATCCGACCGGCTATTCCTTCCTGTCCAATCCGGCGACCTATATCCCGAAACTCGGCCCGATCGGCCAAGGCGTCGCGGGACAGAACCTGGGCCTTGGCGTCGACGGGCAATTGCTGAACGCGTGCTCCGCGCTTGGCGGGATCGAGGGGGGCTTCCCCACCGGGACCGCGGTGCTTCCGGTGTGCCGTTACAATTACGTCCCCTTCGCCAATCTGGTGGAGGAGGAAAACCGGTACCAGGTCTATGCGCAGATGGATGTCGACCTGTCGGACGACCTTGCCTTCTTCGCATCGGCGCTCTGGTCACGGACCGAATTGCCCAGCATCGGCTATTCGCCGAGCTATCCGCCGACACAAGGCCCCCGCGGCCCCGGCAGCACGCAGGCGTTTTTCGTGCCGCGGTCGAACCCCGGCTTCGAAACCTTTTTGCAGCAGACCTTTCCGCAGGGCAGCCCGACCGCCTTTGCCGGCTATGCCTCGATCCTGCTCGGCCGGCCCTTCGCATTGGGCGGCAATCCGACCGACCCGCGCGGCTCCGGCTTTGGCCAGGCGAAGAGCGACGCCTATCGCATCTCTGCCGGGCTTGAGAAGGATTTCACGCCCGATTTCGCAGGCTCGCTCTACGGCACGTTCATCCGCAGCGAGCGCACCGCCTTCAGCCTCGATTTCCTCGGCGGGCGGTTGCAGGATGCGCTGAACGGCTTTGGCGGTCCGGATTGTACCGGCACCACGCCGGGGCAGAACGGCTGCCTCTATTTCAATCCCTTCATCAACAGCGCACCGGGCAATCCGGCGCTCGGCCTCGACAACCCCGCCTATGTGCCGGGGCTGGAAAACGATCCCGCCTTGCTCGATTACCTGCGCCAGCCCAGCGGCACCAACGAATCGGAGGAGCAGTTCATCGTCGATCTCGTCTTCAATGGCGAGACGGAGCTTGTCGGCCTGCCCGTCGGCTATGCGTTCGGCGGGCAATATCGCAAGACCGAGTTCGTGAGCCGGGGGATCAACCGCTTCTCCAATCCCACGCAGGTGCCCTGCGCGATCGAGGGGGATTTTTCCTGCCTCGACGATCCCAACGACAATAATTTCCCGACCGGCCCGTTCACTTTCCCCGGCCAGTTCCCCACCGCCATCTTCAATCAGAGCGTCTATGCCCTGTTTGCCGAAGCACGGGTGAACCCGTTCGACACGCTCGAGATCGTGGGCGCCGTCCGGTACGAGGATTACGGCGACCCGGTGGGCGCCACGGTCAATCCGAAGGTGTCGGCCCTGTTCGAGGCGACGGACTTTCTTTCGTTCCGCGGTTCGATCGGCACCACCTTCCGCGGGCCGCTCGCCGCCGACATCAGCCCGGCGGGCACCAGCTTTGTGCAGGGCATCGACGCGGCCGGCGGCGCGTTCAAGGCGACCGACACGGTCGGCAATCCGGAGCTGGAGCCCGAAACCGCGCTCACCTACAGCGTCGGCGCGCTCATCGATTATCGCGGTTTCAATTTCAGCGTGGATTACTGGACCTATGAATTCGAGGGCCGCTTCGCGCTGCTCCCGGTGCAGGCGATCGCCAGCGCGATTTCGAACAGCGCGGTCAGCGACGGCACGCAAAGCGTCAATTGCGCCAGCCCGTTTGCGCAATTCATCACCTTTGCCGGCGGCATATGCGACGCCAATACGGTGGCAAACGATATTTCGCGCATCCGCACACAGACCGTGAACGGCCCCGATGTCACGACCCGCGGCCTCGATTTCAGCATCGGTTACAGCCGCCCCGTCGGCGGGATCGACCTGTCCTTCGGCGCGAATGCCACGCATGTCCTCGAATACAGCTTCTCCGATTTCGAATATGAAGGGCTGCTCTTCGACAATGGATACGAGGCCAGCGGATTTGCCAATTACAACCGCGATCCGGGCACCGTGTCGCCCTGGCGGGCCAGCGCCTTTGCCAATGCGCGCATGGGGGCATTCGGGCTGAGCTATAATTTCACCTTCATCGACGGGGTGGATGACAATCGCTGTCCCGACGACGGGCCGTGCACGCAGACGCCCGAATTCGGCCCCACCGATTTCGGCCGCACCGTGGATTCGTTTTCGAAGCACGATATCTTCGCCAATCTGACCGTGCCGATCGCGCGGGCGAAGGTGCGGTTCACCGCCGGGGTGGAAAACATCCTGGACGAGGATCCCTCGGCGGCGCGGCTCGAATACAGCTACGATCCGTTCATCGGCAATGCGCTGGGCCGGACCTACAAGCTGGGGGCGAAGGTCACGTTCTGATCCCTCGCGCGAGCCTGCGGCGAAAACCCCGGCGCAGGCTCGCCGCCCTCCCGACATAGCAAGCACACAGACGAAAAGGACCACCCCATGCGCGACGCCGTAATCGTATCGACCGCACGAACCCCGCTCGCCAAGGCCATGCGCGGCGCCTTCAACGCCACCCACGCCGTCGAACTGGGCAGCTTATCGGTCGCGGCGGCGGTGGAACGCGCAGGCATCGATGGCGCCGAGGTCGATGACGTGCTGATCGGTGCGGCGATGCAGCAAGGGCAACAGGCCCCCAATCTCGCCCGGCTGGTCGCGCTGCGTGCCGGGCTGCCGGTGAGCGTCGCGGGCATGACAATGGACCGGCAATGCGCGTCGGGATTGATGACCATCGCCACCGCGGCCAAGCAGATCATCGTCGACCGCATGGACATCTGCGTCGCGGGCGGGGTGGAATCGGTGTCGGCCCTGCGCGCGGGCAAGACGAATATCGTGCCGGACGAGGGGCTGATCGCGATGCACCCGGCGGCCTACATGCCGATGATCGGCACCGCCGAGGTGGTCGCCAAACGCTACGGCATCAGCCGCGAGGCGCAGGACGAATATTCGCTGCAGTCGCAGCAACGCACGGCGGCGGCGCAGCAGGCGGGCCGCCTCGACGAGGAAATCGTGCCCGTCTCCACCCGCATGAACGTGAAGGACAAGGAAACAGGCGACGTCACGCAGCAGGACGTCACGATCGCGATGGACGATTGCAACCGGTAGAACACCACGCTCGAAGGGCTGGCCAGGCTGGACCCCGTCATGGGCGAGGGTCACACGATTACCGCCGGCAATGCGAGCCAGCTTTCCGACGGGTCGTCCGCCGCCGTGCTGATGGAGGCGGAGGCGGCGAAGGCGCGCGGTCTCGAACCACTCGGCCGCTATGTCGGCATGGCCGTCGCGGGGACCGAGCCGGACGAGATGGGCATCGGTCCCGTCTTTGCCGTGCCGAAGCTGCTCAAGCGGTTCGGGCTTTCCGTCGGCGACATCGGGCTGTGGGAATTGAACGAGGCGTTCGCGGTGCAGGTGCTTTATTGCCGCGACCGGCTCGGCATTCCGGACGACCGGCTCAACGTCAATGGCGGCTCGATCTCCATCGGCCATCCGTTCGGCATGACCGGCGCACGCTGTGTTGGCCATGCACTGATCGAGGGGCGGCGGCGCGGCGTGCGCCATGTGGTGGTGACGATGTGCGTGGGCGGCGGCATGGGCGCAGCCGGCCTTTTCGAAGTCATGTAAGCGCCTCGCTCCCCTCCATTCCGCCAGTTTCGAAGCAAGGGACTGGCGGAATTAAACGGGCTGCTCTAGGGACGGCGCGGCCCGGATGGCCGGATACGAAGGGTCGGATGATGAGCACCGCGGAAACCGAACGATTTGGCAGAAAACGGCAGGATGTCATCCACGCCGCGTCCACTCTCATCAACGATGTCGGCGTGAAGGGCATGACCTTTTCCGACGTCGCGCAGGCTGTCGGGCTGAATGCGACCAGCATCACCTATTATTTCGGGCGCAAGGAACGGCTCGTCACCGCGGTGTACGAAGCCACGCTCGATTTCCTCGAACAGATGGCGACAGAGGCGCTGGCGCAGCCCGATCCGCGCGCGCGGGTGCGCCATTTCCTCCACGCGCATATCGCGCTGCGCCGCCGGATCCGCGAGGGCGAGCGCGGCCTCGTCACCGTGCTGGCCGAGATCTGCACGCTGGAGGACGAGGCCCAGAAACCGCTGCTCGATCATTACCGGCGCGTGCGCAACACGGTGCGGGATTTCTTCGGCCCAACCACCGATCTCGATGCAAAGCTTTTGAACACCGCCCGCGCGCACACGCTGCTGGAGGCGGTGTTCTGGTGGCCGGTGTGGTCGACGCGCTATTCCATCCGCGATTTCGAACGGGTGGAGGATCGCTGGTTCGATATTCTGGAGCACGGGCTTGCTGGTCGCGGCAGCGAATGGGCGCCCCATCCCCTGGGCACGGAATGGCGCTCTGCCGCGAAGGAGGATCCGCAAACGCTGGACGAATTCCTGCGCGCGGCGACCACGCTCATCAATCAGCGCGGCTATCGCGGGGCGTCGGTCAACCGGATCGCGCAATCGCTGAACGTGACGAAGGGCAGTTTCTACCATCATCACAACGCGAAGGACGATCTGGTGTCGAGCTGCTTTACCCGCAGCTATGATCGCATGTCGGCGGTGCAGATCGCCGGGATCGGAAGCGACGGCGATTACTGGACCCGGCTGTGCAACACGCTGGCCGAGCTGATCGATGTGCAGTTCTTCGACGACATGCCGCTCTTGCGCACCACCGCGCTGCAAAGCCTGCCCGAGGCAGAGCGCGAGGATGTCGTGCTGCGCTCCAACCGGCTCGCCCGGCGGTTCGCGGGCATGTTGATCGACGGCATCGCGGATGGTTCGGTCCGGGCGATCGACCCGCTCATTGCGAGCCAGCTCATCATGTCCACGCTCAATTCCGCGTATGAGGCACGGGTATGGGCCGCGCGGTTCGACGAACCGGCCAAGGCGGTGAAATATTACGCGTGGAGCCTGTGTGCCGGCGTGTTCGCCGATCCGCCGACGGGCTGAGGCTCACCCCACCGGCGTATCAAGCGTGGCGCGGCCCGCTATCGCGCCGGCCCGCCAAAGCCGCCATCGCGCACCGTCTGCTCCCGCGCGGCGGCCGCCGTCGCGCGCAGCCGGGCGATATTCTGCAGGTGCCGTTCCTCGGTGATGGGATAGAACAGCAGGAACAGGCAGCCCACGATCCACAGGCTGAGTGACGCCGGGATATAGTGGATGAGCAGGCTCTGCTCCATCGCGCGGGTCACGTCGCCAGGCACGACCTTCTCCGGAAAACCCGACGCGTTGAGCACCAGCCCGGCAACGAAAATCCCCAGCCCGGTCGAACATTGCTGCATGAAGCTGGATGCGGAAAAGAACACGCCGGCGGCATGCTTGCCGGTGCGCACGGCATGATCCTCCACCACGTCGGCGAGCATGGAGCTGGTATTGATCAGCGAAATGGCGATCATCGCGCCATAGACCGCGCCAATGGCGAACAGCGTGGGCAAAAGCAGCGGGTCCCCCGGTCGGAAGAACAGCCCGAGATAGGTCAGCGCCAGCGGCGAGATGCCAAGGCAGATGCCCGCAATCGCCATGATCATCGACGTATTGCGCTTGCCCAGCCAGCGCGAGAACCGCGGCGCGAGCGGCGCCGCCAACGTCGCGGACACGAGCGATTCCAGCGTCAGCAACGCAATCTGCGGCGCGGTGAGGTCGAAGACATAGGTGCTGAAATACAAGGTCGACGCGCTATACAGCCCGATCGCGGTATATTTGAACACGCCGAACCCGAAAATGGCGAGAAAGGCGCGATGTCCGAACGCGGACGCCATTTCGCGCACATGGTCCCTCAGCCTGGCCTTGTGCTGCGGCGTGTCGGCCTGCCGCATGTGTTGCACCTGACCGCGCGTGCCGAGCCCGCAGACCAGGATCGCGATGAAGATGAGGATTCCGCCGCTGATCGCGAAACGGACGTAGCCGGCGGGATTGAGCTGTCCCGTCGGGAACTGCGGCGTCGCCACGAAAAACACGGCGAGGCTGAAAGCCGCGAAACCGAACGTGCCGACATATCCGAACCAGTAGCGCAGCGAGAACAATCGCGTGCGTTCGGCATAATCGTCGGTCAGTTCGGGGTTCATCGCGGTGGCCGGGATTTCGAACGCGCTGATCGAAATGCGGGTCAGTGCGGCGAGCGTGAAGATCCACACCCCCATCTGCAAATCGGTCAGCCCGCCCGGCGGAAACCATGCCACGACAAAGAAGAACGCCGTCGGCACCGCGGAGCCGAAGATGAACGGATGCCGCCGGCCCATGCGCGACCGCGTCACGTCGGACCAGCGCCCGATGAACGGATCCGCCACCGCATCGACCAGCAGCGTGAGCGCAATCGCGGTCGATACGACGACGGCGGGCACGCCGACGACCTGATTGTAGAAAAGCAGCAGATAGGTGGAGAAGGCCGCGTTCTTCACCCCGGTCGCGACCGCGCCGAAGCCATAGCACAGGCGGGGGCCGCGCGGGATCGTGCGGGTTTCGATTTCGGCGCCGCTCATGCCGCGCACCCGGCCCATACCGAATCTTCAGCAGGGCGGAGAATCGCACGACAATTCCCGGTGGCCGGTGCATCCGCGGGAGGAAGGCAGAACAGGCTGTCCTCGCCGCATCTGCAACAAATCCGGGAATGGACCGGTTGTTCGAAATTGCTGTGACTGTGCATCGGCCTCTCCGCCAGCCTGCTTGTGCAGGCGTTTGGAGAAACATACCCGATATATTAATGAGGGCAAGCCTTGTCCGCGGGGCGAACGATTCAGAACGCGGACAACCCCGTGATCGCATGGCCGAGTATCAACGCATGCACGTCATGCGCCCCTTCATAGGTGTTGACCGTCTCCAGGTTCATCATGTGGCGGATGACCTGATATTCCTCCGAAATGCCGTTGCCGCCGTGCATGTCGCGGGCCATTCGCGCGATGTCGAGCGCCTTGCCGACATTGTTGCGCTTGACCATCGACACCATTTCGGGGGCGAAGCGATGCTCGTCCATCAACCGCCCGACGCGCAGGCTCGCCTGCAGGCCGAAGGCGATGTCGCTCATCATCTCGGCGAGTTTTTTCTGGTAAAGCTGCGTCGCGGCGAGCGGCCGGCCGAACTGCTTGCGATCAAGGCCATATTGCCGCGCCGCGTGAAAGCAGAACTCCGCCGCGCCCATCGCGCCCCAGCTGATCCCGTAGCGCGCACGATTGAGACAGCCGAGCGGCCCCTTCATCCCCTCCACATCGGGGAGCAGCGCATCGGACCCGACGCGCACGCCCTCCATCACGATCTGTCCGGTGGTGGATGCGCGCAGGCTCATCTTGCCGCCGATCTTCGGCGCGGAAAGCCCCTTCATCCCTTTTTCCAGGATGAAGCCGCGGACCTTGCCGCCATGCGCCTCCGACTTTGCCCACACCACGAACACGTCGGCGAAGGGGGCGTTGGAAATCCACGTCTTCGTCCCGTCGAGGATGAAGCCGTCGCCATCGCGCCGCGCGACTGTCCGCATCGACGATGGGTCCGATCCGGCATCGGGCTCGGTCAGGCCGAAACAGCCGATCGCCTGCCCCGATGCCAGCGCGGGCAGGTATTTGCGGCGCTGTTCCTCCGAACCATAGGCGTGGATGGGGTAGATCACGAGGCTGGATTGCACCGACGCCATCGAGCGATAGCCCGAATCGACCCGCTCGATCTCCCGCGCGACGAGACCGTAGGCGACATAGCTCGCGCCGACCCCGCCATATTCCTCCGGCAGCGTGACGCCGAGCAGGCCCGCCTCCCCCATCATGGGGAACAGTTCGGGGGCGTCGCGCTCCTCCCGATAGGCCGCGATCACGCGCGGCTGCAATTCGCCCTGCGCGAAAGCGCGGGCGGCATCGGCGATCATGCGCTCGTCCTCGTGCAATTGCCCGGCGAGGTCGAACGGGTCGTCCCAGTTGAAACCAATCACGCTGTCTTCTCCATTTCAGGCTCGACCTCCGCCACCCAGTCACCGGGCAGCCGCCGCGCCGCCATGACCATCAATATCGCCGCGATCACGTAGAGCAATTGCGAGCCGAGCATCGACCAGCGCAGCGCCTCCGTCCCGAAATGCGGGGTCAGCAGGTCGGACACCGCGCCCAGCGCATAGATTCCGCCGCCCAGCCCCAGCAGGTTGTTGATGAGCAGGAACAGCGCGGAGGCCGTCGAACGCTGCGCCGGGATGACGAGATGCTGCACCGCGGTCAGCACCGGGCCGAGCCAGATATAGGCCAGCGCCTGCGGAATGAGGAACAGGAAGAACGCGAGCGTCACATTATCGGTAAGCACCGCCGCCGAGAACAGCGGCACCGCGACGATATAGGCGAGCGCAGGCAGCCGCGCATACCACGCCTTGTTCGCCTGCCCCAGCCGATCGGCGAAGAACCCGCCCGCCAGCACCCCGGAAATCCCCCCGATCAGCATCAGCGCGCCGAGGAAATAGGAGGTTTCGAGCAAGGACAGCCCGAAGCTGCGCTGCAACAGGCTGGGTTTCCAGAACAACACGCCATAGCCCAGCATCGACCCGCTCGCCGCGCCGAACGCCAGGAACCAGAACGACGGTTTCTTCGCGAGGATGCGCGCGACATGGCCGATGGAGGCATTGTCCGACGCCGCCTGCCGCGCCGCGGCGTCCACCGGGTTCGCACGCGGAAAATCCTTTACCACATATTTGAACAGCGGGGCCAGCACGACGCCCGCCATGCCCACGACGAAGAACGCCAGCCGCCAGTCCACCGTCGCGGCGATATAGCCGCCGACGAGCACGCCCGCCGCCGAACCGAGCGGGATACCCATGGAGTAGATGGCGAGTGCGAAGGCGCGTTTGTTCGACGGGAAATAATCGCCGATGATCGCATAGGACGGCGCGACGCCGCCCGCCTCCCCCACCCCGACGCCGAGCCGGGCGAGGAAGATGTGCCAGAACCCCTGCGCCAGCCCGCACAGCGCGGTGAACCCGCTCCATATCACGAGGCTGATGGTGATGACCCAGCTGCGGCTGGTGCGGTCCGCGACCGAGGCCAGCGGCACCGCGAGCGTGGAATACAACAGCGCAAAGGCGAACCCGCCGAGCAGGCCCATCTGCCCGTCGGACAGGCCGAGATCGGCCTGTATCGGGGGGGCGAGAATGGCGAGGATCTGCCGGTCGAGGAAATTGAAGATATAGACAAGGAGCAGCATGGCGAGCACGAGCCCGCGTGGACGGGGGGTTTCACGCACAGCGGCCGTCGACATACCCAATCTCCCAATTTTGTTTCTATCGGGCGATCTTCTGTCCTTTCCCGCCTTCGATGGCAAGCGTCATCATCGTGTAATCCGTTCGGCCGACCTGCGCCGATCAATGGGCGATGCCGCGCTATTCACTCGGCCTATGTGCACTGGCAGGGGTCGAAAGAACCGGAACGACTTCACAGGAAACGAAAATCAACCGTTCCGCGAAAATAGCTCGCGATCGGTTCGCCATCGGCATTGATGGCGGGTTCGAAGGCGACCGCGTTCATCATGCCGTGACATACCGCATCGCCGAAATCGGTATTGGGGCCGCCACCGGACTGAACATGGCATCCCGTCGCACGGCCTGCGCTGTCGACCATCACGCGATACTCGATCAGCCCTTCCATTCTCTCGAAACTCTGCTGCTCGGGATAATTCAGCCAAGGGACGGTTTCATCGACCATCCTGACCGGGCTTCGCAGCGTGCGATGCGCAGCGACATCGAGGCCCCAGTGGGAGAGGAGGTTTTCGGAACAGGCGTTCATCGCTTTCGTCGCGGCGGCGAGCGGCCCGGTTGCGAGAATCAGATCGCCATCCGCCAGCCCTTCGAACGCAACACGGTCCGACCCTGCCAACGCATCGATGGAAAGGGCGGGCAGGTGGTAGGGCTCGTCCTGCTCCTTTTCCGTTTCCGGTCCCTGAAGGGTGGGCCGCACGGCGCTCGCCACGGTGATGAACCGTCCGTCCGCCATGCTCGCGCTCTTTACCCGCGCCTCCATCGCTTCACCGGTTTTGCCGAAACGCACGCCGATCTGCGGCGGGCTGACGCTACGCGCGGTCTTTCGATCGATCGCGTAATGGGGATAGGGCCGCACACGCAGCTGCGCATACCGGCTGATCAGAGTGATACGCACCCGCTCGGACGGCCCGAACTGTTCGATCATCAGCGCGGTTTCATCCTCGCCCTCCCCGAATATCCGGACGAGCTGGCAGCTGTCCTCGCCATAGTTCATCGTCCATGGTTCGGTGGGGCGAAGCACGAGAGGATCGCGCGCGGCGGCCGGTTGCGCCGATGCGATGCTGGCGGCGGCGGCGGCGATGCCCAGTGTACTTCGCATGGCGGTCGTTCTCCCCTTCGTCGGGCCATCGCCTATCATGCCCCGTCTGTCCCGCACCAGCGGGGAATAGTCCGCAAACGATGTCATTGCCGCTTGCCATGCTCCCGGTTTTTCACGATCAGAGGAATCGATATTCTCCGAAAAATTCGAAAGCGCTTCATGCCCGAAACCAATTTGAAGACCGTGCTGGACATCCTCAAGGACGATGAGACGGGCGTCCTCACCGACTGGATCGAACAGGCCGACGAGGACGGCGCCAAGCGCAGCGACCTGTTCTCCGAACGCGAGGAACGCGACCAGGCCGCGAGCCTGCTGCGCGCGTTCCGTTCCGGCGTGCGCGACGGATATCGCGACGGCGATTTCGATCTGGAGGACGATTACTGGGCCGATCTGCGCGGGATCCTGGCGGAAATCACGTATGAACGCGTCGAACGCGGCGTGTTGCCGAGCGAGATGGCCTCCTTCGTGCTCAGCCTCAAGGCGACCATGTTCGAGCGGCTCAAGGAACGGTTGAAAGATGAGCCGGACCGGCTGGTCAGTGAAATCCTGCTCGTGACGAAGGCGATCGACGCCTTTGCCATCTACACGACCGAGGTGTTCATCCGCGAGCGCGAGCAGGTCATCGAACGCCAGCGTGACGAGATGCTGGAACTGTCGACCCCGGTCGTCGAATTGTGGGACAAGGTGCTCACCCTCCCGCTCATCGGCACGCTCGACAGCCTGCGTGCGCAGGAGGTGATGGAAAACCTGCTCGAGGCGATCGTGGCAAAGCAGGCGGAGGTCGTCATCGTCGACATCACCGGGGTCAAGACCGTGGATACGCAGGTGGCACAGCATCTGCTGCGCACCGCCGCCGCCGTCCGGCTCATGGGCGCGCAATGCATCGTGAGCGGGATCAGCCCGAAGATCGCGCAGACCATGGTGCAGCTCGGCGTGGACGTGGGCGAGGTGAAGACGCGCTCGTCGATCCGCAATGCGCTCACCGATGCGCTCACCGCCGTGGGCGTGGCCATTCTCCCGATCGAGCGGCTCGACCGCGTCACGGCAAAATGAACGCCGCGTCCATCTATTCGGTCGAGGGCATATTGCTGGTCTCGATCCGGGCCGACATCGCCGACAGCGACATCATCGATCTGCAGGATGTCCTGTCGCAGCGGATCGCCGATACGGGCGCGCGCGGCGTGGTGATCGACATTGCCGAGCTCGACATCGTGGATACGTTCGTGGGCCGCGTGCTGGCGCAGGTGACGTCCATATCGAAGCTGCTCGATGCCGAAACCTATGTCGTCGGCATGCGGCCTGCGGTCGCCATGACGCTGGTCGAACTGGGCATGTATCTGCCCGGCAATCGCACCGCCCTCACGCTGAGCCATGCGCTGGCCCGGATGCGTGAGGACGGGCTGACGGACGATAGCGCCGGATGATCCTCAAGGGCGGTCGCAGGATCGCGCTGCTGGACCTCGTCACCGATCGCGACGTCGCCATCGCCCGCCGGCGGGTCGGCGATGCCATGGCAAAGCGCGGATGCCGCGAATTGATGCAGACGCGTTTCGTCACGGCGGTGAGCGAGATCGCCCGCAATGCCATCGTGCACGGCGGGGGCGGGCGGCTCGCGATCTACGAGTTTCCGGGCAATCGCAAGATCGGCATCGAATGCATCGACGAGGGGCCGGGCATCGCCGATGTGGAGCAGGCGATGACCGACGGTTTTTCGACGCGCGACAGCCTCGGTCGCGGATTGGGTGGAGCCAAAAGGCTGTCTCATGAGTTCGAGATCGATACCCATGGAGAAACAGGCACCATTGTCCGCATGACCGGATTGCAGAACACACGATGAGCGAATGGCTCAAGATCGCGGAACCCAGCACGGTTGCGGAGGCGCGCCGCCGTGCGCGCCGCCATGCGGGTGCGGCGGGGCTCGGCTCGATCGCCACCGAACATGTCGCCATCGTCGCCACCGAAATCGCGCAGAACATCCTGCGCCACGGCGGCGGGGGCCGGATGCTGACCTGCATCACCGGTGGGGCGGGGCATGTGCGGCTGCATGTGATCGGCATCGACGACGGGCCGGGCATCGAACGGCTCGGCCGGATGATGAAGGACGGCGTGTCCACCCGCCATTCCGCCGGGACCGGGCTCGGCGCGATCGCGCGCCTGTCCGACCGGTTCGACATCATGACCGCGCGGGGCAAGGGCACCACCGTCATGAGCGAGTTCGTGCCCAAGACCGCCGCGATGAGCGATCTTTGCGACGAGGCCGGCATGCGCACCCCTTTTCCGGGAGAGCGGGAATGCGGCGACCAGATCGCGATGAAGCAGGCCGGCCCGGTGAGCATCTACATGCTGTGCGACGGGCTGGGCCATGGGGCGAAGGCCGCCGTCGCCGCGGACACCGCACGGCGCGTGTTTCTCGACACGCCGGGGGAGGATCCGGCCGCTTTGCTCGCCGCGATGGGCACAGGGCTTGCGGGCACGCGCGGGGCGGTGGCCGCGGTCGTGACCGTGGACCGGGCGCAGGGGGCGCTGTCCTATGCCGGCATCGGCAATATCTCGACGATGATCGTGCAGGGCGGCGCGATCAAGCGGCTGCCGGTGCGGGACGGCCTGCTCGGCGGGCGGGCGGCGTCCCCCCATACCGAGCAATGCGCGATTGCGCCCGATGCGACCGTGCTGATGCATTCGGACGGGGTGAGCACGCTGCGCGGACTGGAGCGGCGCGGTCCGCTGTTTTATCGCAGCGCGCCGGTCATCGCCGCGACCCTGCTGGACGAAAACACGCGCGGCCGCGACGATGCCAGCATTCTTGCCGCCCGCATGACCCCGGCGAGGGTGGGCGAATGATCGACATCATCACCGTCCGCATCGCCGCGGAGGCCGATATCGCCCGCGTCCGGCAGGTTGCCGACAAGGTCGCGCAATCCTTCGGCCTGGAAAGCTTCGCGCGCACCCGCATGGTGACCGCCGTGCTCGAAATTTCGCGCAATGCGCTTCAATACGGGGGCGGCGGGCAGGTGCGTTTTTCCGCCACGCCGAAACCGGGCGGTTCCGAAATCGGCGTGCGCGTCACCGATCAGGGCACCGGCATCGACAATCCCGCCGCATTCGAGCGCGAGCGGCGCCCCTATCTCGAAACGAAGGCCGCGACCCGCGGGCTGGGCCTGGGGTTGAGCGGGGTTAAGCGGCTCGCCGACAATTTCGACATCGCCTCCTCGCCGCAGGGGACGCGCGTGGCGATGGCCTTTTTCGTGCCCGTCCCCGCCGACGAAATCGCCCGGCGCGCAGCCGCGGCGGCCGAAGCGGTGCTCGGCCTTGGCAGTGCGGACCCCATCGCCGAACTCTCGCGTCAGAACCGCGAGCTTGCCGCCGCGATGGCGGAGCGCGAACTGCTCATCGACGAGGTGCACCACCGCACCGGCAACAATCTCGCCCTCATCGTCAGCTTCATCCAGATGAGCAAGCGCAAGGCCGCCTCCCCCGAAACGCGGCAGGCCATGGCGGAGCTGGAGGCGCGGGTGCATTCCGTCGCCCGCGTGCATCAGGAACTCCAACGTGCACAGCAGAGCGACCGAATCGAATTGCTCCCCCTGCTCGAAAACGTGGCGAAACATGCGAGCGACGCTTTTTCCAGTGTCAATCTTTCCGTCGACATCGACGTGGTAAGCGAACCGGTGGAGGTCGTGAGCAGCACGGCCATCGATTTCGGCCTGATCGTGGGCGAATTGATAACGAATGCGTTCAAACATGCGTTCGAGGGGCGCAGCAAGGGCCGCATCGCCATCCGCTTCGATCGCACGGAGGGGACCGATCCGGGCTGGGTCCTGATCGTGCGGGACGACGGGGTCGGCACGCCGGAGGATGCGCGCCCGGACCGCCCGCAATCGCTGGGCTGGCGCATGATCCGGGCGATGTCCGCGCGCCACGCCGCCAATATCGAAACCGACGGCAGCGACGGGTTCTGCTGCGCCATCACCTTTCCCCAGTCGGTCGTGCGCGCGCCGAATACCGCCGATACGGACGGGTAATGCCGCTTTTGCCGCCGGCGGGCTGGCATGGGGGCAGGCTGTCCTGTAGACCGGCGGCAAAACCGTTGGAGACATGCCTTGGCCCGACCTGCGCTATTCGATTCCCTGCGCCTTCCGCTCATCTGCGCGCCGCTTTTCATCATCTCCAACCCGCGCACGGTGATCGCGCAATGTACGGCCGGCGTCGTCGGCTCCTTTCCCGCGCTCAATGCCCGGCCCGCCGCCATGCTGGATGAATGGCTCCATGAAATTACCGAGGCGCTGGCCGCGTGGGACCGCGACAATCCGGACCGCCCCGCCGCGCCCTTTGCCGTGAATCAGATCGTCCACCGCTCCAACGACAGGCTGGAAACCGACATGGCGGTCTGTGAAAAGCACAAGGTGCCGATGGTCATCACCTCGCTCGGCGCGCGCGAGGAGGTCAACCAGGCCGTCCATGGCTGGGGCGGGATCACCATGCACGATGTCATCGACAACCGTTTCGCGCACAAGGCGGTGGAAAAGGGCGCCGACGGGCTGATCGCGGTGGCGGCGGGTGCCGGCGGGCACGCGGGCGCGCTCTCGCCCTTTGCCCTGATGCAGGAAATCCGCGACTGGTTCGACGGGCCGCTGGCGCTCTCGGGCGCGATTGCGACGGGCCGCTCCATCCTCTCGGCGCAGGCGATGGGGGCCGATTTCGCCTATTCGGGCTCGATGTTCATCGCGACCGAGGAAGCGAACGCGGACGAACGATACAAGCAGATGGTCGTCGACAGCGGCGCCTCCGACATCGTCTATTCCAATCTTTTCACCGGCGTGCACGGCAATTACCTGCGCGGGTCGATCGAAAACGCCGGCATGGACCCCGACGATCTTCCGACCAGCGACCCGTCCAAGATGGATTTCGGCGGGTCGAAGGCGAAGGCGTGGAAGGACGTGTGGGGATGCGGCCAGGGCATCGGCACGGTGAAGGCCGTCGAACCCGTCGCCGCCAAGGTCGAGCGGCTTTCGCGCGAGTATCACGCCGCGAAGGCGGAGCTGAACCGCGACGCCTATCCCGACGCCGCCGCCTGATCCCGCGACAGATAGCGCCATTCGGGCGGCAATTGCGCATCCGAGACCGGCGCGTATCGTTCGTAATCGGCCGCTGGCAGGCGGTAATCCCACCATTCGGAGGGAAGCCCGACGAGCGGCACGCCCGTTTCGCCCGCGGCCGCCCGCACGGCGGCGTCCAGAGCGCGGCGATTTTCCGCGATCACAGCGCGCCGGTCGGGATCGACATCGGCAAAATCATGGGCGCGATCCGATTGGCGCTGGCCTGATTCCGTGAAATCGTCGAACGGCGTGCCGAGATCCAGATCGCCTGCATCGCCGAACGGTTGAATGTCGATCGCCATGCCGCGCGGGTGCGCGCCGGTGCCCGGCACGGCGAGCAGATGGCCCGGCACATCGGGACGGAGCGCCGCCATCGCCTGCTGCGCCTCGACCGGGCGGAAACAATCGAGCACGCGTATGCGATGGCCCGTCGCCTCGTGATAGATGCGCCCGGCGACATCGAACGCGGCGAGGAAACCCGCCTCCCCCAGCATGGTCACGTCCCGCCGATAGAGCGCGCCGAAACCGTTCACCGGGCACGCCGGATCGGCATAGGCGGGAACGATTGCGAAAACCCGTGGGTTCAATATGCGGGCGCAGGGCACGAGCACGAGGCCGTCGGACATCTCGAACCGGTCCATCATCGCCATGCCGCGCGCCTCCATGATCGGGGGAATGGCAACGATCTACACGCCCCGCGCGCCTCGACGCAAGAGTGTGCAGGGCCTACACCAACGGGACGACAGGGTCGCAGCATCCCCGCCGCGCCCGCCGCACGGGGAACGCGAATGGCCGACCGACTGAAAATCTGGGCACAGCATCTGATGCCGAAACGGCGCATGACGCAATTTGCCGGGCGCGTCGCCGGGGCACAGGGCGGCGCGTGGACGCAGGCGCTCATCCGCTGGTTCGTGAAACGGTACGATGTCGATATGACAGAGGCGCAGGATCCCGACCTCGCCAGCTATGACAGCTTCAACGCATTCTTCACCCGCCCCTTGCGCAACGGGGTGCGCCCCATCGCCGATGCCCCCTTCGTCAGCCCGGTGGACGGCGCGGTGAGCCAGTTCGGCGCCATCGACGACCACCGCATGGTGCAGGCGAAGGGGCATAGCTTCACCACGACGGAACTGCTCGCCGGGGATACCGATCTCGCCGCGCGGTTCCGCCATGGCAGCTTCGCCAACGTGTACCTGTCGCCGCGCGATTACCACCGCATCCACATGCCGTGCGACGGGCGGCTGATCCGCATGATCTACGTCCCCGGCGCCTTGTTCAGCGTGAATCCCGCCACCGCGCGCGGGGTGAAGGGGCTGTTCGCGCGGAACGAGCGGATCGTCTGCGTCTTCGAATCGGTCGAGCATGGGCCGTTCGTCATGGTGCTCGTCGGGGCGACCATCGTGGGCAGCATGGCCACGGTATGGCACGGCGTGGTCAATCCCCGCCGCACCGGGCGCATGGCCGAATGGGCCTATGGCAAGCATGACATCGTCCTCGCCAAGGGGGAGGAGATGGGCCGGTTCCTCCTGGGATCGACGGTCATCATGCTGTTCGAGGCGGACACCATCGCCTTTAACGAGGACTGGGCGCCGGAGCATTCCGTCCGTCTCGGTGAGAAGATGGGCGATGCTCTTTCCAGCGGCGGTGCCTGACCCCGTCTCCACCATGCCATGAAAAAGCCCCGCCCCGACGATGCGGAGCGGGGCCTTTTTCGCGCAGACAGCCGGGCCGTCCTATCCCATCGTCGGGATGACGAAGGCGTTTTCGCCCGTCGCCGACCCGTCGGGCCAGCGCTGCGTCACGGTCTTCACCTTGGTCCAGAAGCGCATGCCGTCCATGCCATACTGATTATGGTCGCCGAAACCGGACCGCTTCCACCCGCCAAAGCTGTGATAGCTGACCGGCACGGGGATCGGCACGTTGATGCCGACCATGCCGACCTGCACCCGGTTCGCGAATTCGCGCGCGGCATGGCCGTTGCGGGTAAAGATCGCGACGCCATTGCCGTATTGATGCTCGCTCGGCAGGCGGACGGCATCCTCGAAATTGTCGGCACGCACCATTTGCAGGACGGGGCCGAAAATCTCTTCCTTGTAGCTTTCCATGTCGGTGGTGACCCGGTCGATCAGCGTCGGGCCGACGAAGAAACCATCCTCGTGCCCCTGCAGGCTGAAGCCGCGGCCGTCGATGACGATCTCGCCGCCTTCCTTCTCCGCCGTGGCGATCCAGTTCTCGATCCGCTGCTTGTGCTCCGGGGTCACGACCGGGCCGTATTGCGCCTCGGGATCGTTCGACACGCCGACGCGCAGCTTCTCGATCGCGGGGATGAGCTTTTCCTTTAGCCGCTCGGCCGTATCCTCGCCCACCGGAACGACGACCGGCAATGCCATGCAACGTTCGCCCGCCGAACCGAAGGCCGCTCCGACGAGGTCGTTGACCGTCACGTCGAGGTCGGCATCGGGCATGACGATGCCGTGGTTCTTCGCACCGCCCATCGCCTGCACCCGCTTGCCGGCGGCGACACCGCGGTTGTAGACGTAATGCGCGATGTCGGACGACCCGACAAAGCTGACCGCCGCGATGGCTTCGTGGTCGAGAATGGCGTCGACCATTTCCTTGTCGCCGTGCACGACCTGCAGGATGCCTTCGGGTCCGCCGGCCTCCACGAACAATTCGGCGAGACGCACCGGCACGGACGGATCGCGCTCCGACGGTTTCAGGATGAAGGCATTGCCCACCGCAATGGCCATCGCCGACATCCACAGCGGGATCATCGCCGGGAAATTGAACGGGGTGATGCCCGCCCCGATGCCGAGCGGCTGCCGCATGGAATAGACATCGATGCCCGGCCCCGCGCCATGCGTATATTCGCCTTTGAGCACCTGCGGGATGCCACAGGCGAATTCGACGACCTCGAGACCGCGCTGCACGTCGCCCTTCGCATCGTCGACCACCTTGCCATGCTCGCTCGCGAGGAGTTCGGCGAGCGATTGCATGTTCTGCTCGATCAGCTCCTTGTAACGGAACATCACGCGGGCGCGGCGCTGCGGATTGGTGGCGGCCCATGCGGGCTGCGCGGCCTGCGCCGCGGCAACCGCGGCGTCGAGCACGGACTTGTCGCCCAGCTTCACCTCGGCCTGGACCTGGCCTGTGGACGGGTTCCAGATCTTGTGCGTGCGGCCGGTGCCCTGTGGCACGGTTCCGGTGATGAAATGGTCAACGTGGCGCAATGTGTATTCCTTCCCTTGCTCGTTTTCGTTCGCCTCGCCCGCGTTTCGGACCCGCGTGGGGGCGAAGCGCGGGCAGCGGATATTTCATCGGGTCAGTGCGGCCGTTCTTGCAACGACCGACCGACCCGTACTCGTTTCACTGCCGTGGCGGGACAGGTTGCGATGATGATACGATGCTTCCCATACGCTAGCGTACAAAGCCTGGTCAATAACGCCACGCGCTGCGCGTCTGACGGCGGGGACATGCAGCCGCGGACCTTCCATAGTCCAGCCGGCGGCGGAACGGGAACTGGTCACTATCATAGGGTCGCGGCGTGGCACCATCACAGCCCGATGCAGACATATTTGATCTCCAGATAATCGTCGAGCCCGTGGGAGGATCCCTCCCGCCCGAGACCCGATTGCTTCACCCCGCCAAAGGGCGCGACCGCGGTGGAGATCAGCCCGGTGTTCACGCCCACCATCCCTGCCTCCAATGCTTCGGATACACGGAACATGCGGGACAGGTCGCGGGTGTAGACATAGCTGGCCAGACCGAACTCGGTATCGTTGGCCCAGCGGATCGCATCCGCCTCGTCTGTAAAGCGGACGAGGCCCGCCACGGGACCGAAGGTTTCATCGCGCGTGATCTGCATATCCTGCGTCACGTCCGACAGCACGGTGGGTTCGAACCATGTCCCGCCCAAGTCGGGCTGCTTCCCGCCGATGAGGACGGTGGCGCCCTTTTCCCTGGCATCGCCGAGATGTTCGTTGATCTTGGACAGCGCCTTTTCATCGATCATCGGACCGATATCGACGCCATCGTCGATACCGCGCCCGATCGTCATCGCGCGCACCCGTTCGACGAGCCGGTCGGCGAACGTGTCGTAAATGCCATCCTGCACATAGAACCGGTTGGTGCACACGCAGGTCTGCCCGCCATTGCGGAATTTCGACGCGATGGCGCCATCGACCGCGGCATCGAGATCGGCATCGTCGAACACCAGGAACGGCGCGTTTCCGCCCAGTTCGAGCGACATCTTCTTGATCGAGTCGGCGCTCTGCCGCATGAGCTCGCGCCCGACCTCGGTCGATCCGGTAAAGCTGATCTTGCGGACCGTCCTGCTCTGCGTGAGCGCGCCGCCGATGGCCGATGCGCTCCCGGTGACGACGTTGAACACGCCCGCCGGAACCCCCGCCTTTTCGGCAAGGACCGCCAGCGCCAGCGCCGAGAGCGGCGTTTGCGACGCAGGTTTCAGCACGAAAGTGCAGCCCGCCGCGAGCGCGGGGCCGAGCTTTCGCCCGATCATCGCCGACGGGAAGTTCCACGGCGTAATCGCGCCCACGACGCCGACCGGCTGACGATAGGTCAGGATGCGCTTGTCCGCGTCGTGCGGCGGGATGATCTCGCCATAGGCGCGCTTGCCCTCCTCCGCGAACCATTCGATGAAGCTGGCGGAATAGCCGATCTCGCCCACGGCCTCGGCCATCGGCTTGCCCTGCTCGCGCGAGAGCAGCTCGCCGAGTGCCTGGCTGTGCTCCATCATCAGCTCGAACAGGCGGCGCAGGATGGCGGACCGCTCGCCTGCGGTTTTCGCGCGCCATTCCGGCATCGCGGCCTCGGCTGCGGCGATGGCGCGTTTCGTTTCCGCGCTGCCCATGTCGGGGACGTGGGCGATCGTTTCGCCGGTGGCCGGATCGGTGACGGCAATGCGGCCACCGCCATCGGCGCCGACCCATTCGCCGCCGATGGGGCAGGTCTCGCGGATGAAATCGGTGTATTGCATGGGGTTTCGGTCCTCCTAAAGCGCGCGAGATCGGCGGCGTATCTGCCAAAAGCGTGCGACCGGGCCGGATGTTCCGCCGCCCGCCGTTTCCCCGCCCGTTTCAGATCGACCGGTAATCCGCCTTTCGCTTGTCCACGAAGGCGCCGATCCCTTCGCGCGCCTCGGCTCCGGCGCCGGCCTGCGCCATCGACCGCAGTTCGAGTTCGAGCTGCGTGGGCAAATCGTTCTGCATCCCGGCATAGAGCAGGCCGCGTGCCGCGCCCCATGCCCGCGACGGCGCATCGGCCAGCGCCTGCGCCCGCGCGGCCGCCACCTCGGCCAGTTCGTCATCGGCGACCGTTTCGGTGACGAGGCCGATCGTGGCGGCTTCATCCGCGCCGATACGCCGGTTTTCGAACACGATCCGCTGCGCCGCGCGCAGGCCGACCAACCGCGGCAGGGTCCAGCTCATCCCCCCGTCGGGCGTCAGTCCGATCGCGCCATAGGCGGCGGTGAAATGCGCCGATTGCGCCGCGATCACGACATCGCCCGCGATCGCAAGGCTCATCCCCGCGCCCGCCGCCGGACCGTTGACGATGCACAGCAATGGCTTCTCCAACGCCGCGAGCCGCGCCACGGCAAGGTTGAGCGTGCCCACCAGCGCGCGCAGATGGGACGCCCGGCCGTCACCCGCCCCCATGATTTCCGGCAGATCGCCGCCCGCACAAAACAGACGCCCCGCACCGGTCAGCACGACGCAGCGCACATCGGGATCGTCGCCGACCGTGATCGCGGCGCGGTGCAACGCACTCGCCAGCGACAGGCCGATGGCATTGCCCGCCTTCGGCCGGTTCAGCACGAGGCGCGCCACCGCACCGTCGCGTTCGATCCGAACGGGCGCGTCGTCCGTTTCCGAATGGTCTGCCTGCATCCTCGTCGCTCCTTTTGCATGGGTCGTGGCCGCCCGTCGCATCGCGCGGCCCTGCAGGCGTAGACCTTTCGCTGCGCCCTCGGAAACTGCCCAACAGGTCAGCCCGCGTCGCGCATCGTGCCATTATTGCGCGGGCACGACCCCTGTCCAGAGCAGCGCCAGCAGGCCGAGCCCCGCCGCCACGCGATAGATCACGAAGATGTTGAAGCTGCGCGTGGAGATATAGCGCAGGAACATCACGATCACCGCATAGCCCACGACAAACGCCACAAGCGTCGCGAGCGCGGTTTCCCCGACGCCCAGCCGCCCGAATTCGCCCCAGCTGTCGAACAGCTTGTAAAACCCCGATGCCAGCACGGCGGGAATGGCGAGCAGGAAGGAATAGCGGGCCGCCGCCTCGCGCGTATATCCCATCGCGCGGCCCGCGCTGATCGTGCCGCCGGACCGCGACACGCCGGGGATCAGCGCCATCGCCTGCGCAAACCCGTAAAGGATGCCGTCGCGCCAGCTCAGCCGGTCGAGCGTCTTGACCCGCGCGCCGAACCGGTCGGCAAGGCCGAGCACGATGCCGAAGCCGATGAGCATGGTCGCCGTGATGTAGAGATTGCGCAGCGACGTCTCGATCGCATCCTGAAACAGCAGGCCGAGGATCGCGATGGGCAGCGTGCCGATGATCACGAGCCAGCCCATGCGCGCCGCGTTTTCATCGCGCGCCGCATCCCCGCCGATCCCGGTGAGCGAATGGAGCCACGCCATCGCGATGTGCCAGATGTCCTTCCAGAAATAGATGATGACCGCCGCTTCGGTACCGATCTGGCTGATCGCGGTGAAGGCGGCGCCCGGATCCTCGCCCGAGGGGAGCAGCGCGCCCGCGATGCGCAGATGCGCACTCGACGAGATGGGCAGGAACTCGGTCAGCCCCTGAATCAGGCCAAGGATGGCGGCCTCTAGCCAGCTGTTCATGGTCGTCGGTTGCTTTCTGTGTCGAGAGCGAGAAGGGCCGCGTCGGCTGCGGAACGTCCTAAGCCGCGCCCGGCGCGGTGTCGAGGCGGGTTTTGCGCCGCCTCGCGGCTCATGCCTTGCGCTTCATCCGCTCGATCAGCTCGGCAAAACCGGCCTTCTGCCCCTGCGAAAGCAGGCTCGCGCGGAACAACCGGCCCAGCAAGATGAACTCCGCCACCAGGAACAGCGCCAGCACGATGCCCGTGCCCACGATCTGCCACGTCTCGATCCCCGTGCCGAGCCGCGCCAGCACGGTGAACGGCGCCCAGAGCGGCACCCAGGTGAACAGCTGCACGACGAAGCCGTCATTCCCGCTGATCACGGCCTGAAGCGTGAAGAACACGGGCAGCATGATGCCCAGCATCACCGGCATGAGATAGCCCTGCGCCTCGCTCATCGAATTGGCGAGCGACCCGATCGCAAGGAACAGCATCGAGACCAGCACATAGCCCGCGATAAAGAAGTAGACGATGGCGAGCACGATCCCCGGCGAGGCCAGCGGTTCGAGCGCCGGCCCGACGAATTGCGACACCACCCCCTGCGCCGCGAAGATGGCGATGGCCGCGCACACCACCCAGAACACGATCATCGCCAGCCCGACCGCGACCGTGCCGACAAGCTTTCCATACATCAGATCTTCGGGCCGGATGCAGGCGAGCAGCGATTCGATCAGCTTGTTGGTGCGCTCCTCGATCGAGCTTTGCAGCATCCAGCTCCCCGAAAGCAGCAGCGCCATGAGCAATACGTAGGACAGGGCCAGCGGCACGATGGAGCGCACCAGCATGGTTTCGGTGGCCCCGCCGCCCGGTGCCGGGGTGACGATGGCGATGGCGGGTGCGGCGTCCTGCACCGCGTCGGCGGCATCGGCGTTCATGCCCGCCGCCGTCATCGCGCGCGAACGCAAATCGCGGGTCAGCACGTCCTGCACCATGGTGACGAAGCTGCCGCGCGGGCGATCGCCCGAGATGATGCGGACCACCGGCTGCTGCGGCCAGCCGCTGCCGATCTCGGCGATGAGTTCGGGGCCGGTGTCGTCGTCCGTATCCTCCAGATAGGCCTGCGCCCGGTCGGCAAAGGACGCCTCCGGAGCCTCGGACAACGCGGGCGGCAAGGGCACGATCGCGTAATCGGCGGCGGGCGGTTCGTATTCGGGCGTCGCGGGCGGCTTGGCCTGTTTCAGCCGGGCCATCGCCGCGTCCATACCGCCGTCCGCCTCGAACCGGGCCACGTCGTCGCCCGTGAACCAGCGTTCGCCCATCGCCCATGGCGCCTGCGGATCGGCGGATTGCAGATCGTAGCGGGCGACGTGGCGCGACAGGTCCGCAAGCGCGGCGCGCCCCTGTTCCAGTGCGATGCGGTCCTCGATGGCCTGCCCGCCCCCGCCGCCGGCGCGGTCGACGATGGCGATGCGCGTGGGCTCGTCATCCTCCAGATATTGCGCGATGATCGGCCCCAGCGCGAGCGCCGCCGGAAGCAGCAGCAGGGTCAGCCAGAAGCTGCGCATCGATACGATCTGCCGGAATTCGCGCCCCGCGACGAGCAGGATATCCTTCATTTCTCGATCTCCGCATCGCCGACGAGCTGCACGAACACCTCGTGCAGGCTGGCCTGTCGTTCCTGGAACCGCCGCAGCGGGACGCCCTGCGCCGTGCATGCCTCCAGCACGTCGCCCGCATCGACGCCGGGTTCCAGCTCCAGCATGTAGCGGCGCCATGGTCCGTCCCCGCCGGGCCCAACCTCGCCACGCTCGTCCTGCGCCTCGGCTGCGCGAATGCCGGGAAGCGCCGCGATGCGGTCGTGGGCGATGGCCTCGATCCGGGCGGGCAGCATCGCGCGCGCCTCGCCGAGCGTGCCCTCGAAACGCTTCTCCCCTTTCTTGAGCAGGAGCAGCGTATCGCACAGCCGTTCGGCATGCTGCATCACATGGGTGGAAAACAGCACCGCGGCGCCATCGGCCGCGGCATTGAGAATCTCCCGCTCCAGCAGCCCCTGATTCACCGGGTCCAGCCCCGAAAACGGTTCGTCGAGCAGCAGGAGCCGCGGCCGGTTCACCAGCGCGGTGGCGAGCTGTACCTTTTGCGCCATGCCCTTCGACATGGCCGAAAGCTTCGTCCTGGCCCGGTCGGCAAGGTCGAACCGGTCGAGCAGTTCCATCCCGTGGGTCCGCGCATCATGCCGGTCCATACCCTTGAGCCGCCCGAAATAGACGATGGCGTCGATCGCGGACATGTTGTCGTAAAGGCCGCGCTCTTCGGGAAGGAAACCGATCGCGGCGCTGTCGCGCTTGTCGGGGGCGCATCCGGCGATCTCGATCTGCCCTTCGGTCGGGCGGATGATGTCGAGCACCATGCGCAGCGTCGTCGTCTTGCCCGCGCCATTCCCGCCCAGAAAGCCGAAAATGCGCCCCGGTTGCACCGCGAAGCTGAGATCGTGGACCGCGCGGACGTCGCCGAACCGCTTGGTCAGATGCGTGACTTTGAGAATATCCATGCTTCCCCCGGACATGTGCCCTGCGCGATAGCAGGGCTTGGCGCCCCGGTTCAATGCGCATCTTCGAATGGTGGGACGTGATGCCCGCCCTGCCGCATGCACAGGATCCATGCCGGCGCCCGGCGGTTGAACGGGTAACGACACGAATGGAGAGAGAACGATGAGCAAGGACGGCAACGAACCGAAGAACACCGTGGACAAGAACCCGGCGCATCAGACCGGCGAGCAGAACGGCTCGGTCCAGCGCAGCGGCGATTTCCCCAAGGGTACCGACACCTCGCGCGGTGCCGAGGGCGAGAACCGCCGGGGCAGCAACGGCGCGCGTTAACGCCAGTCCCGACGTTACATGATTCCAAGGCGGGTGCCGCTCAATCGAGCGCCATCCGCCTTTCGCGCATGATCGCCCAGCCGGACAGGAACAAGCCCGCCAGAAGCGGTCCGACCACGATCCCCGACAATCCCATCGTCGCGATCCCGCCCAGCGTGCTGACGAGGACGAGCCAGTCGGGAATGCCCGTATCGCGGCCCACCAGGATCGGGCGCAGCACATTGTCGGCCAGCCCGATGACCAGCACGCCCGACGCGATCACCACGAGCCCCTGCCAGATCGCACCCGTCGCCAGCAGCCAGATCGCCACCGGCACCCACACGATGGCCGGACCCAGCGCCGGCAGCAGCGAGAACAGCGCCATCAGCAATCCGAACAGCAGCGCCGACGGCACCCCCACGATCCAGAATGTCACGGCGCCCAGTGCCCCCTGTACCAGGCCGACGACGACGGATCCCTTGATCGTGGCGCGCACGATGGTGGTGAAACTATCCATCAACCGGCGCGCGATGGCGGCGTCCATCGGCAGCGAATCGCGGATGATCGGCACCATGTGGCGCCCGTCGCGCAGCAGGAAATAGGTGACGTAGAGCCCGACCGCGAAGGTGAGGGCAAAGGAGAACGCGCTGCCCCCGATGCTGACCGCCTGGCTGGCGATGATGCCGGCGCTCTGCCGCAGGAAATCGAGCACCTGCTCCTGTATCGCGGCGAAATCGCCATAGCCCGACTGGTCGATCATCGCGCGGATGCGGATCGGCAGGCTGTCATGCAGGATCACGTAGTAATCGGAGATGTCGACCGGATTTTCCAGCAGCGAGAAATAGATCGCCGTCGCCTGCTCCACCACGATCGTGCCGATGGCGATGGCGGGCACCACGATCGCAAAGGTGATGACGAGCAGCGTCAGGATCGCGGCACGGTTCTCCTTCCCCCCCAGATTGACGAGGATGCGGCGGTAGAGCGGCTGAAACATGATGGCGGCCAGCATCGCCCATAGCACCGCCGACACGAACGGCCACGATACCCACACCATGGCGAGCGTGATGAGCGCGAGGAAGACGATGAAGCCGCCCCGTTCCACCCCGCGCCGATACGGACGTTTGGCATTGTCGTTGTTCATGTCGTGCAGCCTTCTTGCCGGCAAAGTGCCCACCGGGTCACAAGGCGCGGTCTTTCACCGGACAGCCCCGCGCGTCAATGGCCAGCGACCGCTCTGTTCCCGACGGAGCTGAAAGCCGGGGCGCCTAACGCCCGTCCGTGTGCCGGTCGAGCCCGCGGGCCGAATCGATCCGCGCCGCCAGCCCGATAAGCGCCAGATGGGAAAGCGCCTGCGGAAAATTGCCGAGCTGGCGGTCGCCGCCGGTTTCGAGCTGTTCGGCGAGCAGGCCAAGATCGTTGGACCGTGCGCATAGCCGGTCGAGCATCGCACGCGCGTCGTCCTTGCGCCCCTGAAGATAGAGCACGTCGCCGAGCCAGCAGCACACCGCCACGAACGCGCCCTCGCCGCAGGTCAGCCCGTCGTCGGTGTCCTCGGGATCGTAGCGGCGCACGAGCCCGCTTTCGCACAGTTCCGCCTCGATCCGGGCGACGGTGGCGATCATCTTGTCATCGCATGCGTCGATGAAGCCCACTGTCGGCAGGCGCAGGACCGCCGCGTCCAGTTCGGGCCGGTCGAACGCGCCGACGAAACTGCCGCGCTCCGCGTTCCACCCTTTTTCCATCACCAGCGCCTTTACCCTGTCGGCAAGGTCGCAATAATGCGCGGACAGGTCGGGATCGTCCTCGCGGAACCAGCACGCGGCGCGGTCGAACGCGACCCAGCACATGACCTTGGAATAGGTGTGATGGCGCAGCGGCCCGCGGCTTTCCCAGATGCCGGCGTCGGGCTCCTCCCACAAATCCTCGACCCGCGCGGTGAGCAGGCGCATGAGCTGATCGCTCGTCTCGCCGTCGGCGATGCCTTCCTGTTTTGCCTGGTAAAGCGCGTCGATCACCTCGCCATAGATGTCGAGCTGCAATTGCTCCACCGCGCCATTGCCGAAGCGGACCGGCGTCGATTCCTCGAACCCCGGAAGCCAGGGCGCCTCCCATTCCAGCGTGCGGTGGTCGCCGGTGACAGTATAGAACGGCTGCACGTCGATCGGATCGCCGCCGACCGCCCGGCGCAGCCATTCGATCCACGCGCGCGCCTCCTCGCCGAACCCCATCCGGGTGAGCGCGAGCAGCGAAAGCGTCGCATCGCGCAGCCAGCAGAAGCGATAGTCCCAGTTCCGCTCCCCGCCGAGCTCTTCGGGAAGCGACGCGGTCGGCGCGGCGACGATGCCGCCGGTGCGCCGGTGGATCATCGCCTTCAACGTGATGAGCGATCGCACGACGATGGCGCGATGCCCGCCCTCGTAATCGAGTTCGCCGATCCAGCCGGCCCAGAACGCCTCGGTCTCGCGCAGCGCCTCGTCCGGGTCGACGCGGCAGGGCGCCTCCTCATGGCTGGGATACCAGCTCAGCACGAAGCGGCTCTTTTCGCCCTTCTTCAACCGGCGATGGGTGCAGAAACGCCGGTCCGCAAATTCGATCGGATCGTCGAAATCGAGCGCGACGCCGTCCGGCCCGCTGATCGCGAGGGCGCGCGCGCCGTCCTCCTGCCTCACGAGCGGATGGACCCGCCCGTAATCGAAACGCAGCGCCAGTTCGCTCTTCAGCGCGACCTCGCCGTCGATGCATTCGACGATGCGGACGACATCGGGGGTGTCGCCCCGCTCCGACATGAAATCGACGATGCGGATCGTGCCGGTGTCGCAGGTGAGATCGGTTTCGAGGATCAGGCTCTCGCCGCGATAGCGCCGGTCGGTTGCGGTGATCGGGCCGTCTGGCATCATGCGCCAGCACCCGTTTTCGTGATCGCCCAGGAGTGCGGTCAGGCACGCCTCCCCGTCGAAACGGGGGAAGCACAGCCATTCGATGGCCCCGTCGCGCCCGACCAGCGCCGCCGTCTCCCCATCGCCGATCATCGCGTAATCGGCGATCCTGCGCTGGCTCATCGCGGTCGTCCACCCGTCCGCCGCAGAGGATCGGGATGGCGGCGGAACGTGACGGATGGGCGGAATGCAAGGATCATGCGAGGATAAAACCCGGGCATGATCTTCGTTCCTCGGCGCCCGTTGCCGGGGCGCGGCAAATACCGCCCGCGACAGGGCCAGCGATTGCGACGGTATTATTTTACCTCTCCGCAAACCCCCGCATTCGCTTGACTTGGACATGGGAAACGGCGAAAGCGCCCCCACTTCGCGCTCGGATTCGTTCCGGCGCGATTCTCGTATTATTCCAATCGAAGGAACTGAAGCCATGAAGGCGCTCAGCACCCAGACCCGGTCGATCAAGCCGGTAGAGGTCGAAAAGAAATGGCACATCATCGATGCGGACGGCCTCGTCGCCGGGCGCGTCGCGGTGATCATCGCCAATATCCTGCGCGGCAAGCACAAGCCGAGCTTTACCCCGCATGTCGATTGCGGCGACCACGTCATCGTGCTGAACGCGGGCAAGGTCCGCTTCACCGGCAAGAAGATGAACGACAAGGTCTATTACAAGCACACCGGCTATGCCGGCGGCATCAAGGAAACCACCCCGGCCAAGATCCTGGAAGGGCGTTTTCCCGAGCGTGTGCTCGAAAAGGCCGTGGAACGCATGATCCCGCGCGGCCCCCTCGGCCGTCAGCAGATGAAGGCGCTGCATCTCTACAACGGCACCGAACATCCCCACGATGGTCAGCAGCCCGAGGTGATCGACGTCGCCGCCCGCAATCGCAAGAACAAGGTTAGTGCGTAATGGCTGACAATGAAGTGAAAGACCTGTCCGATCTCAAGGATCTGACCGAAGGCACCGAGATCGCGGACACCGAAACCGCCGCGCCGACCGCGCCCGCCGCCCCGACCGCGCCGCTGCGCGAGCAGGAGCTGGACGCACAGGGCCGCGCCTACGCCACCGGCCGCCGCAAGGATGCGACCGCCCGCGTCTGGCTCAAGCCCGGCAGCGGCAAGATCACGGTCAACGGCCGCGATCAGGAAGTGTATTTCGCACGTCCCACCCTGCGTCTCGTCCTCAATCAGCCGTTCGGCGTGACCGAGCGTGAAGGCCAGTACGACGTCGTCGCCACGGTAAAGGGCGGCGGTCTTTCGGGTCAGGCCGGCGCGGTCAAGCACGGCATCGCGCAGGCGCTGTCGAAGTTCGAGCCTGCCCTGCGCAGCGCCGTCAAGGCCGAGGGTTTCCTCACCCGTGACAGCCGCGTCGTGGAGCGCAAGAAGTACGGCCGTGCGAAGGCACGCCGCAGCTTCCAGTTCTCGAAGCGCTGATCGCTCGCGCGCCATCGCAAAAGAAAAGGGCCTGCCATTGCGGCGGGCCCTTTTTTCATGCGCGAGCGACGCGCGTGGCGGATCGGCCGGGCATCAATGCACAGGCGGATCGACCTTGGGCACCGCATTGGCCGGCGCGACGGGTTCGTCCGGGTCGCGCGGCGGCTTCGCATTTTCCGGCACGTCGCGGATCTGCATGTCCGGGGTGGCGAACCGCTCCAGATTGCGGACATTGACGGTGAGTTCGCCCCCGTTGTAGCGCAATTCGTTGAAACTGGGCGGCGTCGAGCGCAGCCGTTGCGACAGCGTGCCCGCACCGATCATGCGCACCGGCCCGGCGTCTGTATCCTGCACCAGATCGAACGCGTCGTGCACATGTCCCGACAAGACGGCGAGCACCCCGCGCTTCGCCAGTTCGCGCAGCGCATTGTCGCCCCCATGGGTCAGCGCAGTGCCGCGCGTCCCCACCTCCACCAGCGGATGGTGACAGGTGACGAGCGCGCGCGTGCCCGGCGGCAGGCGGTCCAGCGCGTCAAGCGTGTGCGTCAACGCCGCATCGGTGACCCACCCCTTCGACCAGTTGAGCCGCCATTGCGCCCGCGCCGCGGTTTTCAGCGGCACGATGGCCAGCCCCGCCAGATCGAGCTCCTTTTCCAGCAGGCTCTCGATCGCGCGGAACCGCTTGTAGGGGGAAAAGAACCGCTCGATCGGGTTGAAATAGGGCATGTCGTGATTGCCGACCTCGACCGTGACGGGCACATCGAGCGCGCTGATCCATTTGCACGCCGCGTCGAATTCGCGGTGCCGCGCGCGCATGGTCAGATCGCCGGTGATGGCGACCGCATCGGGGCGCTGGCTTTCGATCTCGTCGGCGACCCAGCGCAGCGCGGCCACGTCCTCCAGCCCGAAATGAATATCGCTCAGATGAAATAGAAGCATGGTGTTCCCTGTTGGTGGCGTGTCACGCGCGCTCGCCCAATATGTCGAGATCGAGCTGCCGATGCCAGAGCGTGACCGGGCTGTCCGCTTCGCAGCGTTCGCCGTCCATCATCATCGCGATCGGCGCGCCGCCCTCGGTCTCGCAATCCAGCGTGTCGACGCAGGCGAGCGTTTCGTGCGGACCCTCGCGGAAATTGCGGGCGATGACGGCGGCCCCCTGCGCAAGGAAATCGGCCAGCGTTTCGGGGCCGTACCCCTCCACCGCGAAATCGTCGACGCGTGGAACCAGCCGCACCCCCGAATAGCCAGCCGCCTTGCCCAGTGCCGGGCGCACCAGCCGGACCATCGGCCCGTTCACGCTCTGCCCCGCGGCGTCGAGCGCGTCCTCCACGAACTTGCCGATATCGTAGCCGCGCATGTCCTCGCGCACGTCGGCCCATTTCGCGCCGGGGCCGAGCAGCATCTCCGAAAGCGCCAGCCCCTTGTCGCAGCACACGCAGCCGATGCGCCGCCGCGACAGGTTGCCGGCGGTGAATTGCGCGACGATCCGTTCCAGATCCACGTCGGTATAGAGCCTGTGGCACAGGAGATTGGCCGTTCCGCCCGGCAGGGGGAGCAATTGCCCGTCCCACCCCTCCACATTGGTGACCGCGCCATTGATCGTGCCGTCGCCGCCATGCACCGCCAGCGTGCCGACGCCCGCGCCTTCGAGCGCGGCGCGATCGGGCATGCCGTCTGTCTGGCAATCGAGAATCCGGTCCGGGCCGCGCCCCGAAAGCGAGAGCCGCTCGCGCAGCATTTCGATGCGGCCCTGCTGATGGCTGCCGCTGGTTCCGTTGACCAGAAGCCATAAAGGCATGTGCGAACTCATGCCATCACAGCGCGGCATCGCCGGGCCGGTTCCCCCCTCGCCCGAATATATTGCACCCGGCATGGCCGGATCGTTCACACCCGCCGCGTCACGATGAGCCAGACCGCCACCGCATTCACCGCGGTATAGCCGGCATAGACCCAGCCCGCCCACATGGCCCCGGTCCCCACCATCAGCATCGCGGCGAGCAGGATCGCAAACTCGCTGCCGAGCGCGATCCGCCCGCCCAGCTTGTGCACGAACCACGGCATCCGCCCCAGCGCCGGATGCCCGCTTTCGAGGACGGCCCGCTGCATCGCGAAATTGATCATGCCGAGGAGGAAGGGAAGGATCAGCGCCATTGCGGCCGCAGCCTACGCCCATCGCGGCGATTCGCCCACCGCCGACACGCGCTTTGGGGAGTCGCCCCAAACCCGGCCATGTCGTTTGCCGATGCCGGTCGGTCGTTCGTCGGCCATGCTCGACGCCGGACGACCCGGATGCGCCGCTGGGCGAAGGCGGCGTGCGGCGCGGCGGGCGGCGGCATAGACCGGTCTTCGTCAACAGGCACTCGCTTCTTCCGACACCTTCGCGAGGCCGTAACGAGAAGGAACCGAAACCATGTTTGCACGCACTTTCAAGAAAACGTTCGCCCCCGCCCTGACCGCCGCCGCCGTGCTGGCCGCGCCGCTGATCGCGACGCCCGCCCACGCCGGCCCCTGGGTGCAGCGCGGCGACAACGTGGGCGCCACGAAAATGGTCCAGGTGAACGACCTCGACCTGTCGACCGAGGAGGGTCAGCGCATGCTCGAAAAGCGCGTGAAGGCCGCCGCCTACGACGTGTGCCTCTACACCGTGAGCGGCATGGTCGCCACGCCGGACGAGCAGAAAGCCTGTGTCCGCATCGCGCTTCAGCGCAGCGAGGGACAGATGGCGACCGCGATCAACAACGCCCGTTACGGCGGCTGAACGCCCCAAGCATCAGCCGTCGGCGCCCGGCCCGGACCAGTCCCCCGGTCCGGGCGCTTTCGCGTATCGCGCGCCCGGTCGCGCATTGCGCCGGGTTATGCGCGCATCGTGCCGGGTTCAACGGCCCGCCATCGCCTTTACCGCCTTTAAATAGGTCCGCCCGATGCGCACCGCGCTGTCGTCGGCAAGCTCTGCACACCATACGCCCAGCCCTTCGTGGCGCAGCCCGGCGATGAAATCGCGGCGTAATATGGTCGAGCGATGCACGCGGATGAAATCGGCAGGCGCAAGCCTTTCCTCCAGCCCGCCAATCGTTTCGAGCAGCAGATAGCTGACCTCCCCCACATGCAGGCGGACATAATCGCGCTCCGCATCGATGCGCTGCACGTCGCGTGCCGCAATGCGCAGCAATTCGGAGCGATGCGGCACCCAGAATTCGTCGATATGGTCCTGCCCCCCCACAGGATCGGAGCGGGCACCGGCTTGCGTTTCGCGCGGCCCGTCGCCGCCCCGACCATCACCGCCGCTCCCCTCCCGCCGCGAGAGGGCGCGCGTCACCGCCCGTTCCAGCCTGTCCGCCGCCACGGGTTTCAGCACGTAATCCACCGCGTCGAGGTCGAATGCCTCCACCGCAAAGCTGTCGTGCGCGGTGACGAAGATCACCGCCGGGCGAGGCGCGTCGCCCGCCGCATCGCGCGATGCAAGGGCGATGTGGCGCGCGACCGAAAGCCCGTCGAGTTCGGGCATCGTCATGTCGAGCAGGACGAGATCGGGGCGCAGCGCGTCGATCATGCGCAGGGCGGCGGCCCCGTCGGCGGCGGTGCCCACGATCCGCAGCGTCTCGATACGCGCGCAGATGACCTGCAACCGTTCGATCGCCAGAGGTTCGTCATCGACGATCAGCGTCTGCAACATGCGTGCCTCCCCGCTCACCCCTCGGCCCGCCTGCGTGCCGGACCGACCCGTTCGAGCGGCATGCGGATCACCGTGCGCCAGCCTGCGCCGGTGCTCCCGCTGACGACGGTGGCGTTTTCGCCGTACCGGATGCGGAGCCGGTTGCGGACGTTGTCCACGCCGATGCCGCACCCTTCCGCCTTGGCGCCCGTCAGCGTGTCGCCCGGCCCGTCATCCGCGATGGTGAGGACGAGCCGGCCATATTCCTCCTCCGCCGCCACGCGGATCGTGACCGGGCGGGTGAGCGGGGCGACCGCATATTTCACGCTGTTCTCGATCAACGGCTGCAGGATCATGCCCGGCACCCGCGCATCGCCAAGCGCGTCGGGCACGTCGAAAGTCGTGTGCAGCCGTTCGGGAAAGCGCACCGATTCGATGCGGAGATAGGCGCGCTGCAATTCGATCTCCTCGGCCAGCGGCACGTCGCCCGACGGATCGCCCGACAGGCTGCGGCGGTAAAACGTGCTGATCGACTGGATCATGGTTTCGGCCTGCTGCGCCCGGTTCGTCATGACCAGCGCGGACAGCGAGTTGAGCGTGTTGAACAGGAAATGCGGGTTGACCTGATACCGGAGCGAGCGCAGCTCCGCCGCCTTCGCCGCGCGGCGATATTCGCCCTCGCGCCGTTCGGCGGTGCGCGCGTTCTGCGCCTGCGTCAGCGCGATATAAAGCGCCGCCCACGCAATCAGGAGGAAATACCGACCGAGCGCAATATCGGTGAGCTGCCGCCACATCATCTCCTCGCGGGAGAGGCTGTCGATGGTAATGGTGCCGGAGGTCGCGTCGTCGGGCATCGGCACCGCAGGCGGCGGCGGCGCACTGGTATCGCCATCGGGCAAGGCGCTCGTATCTCCATTGGGCACAGAAGGCGCCTCGGGCGGGGCGATGTCGGAGGGCGCGCGCAGGCCCGGCAGATCGACGAGCAGATTGCCCGCCTCGTCCCGGTGCATGCGCAGGCCCTGCTTTTCCGCCATGCGCGTATTCACCCGCATCTCGACATCGGCAAACACGCGCTGATTGATCACGGCGAGGAGGAGCGCCGCCGGCAATGCCGCGAACAGCGCGATGAACACGCGCAGCCCGATCCGCCGGTCGTCGAACCCGCGCAGCACGAGCCAGAGCAGCACCGTCACCGCAATGCTCGCCAGCGACACCGCCCCGCGCAGCGCCAGCAATTCGCCCTGATACTCCAGTTCGAGCAGCCAGCCGCGCGCGGTGACGAGCGCGAAATAGCACGCCCACAGCCCCGCCATCGACAGAAGGACGGTGGGAAGCGGTACGCGGGCAGGCCCTATCGGTGCGTCGTCATCCATACCGGCCCTTTGCTATCGCGCCCGCACGCAATAGGCCAGCGCGCGCATGTCGCCTGTCGATGCCAGTCTGTCGCCCGTCGAATGACGCGCGCGCACCATGCCGGCTCAACCGGCGGTGAGAAGCCCTTCCTTCGCGATCTTCTCACGCCAGACCAGCGGGGCGAGCGTGTGCACGTTCTTGCCCTCTGCATCGACGGCGACGGTGACGGGCATGTCCTCGACCCGGAATTCGTAAATCGCCTCCATGCCGAGATCCTCGAACCCGACGACCTTCGCATCCTTGATCGCGCGGGACACGAGATAGGCCGCGCCGCCCGTCGCCATCAGATAGGCGACCTTGTGCTTTGCGATCACGTCGACGGCGCCCTGCCCGCGCTCCGCCTTGCCGATCATGGCGAGCAGGCCGAGATCGAGCATCATGTCGGTGAACTTGTCCATGCGCGTCGCGGTGGTGGGGCCGGCGGGGCCGACCACCTCGCCCACGACCGGATCGACCGGCCCGACATAGTAGATCGCCCGGCCCTTGAATTCGACCGGCAGCTCCTCCCCGCGCTCCAGCATGTCGGCAATACGCTTGTGCGCCGCGTCACGCCCGGTGAGCATGTGGCCGGAAAGCAGCAGCCGGTCGCCATGTTTCCAGCTCTGCACCTCCTCCGCGCTCAGCGTGTCGAGATCGACGCGGCGCGCCGAATCGTCCGGCTTCCAGCCGACCTTGGGCCATTCGTCGAGCTTGGGCGGATCGATAAAGCTGGGCCCGCTGCCGTCCAGGGTGAAATGCGCATGGCGGGTCGCGGCGCAATTGGGGATCATCGCGACCGGCTTGCCCGCGGCGTGGCACGGCCAGTCGAGGATTTTCACGTCGAGCACGGTGGACAGCCCGCCCAGCCCCTGCGCCCCGATGCCGAGCGCGTTGACCTTGTCGAAAATCTCGATGCGCAGCTTCTCGATATCGTTCTGCGGCCCCCGCTGCTTTAGCTGCCCCATGTCGATCGGATCCATCAGCGATTGCTTCGCCAGCTTCACGCAATGTTCCGCCGTGCCGCCGATCCCGATGCCCAGCATGCCGGGCGGGCACCAGCCGGCGCCCATCTGCGGGATCATGTCGAGCACCCAGTCGACGATATTGTCGGACGGGTTCATCATCTTGAACTTGGACTTGTTCTCGCTGCCGCCGCCCTTCGCCGCGACATCGACCGACACCGTGTCGCCCGGCACCATTTCGACCGACAGCACGCACGGGGTGTTGTCCTTCGTATTGCGGCGGGTGAAGGCCGGATCGGCGAGGATCGAGGCGCGCAGCTTGTTTTCCGGGTTGTTATAGGCGCGGCGCACCCCTTCATCCACGACCTCCTGCATGCTGCGATCCGACGCGAGGCGGCAATTCTGACCCCATTTTACGAACACGTTGACGATGCCGGTGTCCTGGCAGATCGGGCGGTGCCCTTCGGCGCACATGCGGCTGTTGGTGAGGATCTGCGCGATTGCGTCCTTGGCGGCGGGGTTCGCCTCGGCATCATGCGCCTCGCCGAGCGCCTTGATGTAGTCCATCGGGTGATAGAAGCTGATGTATTGCAGCGCGTCGGCCACGCTGTCGATCAGGTCCGCTTCCTCGATTGTCACCATCTGCGCCATCGTCTTGTCCCCGTCATGCGGCGCCTCGCGCCCGTTGCTCATGCCCGTTACCTGTATTCTGGCGCCTCTACCCGCCCGTCCCGCGATTGCCAAGATGGCGTGCCACATCGGGTCTTTTACCCGCGCGCGCGATCGGGTAACGCCCGCGCTCATCGGGCGATTGCATGACTGTATTATTGTGCTAAGACAGTGCCCGAACCGGATCCTTTTGCGAAAGAAGAGAATCACCATGGCGACCGCCCCCGCCGACACCGTCACTCCCCAAGATTTCGCCCGCGCCCGCCGCGCCATGATCGACAGCCAGCTTCGCCCCAGCGGCATTACCGCCGACTGGCTGCTCGACGCGATGGGCACCGCCCCGCGTGAGGATTACGTCGCCGCCGACCTGCGTTCCGTCGCCTATATGGACCGGTCGCTGCCGCTGGGCGAAGGGCGCGCGATGTCCTCCCCCTTTGCGCAGGCGCGACTGTTGCAGGAGGCACGCCCGCGCGATGACGACCGCGCGCTTCTGATCGCGGGCGGGACCGGCTATCTCGCCGCGCTGCTCGGCCCGCGTGTCGCAACGCTCGACGTGGTCGAACCCGATGCCCGCCTGTCGGGCGCCTGTCCGCACAACGGGCGCGGCAACTGGCACAATGCCCCGCTTGAAAACGGGCTGCCCGATGGCGCCCCCTACGACCTCATCGTGATCGACGGCGCGGTCGAGGCACTTCCCGCCGATTTCGCGAATCAGCTGGGCGATAATGGCCGCATCGTCATGGGCACCGTGACCCGCGGCGTGACGCGGATCGCGATCGGCCGCAAATCCGGCGATGCCATCGCGGTACAGCCGCTCGCCGAAATGGGCTTTCCGATTCTCTCCGCCTTCGCGAAACCGAAAAGCTGGAGCTTCTAACCATGCAGCGCGGCGCGATGGGTTCGCCTCCCCGGACGGCTGCGCGCCTGCTCGTCCGCGTCGCGGCATGTTCGGCCCTGGCATTCGGCACGGCGGCGCATGCCGATACGCTGCAGGAAGCGCTGGCCAAGGCGTATCGGTCGAATCCGACGGTGCAGGCCGCGCGGGCCGATTTGCGCGCCGTGGACGCCAATGTCGCCATCAACGAGGCGGACGAACGCCCCAATGTAGCGGCAACCGGCACCTATATCGAATTCCTGCGGCAAAGTTCGAACGCCTTCACCGCGCCCGACCGCGCGTTCAACGGCGGGCTCGAACTGTCCGTGCCGATCTATCAGGGCGGGTCGGTGCGCAATTCGATCCGCGCGGCCAAGGAACGGGTGCAGGCCGGGCGCGCCGACCTGCGCGGTACGGAAAGCACGATCTTCAACCAGGTCGTCGCCGCCTACATGGACGTGATCCGCGATTCCGCCGTCGTCCGGCTCAACCGGCAGAATGTCGATGCGCTGGGCATCAACCTGCAATCGACCCGCGACCGGTTCGAGATCGGAATCCTCACGCGCACCGATGTCGCGCAATCGGGCTCGCGTCTCGCCCTTGCACAGAGCGACCTGCTCACCGCGCAGTCGAATCTCATCGCGAGCCGCGAACGCTATATTCAGCTTGTCGGAGAGGCGCCGACCGACCTGCAACCGCCGCCGCCGCTCCCCAATCTTCCCGATAGCCCGCAGGCCGCGGTCGAGGTCGCCTTAAGCGAAAATCCCGACCTGCTCGCCGCGCGCGAACGCAGCCAGGCGGCGCAATACGACATTCGCGTGGCCGGCGTAAGCCGTCTCCCCACGCTCGAGGTCTATACCAGCGGGGCCTATCAGAATTTCTTCGGCACGCTCGGCGGGGTGAACTCCGCACTCATCCAGCAGGCCGAAACCACGGCGCAGGCAGGCGCCCGGCTCCGCGTGCCGATCTTTCAGGGCGGCCGGCCCGCCGCGCTCGAACGGCAGGCGCAGGCCCGTGCCTCCTCGCAGCTCGAAAACGAGATCGCGATCGAGCGTGACGTGATCGCGCAGGTGCGCGCCTCCTACGCCTCGTGGATCGCGGCGCGGCAGGTGATCGACGCGTCCACCACCGCCGTCGATGCCGCGGAACTCAGCCTCGAAGGGGTGCGCGCGGAAAATACGGTCGGCAATCGCACCGTGCTCGATATTCTCGATGCCGAACGCGAATTCCTCAATGCGCAGGTGCAGCTCGTCACCGCGCGGCGCAACGCCTATGTCGCGGGGTTCTCGCTGCTCGCCGCGATGGGGAAGGCGGAGGCGGAGGATCTCGCGCTCGACGTCGGGCCGCTTTACGATCCGATCGCCGGATATGATCGCGTGACCGGCAATTGGTGGGACTGGGCCAGCGACGACGATCCGGTCGCGCAATCGACCCGCACCGTTGACACGCCGGCACAAGACGCCAGAATCCCGGAACAGCCGGTGCTCACCCCGCAATAGGGTGCCTCGACCGGGCACAGCGAAAGGGATTTCATTGCCACAGGACGGCGAACAATCGGTCGACGAAATTCTCCGTTCGATCAAGAAGGTCATCATCCGCGACGATCGTCACCCGTCCGGCGGCGATGCACCGATGCCGCGCCGCAACGAACCGGCCCGCCATGATGCCGGCGCGCAGGACGCGGATTGGCACGAACGCGATAGGGCCGATCGCGCCGCGTCGAATGACATGCCGGACGACTTCGCACAAGACGGGCGCGAGGCGGATGGCGATGCCCCCCTGATCGAGAATGCAGCGCGCGACGCCATTGGCGAATCGCTGGCCGCCTTGTCCGGTCTGTCGGCAACGCCGCCGTCGGCGAACGGGCCGCCGAACAATGCGCTGGAGGAGATGATCCGCGAGATGCTGCGCCCCATGCTCAAGCAATGGCTCGACGACAACCTGCCCGAGATCGTCGAACGCATCGTACAGCGCGAAGTGCGTCGCATCACGGGCCGCTCGTAATGGGAAAGCACCCCCGGACGATGGAAGAAACCTTTGCCAGGGCGCAGGAGAAACTGCCGAAGGCGCGGGCCTGCCTGCGCTCCGTCGGGGGTGACGCGATGCAGCGGCACATTTTCCTCTGCGCGGATCAGACGAAGGCGAAGTGCTGCTCCAAAGAGGTCGGCATCGAAAGCTGGAACTATCTTAAAAAACGGCTGTCGAAGCTTGGTCTCGACCGCAAGGGCGGCGTGATGCGCACGAAGGCGAATTGCCTGCGCGTGTGTCAGTCGGGACCGCTGGCCGTCATCTATCCCGACAATGTCTGGTACTGGGGCTGCACGCCGGAAGTGCTGGAGGAAATCATCCAGAAGCACCTCATCGGCGGCGAGCCGGTCGAGGCCTATCGCCTGCGCACACCGGATGACGCTATCGTCGAAAGCTGATCGGCGGCGCGCCTGCGCTTACCACAGATCCTTTGCATCCTCGCCGAGCCGGTCGTCCACCGCTTCGTCATGGCCGGTCCCGCTGGACAGGAAAACCAGCCCCATCAATCCCGCCATCAGCATCATGGCGAGCCCGATGCCCAGCCCCGTCGCGATGTAGAAATGGATCGAGACCAGCCCGTTGCGCCAGTACAGCAGGCCGAGCGATACGGCCACGACCACGACGGTCACCACGACCATGAAGCGCATCAGACGCTTGTACCGGCCCCACGCGAAGGAGGAATTGTCCGGATCGTCGAGGGGGGACCGTGATGTCATAGGCGCCAAGATGGGCGTATTGCGCGATGCTGGCAAGGGGCGGCGTTTGATGGCATGATACCCATGGGGAGAACGACCATGACCATTCGCACAATCATTGATGCCCGCAATGTCGACATCGTCACATGCCGGCCCGACATGACCGTTGCCGAGGCCGTCGCGCTGTTGTCCGCGCAAAGCATCGGGGCCATGCCCGTCATCGACGATACCGGCGGCGTGGCGGGCATATTTTCGGAACGCGATGTGATCCGCTGTCTCGAGGTGCATGGCGCCGCGGCGATGGACCACCGGGTGTCGAGCGCGATGACCGCCCCGGCGATTACCGTGTCGCCCGACACGACCGAGGATGAGGCATTGTCGCTCATGACACAGCGGCGCTTTCGCCATTTGCCGGTAATGGACGGGGACACGATGGTCGATTTCGTATCGATCGGCGATCTGGTGAAGGCGAAGACCGACGCGATCGAGGCCGAGGCCAAGGCGATGCGCAGCTACATCCATAACGCCTGAGGCGGCGCGGCCGCACGCGCATCTTGCCGCACGGGGCCGCGCGCCCTATCTTGGGAGGCATGGAACAAGCGCCCATCAGCCTCAGCCCCGCCGCCGCGCAACGTGTCGCCGCCATCGCCAGACGGCAGGAGCAGCCCGCGATGCTGCGCCTTTCGGTGGAAGGCGGCGGATGTTCGGGGTTTCAGTACCGATTCGGCCTCGCCGACACGCGCGAGGATGACGATATCGCGGTGGAGGAGGACGGCGTGACCCTGCTCGTCGATCCGGTCAGCCTCGATCTCGTGCGCGGCAGCACCGTCGATTTCGTCGAATCGCTCGGCGGGTCGGCGTTCCGGGTGGAAAACCCGATGGCCGCCGCCGGTTGCGGTTGCGGCTCCAGCTTCGCGGTGTGATGCCGCATCCATGAAAATCGCGAGCTTCAATATCAACGGGGTGAAGGCACGCCTGCCCCGCCTGCTCGAATGGCTGGACGAGACGAAGCCCGACGTCGCCTGCCTGCAGGAGATCAAATCGTCGGACGAAACCTTCCCCGGCGATGCGTTTCCCGACGTGGGATACCAGGCGATCTGGCACGGGCAGAAGGGTTTCAACGGCGTCGCCATACTGACCCGCGGGGACGAGCCGGCGCGTGAAACCATGCGCGGCCTTCCGGGCGATGACGAGGATGTGCAGTCCCGCTATCTCGAGGCGGAGGTCGGCGGCGTGTGGATCGCGTGCATCTACCTGCCCAATGGCAACCCGCATCCCGGCCCGAAATTCGATTACAAGCTGCGCTGGTTCGAACGGTTGCGCGCCCGCATGGCGGATCTGCGCGCGCAGGAAATTCCGTCCGTGGTGTTCGGCGATTACAACGTCATACCGCAGGACAAGGACGTGTGGTCCCCACAGGCGATGGCGGGCGATGCGCTGATGCAGCCGGAATCGCGCGATGCATATTTCCGCCTGCTGCACGATGGATGGACCGATGCCATCGACACGCACCATCCGCAGGGCGGCATCTGGACGTTCTGGGACTATCAGGCGGCGGCGTGGCAGCGCGACCACGGCTTTCGCATCGACCATGCGCTGCTGTCACCCGAACTCGCCGACCGGCTGGTGGCGAGCGGCGTCGACCGGGAGTATCGCGGCCGGGAAAAGAGCAGCGACCACACGCCGGTCTGGATCGAACTGGCGGACTGATCCGCCGCAGTTTGCGAACAAGGAAAAGGCCGCCGGGAATGCCCCGGCGGCCTTTTTGCCATCGCGATGCGCCGATGCGCGTTCAGCGATAGAAGATGTGGTTGTCGATCTGCGCCAGCTTCGTCATGCGATTGCGCCAGCCGGGCGCGACATAGCGAGCGTGAAAATAAAGCGCGCCGTCGATTTCCGATTCCCAAGCGTCCTGATGCGCGATGAGAGCGAGCTTCTTCGCCTTTTCCCAGGCGCGGCTCGCGGTGTTGATGCGGGGCATGCGGCCACCGCGCACGAAGCTGAACTGCGAACGCTGATAGACGACGCCGCAATAGCTGTCGGGAAACTTGCCGCTTTCGGCGCGGGCGATCACGACGCGGCCCACGGCCAGCTGTCCGGCGAGCGATTCGCCCTTCGATTCGAAATAGATTGCCCCGGCGAGGCATTTCAGCTGCTCGTCCAGTGTGGCGGGTGCCGCCACCGAAGAGACAAGCTCGCCCAGCGAATTCGCGCCATGGGCGGCCAGGGCGGTTTCCTCGGCCGGTTCCGGCTGCGGCGGCACGGTTTGAACCATCGGTTCGGACACGAAAACGGTCTTAGTTTCGCTCTCGCCCTCGGTCGGGGTCGGAGCGGGGGCGACCATGTCGATCGCCTCTGCGGTCTGGGCCGCGACGGCCTCCGGCGCGTAATTCACGACTTCCGCATTGGCACGGGAACTCTCCGCGCCGAACATCATTACACTCAATGTTGCGACCAGCGACATCACGCTGGCACCCTTAAGCTTACGGCTCATCGACTATCGATCTTGAGCGGTGAACGTCCTGCGCAATGCGTTTCGGGACAAGAGCAGCCGATCCCGCAGCTACTCGCTTGTAACTTCCCGAAATGACACTGCCGGCCATTCCCCGTCTGCGCGCTCATCGCACAGGCGGAATTGCCTGCACGACTGCCTACGCGTTTCGTCCGGGTCGCTCTTTGGGAATATGGCGCAAATGTGTCAAGCTTCGCGGGGCGATAGGCCGATGAAGCGTTCAGCCCGTGCGATATCCAGCTCTATTAACCATAAATCGCGGTCCTGCGCGGACCTCCGATTCAGGTAATCATGAAATTCCTGTTTATTTTCAACATCTTCCGACTTCGTCAGGGTCCATGCCCGATTTCCGTCCAATTGGGGCATCCGTTCATAGAGACGCGAAGTTTCACCCGGGCCGCGCATCACGACCATAATCGTGCCCGCATCGCGCTCCCCCCTTTGCAGGATCGTTGCAAAGCCGCCTTCACCATTCACGGAGCGCAGGAGGCCGGAAATTTCCAGATGGGCGGGGAGACGGCCTTCCATCGCCCTAATCGGAGCGAATCGATTCGCGCGAATCAGGATTACGGCCATCCGCGAGCCGATAGCCGGGCAGTCCGGACAGCGCGATCTGCGACCGCATGAAGGTGCCGGTTCCGCGCCCGACTTCCACCCCGTCTTCATCGACGAGCCGCGATTCCGCGACGAGAACACGGCGGCGCCCGCTGATCCACTGGCCCTCCGCGACGATCCGCCCGGCATGAACCGGACGGCTGAAATGCAGGTTGAACGCGGTGGTCAGCAGGAAACGGTCCGACACCATGGTATTCGCGGCGTAGAAGGCCGCGTCGTCCAGCATCTTGAAATAGAGCGTGCCATGCGCGGCGCCCGCGGCGTGGAAATGCCGCTCGTCCACATCGAACACGATCCTGGCCACGCCCTCGCCCCCGATCGTGAGCCGCGACGGAAAGGTCGAATTGATCGGCGCGGACCGGTACAGCGATTCCAGTGCGCGCCAATGCGCCGCCGCGCCGGCACCAGAATGTCCGTCGGCGCCGTGCTCCGCCATGTCAGGCCGCATCCTGCGCGCTGCCATCCGACAGGAGCGCATAGGCCGCCTCGTCGTTCGGCGCATCGATCAGCCGTTCGCGCACCCGGTCGTCGCGCATCAGCCGCGAAATCGCCGCCAGCGCGTGAAGATGTTCCGCCCCCGCCCGCATCGGCGACAGCAACCCGAAGGCCAGATCCACCGGCAGCGTATCGGCGGCATCGAAATCGACCGGCGCCGCCACCCGCACCAGCGCGCACACCGGTTCCGAGATGCCCGCGATCCGCGCATGGGGCATGGCAACGCCGCGGCCGAAACCCGTGCTGCCAAGCTTTTCGCGTTCTTTCAGCCCGGCCAGCACCTCCGCGCTGTCCAGCCGATAGGCATGGGCAAAGCGATCGGCCAGGTCGGAGAGCAGCTGCGCCTTGGTCTGGGCGGTGCTGCGGCCGATGGCGGCGGGGGCGATGGTATAGGTCGGGATCATCTTTTCTTGTCGAACAGCGTTTCACTCGATGGCCGGGCGAAAGGGCCCGTGATGATCAGGCGACGCGGGCCGGCGCCGTCCTGTTGAGAACGGCCGCCGCCCGCCAGACTATAGCCCGCCCGGCAACCGAAGCCTTATCAGGCTCCGGTCATGCCCCAAGAAGGCGGCACGCGGCGTTCAGGACGGGGAAACCCACCCGATCGAACCATCTGCGCGGCGATAGACCATATTATGCCGTCCGGTGCCAGAATTTTTGAAGAACAGCGCCGGCGTATCCTGAAGATCGAGCATCATCACCGCGGTTGCGACCGAAGTTTCGGGAATGTCGACCCGCGTTTCGGCGACAATGGCGGGCGCATCGGAGGTGACTTCCTCCTCCTGCTCTTCCTCGAACACGGTATAGGCGGCTTCTTCGCGCTTCTGCGCCTCGCCGGCGTGCTGATGATGGTCGTTCAACCGGCGCTTGTACCGGCGCAGCTGCTTCTCGATCTTGTCGGCGGCCTTGTCCACGGCCTGATGCGCGTCCTGCGCATCGGCGTGCCCCTTGAGGATGAGACCCTGCGTCACATGGGTCACGATATCGGCGGTAAAGCTGTCGTGCGGCCCCTTGCCGATGGTGACGTTGGAGGAGATCGCTCGCTTGAAATACTTATCGACAATATCGCTTAAACGCTGGCTGGCGTGATCCTGCAAGGCGGCGCCCGTTTCGACCTGATGACCGGAAACGCGAATATCCATCGATAACTCCTTTATCTTTAAAATCCCTTTGCGCCGGGACCGGGGCGCCGCCGCATGACGCGGCGATTCGGTAATGAACGAATGCGCCGGGGCAGGCCTCAGGCCGTTTCCCAGAGCGGATCGTTCAATGTCGCAACAAAGGCCGCGTGGCGGGATAGTTCCGCCGCACTGGCCGCATGGGGGCGGGGCGTGCGGAAAACGCGGTCCACCCGCACCGGCATCGGCGCGCTTTCGTATGTCTGCGCCGCCTGGTCGAGCGCGGCCAGCTCCAGCCCGATCTGCCGCCCGCCGGTCAGTTCCACGTAAAGCTGCGCCAGCAATTCGGCGTCGAGCAGGGCGCCGTGCTTCGTCCGGTGGCTGCGGTCGATGCCGTAACGGGTACACAGCGCGTCGAGCGAAAGCTTCGCGCCGGGGTGCTTCTTTTTTGCAAGGGCGATGGTGTCGACCATCCGGCTGTCGCAGATGGGCGCGCGTTCGCACAGGTTCAGCTCCGCATTGAGAAAGCCGAAATCGAAGCGGGCATTATGCGCGACCAGCGGCGCATCCTCGATAAAGGCGAGGAATTCCTCGGCTCGTTCGTGGAAGCGTTCCTTTTGCGAAAGAAACCCGATCGACAGGCCGTGCACGGCCTCCGCCTCCGCCGGCATGTCGCGGTCGGGATTGAAATAGGCATGGAACACGCGGCCCGTCGCCACGCGATTGACCATTTCCACACAGCCGATCTCGACCATGCGATCGCCGCTATGCGGGTCAAGGCCGGTGGTTTCCGTATCGAAGACGATTTCACGCATGAGGCAACTATGCGACCTGCGTGCGATGCTGGCAAGTCGGCGCAGCCCCTTAGCCCGCGTTCAATCCTGCGGAAGGAGCGTGTCCGCCTCTCCGGAGCCGGAGCGTTCCCATTCCTCGCGGCTGATATGGCCGTCACCGTCGAGATCGCGGCGTTGAAAATTCGTGTTGGCCGCGCCGACATATTCGGCAAGCGTGAGCGTGCCGGTGTTATCCTGATCGGCGAGTTCGATCAGCCGTTCCGAGGACAATGTGCTCAGCCGCCCGATCGCGGTGCGCGCGGCGTCCAGTTCCTCGACCGTGAGCGTTCCGTCGCCATCGCTGTCCATCGCCTCGAACGTGCGGGACCATCCTTGCGCATATTCGGCGGACGACACGAAGCCATTGCCGTCCGCGTCCAGCCCGTCGAAAGAGAACATGCGGCGCGTGCCGTCCGGATTTTCGGTCGCGGCGGGAACGGGGCTGGCAACATCGGGGGCGGTGGTATCGTCCACCTCGGTCTGCGGGCCGGTGTTCTTCTCGCCGCATGCGGAAAGCGCGCCCGCCAGCATCAGGGACAGCAGCAACGCGGGCGCGGCCCTTTTCCGTGTCCGGCCCTCGATTCGCCTGCGCATTCCTTCGATCCCTTCTTCTGCCGACCCTGCCGCCGCTATTGCGCCCATACCCCTGCGGCGCAAGATAGGACCTTCGCCCGGCGGTGCAATGGCGCGATGACGGACATCGCGGCACCGATCTTAACGCAGCGTGGCCGGAACGAATTGCCCGGCCGGTCCATTTCCATCGGACCATGCCCGCCGCCTTGCCCACATCCGTATCAAGTGCCGAGCCGGCCCGCCCGTTCGGGTGGATCCGCGCCGAACCGTGGGGCATTCACGTCGTGCCCTGCGATGCCTGGGTCGACCCCGCGCGCGAGGTCGCGACCGCTCTCGTCACCCATGGCCATGCCGATCATGCGCGCGGCGGGCACGGGCGGGTGTTCGCAACGCCGGAAACGCTGGCGATCATGCAATTGCGTTACGGCGTGGGGGCGGATGGCGGCAGCGAAGGTGTGCCGGTCCCCTTGCGCGAACCGGTCGATCTGGGTTGCGGCGTGACGGCGACTTATTTTCCGGCGGGGCACGTGCTCGGCTCGGCGCAGATCCTGCTCGAACATAGGGGCGAACGGGTGGTGGTGACGGGCGATTACAAGCGCCGCGCCGATCCGACCTGCGAATTGTTCGAGGTGGTGCCCTGCGACATCTTCATTACCGAGGCGACATTCGGCCTGCCCGTTTTCACCCATCCGCCCATTGGCGGCGAGATCGCCAAATTGCGCGATGCGCTGGCCGCCAATCCGGACCGCTGCGTCGCGGTGGGCGCCTACGCGCTGGGCAAGGCGCAGCGCGTGATCGCCGAATTGCGCGCGGCGGGCCATGACGATCCGATCTACCTGCACGGTGCGCTCGAAAAAATGTGCGCGCTTTACGAAGAGCACGGCGTGAATCTCGGCGAATTGCGGCCCGCCACCGGCGCGACGAAGGACGCCATGCGCGGGGCGATCGTCGTGTGTCCGCCCGCCGCGCTGAACGACCGGTGGAGCCGCCGCCTGCCCGATCCGATCACCGCGATGGCATCGGGATGGATGCGGGTGCGGCAACGCGCGCGGCAGCGCAATGTCGAATTGCCGCTTATCATTTCGGACCATGCCGACTGGAACGAACTGACCGCGACGATTACGGAGGTGAACCCGCGCGAAAGCTGGATCACCCACGGGCGGGAGGAAGCGTTGCTGCGCTGGTGCCAGCTGCATCAGCGGCGCGCACGGGCGCTCGCCATGGTGGGATACGAGGACGAGGATGACTGAGCGCGGGGCGATCCGCTGATGCGCGCGTTTTCCATCCTCATGGACCGGCTGACCTATACCAATGGCCGCAACATGAAGCTGTCGCTGATCGCGGATTATTTGCGCGATACGCCGGACCCCGATCGCGGCTGGGCGCTTGCCGCCTTGACCGATGCGCTCGACTTTCCGGCGGTGAAGAGCAGCACGGTGCGAAAACTGCTGACCGAGCGGGTGGACCCGGTGCTCTATGCGCTGAGCCGGGATTACGTTGGCGATACGGCCAAAACGGCGAGCCTGCTGTGGCCCGCGCCGGATGCGCAGGATGTGGTGCCGGACGCGCTTTCGGTGGCCGATACCGTCGCCATGCTGCGCAGCATGACGCGCGCCACCGTCATGACGGAACTGCCGCCGCTGCTCGACCGGCTGGACGCGAACGAACGCTACGCGTTGATCAAGCTGGCGACGGGGGCCATGCGCATCGGCATTTCCGCGCGGCTGGCCAAGGTCGCCTTTGCGCAGGCGTTCGACGTGTCCGTCGACGCGGTGGAGGAATACTGGCACGGGCAGGAGCCGCCCTATACCGAATTATTCGCCTGGGCCGCCGATGGCGCGGAGCCGCCGCGCACGGATCTGCTGCCGCTGTTCCGGCCCTTCATGCTGGCCCATCCGCTGGAAGAGGCGGAGGTCGACATGGCCGAATATGTCGCGGAATGGAAATGGGACGGCATCCGCGTGCAGATCGTGCATGTGAATGGCGAGACGCGGGTCTATTCCCGTTCGGGCGACGATATTTCCGCGACCTTTCCCGAGATCGCGGGCGCCCTCCCCTTCCCCGCCGTGCTCGACGGCGAATTGCTCGTGCGCGGGACGCACCAGGGCGGCGAGGAAGGCGGCGCGGCCAGTTTCAACGCGTTGCAGCAAAGGCTGGGCCGCAAGACCGTGTCGAAGAAAATGCTGCGCGAGGCGCCTGCTTTCGTGCGGCTTTACGATGTGCTGCTGCTCGACGGTGAAGATTTGCGGGAATGCGCGTGGGAGGACCGCCGCGCCCGGCTCGAGGCGATGATGGACCGCCTCGATCCCGAACGGTTCGACCTGTCGCAGATCATCCCCGAAAACGATTTTGCAAACCTCACCGCCATACGCGAGAAGGCGCGCGACGACGCGATCGAGGGCGTCATGCTGAAACGCCGGACATCGCCCTATGTCGCGGGGCGGCGCACCGGGCTTTGGTACAAGTGGAAACGCGATCCGCTGCTCATCGATTGCGTGCTGATGTATGCGCAGCGCGGCTCGGGCAAGCGGTCCAGCTTCTTTTCCGATTTCACCTTCGGATGCTGGTCCGGCGATCCCGATGCGGATGGCGAACTGCTCCCGGTGGGGAAGGCCTATTTCGGGTTTACGGACGAGGAGCTGAAAATGCTCGACCGCCATGTCCGCGGGCACACGATCAATCGCTTTGGCCCGGTGCGCGAAACGGACAAGTCGCTGGTGCTCGAAATCGCATTCGATTCGGTGCATGACAGCAAGCGCCACAAATCGGGCCTGGCCATGCGCTTTCCCCGCATCCATCGCATCCGCACGGACAAGCCCGCGCACGAGGCCGACCGGATCGAAACCCTGCGCGAGATGGTCCGCGACTGATCCTGTCTCGCGCGCTCAGCCCGCCTCTTTCGTCAGCACCGCCACGATCCTTTCGGCGGCTCGGCCATCGCCAAACACCGGATCGGGCGCGGGCCTGTCGCGTGACAGCATCGCCCGCGCCGCGGCGAGAATCGCGGTCTCGTCATGTCCCACCAGCGTGGCCTGCCCGTGGTGCAGGATCTCGCCCCGCTCCGTCACATCGCGCAGCACGACGACGCCCCGGCCCAGCGCGACGGCCTCCTCCTGTATCCCCCCGCTGTCGGTGAGCACCATGCGGCACGCGTCCATCAACCGCAGAAACGCGAAATAGTCGAACGGCGGCACCACCGCCACGTCGTCGCAATCCGAGAGCCGTTCGGTCAGGATGCGGCTCTGCGGTAGGGATGGGCCGGCAGCACGACCGCAATGTCCCGCGAGAGGGTGCACAGCGCCTCCGCGATCGCGCGCAGGGCCGCCGCGTCATGTTCGCGCCGATGCACCGTGGCCAGCGCAAAGGGACGCCCGGCAAAGCGTGCGAGCACCGCGTCCGCCGCCGTGCCGCGCGCGGGATCGCGGCGCAGCATTTCGCGTGCCATGCGCTGTGCATCGATGACCGTGTTGCCGGTCACGTGCACATGGGCGGCGGGCGTGTTTTCGGCGAGCAGATTGGCGCGCGCCGCCGGCGTCGGCGCAAAGTGCCAGCGCGCGAGCTGCGTGATCGTCCGCCGGTAGCCTTCCTCCGGCCAGGGTTGCGACAGATCGCCGCTGCGCAGCCCCGCCTCCACATGGGCGACGGGTATGCCGCGGTGAAAGGCACATAATGCCGCCGCCGCCGCGCTCGCCGTGTCCCCCTGCACGATGAGGCAGTCGGGCCGCCCCCGGTCCATCACCGCACCAATGCCGGTCAGCAGCGACGCGAACAGGCCCGACAGCCCGCCCGCCGGCGAGCGATGCAACGTGTCATCGGCGCAAAGGCCGAACGCGTCGAGCAAGCCAGAGCCAAGATCGCGATGCTGCCCCGTGTGGCAAAGGCGGCTGTCCACGCCGGCATCGTCGCGCAACGCGCACAGCACCGGCACCAGCTTCACGATTTCCGGACGCGTGCCCAAAACGGTCAGAATGCGCAAAGCTTCAGCCATGCGCGATCCGGAAGCGTTTCAGCCGCGACGTCTGCCCGTCGATCAGCATGACGCGGCCCTTCGCCACGCCCATGGCACGCGCGATCAGCGCGGCAACCGCCGCATTGGCGCGGCCATCCTCGGGCACGGCGCGCACGCGGGCGGACACCGTGCCATCCGCGATCCGCAACGCGTCGCGATCGGCGCGCGGCGTCACGCGCACGGCCAGCATGTCGCCTGTCATCGCCGCCCGGATGGCATCGGCATCGGGCAGTTCGGGCGCGGGTCTAGCCAATGGCCTTTTCGATCTCTGCCTTGTGGCGGCGGGCATTTTCCACGTAATGCGCCGTGCCCGTCGCCATTTCGGCAAGCGCACCGTCGGACAATTCGCGCATGTGTTTGGCCGGGCTTCCGGTCCACAGTTCGCGGGCGCCGATGGTCTTTCCCGCGGTCAGCATGCCATTGGCGCCGAGCATGCCCTCACGCTCGATCTTCGCGCCGCTCAGCACGACGGCGCCCAGCCCGACAAAGCCGCGATCCTCGATCTCGCAACCATGCACCATGGCGAGATGGCCGATCAGCACGTCCTCGCCGATGATGGTGGGATAGCCGTCGGGATGCCCGGCATCGGGGCTGTCGCAATGGATGACGGAGCCATCCTGCACATTGGTGCGCGCGCCGATGCGGATATGGTTCACATCGGCGCGGATGACGCAATTGTACCAGATGCTGACGTCGGGGCCGATCTCGACATCGCCGATGATGCGGCAACCCGGCGCGATGAAAGCGCTGTCGTGGATGCGCGGGCGCTTCCCGCCAAACGGCAGGATCGTCACGCCCGGACGCGGATTATGGCGACGCCGGGACCGCCCGCGCAGGCGGTTGCGGGTGCGGCGGGGAAGGCTCGGTTTGGGCATGAAATGTCCTTTCGTTCGCGGCTTCGTTCTACCAGCGGATCAGCGGCAGGATCGACGCATTGTCGTCGGTCCACGCGCGTCGGGCGGGCGGCGGCAAGGCCTCCCAATCGGTCTGGCTCTCCTGTTCCAGCGCATTGAGCACCGCTTCGTTCCGGGCGAGCGCGATCCAGATCGACGGGGTGATCGCCTCGCCCAGACCGGTGAGGTCGCGCCGCACCCGCCCGTGCCAGCCATCGGCGCGGGCCAATGCGGCGATCATCGGCGACAGGTCGATATAGCGGTTGGAGACATGGACCATCAACACGCCATCCTCCGCGAGCGCCTCGCCATAGGTGGCGAAGGCTTCCTTCGTCATGAGATGCATCGGGATGGAATCGGAGGAAAACGCATCGATGGCGAGCAGGTCGAACCGCCCGCGCGGCTGCTCCGCCAGCTTGAGCCGGGCATCGCCGATGACGACATCCGCGTCCGGCGCACAATCGCGCAGGAAGGTAAACGTCCCGCCCTCCGAATAGGCGAGCACGGTGGGGTCGATCTCGAAAAAGGTCCAGTCCTGCCCCGGCCCGCGATAGCAGGCGAGCGTGCCGGTCCCCAGCCCCACCACGCCGACCTGCGCACCCGGACCCAGCAGGGCGTCGGCATTGTCGAGCGCGAGACCGATACCGGCGGAATGACCGTAATAGCTCGTCGGTTCATGCGCGCGGACAGGGTCGGTCCATTGCTGTCCATGCAAGGTGGTGCCATGGGTCAGCTGCCGCAGCGCGCCATCCTTCGCCAGCGTGACCTCGTAGATCCCGAAATAGCTGCGCGTGCGTGCACCGTCGAGGCTTTTGCCCATGGTCGCCCAGCCGCCGTTCCCGATCATCAGCGCGGCAAAGATCGCCGCAAAGGCCCAGCGCACGCCCAGCGCGATCACGCCCAGCGCCGCCATCACGAACACCAGGATCAGCAGGAAATCCGCCTGCGTCAGCGCGTCGAGCGAGGCGATGCCCCACGCCACCAGCACAGCGGCCACGACGAGGCCGACCATGATGCGCCGGCGCGGCAACCCGTCCCAGAACCCCTCCGCCATGGGGAGGATCTGCCGGTCGCCGAGCAGCCATGCCGCGCAGAGCAGCAGGATCGCATGTTCATAGACCCAGTCGAACAGCACCGGCGCGACGAGCGCGGTGAACACCCCGCCCAGCGCACCGCCCGCCGCCACGACGAGGTAAAAGAACGTCAGTTGCGACGGATCCGGCCGCAACAGATAGAGCCGGTTGTGAAGCGCGACGGCGAGGATGAAGAGAAGCGCCACCATCGCCAGCGCCACCGCCGGATTGGATTGCCCGCCCGATCCCATGGCGAGGCTCCCGACGAGCAGCAGCATCAGCGGCGCATAGCGCGACAGGATCGCGGCCCAGTCGCCGCCTTGCGAAAACGCGACCGAAAAGCTCAGGAGATAAAGCCCGAGCGGAATGACCCAGAGCAGCGGCATCGCCATGATGTCGGTCGTCAGCAATGTCGTCGTCGACAGCATCAGCCCCGACGGCACCGCCGCCAGCGCGACCCACATCGCGATGCGGCGCGGCGAAACCGGTTCGGCAGACGGCGCGTCATCCTCCGCCACCGCGTCGACCGGGGCATCCGCTCCGCCGCGCCAGCGCGACGCGGCGGCCAGCGCGACCAGCACGAACAGGAGCCCGTATCCCGCCGTCCAGATCCAGCTTTGCACCCCCAGCGAAAACCGCGGTTCGAGCCAGAGCGGACAGGTCAGCAATCCTGCAAAACTGCCGAGATTGGACGCGGCATAGAGCGGATAGGGATCGCCCGCTGCGCTCGACGCCGCGAACCAGCGTTGCATCAACGACGCCTGCGCCGAAACCAGCAGGAACACCGGCCCGATCGTGACCGCGAATAGTGCGGGCACCCAGAGCACCTCCCACCCCGGTGCGGGCGGCGGCAGGTCGGCGAGCGCAATCGGCAGCGTCAGCCCCGCCAGCGCCATCAGCCCCAGATGCCACACCGCCTGCCGCCGCACCGGCATTCGCGACAGCGCATGGGCATAGGCATAGCCGCCGAGCAGCAGCGCCTGAAACACCAGCATGGCGCTGTTCCAGACATTGGGCGCCCCGCCGAGCAGCGGCAGCGCAAACCGCGCAACGAGCGGCTGCACCAGGAAAAGCAGGAAGCTCCCTGTCAGGATGACGAGCACGAACAGGGCGCGGCGCGGCGGCGTGGAAACGATGGCGGTCACTGTGCGGCCCAATCCTCGCGGGTGATGTCGTAGACGATGATGTTTTCCGCCCATGCGGCGTCGCCCTCGGCGCGAAAATCGCGGGCCGCGCGGCGTGTCATGCCGAGCCGTTCCATCAAGCGCCGGCTCGCCATGTTTTCGAGCACGGTGAGCGCGATCACATGCGGCGCCCCGAAACGCTCGAACGCGAGGGCCAGCGATTTTCGCGCGGCCTCCGCGGCATAGCCATGGCCCCACGCATCCTCGCGCAGGCGCCAGCCGATCTCCATCTCGCCGATGGGTCCGGGTTCGAGATTGGACCGCTTCAACCCACAGAAGCCGAGCAATTCGCCCGCCATATGTCCGCCATCACCCTTGCGCGTCACGGCCCAGAAGGTGAAACCATGATCCGCGCGATAGGACAGCAGCCGGTCCCTGACCGCTGTTTGCTTCTCCGCGTCGAGCACACCGCCGAGCCAGCGCATGACGGCGGGCGTGTTGGTGTGCCGGAAAAACGGCGCCCAATCCGACGCCCTCCAGTCGCGCAGCACCAGCCGCGATGTTTCCACGTGAAACGCTTCGCCTGTGTCGGCGGCGTGGTCCTCAACCATTCAGCAGCTTTGCGACGAGAGGCGCGTGATAGGTGAGGACGCCCGTTGCGCCCGCGCGCTTGAACGCGGTCATGACCTCCATCACCATGGCGTCGCGGTCGCCTGCGCCGACCTTGGCCGCGGCCTCGATCATCGCGAATTCGCCGCTGGTATGGTAGGCGAACACCGGCACGTCGAAATTTTCGTATACGCGGCGCACGATGTCGAGATAGCAGGCGCCCGGCTTCACCATCACGCTATCGGCGCCTTCCTCGATATCGGCGGCGACCTCGCGCAGGGCCTCATCGCCGTTGGCGGGGTCCATCTGATACGTTTTCTTGTCGCCTTTCAACAATCCGGCCGACCCGACCGCATCGCGGAACGGGCCGTAGAACGCGCTGGCGAATTTCGCGGCATAGGCCATGATCTGCACATTATGATGCCCGCCATGTTCGAGCGCGTCGCGGATCGCGCCCACGCGCCCGTCCATCATGTCGGACGGCGCGACGATGTCGGCGCCCGCTTCCGCCTGGACCAGGGCCTGCGCCACGAGGCGGTCCACCGTCACGTCATTGGTGACATAGCCCGACGCATCGAGGATGCCGTCCTGCCCATGGCTGGTATAGGGGTCGAGCGCGACATCGGTCAGGATGCCGAGATCGGTGCCGGTCGCGTCGCGGATCGCGCGGATGGCGCGGCACATCAGATTGTCGGGGTTCAACGCCTCGCGCCCCGTCTCATCGCGCAGATGGGCCGGGGTATTGGGGAACAGCGCGACGCAGGGAATGCCCAATGCCGCTGCTTCCTTCGCCCGTGCCGCGATCACGTCGACCGAACCGCGCGACACGCCGGGGAGTGCGGCAACAGGCTCCTCCACCCCCTGCCCGTCGCATACGAAGAGCGGCCAGATGAGATCGGCGGGGCTGAGCCGGGTTTCGCGCTGCATCGCCCTGCTCCACCCATGCCGGCGCGTGCGGCGCAGCCGTTTGCGCCCGCGCGGATCGGAACGGAATTCGGGATGGATCGTGCCAGTTTCGGGTTTTGCGCTGTCGGTCATGGCGCGGGGTGATGCCCCAAGGGCGCCTGCGATGGAAGGGGCGAGTTGGTCCGATACGTGAATTCGGTCGCCCTCAATCCGGCGCGTTCGACAGGCGGTCGATCTCCCGCACCGGTTCCGCCTCCCGCGCCGCATCGGGGACGAGCGGACGCAGCGCGGCGCCCGGCTCGACCTCGCGCAATTGGGCAAGGCGGGCGCGGAACTGCTTCAGCTCGGCGCCGGACAGCAGGGCACGGGTCACGAACTTGACCGAGAGCGGGTCGATATTGCGGCCCCCGCGATACAGCTCGTAATGAAGATGCGGCCCCGTCGACAGGCCGGTGGAGCCGACATAGCCGATGACCTGCCCCCGCCGGACCGACGCGCCGTTCGACACCGCGATCCGGCTCATGTGGCTATACCCGCTCGCCAGCCCGCCGCCGTGATCGATGCGCACGTAATTGCCGTGCCCGCCATTGCGTCCGGCCCGGATGACGCGCCCGTCGGTCACGGCATAGATCGGCGTACCGGTCCGCCCGCGAAAATCGACGCCATTGTGCATGCGTTTGTATTTGAGGATCGGATGACGCCGCATGCCAAAACGCGACGAGATCGCCCCGTTGACCGGCGCGATCATCCCGCTGCGCAATTCGCCGGTACCATTGGCGTCGAAAAAGCGCCCCTCCCGGCCCCAGCGCAGCAATTGCGCCTTTGCCTTGCCGCCGCCCGACAGCCCGGCATAGAGGAGATCGCCAACCTCGACCTCGCCCGTGGCGGCGCGGCGATAGGCGACGATCATGTCGAATTCGTCGTCGGCGCCGACCACGCGATCGAGATCGACCGCCTCGTCCAGCGCGGCGAGATATTGCTGCACCGAGCGCGCCGGGGCACCCGCGGCACGCGCCGCGCGATAAAGCCCCGCGCCCACCTTGCCGCGAATGCGCAGCGGCGTATCGTCCACGCGGATCGGCTTGCGGATGAGCGCGAGCGGCCCGCCATCGCGCGCCACGCCAAGCTCCAGATCGAAGCGCGCCCGGAAATCGAGCCGCTCGAGCGGGCGCGGCATGTCGGGCGAAGGCCGCCGTCCCAGCCGCAGATCGAAGGCCGTGCCGTCCGCAATCGCATTTTCCGGCATCGCCCCGCCGATGAGCGCGGCGGCGCGCTCCGCATCGCCTTCGCCGACCCCGGCGCGGCGCAACATCGCCATCACGCTGTCGCCGGCGCCCAGCGTGCTGGTCAATTCCACCACCGGACGTTCGGGCGCCGCGGCCAGCGGCACGACCAGCCGCGATGGCCCCATCCGCCGCCCGCTATCGGCGCCAAGGGCCAGCGGCATGATCATCTGGCTGCGATATTCATCGCGTTCAGACCGGGTCAGGTTCGTGGTCGGCGCGGCACTCACGGTGGAAAAATCGGGCCAGAACGCCAGCGCCGCGGCCATCAGCGCAAGCATGATGCCCAGCGACCGGAACCAGCGCAACGTGCCGATCCCGCTGGCAAGATCGCTCACCAACCGGGCCGGTGGGCGCGCCAGTGCGGCGGCAGCACCCACGCCGCGCCGGCCAAATCCGCGCCGTCCCGCGTTCCGCTCGCCCTTGATATCCCCCGTCATGACCATCCTGATTTCGCGCGGGTTTTTGCACCCATGCGCCCGCCCTTGTTTTTCGATCCGCCTTCGACTGACGCAAATTCGTGGCGTTCAAAAGTTAATATCGCCTTGATCGCACGATGCCGTCGGCAGGCCGAGGCACAGATGCGGTGAACCGCAAGCATGCTGCTCCATGGGCCCTATCCGGCTCCACTTGCGGTGCGGCGGCGGTGGTGCCACATTGGGACGATCATGCATGACGGGGTCATCAAGGCGGTCCTGGGACCGACCAACACGGGCAAGACCCATCTCGCGGTGGAACGGCTCTGCGCGCATTCGAGCGGGGCCATCGGCTTTCCCCTGCGCCTGCTCGCGCGGGAGGTGTACGACCGGGTCGTCGCGATCAAGGGCGCCGACAAGGTCGCGCTCATCACCGGGGAGGAGCGGATCGAACCGCCCGGCGCGCGCTGGAAACTGTGCACGGCGGAGGCGATGGACCGCGATGCTGATCTCGCCTTCATGGCCATCGACGAGGCGCAGCTCGGCGCGGATCGCGAGCGCGGGCACGTGTTCACCGACCGCCTGCTCAACATGCGCGGGCGGGAGGAGACGATGATCCTCGGCTCGTCCGCGCTGGCGCCCGTGATCGACACGCTCATCCCCGAGGCGGAGATCGTCACCCGCCCGCGCTTTTCCACATTGTCGCATGCAGGACCGGTGAAGCTGAGCCGTGTTCCGCCGCGCAGCGCCATCGTCGCCTTTTCGGCCGAGCAGGTCTATGTCGTGGCCGAAATGCTGCGCCGGTTTCGCGGCGGCGCGGCGGTGGTCATGGGCGCATTGAGCCCGCAGACCCGCAATGCGCAGGTCGAACTGTTCCAGTCGGGCGAGGTCGATTACCTCGTCGCGACCGACGCCATCGGCATGGGGCTGAACCTCGATGTCGCGCATGTCGCCTTTGCCGGGCTTGCCAAGTTCGACGGGGTGCGCAGGCGGCGGCTCACCATTCCCGAAATGGCGCAGATCGCTGGGCGCGCCGGACGGCATCAGAAGGACGGCACCTTCGGCACGCTGGCGGGCGAAGGGGCGGAGTTTACCGAGGACGAGATCTTCGCCATCGAGGAGCATCGCTTTGCCCCGCTCGACCGGTTGTTCTGGCGCGACGCACGGCCCCGCATGGACAATCTCGGCATGTTGATCGGCGATCTGGAAGCCGCGCCGCATGACGATGCGCTGGCCGCGGCGCCCGAAGCCATCGACCTTTCCGTGCTCAAGATCCTGTCCTCCGACCCGGCCATTGCCGACACGGTGCGCGGGCGCGCGATGGTGAAGCGGTTCTGGGACGTGTGCTCGCTTCCCGATTTCCGGTCGCTGGGCGCGGATAATCATGCACGGTTCGTGGCGCGCCTGTGGCAGGATCTGTCGAAGGGGACGGGACGGCTGGGGCATGATTTCGTCGCCGGAAAGATCGCCGAACTGGACCAGACGAGCGGCGATATCGACACGCTTCAGGGACGCATCGCCGCCATTCGCAGCTGGGCCTATATCGCGCAGCGTCCCGACTGGGTGCTGAACCGCGAAGAGATGGCGGAGCGGGCGCGCGCGGTCGAAACCCGGCTGTCCGATGCGCTGCACGCACGGCTGACCGAACGGTTCGTCAATCGCCGCACCACGGTGCTGCTGCGCAAGCTCGGCGCGGATACGGGGCTCTTGCCGGTCAAGATCGACGATGAAAACGCGGTGCAGGTCGATGGCGAGGAGATCGGCAAGCTCGACGGTTTCCGGTTCGAGGTCGATCCGCAGGCGCGGCTCGAAACGCGGCGCCTGCTGCTCGCCGCGGCGGAGCGGCACCTGCCCGGCCTGCTGCAACGCCGGGCCGAGGCGCTGATCTCGGATTGCGCCGCCGATGCACCGGATGACGCGGCGCCCGTGTGGCAGGATGCGGAGATCGTATGGCGCGGCACCGCCATCGCAAAAATCGAGGGCGGACGCAGGCTGTTCGGTCCGAAGGTCCGGCTCGATCCCGGTCTCAGCCTGCTTCCGGCGCCGACCCGCGCGCGGATTGGCGAGGCGCTGACCGAATGGCTGCACCGTGCCATATCGCGCGATCTGAAACCGCTGCGCCGCCTGGCCGACGCGGCTGAGGACAAGGACGCCGGGCCGGAACTGCGCGCGCTGCTCATCGCCATGGTCGATGCGGGCGGCGTGGTCGCGCGGGATCTGTCCGGGCTCGACGCGCTCGACGAGGCGCAGAAACACCGCATGCGAAAGCTCGGGGTGAGGATCGGCGCGCTCGACCTCTTCGTGCCGGCGATGCTGCGGCCTGCGCCCTTGCAACGCTGGACCGTGCTCAGTGCGCTTTGCGGCGGGATGAAGCGCGCCGTCGCCGACCCGTTCTCGCCCGCGCGCGATGCCGACGGTCCGCCGCCTGTCGGATACCGCCGCGCCGGGCCGCAGCATATCCGCGTCGACATGGCGGAGCGGCTTCTTGCCGCCGCCCATGAGCGCCGGGCCCGCTGGGCCGGGCCGCCCCGCCGCCAGCGATCGAATCGCGCGGCGCCGCGAACCCCGCGCTTCACCCTCGACCCGACGCAGGCGCTTTCCATGGGCCTCACGACGCAAAGCTATGCGCATCTGTTGCGGCAGGCCGGCTTTGTCGCCGACGTTCCGCCCGCCCTCCCCGACCGGATGTTCGGCCCGCCCGCCCCGCCCCGCTGGCACTGGAAACCGCGGCGGCGTCCCGATGCGCGGCGCCCGCGGGCCGGGCCGAGCAAGCCCGGCACCCGCACGGTGCCGCGCGCCGGCAATCCGTTTGCCGAACTTGCCCAATTGCTCCCGTAACGGCGGCGGCGCGATGAAGCCCCCTGTCGATCCGCCGCGCGAAACCCTGCGGATCGACCGGCTGCTGTGGATGTTGCGCATGGCAAAGACGCGCAGCCAGGCGCAGGCGCTGGTCGCGAAGGGTCATGTGCGTTTGAACGGGCGGCGAGTGCTGCGCGCCGCGTGCGGGGTGGGCACCGGCGACGTGCTGGTCCTCCCCATGGCGAGCGGGGTGCGCGTCATCGCGATCGACGCCCTGCCCGCCCGGCGCGGCCCGGCGGACGAAGCGCGGCGCCACTATCATGAAATCGAGAGTGTCTCGCAACAAGCCACCGATGCTTGACGCCGGCCCAAAGCCGCCATAACCCGGCCTGAAACACCGATTAAGCGGCCAGCAAAGGGGCCAGGGGAACACGCATGACCTACGTCGTCACCGAAGACTGCATCAAGTGCAAATATATGGATTGCGTCGAGGTTTGCCCCGTCGACTGCTTCTATGAGGGCGAGAACATGCTCGTCATCAATCCCAGCGAATGCATCGATTGCGGCGTTTGCGAACCGGAATGCCCGGCTAAAGCCATCCTTCCCGATACCGAGAACGGGCTGGAAAAATGGCTTGAGCTGAACACGCAATATTCGGCGGAATGGCCGAATATCACGGTGAAGAAGGATTCGCCCGACGACGCCGACGCGCACAAGGGCGAAGAAAACAAGTTCGAGAAATATTTCAGCGCGGACGCCGGCGAAGGCGACTGATCGCTCCGGTCGGCGGGCTTTGCGGCGGCGGGCGCCCCTGCGCACAGCGGAGGGCGCGCGTCGTCGTGCGCAATACGCAAATGCTGGCGTTTGCGCTTGCACTGTGGTAATGGGGCGTCAGTGCCGGGCGATACACCCATCGTGCGGCCCCGTCAGTAACGGCGATATCCCGCAGATCTGACCTGCCATCGGGCCGGTGTCATCCGGTCGGGCGGGTTTTCGGTCCTCTCGATGCCCTATGGCATTTGTGGGATACGAACGCCATAGAAAGGACAATGCATGACTGCCAAGGCGAATGCCTTCGACGTCGGAGACTATGTCGTTTACCCCAAGCACGGCGTCGGCCGCGTCATCGAACTGCAAAGCCAGGAAATCGCCGGCATGCAGCTCGAACTCTACGTGCTGCGCTTCGAAAAAGAACGCATGACGTTGCGCGTTCCCACCAACAAGGTGGAATCCATCGGCATGCGCAAGCTGTCCTCGGACAAGACGCTGCGCGAAGCGATGGACGTGCTGAAGAGCAAGCCCAAGGTCAAGCGGACCATGTGGTCGCGCCGCGCCCAGGAATACGAAGCGAAGATCAATTCGGGCGATCTGGTGTCCATCGCCGAGGTCACGCGCGACCTGTTCCGCGCCGACGATCAGCCGGAACAAAGCTATTCCGAGCGTCAGATTTTCGAAGCGGCGTCGAGCCGTCTCGCCCGCGAGCTCGCGGCGATGGAAAACACGGATGAGCCGACCGCGCTCGCCAAGATTCTCGAGGTGCTGAACGAGCACGCACCCAAATATTACGAGCAGCAGCCCGCCTGACCCGGCGCTTCTCGATCGGAAAAAGGGCTGCCGGTCATGCCGGCGGCCTTTTTTTCGCGCAGGTGCCATGGGCGATGGGACGTGTTGCCCGTCGGTTTGCAATCGCCTCTTGTCGAATCGCGCTCCATATTCTCTGGAATGATACGCAGGGGTCGCAGCACGAAATGACAGACCGCGCCATGTCATGGCGCGCCGACGCCGAACGAGGAGTATCGCCATGCGTATTTCGACCGCGCCTTTGATCATGGCCCTGATCGCGACGACCGCCGCGTGCGGCGACGATACGAAAACCGTGTCGGGGCGGCAGGGCATACCGCTGAGCGAGCTTGAGCTCGACGTGCCCGCGCCCGATAGCCTGACCCTGCACGGACCCGACACGGTGACTGTACGGGAGGGCGACAAACTCGCCATTTCGGTCGATGGTGAACCGGAATCGAGCGATGCCCTGCGCTTCTCGATCGCCGATGGCACGCTCGTCATCGTGCGCAAGGGCACGACCGATGCACCGGCCACCGTCACCGTGACCATGCCGGCGCCAAGCAGCGTCTCGATGGCGGGAAGCGGCGAAGTACGCGTTCCCGCCCTTGCCGAAGGGGGCGCCCGGGTCACGGTTGCCGGATCGGGAACGGTGACCGCGCGCCAGGTGAAGACCGCGAAGCTCGACGTGCGCATCGGCGGCTCCGGCACCTTCGCCGGGACGGGGCACGCACGTGCGCTCAATCTCGACATTGCGGGGTCGGGCGTGGCGGACATGGGCACGCTGACGACCGAAATGGCCAGCATCAGCATAACCGGATCGGGCACGGGTCAGTTTCGGTCCGAGGGGACCGTCACGGCGACGATCGTGGGGTCGGGCCGGGTTCAGGTCGATGGAAATCCCGTGTGCGACATCAATACGCTGGGATCCGGGGCGGTTCTTTGCGCCGGTTCGTGATCGATTGAACCGCGTTCAGCATTCCGCCATCGGTCATGCGACAGCCTGAGCCGACAACGGCCTTGTTTTGCAAAGGATGGCCCATGGTTTCCCGGCGACGCGCGACGAGATGGGCAGTGCTGGCGGCGATGATACCGCTTTTGTCCGCCTGCCTTGCGAAGGCTGCTTTCGACGTGGCGACCGCGCCCGTCAGGGTCGCGGGCAAGGCCATCGACCTTGCCACCACGAGCCAGTCCGAAGCCGACGAGAAACGCGGCCGCGCGCTGCGCAAGCAGGAGGAGCGTCTCGGCGCGCTGGACCGGAAATACCGCCGTGCCCTGCGCGATTGCGACGACGGCGATGCGCGTGCCTGCGACCGGGCGCGCGTTCTGTTCGAGGAAATGGAACGCCAGCCGCGCTGACGCCCTGCGTGCTGGCGCGGTTTCAGAATGCGGCGCGGCGTAGTCGGTCGTTGATCGCGGCCCCGATGCCCTCGTCGGGTATGGGCGCGACGGCGATCCGCTCCTCCGCCGCGTGCGACGCGCGGTGGAGCGCGTCGTAAAGGCGGCTCCCCGCCTCCACCAGATCGCCGCCCGGCGACAGGTCGAAATCCCCGCGCACCGCTCCGAACCCGATGAGGAATTCCCCCGCCTCGGCATGAGAGGCGTTGAGCCGGACCGGCTTTCCCGGTGCGTAGTGGCTGCTGAGCTGGCCCGGTGCTTCGATGCCGGTGGACCTTTCGCCCGTTGCCGGCCCGAGCAGTCCGGCGATCGCTGCGCCGGTCACGGGACCGGGGCGGAGCATGCTCCACCCCCGATCGCGGATCGCCACGATCGTGGATTCGAGCCCGGCACGCGTCGGCCCGCCATCGACGATCATCGGCACGTTTTCCCCGAGCGAATCGCGGACATGCGCGGCACAGGTCGGACTGACCCCCCCGCTGCGATTGGCGGAGGGCGCGGCCAGAGGCGCGGCGCAGCGGGCCAGCACCGCCCGCATGACCGGATGCGCCGGACAGCGCACCGCAATGGTGGGAAGCCCGGCCCGCACCGCCGGCGCCAGCGGCGACGGATCGCGCGCCGGCAGGACCAGCGTCAGCGGCCCCGGCCAGAACCTGTCCATCAAAAGCGCCGCACGATGTCCGACATGGACCAGACGCCGCGCACACGCCCCGTCGGGCACATGCACGATCAGCGGATTGAACGAGGGCCGACCCTTCGCGGCATAGATCCGCGCGACCGCCGCTGCATCGTCGGCGCGCGCGGCGAGACCGTATACTGTCTCGGTCGGGAGCGCGACGATTTCGCCCTTGTCGAGCCGGGCGGCCGCCTCGGCAATGATCGCGTCCGGGACGGCGGCGGTGTCTTCGCCGGGATCAGGGTGTGTGGCGTCCTTCATTGCGCAGGTCTATAGGCTGCGCACACGCCGCTGGACAGGAGCAATGCGCGATGGGTGGGGAATCGGGTTCGGAACTTTCGGGACTGCTTTTGCGGATTGCCGACGCGCTCGACCGGATGGCGCCGCCGCCTGCGCCGCCTGTCGATCTGCATGCCGCCCCGGCCTATCGCTGGGACGCATCGGGGCTTACCGCGGTGCCGCGGATCGACGCGCCGGAGACGCCCCTGCTGTGCGGGATCGACCGGCAACGCGATGCGGTGCTGTCCAACATGCGCCGCCATGCCGCCGGGTCCGCCGCGCATGACGTGTTGCTCTGGGGTGCGCGGGGCACGGGAAAATCCGCGCTGGTCCGTGCCGCGGTGCGCGATGCGGCTGCGCATGGCGACATCGCGCTGGTGCAGGCGAGCGCGGACAGCCTCGACAGCCTTCCGCGCCTGCTTGCCATGTTGAACGACGCGGGGCGGCGTTTCGTTCTGTTCATCGACGACCTGGGTTTCGCGCCGGGCGAGGAACGCACCGTGCGGCAATTGCGATCGCTGCTGGAGGGGGGCGTGGCACCGCGGCCCACCAATGTGCGGCTCGCCGTGACCGCCAACCGCCGGGCCATTGTCGCGCGCCACGCGGGCGAGCAGGACGACCCGATCAATCCGCGCGACGCGGTGGACGATGCGCTGGCTCTTGCCGACAGGTTCGGGCTCGTGCTGGGCTTTCACGCGGTGTCGCAGGACGATTACCTCGCCATCGTCGCGGCCTATGCCGATGCCCATGCGCTGCACTATGAGACGGCCGATGCGCTCGCCTGGGCACAGCGGCGCGGGGCGCGGTCGGGCCGTGTCGCCCGGCAATTCGTCACCGAACTCGCCGGGCAGGCAGGCCGTAACCTCGGTTAAGAGGTCAGCGTGTCGGTTCGGACCCCGCCCTCGCCGACGCCGGTGAGCGCGCGCCCGTCACGCGCCAGATGATGCCCGCCGTATCGTCACTCACCAGAAGACCGCCCGCGTTGTCCCATGCGAGCCAGGTGGGACGGCCATGCGCATCCTCGCCATCCTCGGTCAGAAATCCGGTCAGCACGGGCAGCGGCGTTTCCCCTTCCGGATTGCCCCGCGCATCGAACGGCACGAACACCACGTCATAGCCCGATTTCGGCACCCGGTTCCACGACCCGTGCCGCGCCACGAACGCGCCCCGGTCATACGCGCCGCCAAGCCCGTTCCCGTCCGCAAACACCAGCCCCAACGGCGCCGCATGCGTACCCAGCGCATATTCCGGACGCCGCGTATATTCGGTGAGGAAATTGGGCATCGGCTCCTCGACCCGTTCGTCGACGTAGGTTTTCCAATACACCCAGGGCCAGCCATATTGCGCGCCCACGGGCACGTTCGTCAGATAATCGGGCGGAACGTCCGGCCCGATCATGTCGCGTTCGTTCACCGTGGTCCACAATTCGCCGCTCGACGGTTGAATCGCGAGCCCGTTCGGATTGCGCAGGCCTACGGCAAAGAGGCGGTGGCTGCGCGTCGCGAAATCATATTCGTGGATCGCGGCGCGGCCGGTTTCCTCCGCCATGCCGTTTTCGGCCACGTTGCTGGCCGAACCGACGGTGATGAAAAGCCGGTCGCCTTCTGCATCATAAAGCACGTTGCGGACCCAGTGATTGCCGCCACCGGGCAGATCCATGAGCTTTTCCGGCTCCGCCGTGATCCGCCCCTGCCCCACTTCGAATGGGAAGGACAGGAGCGCGTCCGTATTCGCAACGATCAGCCGCCCGTTGCGAAGCGCCATGCCGAAAGGCGAGTGCAAGCCGTCGAGCAGGACCGAGCGTTGATCCGCCTGCCCGTCCCCGTCACTATCGCGCAGCAACGTGATACGGTCCGCCGACACGCCGCCCGCCCCGACCCGGTCCATGAACAGCCCCATGATCCAGTCGGTGATACCGCCGCCATCCGCGCTCGCCGGGCCGCGCGTTTCGGCCACGAGCACGTCGCCATTGGGAAGCGTGAATACCGAACGCGGATGATCGAGCCCTTCGGCAAAGCGTGCGACGGAAAGGCCCGCCGCCGCCGTCGGCGTGGCATCCGCCGCCCACCCGGCCGGTTCGGCGAGTGCGATGCTGGGGAAGGTTTCCTCGTCCGCCTCGGCAATGACGGGGTCGGGGCCGGTCAGCTGCGCATCGGTATATTCGGCGCGGGTCGGGCGCAGAACGAGGTAGAAAATGATGGCCGCCACCAGGACGACAATGCCAATGACGATAATCGTCTTGCGGGTTTTCGATGTCATGGGCGAAGAATAGTCCGTGCCACGACCCCCGGCAATGGGCAGCTTCGCATTGCGTCCGCCGCCGGGATCGTTAAGGCGGTGTCATGTTCGATTTCGCCCCCTCCGACGCCGCCGACAAACCGCTCCTCTATCGCGAATTGTGCGAGGCCGCCGATGCGCTGACCTCGGGCGAGCCTGACGGGATCGCCAACATGGCGAATGTCGCGGCGTTGGTCTGGGGCTTCGTGCCGGACCTCAACTGGGCCGGGTTCTACCGCGTGATCGGCGATGGGCTGGTGCTTGGCCCGTTCATGGGGCGCCCGGCCTGTATCCGCATTCCACTCGGCCAGGGCGTATGCGGCACCGCGGCGGGGGAGGCACGCTCCGTCCTGGTGGAGGACGTGCACAGCTTTCCCGGCCATATTGCCTGCGACGCGAACAGCCGTTCAGAGCTCGTCGTGCCCATCGTCGTCGATGGCACAGTGAAGGCAATCATCGATCTCGACAGCCCGCTGCCGTCGCGTTTCGATGACGAGGACCGGGACGGTTTCGAAGCGCTTGCCGCGATCCTCGCCGCGCGAATCTAGTTAGATTTCACCGCCCGAAAGCCGCTGACAGACGAGATCGAGCTGATCGAGCGTCTTGTAGCGCACGGTAACGGCACCGCCCTGCTCCGACCCGTCGGGCTCGATCCGGATGGGCAGGCCGAGAAACTCCTCCAGCTGCTTTTGAATGGCCAGAATATCGGCATCGTTTTCGCGCGTGCCGGGCCGCGCGGCGCGGTGGCGCGGCTCCTTCACCGGTGCATTGCGGCGACGGATCAGCTTTTCGACATCGCGCACCGACAAATTGTCATCGACGACGGTCTGCGCAATCTCTTCCGCATTATCCACGTTGATGAGCGCACGCGCATGGCCCATCGACAATGCGTTCGCTTCCACCATGGTCAGAACCGGCTCCGGCAGGGCGAGCAGGCGCATGAGATTCGCAACATGGCTGCGCGACTTGTCGACCATGCGCGCGATCTCGGTCTGCGACATGTCGTTACGGGTATGGAGACGGTGGTAAGCGCGCGCCTCCTCCACCGGATTCAGATCCTCACGCTGAATATTCTCGATCAGGGCGAGCGCCGCGACATCGCGGTCGGCGAGATCGCGAACGATCGCCGGAATTTCATGCAATTGCGCCTTCTGCGCCGCGCGCCAGCGTCGTTCACCCGCGACGAGCCGGTAACGCCCGTGACCGCTCGCCATCACGATCACAGGTTGAATGACGCCCCTGCTCGCGATGGATCGGGCCAGATCGTCAAGCGCATCGGCATCGAAATTGACGCGCGGATTCTCGGGATGCGGCTCGATCGAGGCGACCGGCAATACGGTCAGGCCGTCCTTCCGCCCGGTGTCTTCGGACGTATTTGTTCCACGTGAAACAGGCCGCTCGGTTTGTGTATCACCGAGTAGCGCGCCAAGCCCGCGACCGAGCGCGGCTCGCTTCTTTGGTGCTTTCGTCGCGTCGTTCATGCGGCCTTCCTCTGTTCGGGGTAGCCGGCTGATCAGCTCGCGCGCCAGTTCCATATAGGCGCGCGATCCGGCGCAATGATGGTCGTAAACGATTGCCGGCAAACCATAGCTCGGCGCTTCGGAAAGGCGGACGTTACGAGGGATCACGGTGTCGAAGACCACATCGCCCAGTACGGCGCGAACGTCATCGGAAACGGACTCCGTCAAACGGTTGCGGCGGTCGAACATCGTCAACGCAATGCCAATGATATTAAGAGCCGGATTGAAACGTTCCTTAACCAATTCAATGGTTTGCATGAGCTGGCTCAACCCCTCAAGCGCAAAGAACTCGCATTGCAACGGGACGAGAATTTCATGCGACGCAGTCAGCGCATTCAGCGTCAGCAGCCCAAGTGAGGGCGGACAATCGATGAAGCAGATATCGTAATCACTCGCCGCATCGAGCGCGGTTTGAAGACGACGCGTGCGATTGTCATATCCCACCATCTCAATCTCGGCGCCCGAAAGATCGACCGTCGCGGGCACGATGTCGAGCCCGGTAATCTGCGTCGCCATCTTGCACGCGTCGAGCGATTTGCAGTCGATCAGCAAATCGTAACTCGAACGTTCGCGATTGTTCGTTTCGATCCCCACGCCGGTCGATGCGTTGCCCTGCGGATCGAGGTCGATAAGCATCGTGCGCCACCCGATCGCCGCGAAAGACGTCGCCAAGTTGATCGCAGTCGTCGTCTTTCCGACACCGCCCTTCTGGTTCGCGACCGATACCGTAATCATGAACACGATTTTCCCGATAAGTTTCGCATGGTGCCCACTATAACACCGGATTGTGGATCGGTCACCGAGTGTTCCACGTGAAATCCATGCGGCGCGGCTATCCCGTCCAGTTCGGAAAAGGCTCCCCGCCCTTTCGGAAGAAGCCAGAACGTATCGGGACGGGCAAGGTGGCTGGCCATCGCGACGAGCTTGTCCGTTGCGGCAACCGCGCGCGCCGAAATGACATCGACCTTATCCCGAACGACATTCTGTATCGTCGATGGCTCAACACGAACATTGCCCAAGGATAGCGCGCCCACTACGCTCCGAAGAAATTCAACCCGCTTCGTGCGCGGTTCGATCAATGTGAATTCGCAATCCGGCAGCAAAATGGCGCAGACCATTCCCGGCAATCCGGCACCCGTCCCGACGTCAACCCATGACTCGAACCGTGTTTCACGTGGAACGAAGCCGATGAGCTGCGCCGAATCAAGGATATGACGCGACCAGATGTTCCCGACGGTGGACCGTGCGATAAGGTTCTGATGCCCAGTTTCCGCGAGCAACGCCGCCACATAGTCATCGAGCAAGGGAACCCTAGCCACATCCATCCGCGGTATCTGGCGGATGCGGACCAGACTCTCGTCACGGTCTCTGGGATCGACCGCATCGGTCATGACACCATCTCGAACTTGCGCAGCGCTACAAGTACGGCCTATACGGCGCAGGTGTCACCCCCCTCACCCGCTCCGCCGATGCCAGCGTTTCGGGCCGGGCCTGCGTCAAGCGCTCGACCATTTCGGCAGAAAGACCCGGCACCTGCGCGAAATCGAACGTGTACGGGATCGCGAGCGCTTCGCTCTGCCGCAGGTCGCGCAATTCGGCGTCCTGGCGTTGCAAATAGGGACGGTAGCGACAATCCTCGATCAGGCCGTCCCATACCTCGGCATCCGCGACATCGGTGTCGACCAGTGCGGCAATATTCGTTGCGACAAGATCATGCCGAAGCCAATCCGAAAGCGGCATCGTGTCATGGCCGCGGATGTCCACGCCGGCATCGCGCAATTGCTTTCCGGTATAGACCGCCTGCAATTCCTCTTCGGCGCGGCGAACCGCATCCTTTCGCGCGGCGAACCACGCGCTGCGTTCGGCGCCCACGGCCCCGGCCTCGATTGCCAGTTCGGTCAGCCGCGTCGCCGCATTATTCGCCCTGAGGCGGAGGCGATATTCCGCCCGGGACGTCAACATGCGGTACGGTTCGGTCACGCCATGAAGCGTCAGATCGTCGATCATTACACCGATATAGCTGTTGGCGCGATCGAGCGGGATCGTGCGCGATCCGGTCGCCACCGCCGCGGCCGAAATTCCGGCGACGAGACCCTGCGCGCCCGCCTCTTCATAGCCGGTCGTGCCGTTGATCTGACCAGCGCAGAACAACCCTTCGATGTCCTTCAACTCCATCGAGCGTTTGAGCGCACGCGGGTCGATGTGATCATATTCGACGGCATAGCCCGGCTCCACGATCTCAACCTGCTCAAGCCCCGCAATCGTGCGGACCATGGCATGCTGAACATCGACGGGCAGTGACGTGCTGATCCCGTTGGGGTAGACGAGATGGCCGGTCAGCGCCTCCGGCTCCAGGAAAATCTGATGCCCGGTCCGGTCGGCAAAGCGATGGATCTTGTCCTCGATCGACGGGCAATAGCGCGGCCCCACCCCGGAAATCGACCCCCCGAACAAGGGTGAGCGGTCGAGATTGCGCCGAATGAGGTCGTGAGTCGCCTCGTTCGTCCGGGTGATCGCGCAGGACAATTGCGGATTGCATCGCCGGGTCGACAATGGCGACATGGTCCATTGATCTTCATCCGAAGGCTGCCGCTCAAGCTCGGACCAATCGATCGTGCGCCCATCAAGCCGAGGCGGAGTGCCGGTCTTGAGCCGCGCCATCGGAAGCGCAGCGTCCCGCAATTGCTGTGCAAGAATCGACGCAGCGGATTCTCCGATCCGCCCGCCCTCGAACCGCTCTTCCCCGCGAAACAGCCTTCCGCCGAGAAACGTGCCCGTGCACAGGACGACCGAACGCGCACTAATCCTGTCGCCCGCCCCGGTGACGACACCCGAAACGCGCGATCCTTCGAAGATCAACCCCGCGGCTTCCGCCTCGATCTCCTCCAGATTGGGCAAGGCGCGGATCATATTCTGTATTGCGCGTCGGAAAAGAACGCGATCGGCCTGAATTCGCGGGCCCTGCACCGCGCTCCCCTTGGAGCGGTTGAGCATGCGATAATGAATCGCCGCCGCATCGGCAGCGCGGCCCATCAAGCCATCGAGCGCGTCAATTTCCCGGACCAGATGGCCCTTGCCCAATCCGCCAATGGCCGGATTGCAGGACATGGCGCCCGTGCGCTCCTTGTCAAAACTGATCAAGGCAACGCACGCGCCGGTACGGGCCGCGGCGGCGGCGGCTTCGCAGCCGGCATGGCCGCCCCCTATGACTATGACGTCGAATGTGCGCATGGCGCGTCTATAACCGAAGATCGTCTTCGCGAAAACCGCGTTCCACGTGAAACGTTATTTCCCGATGCAGAAGCGCGAGAAAAGCCGATCGAGCATCGCTTCCACATCGCTCTTGCCCGTAAGCCGATCGAACGCCACCCTCGCCAAGCGCAGACGTTCGGCGAAAACGAGCATGTCCTCCGAAGCCGGAATGTCGCACAATGCATCCAGAGCATCGCAAATCTGTGCGCGCTGAAAATTCGAGATGGCCACCGATCCCGGCGCGGGCATACGGTCACGCGCGAGTGTCACGAGATCGCGAACCAGATCATCGACACCCGCCCCGGTACGGGCGGACACGACGGCGACGGGCATTTCCTTCATGCGGCGATTCGCAACGTCGGATTTGGTTTCAATCTCCCAAGCGCCCGCCGGCCCCTCACCCTCCGGTCCAAGCCAGAGAACGACATCCGCGGTCGCGAGGGCCGATTTCGCACGTTCGATGCCAATTTTCTCAACCTGGTCCGTCGTCTCATTCCGGATCCCCGCCGTATCCACGAACTGAAACGGAATTCCGTCAATCGCAACCGGACGGAACAGCACATCACGGGTCGTGCCCGCGATGGGCGTCGCGATGGCCACATCTTCGCGCAGGATTGCATTGAAAAGACTGCTTTTTCCTATATTCGGCGGCCCCGCAATAACCACCCGAAATCCTTCCCGCAATGCCTCAAGCCGCGGTGCATCGGCCCATCGTTCGAGTTCCGCCTGCAGGGCAGCGCGTTTCACGTGAAACGTCGGTGATAGATCCTCCCCATCCTCCTCGTCGGAAAAATCGAGAACCGCCTCGACTTCTGCGCCGAGCATGAGGACGGTTTCGCGCCATTCGGCGACCTGCTGCGAAAGGGCGCCATCAGCAAGGCTCTGCGCGTTCCGTCGCTGTAGCTCCGTTTCAGCCTCCAGCAGGTCGGCCAAACCCTCCGCTTCGCTCAAATCCAGGCGCCCGTTCGCGAAGCTGCGCCGCGTGAACTCGCCGGCTGATGCGGGGCGAAATCCCGGAAGAGTGCTCAGCTCCCGCTCCACAGCGGCGATGACCGCGCGCCCGCCGTGGAGGTGAAATTCGACGCTGTCCTCCCCCGTCGCACTCGCCGGGCCGGGAAAAAAGAGGACGATCGCCTTGTCGAGGATAGCGCCTTCGCTGTCGCGCAGGTGGCGCACGCTCGCTTTTCGGGGCGGCACCATTCCGCCCGCCATACCGACGAGCGCATCCGTCGCCCGTGGTCCGCTTATGCGCAGCACCGCAATCGCCGCCGGGGGTCGCCCGCTCGACAGCGCGAAAATCGTCGCATCGGTCATCTCGCGCTCGACGTTGGAAACGAGGTCAGTCTTTGCGGGAACTGCTCTTGCCGAATGCGGCATTTGCGCTGTTTTCCATCATCTGACGAAACATCTTCAGCCCCAGCTCGCCCATGGGGGCGAATTGCTTCATCATGTCCTGAAGCTGCTCGATATTGCCGGTGCCCTTCATCGCGTTGACGAGGCTGTCGACATAAAGATCATTGGCACGCGAGACATCGGGCAGACCGAGAAACCGCCGCGCTTCCTCTGGCGAGCACTCGAACTCGAAATGACCTTTCATAATGCTCTCCTCTTTTATTGACGCTCCTCACGCTGTCACAGCGGCTTTGCAAAGTCCATCGCGGCCCCCTACTTAATCGTAAACGCCACGAAGGAGATACGCGATGACTCTCGACACCCGGATCAAGACACTCGACGGAGATCAGGAATTTGCCGCCTATGTCGCAAAGCCGGCGGGAAATCCGAAGGCGGCGATGATCGTCATCCAGGAGATCTTCGGCGTCAACGACGGCATTCGCAAGAAATGCGACGATTGGGCCGCAAAAGGCTATCTCGCCATCGCGCCGGACCTGTTCTGGCGCGTGGAACCGGGCGTCGAGACCAGCTGGGACGACGAAGACGAACGGCAGAAAGCGTTCGACATGATGGGCAAGAACAATCCCGACCGCAATGTCGAGGATATCGAAGCCACGATCCGCTGGCTCCGCGCCGAGCGCAATATTGCCAAGGTCGGCGCCGTCGGATTCTGCCTCGGCGGGAAGATCGCCTACATGACCGCGGCGCGCACCGATGTCGATGCGACGGTCGGCTATTACGGGGTCGCCATCGACGAAATGCTGGACGAGAAGGAGGCGATCGCAAAACCGCTCATGCTGCATATCCCGACCGCGGATGATTTCGTCGGTCCCGATGCGCAGGCCCGGATGCATGCCGGACTCGACGATCATCCCAAGGTCACGCTGCACGATTACGAAGGGCTCGGCCATGGATTCGCAACCGCGGACGGATCGCGCCGGGACGAGGATGCAGCCATGCTCGCCGATCGCCGGACCGACGAGTTTTTTGCGCAGCATCTGGGTTGAACCAGCGCAGCATGGACAACAAATCGAACGCCCGCAGTTCGGCAAACCTGGTCCGCCGCTTCCTCGCTCCTGCGGTCCTGCTGGTGCTGTCCGGCCTCGCGTTGATATGGGAGCCGACGCGCTGGGCGTTGCTCCTTCTGCTGCCGCTGCTGGCCATTGCGGTGTTCGATTTTTTTCAGAAGCGCCATACGCTGCGCCGCAATTACCCGCTCATCGCGCGGTTTCGCTGGCTCATGGAGGATTTGCGACCCTATCTGCGCAGCTATATCGTCGAAAGCGATCTGGAGGGACGGCCGTTCAACCATGACGAGCGCGCGCTCGTCTATGCCCGGTCAAAGGGGCAGCTCGACGCGCATCCCTTCGGCACCGAGCTCGACGTCTATTCCGATGAATATGAGTGGCTCAGCCATTCGATCGTCCCCAATGCCGACGCGCCTTCGGAATGGCGCGTTCCGGTCGGCAATGCGCAATGTTCGCGACCGTATCACGCCTCGCTGCTCAATATTTCGGCGATGAGCTTCGGCTCGCTGTCCGCCAATGCGATCATGGCGCTGAACAAGGGTGCGGCCATGGGCAATTTCTACCACGATACGGGCGAAGGCGGGCTTTCGCGCTATCACCGGTCGCACAATGGGGATCTGGTCTGGGAAATCGGGAGCGGCTATTTCGGATGCCGCACCGATGACGGCGGCTTTGACCCCGCGCGTTTCGCCGATGTCGCGCAGGATCCGCAGGTCAAGATGATCGAGATCAAGCTGAGCCAGGGCGCGAAGCCGGGTCACGGCGGCATGCTGCCCGGCAGCAAGGTAACCCAGGAAATTGCCGAGGCACGCAATGTGAAAATCGGCGAGGATTGCCTGTCGCCGCCCGGTCATTCGACCTTTTCGACGCCGATCGAAATGCTCGAATGGGCGGCAAGCCTGAGGGAGAAATCAGGGGGCAAGCCCGTCGGCATCAAGCTCTGCGTCGGACAGCCGCACGAGGTTTTCGCCATTGCGAAGGCCATGCTCGACACCGGGATCTATCTCGATTTCATCACCGTTGACGGTGCCGAGGGCGGCACCGGCGCCGCGCCGATCGAATTGTCGAACCGCGTCGGCATGCCGCTGCGCGAAGGGCTGATCATGGTGCGCAATGCGCTGGTCGGGACCGACCTCAAACGGCATGTAAAGATCGCCGCGGCGGGCAAGGTGCATTCCGGCGCGCAGATGGCGATGAATTTCGGACTGGGCGCCGATTGGTGCAATGCCGGGCGCGCCTTCATGTTCGCGCTGGGCTGTGTGCAATCGATGCGGTGCCACGACGACACCTGCCCCACCGGTGTCGCGACGCAGGATGCCACGCGCCAACGCGGCCTCGTCGTGATGGACAAGGGAGAGCGCGTCGCCCGCTTTCAAAGCCACACGCTCCACGGCCTGCGCGAGATCGTCGTGGCGATGGGACTGGAAAACCCGTGGCAGATCGCGCCGCATCATATCGGCGAGCGGTTCAACACGGTGCGGTCGGATTCGATGGACCGGTTCTACAATTTCCTCAAACCGGGCGAGTTGCTGAACGATCCGGGCGATACGCAATATCTGCGCCACTGGAAAGCGGCGCAGGCGGACAGTTTCCGGGTCCGTACGGCGTAACCTCCGCTTCGATGCGCGAAACAGGGGACCGCCGCCAGCGACGGTCCCCTGTGCGATCTTTACTGATTCATCGTCGTGAAGAAATCCTCGTTCGTCTTGGAATCCTTCATCTTGTCGAGCAGGAATTCCATCGCGTCGATCGTGCCCATCTGCATGAGAATCCGGCGCAGCACCCACATCTTCGACAGCTTGTCCTTGTCGACGAGCAGCTCTTCCTTGCGCGTGCCGGACTTGCCGACGTCGAGCGCGGGGAAGATGCGCTTGTCCGACACCTTGCGATCGAGGACGATTTCCGAATTGCCGGTGCCCTTGAATTCCTCGAAAATCACCTCGTCCATGCGGCTGCCCGTGTCGATCAGCGCGGTCGCGATGATGGAGAGCGAACCGCCCTCCTCGATATTGCGGGCCGCACCGAAGAACCGCTTCGGCCGCTGCAGCGCATTGGCATCGACACCGCCGGTGAGCACCTTGCCCGAGGACGGCACGACGGTGTTGTAGGCCCGGCCGAGACGCGTGATGGAATCGAGCAGGATGACGACATCCTTCTTGTGCTCGACCAGGCGCTTCGCCTTCTCGATCACCATTTCGGCGACCTGCACGTGGCGCGTGGCCGGCTCGTCGAAGGTGGAGGAGATGACCTCGCCCTTGACGCTACGCTGCATGTCGGTGACTTCCTCAGGCCGTTCGTCGACCAGCAGGACGAGCAGGAACACCTCCGGGTGATTGTCGGTGATCGCCTTGGCGATGTTCTGCAGCAACACGGTCTTCCCGGTGCGCGGCGGCGCGACGATCAACGCGCGCTGCCCCTTGCCCTGCGGCGAGATGATGTCGATCACGCGGGAGGATTTGTCCTTCACCGTGGGGTCGGCAATGTCGAGCGTGAGCTTCTCTTCGGGATAGAGGGGCGTCAGATTGTCGAAATTGACGCGGTGACGCACGACGTCCGGATCGTCGAAATTGATCTTCAGCAGCTTGGTCAGCGCAAAATAGCGTTCGCCGTCCTTGGGTGCGCGGATCTCGCCCTCGACCGTGTCGCCGGTGCGCAGGCCGAACTTGCGGACCTGGTTGGGCGAGACGTAAATGTCGTCCGGCCCGGCGAGATAGTTCGCCTCCGGGCTGCGCAGGAAACCGAATCCGTCGGACAGGACCTCGATCGTGCCGATGCCGAGGATCTCCTCGCCATCGTCCGCAACCTCTTTCAGGATGGCGAACATGAGGTCCTGACGGCGGAGCGTGGACGCGCCCTCGACGCCCATTTCCTCGGCCATTTCGACCAGTTCGGCGGGTTTTTTCTGTTTGAGTTCTTTAAGATGCATGGGCTTTGTTCCGTGGCGCGGAGGCCGGGTGTCATGGGAATGGACGATCGCGTTGCGGATGCCCGCAGGCCGGATCGACGATAGGAAATTGGATCGTACCGCCGCGATGGGCGCAGACCGTGCCGTCCGGGAGGACGAGGAGCGGCAGGACGCCGTCTTGGCTTTGCGAATTACGCGCCCGCGCGCAAATCGTCAATCCGGATTCGAGCAAACCCCGGATCCCGGCGGTTCAGCCCGGCAGGTACAGGCGGACCACGATCACCGTCGTCACGATGAGAATGACGGCAATGCCCGGCACCTCGTTGACGAGGCGCAGCGCCTTGCCCGAAAGGCGTTTTTCGCCGCGCGCCAGTTTCTTGCCATAGCCGATCATCCAGCCGTGATAGCCCGAGAGCAGCAGCACCAGCAGCAGCTTCACGTGGAACCACGGCGCGCTCCACGCGTCGGTCACGAAGGCCAGCGCCAGCCCGAAGCCCCAGACCGCCACGATCGCGGGGTTGAGGATGATCGTGCGCAGCTTCGCCTCGCGCTCGACCCAGCGGGCCGCCTCGTCCGATCCCTCGACCGCTTCCTGATGATAGACGTAGAATCGGGGCAGCATGAACAGGCCCGCCATCCAGAAGATGACGAAGACCAGATGGCCAACCTTGAGCCAGGGATAGAGCACGGCGATACCTTCCATCATAGCCACGCAGATAGGGCATCACGGCCCCTGCCGAAAGCCCCGCCTTAAACGCTCCCGCTTAGCGCCGCCAGCCCCGCACGGCCTGCAACAATTGCTCGACATGGGCGATCGGCGTGTCCTTGCCGATGCCGTGGCCAAGGTTGAACACGTGCGGACGATCGGCAAAGCAATCGAGGATAAATTGCGCGCGGCGCGTCATCGCCTCGCCGCCGACCAGCAGCAGCAGCGGATCGATATTGCCCTGCACTGGCATGCCGGCCTACAGTTCGCGCGCGGCCCATTGCGGATCGACCGTTTCGTCGACGCCGACCGCATCGATCCCGGTTTCGCGGGCATAGGCGGCCAGCTTCTCGCCCGCGCCTTTGGGAAAGCCGATGAAGGGCGTGTCGGGGCATTGCGCCTTGAACGCCTCCACGATGCGCACCGTCGGCGCGATGACCCAGCGTTCGAATTCATCGGGGGCGAGCGTGCCGGACCAGCTGTCGAACAATTGCACTGCCTCCGCGCCCGCCTGTGCCTGCTTGACCAGATATTCGACCGTCACATCGGCGATGGCATCGATGATCGCGCCGAATGCGACCGGATCGCGATAGGCTAGGGCGCGGGTGGCATGCTGATCCCGGCTGCCTTCGCCGTTCACCATGTAGGTCGCGACGGTCCACGGCGCGCCGGCAAAGCCCAGCATCGTCCGCTCCGCGCCCAATCGTTCCCGCACCAGGGCCACGGTCCGGTAGATCGGTTCAAGACGCTCAGGCACGGCCTGGAGCGCCCCCAGCGCATGATCGGCGAGCCGGGGCGAGAGATGCGGCCCCTCCCCTGCGAGGAATTGCAGGTCCTGCCCCATGGCGTAGGGCACGATGAGGATGTCGGAAAACAGGATCGCCCCGTCGAACCCGAACCGGTCGATCGGCTGCATCGTGATCTCCGCGGCGGCCTCGCTATCGTAAACCAACGCCAGAAATCCGCCCTTTTCCGCGCGCAACGCCCGGTATTCGGGGAGGTAGCGCCCGGCCTGCCGCATGAGCCAGAGCGGGCGTTCGGCAAGGTTCGCACCATTCAGCGTGTCGAGGAGAAGTCCGGCCATTTTTTGAAAAGCTCCGCGCAGAATACAGAATAATAAGATTCTAGATAAGGATGATGAGAGTTGTTGACCCTGTGGATATCGGGGAAACATGGCGCCTGCCCGAAATATCACCCGATGGCCACGGGCAATTGCAACTGCGACTCCCGACCCGGCATGAGTCAAAGCATAGTTGTCCGCCTTATGCACAGGCTGTGCACGTTTCGCCGCCCTGTCCACAACCCGCAGCACCGATTCCGGCATAGCGGGGACAGCTCCGCAGCCCGGACTTGTCCACAAGCCTGTCCCGTGGTTTATCGGCGGATCTGTGCACAGCCTGCCCGGCCCATTCACCCGATGGGCAAAAACAGACGAAAGAGGACGTTCGCTTGACCCCCCTTCATCTCCATCTGCTGTCGGATTCCACGGGCGAAACGCTGGAGATGATCGCCAAGGCTGCGCTCGCGCAGTTCGAGAATGCGATCGTGGACCGGCATTTCTGGCCGATGGTCCGCTCGCAGCAGCATCTCGACCGGATCATGAACGAGATCGTGACGAAACCGGGGCTGGTCCTGTTCACGGTGGTGAACGAGGCCCTGCGCGACAGTCTTGAGAAACGCTGTGCCGAGGCGGGTCTGAAAACGGTCAGCGCGCTTGATTCCGTGACCGATCCGCTGGCGCGCCTGCTCGACAAGGAAAAGGTGCATCGGCCGGGACGCCAACACGTGCTCGACGATGCCTATTTCGAGCGGGTCGAGGCGATCCAGTTCACCATCGCGCATGACGATGGCCTGCTCTGGGAAGAATGGGAGGAGGCCGACATCCTGCTCGCCGGCGTTTCGCGTACGTCGAAGACGCCGACGTCGATCTATCTCGCCAATCGCGGTTTTCGCACCGCCAATATCCCGATCGTGGTGGAATCGCCGCCGCCGAACGCGCTTTTCGGCCTGCGCCATCCGATGGTCGTGGGGCTCACCACCTCGACCGACCGGCTGGTGCAAGTGCGGCGCAACCGGCTGCTCTCGCTGAACCAGACGCCGGAAACCGATTACGTGGACAAGGATCGCGTGGAGAAGGAGGTGAAATATGCCCGCCGTATGTTCGCCGACAACGGCTGGGCGGTGATCGACGTCACGCGCCGCTCGATCGAGGAAACCGCCGCCGCCGTGATCAAGCTTTATAATGAACGCAAGGCAAGGCTCGCCGCCGACCCGGACAACATCGGCGGGACGAAACCGATATGAGCATGGCCGATAGGAGCAGGGCGCCATCGCCGCCGGACCTCGTACTCGCGTCGCGCTCCGCCTCGCGCCGGGCCATGCTCGACGGGGCGGGCGTGGCCTATACCGCGCGCCCCGCCGATGTGGACGAGGCCGCGATGAAGATCGCGATGGCGGGCGAAGAGCCCGAAACAATCGCGCAGGCGCTTGCCGATGCAAAGGCACTGGCCATTGCCGGAGACGCCGGGGATGCGCTCGTGCTCGGCAGCGATTCGCTGGTCCAGTGCGGCGGACGATTGTTCGACAAGCCGGAGAGCCGCGAACAGGCGGCAGAGCATTTGCGCTGGTTCTCGGGCAGGACGATGGAACTGCATAGCGGTGCAGCATTGGTGCAGCATAAAGCGGTAAAATGGCGCCATGCCGCGCTTGCCCGCCTCCACGTGCGCGAATTGTCCGACGATTTCATCGCCGCCTATCTCGACAGCGAGTGGCCGGACGTCGGCGCCTGCGTCGGCGTTTTCATGATCGAGGGGCCCGGTGTGCAATTGTTCGAATCGGTCGATGGCGATTATTTCTGCATCCTGGGCATGCCTTTGTTCCCGGTGCTTTCGGCGCTGCGCCGGTTCGGAGCGTTGCGGTCATGAGCATTCCCTTTGCCGAGGTGATCGGCGATCCCATCGCCCAATCGAAATCGCCGGCGATCCACGGATTCTGGCTCGAACGGCTCGGTATCGAGGCTGCGTATCGCAGGTTTCACGTGACCGCGGGCGATCTGCGCGACTATCTCGACGAACGACGCGGTAATGCCGATTGGCGCGGGTGCAACGTGACCATGCCGCACAAGCAGGCGATCATTCCGCTGCTCGACCGGGTCGATGCGATGGCCGCGCAGATCGGTGCGGTGAATACCGTCGTGCGCGAGCATGGCGCGCTTGTCGGCTACAACACCGACGCGCCGGGATTTCTCGAACCGTTGCGGCGCGATCTGGCGCAGACGCATCTGTTCCGCATGGCGCGCATCCTGGGCACGGGCGGTGCGGCGCGGGCGATCGTCGCCGCGCTGGCCGACGCGGGGGCGGTGCTGGTGCTGGCGGGCCGTGACCCGGCCAAGGCGCGGGCGATACTGGACACGCTCGATCCCGGTGGGGAGCATCACGCCGTGCCGCTGTCCCATTTCGCGGAGCCGACCGATTTCGCGTTCGACGACCGGGAGGGCTGTCTCGACCTCGTCATCAACGCGAGCCCGCTGGGCATGACCGGCCAACCGCCCCTCCCCTTCGATTTCAGCCATGTCCCGCCGCGCAGCATTTGTTATGATATCGTCACCGCGCCCGCGCGCACGCCCTTTCTTAACGAGGCGTCGCGGCGCGGATATCGCACGGTGGACGGCCTTTCCATGCTCATCGGGCAGGCGGACCATGCCTTTCGCCGGTTTTTCGGCGCGCATCCGCCGCGCGGCGAAGACGAGGAATTGCGGCGGCGGTTGAAGGCATGAGCAAGCCTTTCATCCTCGGCCTGACCGGCGGGATCGGCATGGGCAAATCGACGGTCGCGGGCATGTTTCGCGCGGCCGGCGTGCCGGTCTTCGATGCCGACGCGGTGGTGCACAGGTTACAGGGGCCGGGCGGACGCCTGCTCCCCGCGATCGAAGCGGAATTTCCGGGCAGCACCGGGCCGGATGGGGTGCGGCGCGCCGCGCTGGGCGACATGGTGTTCGGCGATGCGGCCGCGCTGTCCCGGCTGGAAGCGATCATCCACCCCGCCGTGCGCGAGGAGCGCGACACGTTCATGGGCGATAATGCGAATGCGACGCTGATCGTGTTCGACATCCCCTTGCTCTATGAAAAGACGGGCACTGCCGGGCTCGACGCGGTGGCGGTGGTGTCCGCTCCGCCCGAGGTGCAACGTGCCCGCGTCATGGCGCGCCCCGGCATGACGGCGGAAAAATTCGATCATATTCTCGGATTGCAGGTGCCGGACGCCGAGAAACGCGCGCGCGCCGATTACGTTATCGACACCGGCACGACGCTGGAGGAAACGCGCGGTGCGGTCGCCGCGCTGATCGCGAAAATCCGGCCATAAAAAGGGCGACCCGCGGGCCGCCCTTTTCACTCAATCCTCGGCGCTGGGTTCGCCGGAAGTCGTGCCCGTTTCGGAGCCTTCCTCGCCCGGCGCGTCCTTTTTCGGTTTCTTGCGCTTCTTCACCGCCTTGGGAGGGGCGGGCGTCAGCTCGAAATTCAGCACCGGCTTGCCGTCCTCGCCATCCTTCGCGCCGACATGGACCTCGCCGCCCTGCGCCAGCTTCCCGAACAACAGCTCCTCGGCCAGCGGCTGCTTCACCTTTTCCTGGATCAGCCGGCCCATCGGGCGCGCACCGTAGAGCCGGTCGTAACCGCGTTCACCCAGCCATTCGCGGGCATCGCTATCGAACTGGATATGCACGTTCTGATCGGCGAGTTGCAGTTCGAGCTGCAGGATGAACTTGTCCACCACGCGGCTGACGATCGTCTTGCCGAGATAGGCGAAGGGCACGATCGCATCGAGACGGTTGCGGAATTCGGGGGTGAACATCTTCTTCACCGCCTCTTCGCTCGCATCGTCCTTCGATACGTCGCCGAAACCGATGCCGCTGCGCTGCATGTCGGCGGCGCCCGCATTGGTCGTCATGATCAGCACGACATTGCGGAAATCGACCGTCTTGCCGTGATGGTCGGTCAGGCGTCCGTTATCCATGACCTGCAACAATATGTTGAAGAGGTCGGGATGCGCCTTCTCGATCTCGTCGAGCAGAAGCACGCAATGCGGCTGCTGATCGATGGCATCGGTGAGCAGGCCGCCCTGATCGAAACCGACATAGCCCGGAGGCGCGCCGATCAGCCGCGAAACCGAATGCCGCTCCATATATTCCGACATGTCGAAACGTTGCAGCGGAATGCCCATGATGTCGGCCAGCTGCCGCGCGACTTCGGTCTTGCCGACGCCGGTGGGGCCGGAAAACAGGAACGATCCGATCGGCTTGTCCGGATCGCGCAGCCCCGCGCGGCTCAGCTTCATTGCGGTGGACAGCACCTCGATCGCGCGGTCCTGTCCGAACACGACATGTTTGAGATCGCGGCTCAGGTTTTCGAGCGCCTTCTTGTCGTCCTTCGACACCGATTTGGCCGGGATGCGGGCCATGGTGGAGATGACTTTCTCGATCTCCTTGGCGGTGATCGTCTTCTTTCGGCGGCTGGGGGGCACGAGCATCTGCATCGCGCCGACCTCGTCGATCACGTCGATCGCCTTGTCCGGCAATTTGCGGTCGTTGATGTAACGCGCGGACAGTTCCACCGCGGTCTTGATCGCGTCGGGGGTGTATTTCACCTTGTGGTGATCCTCGAACGCGGTGCGCAGGCCGCGCAGGATCTTCACCGTATCCTCGACCGACGGTTCGTTGACGTCGATCTTCTGGAACCGGCGCAGCAGGGCGCGGTCCTTTTCGAAATGGTTGCGGAATTCCTTGTAGGTCGTCGACCCGATGCACCGGATCGCACCCGACGACAGCGCCGGCTTCAACAGGTTGGACGCATCCATCGCCCCGCCGCTGGTCGCGCCAGCTCCGATCACGGTGTGGATCTCGTCGATGAACAGCACCGCGTCGGGCATTTTCTCAAGCTCGGAGACGACCTGCTTCAACCGCTCCTCGAAATCGCCGCGATAGCGCGTGCCCGCGAGCAACGAGCCCATGTCGAGCGAATAGATGACGGCATCCTGCAACACCTCGGGCACCTGGCCCTCGACGATCTTGCGCGCCAGGCCCTCCGCGATCGCGGTCTTGCCCACGCCGGGATCGCCGACATAGAGCGGGTTGTTCTTCGACCGGCGGCACAGGATCTGCACCGTGCGGTCCACCTCGGAATTGCGGCCGATGAGCGGATCGACCTTCCCGCCGCGCGCCTTTTCGTTGAGGTTGACCGTGAACTGGTCGAGCGCGGTTTCCTTCTTGCCCTTGCCGTCGGCCTTGTCCTCGGCGCGGGGTTCGTCGTCCGCGCCCTTGGCCGGGGGCTTCGGCACGGCCGGTCTTGCCGATGCCGTGGCTGATGAAGCTGACCGCGTCGAGGCGGCTCATGTCCTGCTGCTGCAGGAAATAGACGGCATAGGAATCACGTTCGGAAAACAGCGCGACCAGCACGTTCGCGCCCGTCACGGTATCCTTGCCCGACGATTGCACGTGCAGGATCGCGCGTTGAATCACCCGCTGAAACCCGGCGGTGGGGGACGGGTCGGCCTTTTCCGCGGTCTTGAGCGACTGATACTCCTGATCGAGATATTGTTTGACCACGCCGCCCAGTTCGGAGGTGTCGACGCCGCAGGCTTCCATGACCTGCGCGGCATCGTCATCGCCGATGAGTGCGAGCAGGAGATGTTCCAGAGTCGCATATTCGTGACTGCGCTCTGCCGCATTGGCGAGCGCGGTATGCAGCGTCTTTTCGAGGCTCTGGGCAAATGAGGGCATATCTTACTTCAATCCTTGCCGAAATCTGATTGCGGGACCGATGATACGATACCGGGTATGAACGGATCGCGAATGCCATGGTCCGCACGGGCTTCCGCGCGATTCATCGCGGGTCTTTCCAGGCGGGTCTGTCCGGGGATACGCGCAGGCGAAACGCACGCCACCATTCGCATGGGCGAGGCGGCGCGAACCATCACGCAGGCGGCCTGAACAAGAGCTCTGCCGCCCGACGGTGCCGGTCCGCTTTATCCATGTGGGAACGGGTGCGCGCGATTTCCAGTTCGAGGCGCCCGATACGATCGCGCAATTCATCCTGTGACAGGGAATCGAGCGATTCGGCTGCGAGCATGCTCGCCAGGTCGCCCTTTGTGCGTGGAAGATCGTCGCCGTCCATTGCAGTGCACAATGTTGGCCGTGATCGGCTTGCTGTCAACACGGTAGCGCGTTAACGGTTCGATTGTGGCGCGAAATCCACATGCCATCCGTGCGTGGACGATCCGTCTCTAAGTGCATGGGCCGGCATGCGAGGCGCCCGCCCCGCCCCACGATGGCCCGTTCCCAGTGATGGAAGGAATTGCGATGACGCAGGACGAGATGACCGCGGTGCTTTTCGAAAAACCCGGCGGTCCCGAAGTCGCACGGACGCAGACCGTGGCCCGTCCGAAACCGGGTCCGGGGCAGGTGCTCATCCGCGTCGCCCATGCCGGGGTGAACCGACCCGACATCATCCAGCGTGAGGGCAAATACCCCCCGCCGCCCGGTGCACCGGACATTCCCGGCCTCGAAATATCGGGCACGGTCGCGATGCTGGGCGACGGGGTGGATACGCTGGCGGAAGGGGACCGGGTCTGCGCGCTGGTATCGGGTGGTGGCTATGCGCAATATTGCGTGGCGGATGCGCGCCATTGCCTGCCGGTGCCGGACGGGCTGTCCATGGCGGAGGCCGCGGCCATGCCCGAAACGCTGTTCACCGTGTGGCACAACGTGTTCGACCGCGGATCGGCCGCGGATGGCGATACGATGCTGCTGCATGGCGGGACGAGTGGCATCGGCACGATGGCCGCGATGCTGGCGAAACTGTTCCGGGTGCGCACGATCGTGACCTGCGGAAGCGATGAAAAATGCGAGGCCGCGCTGCGCATCGGGGCGGATCATGCCATCAATTACAAGACGCAGGATTTCGTCGCCGAAACCGCCCGCATCACCGGGGACAAGGGCGTGAACGTCGTGCTGGACATGGTGTCGGGCGATTATGTTGCGCGCAACATCGAATGCCTCGCGCCCGATGGGCGGCACGTGACGATCGCGGTGCTCGGCGGCGCGAAGGCGACTATCAATATGGGCAATGTCATGCGCAAGCGCCTCCGTCTCACCGGCTCCACGCTCCGCCCGCGCAGCGCCGATTTCAAGGCCGCGCTGGCGCAGGAAATCCGCCGGGTGGTCTGGCCCTTCGTCGAAAACGGACAGCTGCGCCCGGTCATGGACCGCCGTTTCGCGCTTGCCGACGTGGCCGATGCGCATGCCTACATGGACAGCGGCGATCATATCGGGAAGGTCGTGCTCGACGTTGAGGGGTGAGTGCGCGGGCTGGCGCCCCTGCCCCCGGTCTGCCACTAATGCTTGCCCTTGTGCGCTCTATGGCGTAATCGGCACGGGCAAGCGGCCGCTCCGGGAAGGGGCGGCCCTTATCGTATTCAACCCCCGCGCGCAGGCCGTTCCCGGCCCGCCGGGGCCAAGCCAGAGGGTTTTCCCGTGAGCCAGAACCAAGCAACTCCGCTGATGCCGCATGCAACCGCGAGCTGGCTGGTGGACAACACCGCCCTGACCTTCGACCAGATCGCCGACTTCTGCGGCCTCCACATCCTCGAGGTGCAGGCGATGGCCGACGACATGGCAGGACAGAAATACACCGGGCGCGATCCCGTCCGCGCCGGCGAACTCACCCATGCCGAGATCGAGAAGGCGCAGGACGATTTGTCCTACCGCATGAAGATGCACAAGGCGCCGGTGCAGATGCAGCGCACCAAGGGCCCGCGTTATACCCCGGTGTCGAAGCGCCAGGACAAGCCCGATGGCATCGCGTGGATCCTGCGCAACCATCCGGAAATTTCCGACGCGCAGATTTCGAAGATGATCGGCACCACGCGCAATACGATCGCCGCGATTCGCGACCGTTCGCACTGGAACATTCAGAACATTAATCCCAAGGATCCGGTCACGCTCGGCCTGTGTTCGCAGCGCGAGCTCGACGCCGCCGTCACCAAGGCGGCGAAGAAGGCCGGCACCGACGAGGCGGAGCCCAAGACCGACACCCGCCTCACCGACGATCGCCAGGCGCTCATCGACGAGCTCAAGGCCGAGCGCGTACAGGCGGCACAGGACGCGGTCGAAGCCGCGCAGGAAGCCGAGGCGCAGGCCTGGCTCGACGCCCGCAAGGCCGAGGGCAACGCGCAGGATTGATCCGCGCCATCGGCCGCGACAATCCGGCAATTGCTTGAAAAAGCCCGGCCCCCATTGCGGGAGCCGGGCTTTTTCATGCGCGCGGCGGGCGCGAAACCGGTGCCGGATCGGCTTGCAGGAACGGGCGGACTGTGCAAAATAGCTTACAAAGATGTAAGTAGGAGAGTGTGCACGTGTCCGAATGGCCCCCGCAGGATGCGGGCGAAACCGCACTGGTTGAAAACTACCGCCACCCGGGAAGCTGGGATCAGCAGTTCGAGCCGTTGACGGTGCCGGCCATGTTCGCGGCATCGCGGGACCGTGCGGGCGGGGATGCGCTGGTCGATTTTTACGGACGCCGTTTCACCTATCGCGAGATGCACCGGGAGGCATCGCGCATCGCCGCCGCGCTGCAGGCGCGGGGCATCGGCAAGGGCGACCGCGTCGGCCTGTTCCTGCCGAACGTGCCGATGTACGTCAGCGCCTATTACGGCATCATGATCGCAGGCGCGTCGGCGGTGAATTTCTCACCCCTCTACACCGTCGAAGAACTCGCCGCGCAGGTCGCGGATTCCGGGATCGACACGCTCTTCACGCTCGACAGCAGCGCGCTTTTCCCCACCGCGTGCAAGGTGCTGGACCAGTCGCGGCTCGAACGGCTCATCGTCGGGCGGCTGAAGCACATGTTGCCCATCGGCAAGAGCGCGCTTTTGCGGGCGTTCGGGCGAAAGCAGGTGTCGGACCTGCCCGATGACGACCGCATCGTCGACCTCTGGGCGTTCATGGCGGGCCATACCGATCCCGAACCAGTCGAACTCGACCCGATGGACGATGTCGCGCTGATCCAATATACCGGCGGCACCACCGGCGTTCCGAAGGGCGCCATGCTCACGCATCAGAACCTTACCGCCAATGCGCGGCAGGTCGCACGGATCGACGCGCATCGCGGCGAACGCGACGTGATCGTCGGCGTGCTCCCGCTGTTCCACGTGTTCGCCAATACCTGCGTGCTCAATCGCACCGTGCTGTCCGGCGGGATGATTGCGATGCTGCCGCGATTCGATGCGCGCGATACGCTCAAAACGATCGAGCGGGTCGAGGCGACCTCTCTGCCCGGCGTTCCGACGATGTATCAGGCGCTGATCGACCGGCCCGAAGCCGCGCACACCGATTTTTCGTCCTTGCGCGTCTGTATAGCCGGCGGGGCGCCCCTGCCCCTCCCGCTCAAGGAGAAGTTTCAGCACACGACCGGCGCGAAACTGATCGAGGGTTACGGGCTCACCGAAAGTTCGGGCGTGGTGTCGGCCAATCCTTATGAAGACGGCGAAAAGGTCGGGACGATCGGGCAATTGCTGCCCGGCACGCGCATTCGCCTGCTGAACAAAGAAGACCCGTCGCAGATGGCCGCGGCCGGTGAGCCGGGCGAGCTCGCGATCAAGGGGCCGCAGATCATGAAGGGTTACTGGGGCAGGGAATCCGGCGATGATTTCGCCGATGGCTATTTCCGCACCGGCGACGTGGCGACCGTCGACGCGGAGGGGTTCCTGAACATCGTCGACCGGATCAAGGACATGATCAGCGTCGGCGGGTTCAAGGTGTTCCCCAGCCAGATCGAGGACATCTTGCTCGAATTCGACGCGGTGAAGGAAGCTTTGGTGATCGGCGTGCCCGATGCCTATCGCGGCGAGAGCCCCAAGGCGTTCGTCACGCTGAACGACGGGTTTGCCGAGGATGGCGATGTGCTCAAGGACCGGCTGAACGCGCGTCTGGGCAAGCATGAGCGTGTCGTCGGGGTCGTCGTTCGCGAGGAACTGCCGAAAACCATGATCGGAAAGCTCGACCGCAAGGCTTTGCGGGCGCTGGAGGCGGTTCCGGCATGAGCGTACGGGTGTTTCACGTGAAATAGGATGGTGGAGAGTCTCGGCGTCACCGGCGGCGGGGGCGGATCGAAACGCCACACCCATACGACGGCACGGGCAATAGCGGTTTGGTGACGTTTGCGGCGAATTGCAGGCTTTGTGAGGTCGGGCGTGGAACCCTCGCCGTGCCCAACCTGTCCGTCGCGCGAATCGTGCGGCAACCTTGCATTGATCATGCATCCCGCACATCCTGCCGTAAATTCCGGGCTTGCCCCTGACTTTTGCAGTGCAACATGCTATGTATGGGCCATGAACATGACAGAGACGCTCGAACCCGAAACGAAGGCGGAAACGCCCGAACACCTGATCTCCCGCCTGGCCAAGGATGCCCGCGCCGCACAGCGCGTGCTCGCCGGCATGGCCGATGGCGACAAGGCCGATGCCTTGCGCGCCGCCGCCGCCGCGCTGCGGGAGGACAAGGATGCCATCCTCGCCGCCAATGCCAAGGACATTGCCGCCGGCAAGGAACGCGATCTGCCCCCTGCCATGCTCGACCGGTTGAAGCTGGACGAGGAACGGCTCGAAGGGATTGCCAGCGCGGTGGAAAACGTCGCCGCCCTGCCCGACCCCGTCGGCGATGTGATCGACCGTTCCGAAATGCCCAACGGCCTCAAGATGTCGCGCGTGCGCGTGCCCATCGGCGTGATCGGCATCATTTACGAAAGCCGCCCGAACGTGACCGCCGATGCCGCTGCACTCTGCGTGCGGGCCGGGAACGCGGCGCTGCTGCGCGGCGGGAGCGAGGCGGTGCATTCCAACCGTGCCATCGACGCCGCTATGTCGCGCGGCCTTCTATCGAAGGGCGTGCCCGAAGGCGCCATCCAGCTGATCCCGACGCAGGACCGTGCCGCGGTCGGCGCGCTGCTCAAGGCGGCGGGCAAGGTTGACATGATCGTGCCACGCGGCGGCAAGTCGCTGGTCGCGCGGGTGCAGGAAGAGGCGCGCGTGCCGGTGCTCGCGCACCTCGACGGGATCAACCACACCTATGTCCACGCCGCTGCCGCGCCCGACATGGCAGAGGCGGTCGCCGTCAATGCCAAGATGCGCCGGACCGGCGTATGCGGGGCGCTGGAAACGCTGCTGCTCGACGCGAACTATCCCAAGAGCGAGGCGCTTCTAAGCAAAATTCTCGATTCGGGTTGCGCCCTTCGCGGCGACAGCCGGGCGCGTTCGCTCGACAGCCGGATCGACGCCGCCGATGACGAGGATTGGGACACCGAATATCTCGATGCGATCCTCGCGGTGAAGATCGTCGACGGTCTGGACGAGGCACTGGCGCACATCTCGGCGCATTCGTCGGGCCACACCGATGCCATCGTCACCGGCGATGCCGACACCGCCGAACGCTTCCTCAACGAAGTGGACAGCGCCATCGTCATGGCCAATGCGAGCAGCCAGTTCGCCGATGGCGGCGAATTCGGACTCGGCGCGGAAATCGGCATTGCCACCGGCCGCCTCCACGCACGCGGTCCGGTCGCGCTCGAAGGGTTGACGACCTATAAATGGCAGGTCCGCGGCACGGGGCAGACGCGCCCCTGATGCGCCATTTGATGCGCATGGCGGGTTGAATGCCCGCCATGCATCCCGTGCACACCGGGCTTCTGGGCGGGAGTTTCAATCCCGCCCATGGCGGCCACCGGCGGATCAGCCTGTTCGCGATGGATGCGCTGCACCTCGACGAGGTGTGGTGGATGGTATCGCCCGGCAATCCGTTGAAGGCAAAGGCGGGCATGGCCCCCCTTCCCGCCCGGCTGGCGTCGGCGCGCGATATGGCGCGCGGCACTCGCATCCGTGCCACCGCGATCGAGGCGCAGATGCAGACCCGCTACACCGTCGATACGCTGCGTGCGCTCATCCGGCGCTATCCCGGACGGCGATTCGTGTGGCTAATGGGGTCGGACAATCTGGCGCAGTTTCACCGCTGGCGCGATTGGCGCACGATTGCCCGGCTGTTGCCGATCGCGGTCATCGCACGGCCGGGATATGATGCGGCTGCGCTGCGCAGCCCGGCGATGGCGTGGCTCCGCCGCTATCGCGTGTCGCCGGCGCATCTGCAGGACAAGGGCCATACCCGCGGGTCTGCGCAGCGTCCAGCCTGGGCGTTTCTGCGGTTCGATCCCGACCCGCGTTCGGCCACCGCCATTCGCGCGAAATCGCCGGGCTGGGCAACGGATCACGCATCTCTGCGACCGCGCGACGGCGTGACCCGCCGCATCATATCGCAACCAAAGGGTTGAGCCGCGGCCCAAGAGGGGCCACATTCATACGCGCAAGGCGCGGCCACGACCGGTCCATCGGCGAATCGATGAACCTTTTTTCCGCGACCCCATTTTTTTGACCACATCGGGAGGCCTAAACACCCCATAATGAATGAGGCGCACACTACGCCGGAACCGTCCGGCAACACCCCCACCGGCGATGCCGGTTATGCCAGCCCCGCCGACGCAGAGCCGGGCTCGCTTCACGAACTCGTCCTGCAATCGCTCGACGACGATCAGGCGCAGGAAACCGTGACCATCCCGCTGGAGGGCAAAAGCTCGATCGCGGATCACATGGTCATCGCATCGGGCCGGTCGAGCCGGCAGGTCGCCGCCATGGCGCAAAAACTGTCCGAGCGCGTGAAGCAGGGCGGCTTTGGCCCCGTGCGGATCGAAGGCTTGCCCGCGGCGGACTGGGTGCTGGTCGATGCGGGCGACGTGATCGTCCATCTCTTCCGGCCCGAGGTCCGCACCTTCTACAATCTGGAGCGGATGTGGGGCTTCGGCGAGGGCGGCACGGCCTGAGCCGACCGGCTGGACCGGCGGGAGACGGGGCGATAGGGTCGCGCGATGCGTTTGCACATCATCGCCCGCGGAAAGATCGCCCGCTCCCCCGAAGCCGAGCTCGTCGACCGCTATATGAAGCGGATCGCCTGGCCGGTCCGTCTCACCGAACTGCCCGATAGCGGCGGTTCCATTCCCGCGGCGCAGACCCCGGCGCGCGAAATCCTGCTCGATGAACGCGGGCAGCAGATGTCGTCGGAAGATTTCGCCGCACTGCTGTCCAAATGGCGCGATACCGGCGTGCGCGAGGCGCGCTTTGTCATCGGGGCCGCCGATGGCCATGGCGATGCGGCGCGCCGGGATGCGGACCTCCTGCTCGGCTTTGGTCCCATGACCTGGCCGCATCTCATGGTGCGGGCCATGCTCGCCGAACAATTGTGGCGTGCGACCAGCATCGTGGCTGGCCACCCCTACCACCGCTCGGGATGAATGCGTGCGGGGCGTCGTCATCCTGCTCGTATCGCTTTCCATGCCGCTCGCGTCCGCGGCAGGGTCTGGCGCATCTGCTGCCGAACCGCCCGGACATGGCCCCGCGCCGCGCGACAGGGACACCGCCGCGAACCGGCGGCTCCCGGTGGAGGGTACGATCCTGTCCGCCTATCATGCGCGGGATGCGGCCGGTTTGCGCAATCCCGGCGTCACCATCGCGGCCCGTGCCTCCGCCCCGGTGATCGCACCGCGGGCCGGCGAAATCGCGTTCGCCGGGCCGTTTCGCGGCCATGGCATGGTCGTCATCATCCGCCACCCGGCCCGGCTGACCAGCGTGATCGCCGGGCTCGGCGAATTGGCGGTGGTGCCGGGACAGCCGGTGGGTCGGGGCGCGTTGCTGGGCCGGGCTGGCGGCGATCCGGCGCGCATCTTCTACCAGATTCGCTGTGATGGGAGGCCCATCGATCCGCTGCGCGTTTCAGAAGGCGAGGACCGGTGAAAAAGGCCATCTGGCGTTCAGTCGCAATCGGCTATAGAACGCGCGATCGAAGACAAAGGATTTCGCCATTTCCACGATGACCCGCCCCCTTTCGCATCGTTTCAAATCCCGCCTGCGCGCAGGGGCGCTGGTGGCGGGGCTCGCGCTTCTGCCCGTGGCGACGGCGGGGCTTGCCGCCGTCGATGGACGCAGCGCGCCGCAATTCGGCGAATTGATGGCGGTGTACCAACGGATCCAGTCCACCTATGTCGACGAGGTCGATAGCGAAACGCTGATCCGCGGTGCGATCGACGGCATGCTGGCCAGCCTCGACCCCCATTCGACCTATCTCGATGCGACCGATTTCGAAAACCTGCGCACGCAGACGGAGGGCAGCTATGGCGGGCTCGGCCTTTCGGTCACGATGGAGGACGGGGTGGTCAAGATCATCGCCCCCACCCGCGGCAGCCCGGCGGACGAGGCGGGGCTGAAAGCCGGCGATTACATCACCCATCTCAACGGAAAGCTGGTCTATGGCGGGACGCTGGACGAGGCGGTGGAACAGATGCGCGGCCTGCCCGGCACGGGTATCGAGCTGACCGTGTTCCGCCCCGGCCGCGATGAACCGTTCGAGGTGGAGATTACCCGCGACATCATCGAATTGCGCCCGGTCGAACATGCGGTCGAAGGGAAGATCGGCATCATCACCGTCTCTACGTTCAGCGCGAATGTCGGCCGCGAGGTGGAACGCGCGATGGAATCGATCCGGGCGGAGATGGGCGGCGCGCCGGAAGGCATCGTGCTCGACCTGCGCTCCAACCCCGGCGGGCTGCTGGACGAGGCGATCAGCCTGTCCGACCTGTTCCTCGAAAAAGGGCAGATCGTGTCGCAGCGTGGCCGTTTCGCGCGCGACAATGAAAGCTATTCCGCACGGTCGGGCGATATTGCGAAGAATATCCCGGTCGTCGTGCTCATCGACGCGGGTTCGGCCTCGGCCTCCGAAATCGTCGCCGGCGCGTTGCAGGATCACCATCGCGCGCTGATCATGGGCGAGCGCAGCTTCGGCAAGGGCAGCGTGCAGACGCTCGTGCCGCTGTCGAACGACAGCGCGCTCAAGCTGACGACGGCGCGGTATTACACGCCCTCGGGCCGGTCGGTGCAGGAGGGCGGGATCGCGCCCGATATTCGCGTGCCGCAGATTTCCGACCCCGATGCCCGCGCCCGTGCCGCGCGGACCGTGCGCGAATCCGACCTGCGCGGCCATCTCATCAACGAGCTGGAGCTGGACGACAAGGAGCTGGAGGCCGATCTCATGGAGGATCCCCGCTTTCAATTGACGGCGGAGCAGCTCGAAGAGCGCGGCATCGAGGATTTCCAGCTGCATTACGCGATCCAGACGCTGCGCAATACGCGGCTCGCCAATGTCCCGGTCAAGCGCCGCAGCAATTGAGCATCGCCATGCCGCCTCGCCCCGGTCCCCTGCGAAAGGCGCAGGCTATCGTCGCAATCGTACCTGCGGCGCTGCTGACGGGTGCGTATGTGTCGCAATATGGCTTTGGCCTGTTCCCGTGCGAAATGTGCTGGTGGCAGCGTTACGCGCATTTCGCGGCGCTGGTGCCGGCGGTGCTGTCCTTTGTCGTGGGCGGCGACATGCGGCCCTGGCTGGTGCGGATCGCCGCGGTGCTGCTGCTTGTCGCGGGGCTGCTCGGCGGGTTTCACGCGGGCGTCGAATATGGCTGGTGGGAAGGCATGACGAGCTGCGCGATGAATGCCGATACCGGCGGCGGCAACGCGCTCGACGCGATCATGAACGCGCCGATCACCCGGTGCGACGTGGCGCCCTGGGACCTGTTCAGAATATCGCTCGCGGGGTGGAATTTCCTCATTTCGACGGGTGCGGCGATCGCCGCGCTGATCTTTTCGGCACCGCGCGCCGGTTTGCGCGTTGATAGGGCATGACACAGGCGGTGAAAGACAGGCAGAACGACATCGACGCCATGGTGCGCGTCGACCACGCCGGCGAATTCGGCGCCACCCGCATCTATGCCGGGCAGCTCGCCGTGATGGGCGACCGCGCGCCGGGCAGCAATGAAATCGCCGCCATGGCCGCGCAGGAAGCGGAACATCGCGCCCGCTTCGACGCGCTTCTGATCGAGCGGGGCGTGCGGCCCACGGTTCTGCAACCGTTCTGGGACGTGGCGGGTTTCGCGCTCGGCGCGGCGACCGCTCTCATCGGGCCGGAGGCGGCGATGGCCTGCACCGCCGCGGTCGAGACCGAGATCGACAAGCATTATTCGGATCAGCTCGACGCGCTGGGCGACGATGATGCGGAGCTTTCGCAAATCATTCACAAGTTCCGCGACGAAGAGCGCGAGCATCACCAGACCGCGATCGAAAGCGGCGCCGAACGCGCGCCTGCCTATGCGCTACTCTCGGGCGCAATCCGGCTCGGGTGCAAGGCGGCGATCGCGGTGTCGAAACGCATATGACGGCCATGCGGAGAGGCGGGCTTCACCGCCGGTTCACGCCTTTTGCGGCTGTATGAAGACGAATGAAGACGCGCATGGAGGCGCACGCATTATGACCGGACCTGAGTTTCGCACCCGCTGGGCAAAAGGCGCCGCGCTTGTCACCGCGATGACGATGGGCGCCTTCGCGATGCCCGCCGCTGCGCAGGATGCGGCTAAACCGACGGTCAACCAGGTCATCGTCTATGGCGATCAGCCCTGCCCCGAATCGACGGAGCAGGAAATCACCGTCTGCGTCCGGCAGGAAGATCCCTACCGCATCCCCGCCCCGCTGCGACAGTCGGACAGCCGGCAGAACGAAAGCTGGAACGAGCGCGTGATGGCGAATCGCGACGTCGGCGCGACCGGTGCGCAAAGCTGTTCCACGGTCGGGCCGGGCGGCTACACCGGTTGTGAAGCGGAGCGGATCAATGAAGCCTATGCCGAGAAGGAAAATGGCTCCGACGTGCGTTTCGGGCAGCTGATCGCCGAAGAACGGGCCCGCAGGCTCGCCGAAATCGACGAGGATGCGGCGGCGGAACAGGCACGCGTCGAACAGCTCGAGCAGCAATATGAAGCCCGCCTGCGCGCCGAAAGCGAGGCCGAGGGCGAAACGTCCGGCGAAATGGGCGCGCCGCTCCCCAACCCCTGATCGCGCGATTCCGAACGGTGTTGTCGCACGGCTGCGACGAAATTCTCCTTGCGATATGGGCAATTGCATATAGGAGAGCGGCCATTCCATTGCGGCCCGGAGTGGCCGGACCGCATGGGCCGAACCGTTAGCTTGCGATTCGAAAAAAGGCGCGACCGGCGCGATGCGGGGGTCGCGTCCGGGCCGACCGGAATGTTTCCGAGGGAAACGGATGCGAACGGTCTGCCTTTCGCGGCCTGGCCCCGATTTCCACCGGCGGCAAGCACAGGTTAACCAAGTTCGGCATATTCGCGCCGCTGTGTTAGGGACCGCTCGCCAGTCGCGATTGACGGCGGGCAGGTCGGGGCTTCTTCGGGAAGGTGTCTCTTTTGGTTTCAAAGGCCGAACCGGGTAATCTTTCATGCTCGGTCAGGAAACATGCGTCGCGTTTTGCCGCCGGTCTGAGCCTCGTGCTCATGGCCGGCGTCGCGCATTCCGCCGCGCAGGATAGCTATGGACCGCCGGTCCCGGCGGACATACGCGCCGCGAACACGGCGATTCCGTTGCCCCCCGCGGTTCCGGACCGGCTCGGCATGGCCGCGGCGCGCACGGTATCGACCTACCCCGCGATGGACGCGGCGCAGGCGCGGATCCGGGCGAGCGAAGCCGATGTGGACGCGGCGGAATGGATGCGCTTTCCCAGCGTTTCGGTCGGCGGGCGGATCGGCGACAACGCGCGCAGCGATTTCGCCCCGCAGATACAGATCGAGCAGCCGATCTGGACCGGCGGGCGCATTACCGGCAATATCGAGCGGGCCGAGGCGGTATCTTCCGTCGCCGATGCACAGCTCGCCGAAACGGCGCAGCAGCTCGCGATGCAGACGATCAACGCCTATTACGAGGCGGTGCGCGCCACCCGGCGTGAAAAGATCCTCAACGTCAGCCTGGCCGAGCATCAGCGCCTCGTCGAGTCGATGACGCGCCGGGTCGAGCAGGAAGTCAGCCCGCGCTCCGATCTCGACCTTGCCAAGTCGCGCACGGCGCAGGTCCGTCAGCAGCTCAGCCAGACCATCGCGCAGCGGTATACGAGCCTGCAACGGCTCGCGCAGCTCACCGGCAATGCCGATTTCGAGCTGGGGCCGGTCCCCGAATATTCGCGCGCCCTGCACCACCCGCCGACCGATTCGGCCGTGCTGCAGGCGCTGACCTGCGATCCGACGCGCCGGCGTTTTGCCGCCGAGGCGCAGGTCGCCGAGGCCGACCGCAAGCTTGCCAAGGCGCAGATCATGCCGAACGTCGGCGTGCAATTGTCCGATGACGAGATTTACGGCACGCGTTTCGGCGTGGTCGTCACGGCGCAGTCCTCTGGCGGGCTTGCGCCGTTTGCCGCGGCGCGCGGCGCGGCGCTCCGCGAGCAGGCCAGCCTGTTGCAGATCACCGTGGCCGAACGCGAATTGCGCGAATCCATCCTCCTCGACGTGGTGGAAAACGCAACGTCCGCCGAAACGATCGAGAGCAGCGACGCCGCCGCGATCGCCACCGACAATGTCACCGAATCCTTCGTGCGGCAGTTCATCACCGGTAAGCGGACCTGGCTCGACGTGATGAATGCCGTGCGCGAAAGCATGGCGGCGCAGATCACGCTGGTCGATGCGCAGACGACCGCGATGGCGTCTGCGGCTCGCCTTCTCTTGCGCACATGCGAATGGCGCCCCGACCTCATGGAAACTGGCGACCGCATGGACGCTGCCGATCTCATGGAAGCTGAACGTGAAGAGTAAACTCAAGCAACTCGTCGAAGTCTTCGCGCGGCAACGTGGGGTGGAATTGCCGCCCGACTGGGACGCGAACACACAGAACGACGAGCCCGACGACGCCTCCGCCATCTATGCGCTGGCCGACGCCGCCGGATGGAAGGAGCCGACCGAGGTCACCGGGCGCCCGCGTCCGAACCAGTTTCCGCTGCTCATCCATTCGCCGTCGCGCGGGTGGGGCATCGCGGATCAGTGGGAAAGCACCGAGACGCTGCGCGTCTATTCGGGCGAGAAGAACGAACGCTGGGAATATCGCAGCGGGGTAAGATTCTTCGAACTCGCCCTGCCCCGCTCGGTCGAGCGGGAGGACGTGCCGAGCGCGCTTTCCGTATTCTGGCGCTCGCTTTTGCTGCGCAAGAAGGTGTTCCTTTCCGCCGTCGTCGCGACGATCGTCATCAATCTCGTCACGCTGGCGACCTCGCTCTACTCGATGCAGGTCTATGACCGCGTCATCCCGCGCAGTGGTTTTTCCACGCTCTGGGTGCTTACCGCGGGCGTGCTGTTCGCCCTGCTCATCGATTTTGCGCTGCGCACGACGCGCTCGCTCATGATCGAGCGCGAGGCCGCCAAGATCGACGCCGAGGTGTCGGAATTCTTCTTCGCCCGGGCGCAGGCCGTCCGGCTCGATGCGCGGCCGGGCGGGATCGGCACGATGGCGGCACAGCTGCGCGGGCTGGAGCAGGTACGCTCGCTGCTCAGCTCGGCCTCGATCTTCCTGATCGCGGATCTGCCCTTTGCGCTGTTCTTCATCTTCGTCATCGCCAGCCTTGCCGGCATCGTCGCCATCGTGCCGATCATCAGCTTCCCGGTCGCGCTCATCATGGCGTTCACCATTGCCCGGCTGATCCGCAAGGACACGGCCAAGGCGCAGGTCAGCGGCAATCGCAAGAATGGCCTGCTGGTCGAATCGCTCGACGCGGTCGAGACGGTGAAGGCCAATCGCGGCGGGTGGCACATGCTGTCGCGCTGGAACACGCTCATGGACGAGCTGCAGCTGCATGAAGACCCGGTGAAACGCTGGCAGGCGATCGCCGGCTCGATCTTCAGCAGCCTGCAGCAGATCGCCTATGTCGCGATCATCGCGCTCGGCGCCATCCAGGTCAGCGATGGCAAGATGACGATGGGCGCGCTGATCGCCTGTGCGATCATTGCCGGCCGCATCAACGGCCCGCTCGTCAGCCAGCTTCCCAATTTCCTCATTCAGTGGGGCTATGCGCGGTCCTCGCTGTCCATGCTGGACGCGATTCTCGCACTTCCGCTCGACCGGCCGACGGATATGGAGCCGCTGCGCCCGGAAAAGCTGGACGGGCCGATCCGGCTCGAAAACGTGCAATTCGCCTATGCCGGGGCGCGTTCGGGGCTGCATATCCCGCATTTGGAGATAAAGCCGGGCGAACGCGTTGCGATCATCGGCGGCATCGGCTCGGGCAAGTCGACGCTGCTGCGCGTGCTTGCCGGGCTCTATGCGCCGGCGCAGGGTTCGGTGACGATCGGCGGGCTCGACATGCATCACGTCGCGGAGGATATCCTGCGTCAGCATGTCGGATATTTGCCGCAGGATACGCGCATGCTGAACGGGACGCTGCGCGACAATATCCTGCTCGGCATGGCCAATCCGGGCGATGACGAGCTGATGCGCGTGGCGGGCGATCTCGGCCTTGCGCCGATGATCGCGGGACACCCGATGGGGCTGGACCTGCCAATTTCCGAAGGCGGGCGCGGGCTTTCGGGGGGGCAGCGCACGCTGTCCGGCCTGACCCGGCTGATGCTGGGCAAGCCGCGGGTGATGCTGCTCGACGAGCCGACCTCCAATCTCGACCAGGCGACGGAATCGCGCGTGCTGGGCGCGCTGAAATCCGGGCTCGACAGTGACAGCACGCTGGTGCTGGTGACGCACCGGCTGCAACTGCTCTCGCTTGTCGACCGCGTGATCGTGGTCACCAACGGACAGGTCCGCCTCGACGGGCCGCCGAAGGAAGTCCTCGAAAAGCTGCGCGGCAATACGGCCGACAAGAAACAGGTCACGCAGCAAAAGCGTCAGCGCGTCACCGCCACCAAGACCGGCGAAACGACGGTCGTGCGGCGTTCGCCCGCCGCATCGGGCAATGGCGGCGGCGCGGCCGATACCCCCGCGCCGGATACCCCGGCCCCGGACCGCGCGGCATCGGGCCACGTCCATGCCGGGCAGAATGCCGGAAACACGGCGCAGGCGGGTGACGACGCATCCGCATCCCCGAAACCGGGCCCATCCGTAAAACCCGGCGCAGGCGACACGCCGCCCTCCGGCTACTGAGTTTTCTCGAGGATCGATATGATCAAGCAATCGAATATCATCATCGCCCTCGCGGCGCGGCCGTGCTGGGCTTTCTTGCGTGGTCGCTCTGGGCCGAGCTCGATCAGATTACCCGCGCGCCGGGCACGGTGGTCCCGTCCGCCCGGACGCAGATCGTGCAGAGTTCGGAAGGCGGGGTCATCAGCCAGATGCTCGTGCGCGAAGGCGACCGGGTGAAGAAGGGGCAGCTTCTGGTCGTGCTCGACAAGGTGACGCAATCCGCCGCGGTCGAGGAATCGGTCGCCACGGTCGAGGATCTGCGCACGCAGATGGCCCGGATCGAAGCCGAGCTGTTCGACCGTCCGTTGCGCTTCCCCTCGGACGTGCGCGATGGCGAGTTCATCGCCAACCAGCGCGCGCTTTATTATCAGCGTCGCCGCGCCCTGCGCGAGGAGCTGAGCAATCTTCAGACCATGCTGCAACTCGTGCGCGAAGAGCTGGCCATGAACATGCCGCTCGTCGACAGCGGCGACGTCAGCCGGTCCGAGGTCCTGCGCATGCAGCGCACCGTGGCCGATCTGGAGGGGCAGATCACCAACCGGCGCAACGCCTATCTTCAGGAGCTGCAGACCGAATACGCCCGGATCGAAGGCGAACTCGCCACCGCCGAGCAATCCTTCGCGCAGCGGCAGCAGGCGTTGCAGCAGACCGAGCTCTACGCACCGACTGACGGCGTGGTCGTGAACGTCAAGTACACCACGATCGGCGCCGTGCTGAAACCCGGCGACGAAGTGTTGCAGATCGTGCCGACCGGCGGCGCGCTCATCGTGGAGGCGCGCATTCCGCCCAGCGACATCGCCTTTATCCGCACCGGGCAGCAGGCAGCGGTCAAGTTCGATGCCTATGACGCATCGATCTACGGTTCGGCGGAGGGCGAGGTGACCTATGTCAGCGCCGACACGCTGACCGAGGAAACGCCCGACGGTCCGGTCAGCTACTATGCCGCCAATCTGGAGGTCGACACGTCCCGGATGCGGCCGCGCCGTCCCGACGAAGTCATCGCCATTCAACCGGGCATGACCGCGACCGCGGAGATTAAAACGGGCGAGACGACGGTATTCCATTATCTCACCAAGCCGATCCTCAAGACGGCGGACGAGGCACTGGAAGAACGATGATCGACCCGATCCCCGGCCTGGCCCATCGCGACGATGCGCCGGCCGGGGGCATTACCTCCACAACGGATCAAGTTCTTTTCCCGCGGGAGAGACGGCGATGACCGCGTGGCGCGGCGATCTTGCCGCATGTTTCGACAATCTCGACCGGTTGTTCGTATCGCACGCGATGGACGAGGACCGTGCCTTTGAATTGCTCGCACGTTTGCGGACAGAAGGAGTCGGCTGGCGGGAGCTGGATGCCGCGGTCCGCGACCTGCTGACCGAGGATGGCTGCACGGTTCAGCACATAGAGTTGCAAATGCGCCACGTAGAGCCGCGTTTCCGCCCGTGGCTCGCGCCCTGATCCGGGGCGGGCTGGCCAAAACGTTCCGGAGACGCGACCGAATGCCCGTGACCAAGGGGAACCTCTTAGGTCATTGAAACGTTAGCATTAACGACCCGCTCGCTACCCCTGCCTCGTCTCGAACAGGCCGCGCGGCGCGTCAGCCCCGGTTAATCCGAAAAAGGACTAGATAACAAACATCATACCAGCCACTCGCCCTTGTCCCATTTTGGCAAAAAACAGTTTGGCGGGGCGATTGAAGCTGTTATGCACAGCGCGTCAGGGGACCGATTAAAGATGGCCCCCGGTGTTACATCAACTTGAACAAAATTTCAGGGAAAGCGGAATTATGACACGAAGCGAAGCACCGACTGCTGTTGAGCAGGGCCAGCAGGCCGGTTCGACCGCAACACCCGCGAACGAAGCAGCCACTCCGGAAACCGCAGCGAACACTGCCGAAACCGCGAAGCCGCTGACCGCCGCCGAACTCGCCGCGCTCGCCGCCGCCGCTTCGGAAGACGCCGTTCCGCAGGTTGAGTCGGAAGAAGCTCCCGTCGAAATGGCCGACGCCGCCCAGGCTCAGGCGAAGGCGCAGGCCGTGGTCGACGAGGACGAGAAGGAAGACGAAGACGACGCCGACGCGCAGGACGCACCCGTCGATCTCGCAATGGGTTCGGAAGCTGCTGTTTTCGAAGCGATTGCTGCGGCTGACGATGCACGCGCTGCACCGGGCGACGAAGGCGAGGAAGCTTCCGCTCTCGGTGGCGATTCGAATGGCGCGCCGATCCTGGCCGTTGCTGCCGTTGCGGCTGCCGGTCTCGGCCTTTATGCCGTCCTCGACGACAACGACGATGACATCGACCTTCCCGAGCCCGAGCCCGAGAATGTTGCTCCCGTCTTCACGTCGGGCACCGATGTCGATTTCGCCGAGAACACTGACGCTGGCGAAGTGGTCTATACCGCGACCGCAACCGACGCCGACGGCGATGACATCACCTACAGCATCGATGCCGACAGCGCCGATTTCGACGCCTTCACCATCGATCCCGACACCGGCGAAGTTCGCTTCGTGGCCTCGCCCGACTTCGAGATGCAGGACAGCTACACGCTGACCGTCATCGCGACCGACTCGGAAGGCAATTCGGTTTCGCAGGACGTGGACATCGCGATCACCGACGTAGTCGAGAACACCGCGCCGACGTTCGCCAATGGTGACGACGTCACCGTCGCCATCGACGAGAATTCCGACGTCGCGACCGTCGTCTATGATGCCAATGCGGTCGACGCCGAAGGCGATGCCATCACCTACAGCATCGAAGACGGCGACGATTCCGACGCCTTCACGATCGATGCGGACGATGGCGAAGTTCGCTTCGTGGCCTCGCCCGACTTCGAGATGCAGGACAGCTACACCATCACGGTGACCGCGACCGACGCCGAAGGCAACATGACGAGCCAGGACGTCACGATCGACGTGAACGACCTCGACGATGCCATCACCACGGTCAATCTAGATGCGGTGGATACGGACAACAATCCGAACACGCCGAACCTGATCGACTCGGGTGACATGGACTACCTGCTGACCGACGATGCCGAAGTCGCCAGCTACACGATCATCCGCAACTTCGAAGAAGGCGACATGATCGAATTCTCGAACACGGACAGCGTCAGCTTCTCGACCGGTCCGGACGATGCGAACGATCTTCAGATCATCTTCAACAACAACGGCACGGTCAGCGAGATCATTCTCGACGACGTTCTGGGTGACGATGCTGGTCTGATCTTCAACGAGGCAACTGCCGAAGCCGCTGTCGGCTTCGACTTCTTCTCCTATGCTGACGTGACTGTCGCTGCGGACACCATCGCTTAATTTCATTAGACACAAGAGAGATAAAAAATGGCACGTGTAATTCTTGAAGGTATGGGCGACGCCGTGACCGTTGGCGGTCCCGACGTTGACGTAATCGGCACCAACAACGACGAAACCGTCACCATCGTCAGCGGCAACGTCACCCTCGACGCGTCGTTCGCCAACGGCGGCGACACCATCGAACTCGCCGGCGAAGCCGAGCAGTACTCCGCAGTCCTCAGCGGCTCGCGCGTCATCATCACGAACATCGCTTCGGGCGCTACCGTCAGCATTCCTGTCGGCACCGAAGGCCTGACCGTTGAATTCGGCGGTGACGATGCACGCGTTCTGATGATCGAAGACGGCGCCGTGATGTTTGGCGGCACCGCGATCACCACGACCGAAGCTACGCTCGAAGCGGGTGACGACGATGCCAGCGCTCTGACCGCTGCGCTTCAGCAGCTGCAGGGTGCGCAGGCCGCGCTCGACGCGTTCCTCGACAGCCAGCCGGCAAACCTCGATACCGAAGCCGAAATCGACGCGAATCTCCAGAACCTCTCGGATGAGCTCGACACCTATCCGACGGCTGCTCAGGTTGCCGCTTCGGTGACCTCGGCGCAGGCCGATGTCGATGCGGTCGAAGAAGAGATCGCCGAGATCGAGGGTCTTGCTGCGGCGATTGCCAAGGCAGAAGCTCTCGCGGAAGAAGTTGAGGAACTCGACGCCGCTCGTGAGCTGGCTCAGGCCGAAGAGCTGTCGGCTATCGCGTTCTACAATTCGATCAATGACGAAGCCATCAACGTCCAGTCGAACGGCACTGCCACGCTGGCGGACGGCACGCCCTTGATCATCCTGAACGCCGAGGAAGAGCTCGTTCTCAACCCCGAGCTGACCACCGATCGTGGCGACACTCAGCTGCTGGCCGCAGTGCGCACCTCGGTTGAAGCCGAAGGCGACTACTTCGATGCGCTGGGCGAACTGACTGCGGCGCAGGAAGCCGTCGAAGCCCTCGATCCCGAGAACCTCTATGGCACGCTGCAGGCGCGTCAGGAAACGCTCGAGAACGCTGAAAATCTGCAGGACGCACGCGCTGAGCTCGCTCAGGACGTTGCCGATGCGCAGGATCTGGCCGATACGCTCGACGATCTGCAGGATGACGTTTCCGACGCCATCGATGCCATCGAAGATCTGGGCTTCGAAGCTCCGCAGACCGTTGACGACATGTCGTTGACCAGCGGCACCGCAGAGAACGACATCTTCGTTCTGGCAACCGGTGACGGCACGGGTTCGGCAACCATCGACGATTTCGGTGCGGAAGGCGATGACGTTCTGTTCATCGGCGGCAACACCTACACGGTCGTTAACATCGATGCGGACGTCGATGTCTCCAACACCGATGTCGGCAATGTCGGCGTGCTCGAAGTCTTCGTCCAGCAGGACGGCGACAACACGATCATGTACTTCGAAGACGAAACCTTCTCGGGTTCGGCCTCGAACAACAGCTTCCAGGGCTTCACCCTGACGCTGAACGACGTTGATGCATCGAACGTTTCTTTCGACAGCACGGGTTACATCTCGCTCGACGACTCGGCGATGATGGCCTGATCCATCGACACGGATGCTTCGGCATCCTGTCGCAAAAGACCCCCGGTCCTGTTGGGCCGGGGGTTTTTCGTGCGCACTTCACGCTCGGTCATGTGCATCGGTTCATCCTGCATACCGTTTCAACCCCGTAGATCGTTTGACTCCAGCGCAGCAGAGTGAAATTGCGAACGAGTGCAAACAAGCCCAACCCTATTCAGGCCCCTTTGGCAGCGCCTTCCCGCACAGATGTTGAAGCCTCGCCATGCATTTGCTGCGCTCCTCGCGGTGTGCATCCTGCTCGGTATCGCAGGCGACCTCACTCGCCGCCAACTTCTGAATGGTGAGGCCGACTCCGCATCGCTTGCCTTATCGGAAGAAACGAGCCGAGGGCCGGTCAAGCTCGAAGAATTGACCGCGGACAAGATACGGCCCCTCGTCCCCGAAGATGCCCGCGCCATCAATTCACAGCAGCCGATTGCGAACGAGGCCGTCACCCCTTCGCGTGCATTCAAGCCAATGTTCGCCGCCGCGTCGCAGCGCGCCCGTGCGGTCGATTGCCTGGCGACGGCGATCTATTACGAGGCCGGAATGGAAGGCGCCGATGGCCAGCGCGGCGTGGCGCAGGTCGTCCTCAACCGCGTCCGCCACAAGTCCTATCCCAACAGCGTGTGTGGCGTCGTATTTCAGGGGGCGGAACGGCGCACAGGGTGTCAGTTCACCTTTACCTGCGACGGCTCGCTTGCGCGCGCGCCTGCACCCCGCCGCCTCGCGCAGGCGCGCAAAATTGCGGAGGATGCCCTTGCGGGATCGGTCTATGCTCCGGTGGGTCTCTCGACGCATTATCATGCGGATTATGTCGTTCCATACTGGAGCCCGAGCCTGTTGAAGACCGCGGTGGTCGGCACGCATATCTTCTACCGCTCGCCCGGTCTGGCAGGGCGCCCGTCCGCCTTCGCCGAACGCTACGCCGGGGAGGACGCTGCCCGCCCGGAACCAACGCCGGCCCCGGATCCTGTGGCGGACGTGCCTCAGCGTCTGGCGGCCAACCCCGCGCTTGCCGCCGTGCCGGTCGCGCCGGAGGACAAGGCCGCCGAGATCGACCGCTTCGCGATCCTGGACTATAGGGAAACGGGCGAGCCGGCGCCCAGCGCGATCGATCGCCGAATTGCGGCGTCGGTCCGGTCCGCCGCCGGTGCGTCCGCGCCTATGTCGAAAGGAGAGCCGCCGTCTGGAATACGACCAGCCGGACCCTCCACCACGCGATCACGGCCGCAGATCGTTCTCGATTGAGCGCGGCACCGCAACTCACACTGGCGTCGCGGCCCGCACCCGCATAAGAGCGAGGTTCGTCCCCGCGCATCGAGATGGAAAGCATCATGGCCTTTTGGAAATTCGGGATCGCCCTCGTCGCGGTCGGACTCGGCGGGTGCCAGACGCCGGGCGTCGCCGATTATACCCCCTCCCGCGATACCCTTTCCTATCTTCAACAGGTCGGCGGCACACGCGTATCGGTCGGTTCGTTCGGAAACACGCCGGAGAGCCTCGCCGATGCGACGGATACCGGCCTGTTCTCGGCATGCTCGCTCAAGGTCGCGGACGATCCGGACTGGACCGGCCCGTCGGGCTATATCCGCAATGCCCTGGTCGAGGAATTGACCGTCGGCGGGCTTTACGCGGAGCAGGATGCCCCCGTGATCGACGGCGCGATCGAGACGCTGTCCTTCACCCGCGATCCGGTATTTGGCGGGGCGTGGGATATTGCGGTGGTGCTTACCGGGGCAGACGGGGCGCAGTTCCGCCATGAAAACAGGTTCAAGTTCGATGTCGGCGCGCTGGGCGGACCGACGGTATGCCGCCGCGCGATCGACGCGTTTCAGCCGGCCGTCGTGGAATTCTGGGAGAGCGCGGCCCGCTCGCCGCAGTTTCGTGCGTTCCTGAAGAATCGTTAAAGCCGTCGCTATCCTTCGGCGGGCAATTGCCCGATTTCGGCGCGCATCAGCCGCACGCGCGTGCGCCAGCCGGGATGGTCGCGTCCGGCAAACAGGCTGCGTCGACGCGGCCCGAAATGTTCCCAGAAACGCACCGCGCTCGCCGGATCGTAGCCTGCATTTTTAAGCAGGTGGATACTTTCACGATCGGCGGCGACCTCGGTCGCGCGGACATTCGCGGATTTGCGCCCCACCCGGTCGAGATAGGCCCGGTGACGCAACGTGTTGTGCGCCAGTTCGTGGGCCAGTACCGCGGCTAGCTCGCCCTCGTCCCTGACCACGCCGGAAATGGCGGTGGTCACCACGACATAGGTGCCGTCCGCGCGCGCGTTCAAGGTCGCCGACGGTTCGAGATGGAAACGCGTGGCACAGCCCGGCTCGCCGACGATGTCGACCGTCATGGCGTTGCCGTCGCGCATGATGTCGAGCGTGCCCCGGCCATCGACGAACGCGGCCATCACCGCCTCCTCGATCGCTTCGATCCCGGCCTTGCTCGCGCCATCCTCATTGCTGGCCGATGTCTTCACGCGAACACCGTCCAGCGCGCGCAGTAGGTCGCCCTCCCGCAACCCCGCCCGATCCGCGGCCCCGCCCGGAACCACGGCGAGGATGCGCGGACCATGCCCAAGCGCAAACTCCGCGACCGCCGCACCGCGAAACGTGGCCGAATATTGCGACAGATCGTGCACGCTGAAACCCGGAAGAAACGCACGGTCGGCACAGCGCCCGACATTGCCACGCGCGAGCCGGTGCCCCACCGTGGCAATCGTCCGGTCGAGCCGCGCAATCTGCCGCAGGGCGTTCTGCTTGTCATCGGCGTGCGCCTGCGCCCCGCAGAGCAGCCCCAGCGCCGCCAGGACCGCCGCACCCCGGCGCATCGCGCGGGGGAAGGGCAGGGGCACGCCCGCCATCAGCTCAGCGCGATATCCGGCGCGTCTTCCTGCTTCATGCCGATGAGATGATAGCCGGCATCGACATGATGCACCTCGCCCGTAACCCCGCTCGACAAATCGGACAGGAGGTAGAGCCCCGCGCCGCCGACATCCTCGATCGTGACATTGCGGCGCATCGGCGAATTGAGCTCGTTCCATTTCAGGATATAGCGAAAATCGCCGATCCCGCTCGCCGCCAGCGTCTTGATCGGACCGGCGGAAATCGCGTTCACGCGAATGTTCTTCGGCCCCAGATCGTTGGCAAGATATTGCACGCTCGTTTCGAGCGCAGCCTTGGCGACGCCCATCACGTTATAATGCGGTATGACCTTTTCCGCGCCATAATAGGTCAGCGTGACGATCGAACCGCCATCCCGCATGAGCGGCATCGCCCGTTTCGTCACCGCGACGAGGCTGTAGGCCGAAATGTTCATCGTTTTCAGGAAATTGTCGAGGCTGGTATCGACATATTGCCCGCGCAATTCGGTCTTGTCCGAAAAACCGATGGCATGGACGATGAAATCGAGGCTGTCCCACCGCTGCTCCAACTTTGCGAAGGCAATGTCGAGCTGCTCCATGTCGGACACGTCGCATTCGATGAGGAAATCGCTGCCCAGGCTTTCGGCGAGTGGTTTCACCCGCTTGGCCAGCGCGTCGCCCTGATACGAAAAGGCGAGCTCGGCACCCTGCGCGCGCAGGGCGCGGGCAATGCCCCAGGCCAGCGATTTATCGTTCGCCAGCCCCATGATGAGACCGCGCTTGCCCTGCATCAGATTGCCGGTCGCCGGGTTGTTCTGTCCGGTTTCAGTTGTCATTTATGTGTGTCCGCGTCTGTCTTGGCTCGTGATTTCGGAATCTCGGTTTCGCGCCTGACCTCACGCTCTTCGGGCGTTTCGGCAAGCGCGGCATTCAATTCCGCACCCACGACCAGCCCTAGACCCACCAGCCAGAAAAAGAAAAGGGCGATCATCACGCCGGCAAGGCTGCCATAGGTGAGATTATACGCGAACATCAGCCGCAGCGCCGGGGGCAGGGTGGTGCTGACCGTGATCCACCATGCGGTCACCAGCACAGCGCCCGGCCATTTGGGATAGTCGCGCCCCCGGTATTTCTTCGGCGTGAGCGACAGAAACAGCAGCCACAGCGACAGCAACAGCCCGAAACCGGGGATGAAGCGCGACAGCGCCAGCGTGCCAATCATGCCGCTCGCCTCCGGAAACCAGGCGCCGATCACCTCCTGCGCGGCGGAGATGAAGAATTGCGCGGCGAGGCTCATCATCAACAGCATGACCGCGCCGACCACGACCCCTGCGAAAAAGAGCCGCTGACGCAGGAACCCGATCGTCGGCTGCGTGCCATAGGCGCGGTGCAGAATATCGCGAATGGTCCCGATCAGGCTGCCCACGGTCCAGAAGCCGAATAATGCGCCTGCCCATAACAGCCATCCGTTGCGCGCGCTGACCACGTCGCGGGCGACGGGTTCGATCACGTCGGCGACGACGGCGGGCACGGCGAGGAGAAATGCATTGATCGCCGCGGTCCGGTCGCTGGCATCCCCGAACAGCGAGAAGATCGCCGCGCCTGTTATGAAGAACGGAAACAGCGACAGGATGGCCATATAGGCGAGATTGCCCGCGTGGATGAACCCGTCATTATAGGCGCCTGTCCACACGCGCTTCGCAATGGCGAAGAAGCGCGAGCCGGGTCCGACTTCCTGTTTTGCAACGCGGATGCCCTTGCGCAATTCGGCGCGCAGATGGGCGGCATGGCGGCGGCGCCCCTCGGGCGTGAATTCGGCCGGGTGGACGGAGGCGGAATCGCCCTCTTCGCGGGGCGGGGGCGGCCTCACACGCCGAGCTTTGCCCTGACCGAACGGGAATCCTGCCACCCGTCGAGCCGGGCTTTCAGATCGGGATCGTTTTCGGGGAGATCGATGACGAGCGTCACCAGCTGATCGCCGCGCCCGCCGGCCTTGCGGGTAAAGCCGCGGCCCTTGAGGCGCAGCACCCGGCCCGACGAACTCCCCGGCGCAATGGTCAGCATCACCGGTCCCTCGACCGTGGGCACCTTGACCTTGGCGCCGTTCACCGCCTCGTCCAGTGTGACGGGGAGGTCGATCCGCACCGCATCGTCGTCGCGGCGAAAGATCGGGTGCGGCTTTTCCACGATGGTCACGATCGCATCGCCATGGCCGCCGGGGCCGGCCTCGCCCTTGCCAGAGAGGCGCATCTGCGTGCCGTCCTCGGCGCCGGCGGGCAGTTTCAGGTCGATGGTCTTCCCATCGGCCAGCGTGATCCGCTGCGTTTCGAGATTGGCGAGATCGGGAAGCGTCACGGCGAGGCGATATTGCACGTTCGCCCCCTTCGTCGCAGGGCCGCGCCGGCGTCCGCCGCCCATTCCGGCCCCGCCCATGCCGCCGCCCATGCCGGACGAGCGACCGCCGCCGAAGATCCCCTCGAACAGGTCGGAGAGGTCGACATCTTCGGTGTGCATGCCGCCGCCGCCCATTCCGCCGCCCATGCCCCCCATGCCGCCGCGCGGATCGCCGCCGCGAAAGCCGCCGCCCGATCCGCCCCGGCCATAACCGAAGGGCGATGTCGGATCGCCGTTCATGTCGATCTCGCCACGGTCGAAACGGGCGCGCTTGTCCTTGTCGGACAGGAGGTCATACGCCTTCGTCACGTCCGAAAACCGTTCCGCCGCCTTCGGGTTGTCGGAGTTGCGATCGGGGTGCAATTCCTTCGCCAGCTTGCGATAGGCGGACTTGATATCTTTTTCGGTGGCGCCGCGCGCAACGCCGAGGGTGGAATAGGGATCAGCCATGCCCGATAGCTAGGGTGCGGGAGGGCGATAGGCAATGTTTCAATGCGCGATACGCGGCAATACCCAGTGCCCCGTGCGCGTGTCGGGAAGGCGCATTCGGGCACGGGAACGCTTTGCGCATCGCGCGCGCTTGATTTACGAGGCGCCACGCATCGCGGCAAAGGACGTGCAGATGACCGAGATTTCGAACGAGACCACCATCCCCGCGCATGACCCGCACGGATTGTTCACGCAATGGATGGCCGAGGCGCGCGCATCCGAACCCAATGACGGCAATGCGGTGGCGCTGGCCACGGCAACGCCCGATGGCGCGCCATCCGTACGCATGGTCCTGCTCAAGGGGCACGAGGACGGCACGGCGGATCGCGGGCCGGGCGGTTTCGTCTTCTACACCAACCTGACCAGCCGCAAGGCGGGCGAACTGCTCGCAAATCCGCAGGCCGCGATGCTGTTCCACTGGAAAAGCCTGCGCCGGCAGATCCGCATTACCGGCCGCGTCGCGCAGGTATCCGATGATGAGGCCGATGCCTATTTCGCGACCCGTTCGCGCGATTCGCAGCTCGGCGCGCATGCCTCGGACCAATCCTCACCGCTGCCCGACCGGCAGGATTTCGTTGACCGTTTCGAACAGGCGCGCGACCGCTACGAAGGGCAGGATGTGCCGCGTCCCGAATTCTGGTCCGGGTTCCGGCTCACCCCGGATGCCATCGAATTCTGGAGCGACCGGCCCCATCGCCTGCACGAACGCCGCGTGTTTCGCGCCGCCGATGGCGGCTGGACGAGCGCGATGCTCTACCCCTAGACGAGGTTTCATGGACACCGCCCCCTCCGCCGCACCCGCCCGCGCCGCGCCCGACCCGGCGACGCGCGCCTCGCTCACCCGGAGCGCCGCCTTCGGCAGCATGGCGGTGGCCGGGCTGCTGCTCGTGCTCAAGCTATGGGCGGTGTGGCAGACTGGCTCGGCGGCAATGCTGGGCAGCGTTGCCGATACCGCGCTCGACCTCGTGGCCAGCCTTGCCACCCTCGTTGGCGTGTGGGTCGCGGCGCAGCCCGCCGACCACGACCACCGCTTCGGCCATGGCAAGGCGGAGGCGCTCGCCGCGCTGGTGCAGGTCGTGCTGATCTCCATTTCCGCGGTCGGTATCGCGGCCCGCGCGGTGGAACAATGGCTGGGCGGTGCACGGCCGGAGGCGGCGGAGAGCGGCATTGCCGTGTCCGCCATTGCGATGGTCGCGACGCTGGGCCTGCTGTTGTGGCAACGCCATGTCATCCGCCGCACCGGCAGCCTCGCGATACAGACCGACCATGTGCATTACCGCTCGGACCTGTTGCTCAACCTCGCGGTGATCGCGGCGCTGATGCTCGATCAGTATGCCGGCATTACCGGGGCCGATCCGGTCTTCGCGCTCGGCATCGCGGTCTGGCTGGCGTGGAATGCGTGGGGCGCGAGCCGGGACGCGGTCGATAACCTGATGGATCGGGAATGGCCGGTAGAACGGCGCGAAAGGCTGCTCGACCTGATGCGGGATCACCCGGCGCTGCGCGGTGTCCACGACCTGCGCACCCGGACGAGCGGCACGCATGATTTCGCGCAATTCCACATGAACGTCGACGGGCAGATGACCGTCGCCGCCGCGCATCAGGTGATGGACGAGATCGAGGCCGCGCTGGCCCGCGAATTTCCGGGGACCGAATTCCTCATCCATCCCGACCCCGACGGCCATGCCGAACCCGGATCGCCGCGCCCGGTTGACCTCCTCACCGCCGGGGTCGACGCCGATTTCCCCGAAACCCAGACACAGGGATAAGCCGCCATGCCCCGCATAGCCTACTGGCACGTCGATGCCTTCGCCGCCCGCGCGTTCGAGGGGAACCAGGCTGCCGTCATGCTGTTCGACGCCTTTCCCGACGATGCCACGATGCAGCGCATCGGCGAGGAGAACAATTTCGCCGAGACCGCCTTCGTCGTGCCGTATGACGGGGAGGAGGCGGATTATCACCTGCGCTGGTTCACGCCGGAGACGGAAATCCGGCTGTGCGGCCATGCGACGCTGGCGGCGGGGCATGCGTTGCTGACCCGCGATGGCGGCGCGGAACTGCGCTTTGCCACGCGGCGGGCGGGCATACTCCGCGTGCGGCGGCAGGGTGAGGGAGGCGAGGGTTACGCGCTCGCGCTGCCCGCGATCCCGACGCAGCCGGGCGAATGGCCCGCCGCCGTTGCCGGGCTGGGCGCGATGCCGCAGGCGATCCACCGCCACCCCGATGGCTACGACATCTTTCTCTATGACAGCGAGGAGGCCGTGCGCGCCTTGCGTCCCGACATGGCCGCGCTCGCCGCGCTGGGCGATGCGCAGTTCATCTGCACCGCGCCCGGCGCCGCGACCGACGTGGTCAGCCGCGTTTTCGTGCCCGGCGCCGGCGTTGCGGAGGACAGCGTCACCGGAAGCGCGCATGCCGCGCTCACCCCGTTCTGGGCAAAACGGCTGGGGCAGGCGGAATTCACCGCGTTTCAGGCCTCGCGCAGGGGCGGGCGGCTGACCTGCCGGCTCGATGGCGACACGGCGTGGCTGGGCGGGCCGTGCGTGACGGTGGTGACGGGCGAATTTGCCTACTGAACCGGGAACAGCGTCACGATTTCGCGCAATGCGGCATTGAGCGCGTCCATCTGGACCCGGTCCGAATTGCCGAGCCGCACGATCGTCAGCCCCTGTTCCGGCGAAACGATCGTGAATTGCCCCCGATGGCCGAGCGCGGCGAACAGCGTGTCCGGCGCATCGGCGGGAAACAGCACCGCATTGCGCCCCTCCGGCCGGGAATGGTTGAGCCAGACATGCCCGCCATAGGCCGGATCGCCGGGCGATGACGTCGTCATGAAACGCACCCAGGCACGCGGCACGATCTGCGCCCCGTTCGCCATGCCGCCCTTGCGCAGCATCTCCCCGAATTTCGCCCAGTCGCGCGCCGGGGCGTGGACCATGCTGCCCCCGATCATCGTGCCGGCGCGGTCATATTCCGCGATCGTCGCATCCATGCCGACGGGATCGAACAGCCGCATCTGAAGATAGCGGTGCATCGCATCGCGCCGCCGGTCGGGGTCGGTGGAGCGGGTGAGCGCCCGCGCCGCAATATCGGCAAGGATGACGCTCGTCGGCGTGGCATAGTTGAACTGCTCTCCCGGCGTCTGGTCGAGCAGCTGCGTCTCGGCATAGGCGGCCATGTCGTCGCGCCCGTCCACGGCGAGCATGCGGACCGTGTCGGCATCCTGTGCCGGGTTCGCGCTTTCGGCATGGCGCAGGCCGGAGCGCATCTGCAACAAATGGCGGATGGTGATGTCGCCGCGCGGATCGCCGGGCCGCTGCCACGCGGGGATCGGCGCCGGATGATCCAGCGAAAGCGCCCCGTCCGCGATCAGCATGCCGATGAGAACGCCGGTCACGGTCTTGCTCATCGACCAGCCGATCATGGCGGTGTCCGCATCATATGTTTCGGCATAGCGTTCGGCGACGACCTTGCCATCGTGCAGGATCAGCAGCGCGCGCGTTTCGCCCGCCGCCTCGGCAAACACATCGTCGATGGCATAGGCGAGCTTTTCGCGGGGAACATCGGCGCCGCGCGGAATCGCGGCGCGCGATTCGGCACTTGGCGGCTGCGGGCCGGTTTCCTGTGGCGAACAGGCGGCGAGCGCTGGCACGCAGAGCAGGGCGAGCATAGAAGGGAGGCGGCGCATCATCGTGCCGCCCGTTCAACCGCGAAGCGCAGGCAAAGGCAATGGCCGACACTGACATGCCCACCAGTAACACGCCGAAACGCAAGGGCGCGCCGCATTCCCCGGCTCGCCACCCCATCCGGCAACCGCCGCGCACCGTCGCGATGATCGTGCTTGCCATCCTGATCGCCGCGGGGGTGGCGTGGTATCGCTATCAACCCGGCCTTGCGGCGCAGGCGGAGGCGGGGACGGCGTTCGGTGCGCGCACGGCCTGCTCCTGTCGCCAGATCGGCGGGCGTGACCTGTCCGATTGCAGGAAGGATTTCGAACCGGGCATGGACCTCGTGATGTTGAGCGAGGACGCCGACGAACGCAGCGTGACCGCGCGCGTGCCCCTGCTCGCATCGAGTACGGCGACATGGCGCGAGGGATACGGTTGCGTGCTCGACCCTTACGAGGGATAGCGGCATTCTTCCTGCCGGTTCGACGGCAGTTCGGGCCATCCCGTGTTTCCGGCAAGCGGCGGCGGCGGGGCCGATGGCATGGGCGGCGGCGGCGGAACCGTGGCCTGGCACCGGTTCAGCGTGCCACCCCGCGCCATGCAGTGGTCGATGGCCTCGTCCCGCATGGTGCTGGCCCGCCGCTGCTCTGCGGTCAGCATGGCGTCATAGGCGGCTTGCAACCGGGCATCCTCTTCGCGCGAATTGCGGCAGATGGGAATGTTGCGAACCTCCGACACCGCCGCAATCGCTCCCGCGCCGCACACCGCATGCCAGCGCCGTTCGACCGCCGCATCGCGGACGATGCTCTCAAAATAGACAAGCCCCTCCGCCCCGACGCGCAGGATATTCTGCGGCTCCGGCCCGGCGCCGATCGCGAGCCGGTTGGCATCGTCGCGCAACAGGCCCGCCTGTCGCGAGAACGCGAGCAGCGGCCCCTCCGCGTCATCCAGACGGAAACACCCACGGGCGAGCACGATGCGGTGGCGGCCATAGAGGTCCACGAAACTTTCATCGGTGTCCATGTCGACGGCGACCACATGACGCGGCGGCGTATTCACGATCCAGAGCTTGACGAGAGCGGACAGGTCGCCCGGCACCGGCGAAAAACGTATCGGCGCAAAGATCCGCACCCGGTCCGCCTGCGGCGCGGAGAGCAGGGTTCCGGCCCCGAACGGCGGATCTCCAATGGTAACGCCGACAGGCGGTGGCGCGGCGACAGCAGGCGGCAATTCCGCCACGTGCAGCCCAAGGGGCGGGCCGACATATTCCGGCTCATCGCCAATCAACACATCGATGAGCGCCGCGAGCGCCAGCGCGGTCCATGCCGCGACCAGCACGCCCGCACGTGTCATCCGGGCAGGGCCTCGCTCGCCCCCGTCTCCTCGATCCAGCCGCCACCGATCACCCGGTCCCCGCAATAGAGCACCGCCGCCTGCCCCGGCGCGACGCCATATTCGGGCGTGTCAAACAGGATGCGCGTGCGCGCCCCGTCGCCCAGCGGCCCGTCGAGCGTGACCGGCACCGGCTTCGCCAAAGAACGAACCTTTGCGGTAATGGGAGCGTCGGGTATGGGGCCGATCCGGTTCGTTTCACCGATCACCGCGCTGTCGACGGCGAGCAATCGCTTTGGCCCGACCAGCACGCGCCCCGCATCGGCGTCGATCCGCACGACATAGAGCGGCTCGTCCTGCCCCCCGATTTCGAGGCCGCGCCGCTGCCCGACCGTATAGTGGATGATCCCCTTGTGCCGGCCCAGCACCGCGCCGCTCAGCGCATGGACGATGTCGCCCTTGTCCTCGGCCTCCGGGCGCAATTTGCGCACCAGCGCGGCATAATTGCCGTCGGGCACGAAGCAGATGTCCTGGCTGTCCGGCTTCCCCGCGACGCCAAGGCCGAGCGCGGTGGCGATTTCGCGCACCTGCGACTTGGGCAATCCGCCCAAGGGGAAGCGAATGAAATCGAGTTGCGCCTCGGTGGTGGCGTAGAGGAAATAGCTCTGGTCCCGGGCCGGGTCGGCGGCGCGGTGGAGTTCCGGGCCGTGCGCGCCCATCGCCCTCCGGACATAATGGCCCGTCGCCAGGCAATCGGCGCCCAGGTCGCGGGCCATCGCGAACAGATCGGTGAATTTCGGCCCGATATTGCAGCGGATGCAGGGCACGGGCGTGCGCCCGTCCAGATATTCGTCGGCGAACCGGTCGACGACCTCTTCGCGAAAGGCGCTTTCATGATCGAACACGTAATGCGCGATGCCGAGCCGGTCGGCCACCGCGCGCGCGTCGCGTATGTCGTCCCCGGCACAGCACGCGCCCTTGCGCTTCACCGCCTCGCCATGATCGTAGAGTTGCAGCGTCACGCCGATGACCTCGGCCCCGCTCGCCGCGGCAAGGGCGGCCACGACGGAGCTGTCCACACCGCCCGACATCGCGACGACGATGCGTTTGTCGCCGGGCGCGCCGCCGAGTTGAAAGAGCGCGCCGGCATCGAGACCGGCGGGAAGCGCGGGAGCGGCATGCGTGGCGGGGGCGGAAGCGGGATGGGACATGGCGCCCGCGATACACGTTTCCCCGCCGCCGCGAAAGATGGGCGCAAAAGGGCCTGCTCCACGCACCGGGCGGCGCGTTTACCCGATGATAAGGCTTCTCACCATAAAGGGATAGCGGGGCCGGCCCGTCGTTCACGTGGCGGTGGCGGCGCGCCCCCAAGAGCTTCCGTGCGGGATGGCAGAACCCGCAGGCGTAACGAGGAACCGATGATCGAGAATCAGAAAATCACCCCGGCCATGGTGATCGGGCCGCAAGGCGAACCGATGACGCTGGACGATCTGCCGCCGCCCACGACGCGCCGCTGGGTCATTCGCCGCAAGGCCGAGGTCGTCGCCGCGGTCAGCGGCGGCCTGCTCACCATTGACGAGGCATGCGACCGTTACGCGCTCAGCCTCGAGGAGATCGCGTCGTGGCAACGCGCGGTCGAACGTTCCGGCATGAAAGGACTTCGCGTCACGCGGATTCAGAAATATCGCGACAAGTACAAGCGGCAGATGAATTACTGATCCCCCAACGGAACATATTGCGCAGGCCCACGTTTCCCTCCCAATATTGAAGGAGGCATGACATGGGTTTTATTATTGCACTGATCGTTGGCGGTATCATCGGTTGGCTCGCCAGCATCGTGATGCGCCGGGATGCCTCGATGGGCATTTTCTGGAATATCGTGGTGGGCATCGTCGGTTCGTTTCTCGGCCTACTCATCGGCGGGCTGTTCGGTGCCGGCTCGACGTTGACCAGCTTCGATCTCGTCGGGCTGCTGTTCTCGTTCATCGGTGCGGTTGTCCTGCTCGCCATCGTGAACATGGTGCAGCGCGGCCGCGTTCGCTAAGCCGATAACGAAAAGTCCGGTACCGGACCCGATAGAGCGCCCCCGCGGCGCGCCTGTCCCGGTCACGGTCTGCAATGGGCTCGCCATACGGCGGGCCCATTTGCGTAGCGGCACCGTTGCCCCGCAGCGGTCCGCGGCACGGAATTCCGCGACACAGGCATTTCGCATGTGCGGCTTGTTTCGGGTGATATAGTTGTGTAACACAGCTTATTCTTCAAATCCCGTCCGGGGCTGGGGCGGATTCGGGCAGTGAGCCATATGCAATACGAACATTCGATCGGTTCCGCGCCAGGGGGGGAACTCGCGCGCGAAACCGACACGCAATCCGTCGATGCGGATCGCTCCGTCGTGACGGAGTACGAAGAAGACGAACGCCTCCATTCGGCCCGGCGGCGCCGGATCATCATCACCGCTGTGGTGGTGGTGGCGGTGCTGATCGCGCTGGCGTTTTTCCTGTCGCGGGACGACGCGCCGGCGGTCGGCGACGAAGAGATCGCCGCAGGGGCCGAGGTGCCCGCCGTGTCGGTGCTGGTGCCCGGACGCAGCAATGTCGCAGGCGAGATCACCACGAGCGGCACGCTATCCGCGCGCCGCCCGGTTCCCGTCGGCTCCGTCGGCGAGGGCGGCGAGGTGCGGAGCGTGCGCGTCGATCAGGGCGACTGGGTCCGGCAGGGGCAGATCCTCGCCGTGATCGACCGTTCGGTGCAAAGCCGCCAGGTCGAGGCGCAGCGCGCGCAGGTCGAGGTGGCGCGTTCCGACGCGCGCCTCGCGCAGGCGAATCTCGACCGTGCGTCGCAACTCGTCGAGCGCGGCTTCATCAGCAAGGCCGACATCGACCAGCTCACCGCGACGCGCGATGCCGCCGCCGCCCGTGTCCGCGTGGCGGAGGCGCAGCTCGGCGAGCTCAACGCCCGCAATGCGCGGCTCAATATCGTGGCGCCCGCGTCCGGGTTGATCCTTACGCGCAGTGTGGAGCCGGGGCAGGTCGTGGGCGGCGGGACGGAATTGTTCACCATCGCCAGCGGCGGCGAAATGGAAATGGCCGCACAGATCAGCGAAAGCGATCTGGCGCGGCTTTCCGTCGGCGTTCCGGCGCGGGTCACCCCCGTCGGCACCGAGCAGGCGTTTGCCGGTCAGGTCTGGCAGCTTGCCCCCACCATTGACGAGACCACGCGCCAGGGCACCGCCCGCATCGCGCTCCCCTACGACCGCGCCCTGCGGCCGGGCGGCTTTGCAAGCGCGGTCATCCAAGCCGGCACGTCGAGCGCGCCCGTACTTCCCGAATCGGCGCTTCTGTCGGATCAGGACGGCAGCTATGTCTTTGTTCTGGGCGACAACAACCGCGTCCGGCGCAAGGCCGTGCGGACCGGGATCGTCACCCCGCGCGGCATCGCGGTGATCGAGGGGCTCTCGGGCAACGAGCGCGTCGTCCTGCGCGCGGGCGGTTTCCTCAGCGACGGCGATGAAATCGAACCCCGCCTGGTCAAGCGTGAGGCCGCACGATGACGGGATTCGCGGCATGAACGTCAATCGCATTTCCGAATGGTCGATCCGCAACCCGATCGTGCCGATCGTCATCTTTGCCGCATTGCTGTTCGCCGGCATCATCGCGTTCAACCGGATGGACGTGAACAACAATCCGGACATCGATTTTCCCGGCGTCACCGTGACCGTCGTGCAGCCCGGTGCGGCCCCGACGGAAATCACCACGCAGATCACGCAGATCGTGGAGGCCGCCGTCCGTTCGATCAACGGCGTCGACCAGATTCAGTCGACGGCGAGCGAGGGCAGCAGCTCCACCTTCGTGCAGTTCGAGATCGGCGTCGATGCGAACGATGCCGTCAACGAGGTGTCGAACGCCATCGATCAGGTGCGCGGCGATTTGCCCGACGGCATCCTGGAACCGCGGGTGAGCAAGGTGAACGCGGGCGGCAACGGGCCGATCGCCTATTACGCGGTGAGCGCCGACGACATGACGATGGAACAGCTCAGCTGGTTCATCGACGACACGATTTCGCGCCGCCTCCTGTCGATCGAGGGCATGGCCTCGGTCAGCCGCGCGGGCGGCGTCGACCGCGAGATTCGCGTGGTCGTGGATCCGTCGCGGATGCAGGCCTATGGCGTCACCGCGGCGCAGGTGAATGCGGCGCTGCGTCAGATCAACACCGACGCGGGCGGCGGCCAGACCGAGATCGCCGGATCGCGGCAATCGGTGCGCGTGCTCGGCAATGCGGAGAGCGCGTACAACCTGCGCGAAACGCGGATCAATCTCCCCGGCGGGCGGGCCATCCGCCTGCGCGACATCGCCGATGTCTACGACGGATATTCCGAACAATCCTCGATCGCCAAGATCAATGGTAAGCAGGTCGTGACCTTCGGGATGGAGCGGGCCAAGGGCGCCTCGGACGTGAGCGTCTACGACGCCGCGCTGGAGGAACTCGACGCGATCGAGCAGGAAAATCCCGGCATTCATTTCACGCAGCTGTTCACGAGCGTGGAATACACGAAATCGCAATATGACAGCTCGATGGAGGCGCTGGTCGAGGGGGCGATCCTCGCCGTTGTCGTCGTGTTCTTCTTCCTGCGCGACTGGCGCGCCACGCTGATCAGTGCGGTGGCCATTCCGCTGTCGGCGATCCCCACGTTCTGGTTCATGGACCTGATGGGCTTCACGCTCAACACGCTGTCCCTTCTAGCGCTGAGCCTGGTGGCCGGTGTGCTCGTCGATGACGCCATCGTCGAGATCGAGAATATCGTGCGCCACATGCGCATGGGCAAAACCGCGTTCCAGGCCTCCATCGACGCCGCCGACGAAATCGGGCTGGCCGTGGTGGCGACGACGATGTGTATCGTCGCGGTGTTCCTGCCCGTGGCGTTGATGCCGGGGCTTACGGGGCAGTTCTTCAAGAATTTCGGCGGGACGGTGGTGGCCGCCGTGCTGATGAGCCTTGCCGTCGCGCGTATGATCACGCCCATGGCGGCGGCCTATTTCCTGAAAGCGCACGGCCATGCCGAACATGGCGAGGGCCGCGGCATGGACATCTACATGCGCGTGCTGCGCTTCATGATGGATTCGGACAAGGCGGAGGCGTTCAAGCAGCGTCATCCCTCGCCGATCGCCTTTCTCGTGCCCGCCCTGATGTTCGGGCTCACGGTATTCGCGATCGCGCTTGTGCTGATGCTGGCATCGGGCGGGTTTGCCGAGCTTTTCGAATCGCTGCTCCAATCCGCGATCGCGGGCGGCATCGCGTTTGGCGCCATGCTGGCCATCGTGCTTCTCTTTTCGCTCATCGGGGCGTTCTTCGGGTCGGGCACGATGATGGGACGCGCGCGCAGCTTCGGCCACCGGGCGCAGGCACGCGCGCGGGACCATCGGCTCTGGGCATTCTACATCGGCCTGTTCGCGCTCGTCGCGACGGTCGCATTGTTCATGAACATGCCGCAGGAGTTCCAGCCGCAGACCGATGCGGACGACAGCCGTGTCGATATTTCCATGCCGCCGGGCACCACGATCGAGCAGACCGAGGTCGTCGCCGACCGCGTCACCGCCCTCCTGGAGGAGCAGCCCGAGGTTGCCAGCGTCATGGAGCGCGTGAACGAAGGCTCCGCGCGGCTGTTCATTACGCTCGTCCCGGCCAGCGAACGCAACTCCAAAAGCTTCGAACTGGAGCGCGCGCTCACCCCCGCGCTTCAGGAAGTGGCCGATGCCCGCGTCAGCTTCGCCTCGCAGGGCGGCGGATTTTCGGGCCGCGCGCTGTCGATCATGCTCACCGGGTCCAACCCGGAAGAGCTCGATCAGGCGGCGCAGACGTTGATCGAGCAGATGCGCACCATACCCGAGGTCGTCGCCCCGCGGATCGAGGCCGACCTCCAGCGTCCGGAACTCATCATCACGCCGCGTCTCGACCTTGCCGCGCAACTGGGCGTGACGACTGCCTCATTGAGCCAGGCGATCCGTATCGCCACACTGGGCGAGATCGACCAGAACGCGGCGAAATTCTCGCTGTCGGACAGGCAGGTGCCGATTCGCGTGATCCTGGACCGTTCGGAACGGCGCGACATCGACACCATCGCCAATCTGCCGGTGCCCACCGCGACCGGCGGTTCCGTCCCGCTCAACCGCGTCGCCGAGATCAGCTTTGGCGCAGGCCCCACGCAGATTCAGCGGTTCAACCAGGCCCGCCGCGTGCTCATCGGTGCCGACCTTGCCGCCGGCGCGGTGTCCGGTCCCGTGCGCGAGAAGATCGACCAGCTGCCGATCATGCAGAACCTGCCCACCGGCATATCCAACCGCCCCGTCGGCGACGCCCAGTGGCAGGAGGAATTGAACCAGAACATGATCACCGCCGTCATTACGGGGATCCTGCTGGTGTTCGCGGTGCTGGTCCTGCTTTACAAGCGCGTGGTGTCGCCTCTGGTGAACATGACCTCGCTTCTGCTTGCGCCGCTGGGCGGGCTGCTGGCGTTGCTGCTGGTGGGGGCGATGACCGGCCTGCCGATGCCGATCTCGCTGCCGGTGTATATCGGGCTGCTGATGCTGCTCGGCATCGTGGCGAAGAATTCCATCCTGCTGATCGATTTCGCGCTGGAGGAGATGGAAGCCGGTGTTCCCAAGCGCGAGGCCATCATCGATGCGGGGCACAAGCGTGCGCAGCCGATCGTCATGACCACCGTGGCCATGGCGGCGGGCATGGTGCCGACGGCCATTTCCCTTTCGGGCGATGGCGCGTGGCGGCAGCCGATGGGGATCGTCGTGATCGGGGGGCTGATCATGTCGACGCTCCTGACGCTCGTCATCGTGCCGGCGGGTTTCAGCCTTGCCGACGGGTTCGAAAAGCGTATCGGCCCGCGCCTGCGCCGCTGGCTGCTCACCTATCGTCCGGGGGAGGGGGAGCCCGAGCCCGCCGAAACCCCGCGTCCCGATGGCGGGCCCGCCGTCCAGCCCGCACCATAACGGCCCGTCTTGACCGCACCCCGGCTTAATCCGACCATGCCCGCGGACGATGTGCAGGACCGGGGACGGACCATGCGCATGTTTGCGACCGGGCTGCTCGTGCTCATGGCGGTCGTGTTCTTCGTCTCGCGCCGGTACGACGACATTCCCGCGATCGGGTTCGTCACGGCATTCAGCGAGGCGGCGATGGTCGGTGCGCTGGCCGACTGGTTCGCGGTGACCGCGCTGTTTCGCCATCCGCTGGGCCTGAAGATCCCGCATACGGCGATCATCCCCACGAACAAGAACCGCATTGCCGACAATATGGCGAGCTTCCTGCGCCATAATTTCCTCATTCCGCAGGTCGTGGCGCGGCGCATGCGCCCGATGAACCTCGCGCAGGCGGCGGGCGATTTCCTCGCGGATCCGGAACGGCTGGCCCAATCGAATGTCGGTGCGGGGGCGGCGGCGCTCTTTGCCGAGGTGCTGGAATCGCTCGACCCGGATCGGCTCGGAGCGCAGGTGAAGGACGGGCTCAAACGCCAGCTCGAAGGAATCGAGATCGCGCCGGTGCTGGGCGAGATGCTGGCAGGCGCGATCGCGGACGGACGCCATCTTCCGTTGATGGACGGGGTGATCCGCTGGGCCGGGTTGACGCTGGAGGATAACGAGGCGCTCGTCCGGCAGATGATCAGCGACCGGGCCAATTCGCTGCTGCGCTGGACCGGGCTCGATGCGAAACTCGCCAATTCGGTGCTCGACGGGCTTTACCGCATGCTGGCCGAGATGCTGGTCGATCCGGACCACCCGCTCCGCGCGAAGGCGCAGGAGGGGCTCGACAGCCTCGCCCACGACCTCGTCCACGACCCGGAGATGCGAGCCAGGGTCGAGGGGTTCAAGACCGAATTGCTGAACAACCCGGCCGTCGGCGCCTGGTGGCAGGGCGTCTGGGAACGGATGCGGCACAAGCTCATCGCGCTGGCCCGCGACCCGCAGGCGGTGTCGGGCTATCTGAGCGGGACGCTCACCGATCTGGGCCGGGCGTTGCAATCCGATCCGCGCCTGCAATTGCAGATCAACCGCTTTGCCCGGCGCAGCGCGGTCGGCGTGACGAGCCGCTATGGCGATCAGCTGGTCCGGCTCGTCTCCGAAACGGTCAAGGGGTGGGACGCGGCCACAATTACGGACCGCGTCGAACGGGCGGTCGGGCGCGACCTGCAGTTCATCCGCATCAATGGCACGCTGGTCGGCGGGCTTGTCGGGGTGGCGATCCATACGCTGGAAATCTGGCTCCCCTGAGGGGTCTTAGGTAAAAACCGCTAGGTGCGCGTTTCTCGATATTAGCGCATGATCGATACTCTTTCCGTTGGGCGATGCGACCAACCCGCCCGCAGACGGAGAGTGTCATGTCCGCCATCACCGATGCGCTCGAGCATGAGGTAGCCTGCGCACGCACCACTCGCGCCCAGTATCGCGCGACGCGTGACCGCCGCTGCAAATCGGAAGAAAACCGGCATTTCGACCGGATCATGGCGCTGCTCGGTCCGCGCATTCGCCATCTGACGCGCGCCTACGGGCTCAACGCATGGGCCGACGATGCGGAGCAGGCCTGCGCGATCGCGGTTCACCGGGCGATCGACGACTATGATCCAGCCATCGCGCGCTTCACGACCTTCGTGACATGGCCGCTGAGGGGCGAGTTGAAGGCATTGCGCAATCGCGTCCGCCCCGAGCTGCGCGAAACGAAGGCGCCGATACGATATAGCGTCGTCCCACTCGATCATGGCGAGGGGGACTATATCGAACTCGTCGACGTGTCCGCGATGACGCGCGTGGAGCAGGGGGCCGCCCGCCGCCTGGCCCAGGGGGCGCTCGACCGGCTTCTGTCGGAATACGAACGCGGCATCATGGACCGCTTGTGCAGGGATCTTGCCGCGGCGGATGGCTCCCGCGGGGCTGGGCCGGGTCCGGTTCGTGCCGCTGCCATCGACGATATGAAGGGCGTGCTGCGCAAGGAACGCGAGATCGTCGCGCGCTATGTCTTTGCCGATGGGAAGGACGACAAGTTCGCTGAGAACGATGACGAGTTTACAGCGGAGCAGCAGCGCCAGATCAGCCGGCGGGTCCTCCGCCATCTGAGCGCGAAGGCGCCTGCTATCTGAGCCTTGCGGCGACGCGTCCGCGTCACGGCCCCGGCCGTTCTCCCGACCCGCGATCGAGCCGTGCCGGCAATTGCGCCATGATCGCCTTTCGCTCCCCCGGTGGAAGCATCGCCCATCGCGCGATTTCGTCCAGTGTGCGTCCGCAAGCCGTGCACCATTCGCCCGCGTCGTCGAGCGTACAGACCTTCCGGCAGGGCGAGGGGATCGTCATCGAGGGGCCTTCATGAAAAACCCCCGGCGCGCATGTCGCGGCCGGGGGTTTCCCGCTTATCCTGCAACAGGGTCAGAGCTTCCCGGTCAATTCCGGCACCGCTTCGAACAGATCGGCGACGAGGCCGATGTCGGCGACCTGAAAGATCGGGGCATCCTCGTCCTTGTTGATGGCGACGATGACCTTGGAATCCTTCATGCCGGCGAGATGCTGAATCGCGCCGGAGATACCGATCGCGAAATAGACTTCGGGGGCGACGATCTTGCCCGTCTGGCCGACCTGGTAATCGTTGGGGACATAGCCCGCATCGACCGCCGCGCGGCTGGCGCCGACGCCGGCGCCCAGCTTGTCGGCGAGCGGCATGATGATCTTTTCGAAGGTTTCGCCGTCCTTCAACGCGCGTCCGCCCGACACGATGATGTTCGCGCTGGTCAGCTCGGGCCGGTCGCTCTCGGCGAGCTGCTGCCCGACGAAGCTCGACAGACCGGATTCGCCCGGACCGCTCGCATCCTCGACGCTGGCGGATCCGCCGGTCGCTTCCGCCTTTTCAAAGGCGGTGCCGCGCACGGTGATGACCAGCTTCGGATCGCTCGATTCGACGGTGGCGATGGCATTGCCGGCATAGATCGGACGGGTGAAGCTCTTGTCCCCCTCGACCGAGAGAATGTCGGAAATCTGCATCACGTCGAGCATCGCGGCGACCCGCGGGGCGATGTTCTTGCCCGTGGTGGTGGCGGGGGCAAGAAACGCGTCGAACCCTTCCATCAAACCGGCGATCAGCGGCGCGACGTTTTCGGCCAGCTGATGCTCGTACGCCGCATCGTCGGCTTTGAGCACCTTCGACACGCCGGCGACCTGCGCGGCGGCATCGGCGACCGCGCCGCAACCGGCGCCCGCGACCAGCACGGTCACATCGCCCAGCTTCGCCGCGGCGGTGACGGTGGCGAGCGTCGCATCGCCCAGTTCGGAATTGTCATGATCGGCAAGGACGAGCGTGTTCATTTCGCAACTCCCATGGACTTCAGCTTGGCAACCAGCGCATCGACGTCCGCGACCTTTTCACCGGCCTGGCGCACCGGCGGTTCGGACACGTTGGTCACGGCGAGGCGCGGCGCGGTATCGACCCCGTAATCGCCGGGCGTCTTGGTATCGAGCGGCTTCTTCTTCGCCTTCATGATGTTCGGCAGCGAAGCATAGCGCGGCTCGTTCAGGCGCAGGTCGGTGGTGACGATGGCGGGAAGCGTGAGCTTCACCGTTTCGAGGCCTCCGTCCACCTCGCGCGTGACGGTCACGGCATCGCCGTCGATCTCGACCTTGCTGGCAAAGGTGCCCTGCGGCCGTTCCATCATCGCGGCGAGCATCTGCCCGGTCTGGTTGGAATCGTCGTCGATCGCCTGCTTGCCGAGCAGGATGAGGCCCGGCTCTTCCTCGGCGGCGATCGCCTTGAGGATCTTCGCCACGGCCAGCGGTTCGACATCGTCGTCGGTTTCGACCAGGATCGCGCGGTCGGCACCCATGGCGAGCGCGGTGCGCAGCGTTTCCTGCGCCTTTGCCGGGCCGATGGATACGGCGACGATCTCTTCGATCTTGCCGCCTTCCTTCAAACGGATCGCTTCTTCGACGGCGATTTCGTCGAAGGGGTTCATGCTCATCTTCACATTGGCGAGATCGACGCCGGAACCGTCGGATTTCACCCGCGGCTTCACGTTATAATCGATCACCCGCTTTACGGGTACGAGAGCCTTCATGCGCTTGTCTCCCAAGTTTCGTAGAAATTCAAAGGGGCGGTATGGTCATAACACACCGCCCCGCAAATGGTTCACGCGGCCTTTTTGACCTGCGCGACGATCTTCTCCGCGGCGTCGCCCAGATTGTCGCCGGACACGATGGGAAGGCCCGAATTTTCAAGGATTTCCTTGCCCTTCTCGACATTCGTCCCTTCGAGGCGAACGACCAGCGGCACCGACAGGTTCACTTCCTTCGCCGCCGCGACGATCCCGTCGGCGATGATGTCGCACTTCATGATCCCGCCGAAGATATTGACCAGAATGCCTTCGACCGCCGGATCCGACAGGATGATCTTGAACGCCGCGGTCACCTTCTCGGTCGTGGCGCCGCCGCCCACGTCGAGGAAATTGGCCGGGAACGCACCGTTGAGCTTGATGATGTCCATCGTCGCCATGGCAAGCCCGGCGCCGTTCACCATGCAGCCGATATTGCCGTCGAGCTTGATATAGGCGAGATCGTGCTTGCTCGCCTCGACCTCGGCCGGGTCTTCCTCGGTTTCGTCGCGCAGTTCCTCCACCTTGGGGTGGCGATAGAGCGCGTTGCCGTCGAAGCTCATCTTGGTGTCGAGGACGAGCAGCTTGCCGTCCTTCGTTTCCACCAGCGGGTTGATTTCCAGCATCTCGCCGTCGAGCGCCATGAACGCCTCGTAAAGCTGCTTCGACAGCTTCTGCGCCTGCTTGTTGAGGTCGCCGTCCAGCTTCAGCGCAAAGGCCACCGCGCGCCCGTGGTGCGGCATGAAGCCCTGCGCCGGGTCGATGGTGATCGTGGTGATCTTTTCAGGGGTTGAATGCGCGACATCCTCGATGTCCATGCCGCCTTCGGTGGACACGACCATGGCGACCTGACCGCTGGCCCGGTCGACGAGCAGGGCGAGGTAGTATTCCTCGGCAATGTCGACGCCGTCGGTGACGTAGAGGCGGTTGACCTGCTTGCCCTCGTCGCCGGTCTGCACGGTGACGAGCGTGTTGCCGAGCATGTCCTCGGCATCGGCGCGCACGTCGTCGATGCTCTTGGCGAGGCGGACGCCGCCCTTCGCATCGGGACCGAGTTCCTTGAACTTGCCCTTGCCGCGGCCGCCGGCGTGGATCTGCGCCTTCACGACATAGAGCGGTCCGGGCAGCTTCTTGGCCGCTTCGACCGCTTCCTCGACGGTGAGTGCGGCATGGCCTAAGGGGATGCCGACGCCGAAGTCCGCGAGCAGTTCCTTGGCCTGGTATTCATGGATATTCATGGACGGTCCCTATCGTCTAGAGTGAGTCTGGTTGCGCGGTTGCCCGCTTTTTGCATCCATGTCCCGCATTTTGCAGCCATGGCTCGCATTTTGCATTTGCGTAAAGCATAGCATTGCCTGCTTGAAAAGGGCTGCTGCCGCTTTGGTGAGGGGGCGATGCGCAAATGCGATGCGATTGCAAAGGCAGGACAGGCGGCGGCACCCATTCGGGGCCGGACGTTAAAGGGCGATTGATGACAAAAGCGAATGCAGAACCGCGATGATCGACCAGGAGCGCCTGGACCGCATCATGCAGGAGGCAGGCGGCATCGCCATGGCCATGTGGCCGGGGGCGGGCCATGCGCCGGAACGCTGGGAAAAGGACGATAATACACCCGTTTGCGCGGCCGATATCGCCGTGAACGCCTTTTTGCGGGAGGAATTGTCGCGCCTGCTTCCCGCCGCCGGCTGGCTTTCGGAGGAGACGGCCGATGCGCCCGACCGCATCGCCGACGGGCTGATCTGGCTCGTCGATCCGATCGACGGCACGCGCGATTTCCTGCGCGGGCGGACGGGCTGGGCCATTTCCGTCGCCTTGGTCAGCGCGGGCCGCTCGCTCCTCGCCCGGTTGCAGGCTCCGGCGCGCGGCGAATCATGGTCGGCAGAAGCGGGGCAGGGTGCAACGCGCAATGGCGCCGCCCTGCGCGCGCGGCGGCGCGAATCGCTCGTCGGGGCGCGGGTTCCCGTCGATGCCCTGCCCAAGGTCGACCGGATCTTCACCATGGTCGACAAGCCCAACAGCATCGCGCTGCGCATCGCGATGGTCGCGGCGGGGGAGGCGGATCTCGTTGCGACGCTGCGCTGGGGCTATGAATGGGACATCGGCGCCGCCGGCCTGATCGCGCGGGAGGCGGGCGCCATCGTCACCGATGCTTTCGGTCAGCCCTTTGCCTATAACAAGCGTGACCCGCGGGCGTTCGGGACGCTGGTCACCGCGCCCGGCATCCATGCTCCCGCGCTCGCCCATATAAAGGAGCGGGCCGACCGGCTGTCCGCCGGGGCCCGCCCTTCATAAACGCGATCCGCGCAAGATCAGTTGCGCGCGGCGTCAACCTCTTCCTGGCTGATCGGAATGATCTTCAGCTCGACGCGGCGGTTCTGTGCGCGGTAAGCCTCGGTATCGTTCGATGCGACGAAATTCGTCTCGCCAAAGCCCTGCGATGCGATGCGCGCGGCGGGGACGCCCTGCTGAATGAGGTAGTTGGCGACGGCCTCGGCGCGCTGCTTCGACAATTGCAGGTTATAGCTGTCGGAGCCGGTCGAATCGGTATAGCCGTACACGTCGATCAGGCTGTTGGGATAGGTGCGCAGCGATTGCGCGATCGAATCCAGCGTGCTGCGGAACTGCGGCTGAATGGTGTAGCTGTCGACGGGGAAGGTCACGCCATTCGGCAGGTTCACGAGGATCGAATCGCCGTCCTCGCGCACGTCGACACCGGTGCCGGCGGTCTGTTCGCGCAATTCCTTGATCTGCTGATCCATGGTGTAGCCCACCGCGCCGCCGGCCACGCCGCCGACGCCCGCGCCGATGATGCGCGCCGTCTTCCCGCCGATGATCCCGCCGAGCAGATAGCCCGCCGCCGCGCCGCCCGCCGTGCCCAGAACGGTGCGCGAGACCTTCTGCTCCCCGGTGTTGGGGTCGGTGACGCAGCCTGCGAGACCGATCAGCGACACAGCGGCAATGGCGGTGGTGAAATAGCGTTTGGCCATGGAAATATCCTCTTTGACGCGCCCGGGCGGTTTACTGACAACATTCGAAAATAGGTTTCGGGCGACTATTGGCCTGTATAACGCGCGGGACGGGGCGCCGGTTCCGCATCGCGCACGCCATCGCGGCGCTTGCCCGGCGGGGGAAAAGGGCGCTATCACCCGAATTCCGAATTCCACTCCCGTTCTGGCCAAAGGCGCCCGGCTTGTCCCCCTTCCCCTGGACTGATCTTTTCATCATCGTCGGGCTGATCCTGCTCAACGGTGTGTTCTCCATGTCGGAACTCGCGATCGTGTCGGCGCGCCCGGCCCGGCTCGGCCGGATGGCGCAGGAGGGCAGCAAATCCGCGCGCATCGCGCTTTCACTGGCCAGCGATTCGGGCAAGTTCCTCTCCACCGTGCAGATCGGCATCACGCTGATTGGTATCGTCGCGGGTGCCTATTCCGGCGCGAGTCTCGGCGATCCGGTGGGCGAGCGGCTGGCCCTGCTCGGCATTCCGGCGGATATTGCGGACGAGGCGGGCTTCATCCTCGTCATCGCGCTAACCACTTACCTCAGCCTGATCGTGGGCGAGCTGGTGCCGAAGCAGATCGCGCTCCGCGGGCGGGAGCGGATCGCGATGCTGACCGCGCCGTTGATGGCGTTGCTGGCGCGGATCGCCTTGCCGCTGGTCTGGCTGCTCGACCGGTCGACGGATGTGCTGCTGCGCCTGCTCGGCCTGCGCGGGAGCGGCGAATCGGGTGTCACCGCGGACGAGCTTCACCTCATCATATCGGAGGCGACGCGGTCCGGCGCGATCGAGGAGGCCGAGCGCACGATCATGTCGGAGGTGCTGCGCCTGTCGGACCGTCCGGTGCGCGAGCTGATGACGCCGCGGACCGAGATCGACTGGGTCGACCGGCGGGCGAGCATCGACGATCTGCACGCCGTCATCAACAGATCGCCGCATTCGCTGCTCCCGGTGGGGCAGGGGTCGGTCGAAAACATCATCGGCGTCATCAAGGTGCGCGAGGCGATGGCCGTGCTGATGAAAGGACGCCGTCCCAATATCTCCCGCATCATGCGCAAGGCGGAGGTGATCCCGGACCAGGTCGATGCGCTCGACGCGCTGCGCATCATGCAGCGCGGCGATGTCGCCATGGCGCTTGTGCACGATGAATACGGGCAGTTCGAGGGGATCGTGACGCCGGCCGACCTGCTGTCCGCGCTGGTCGGGCATTTCGTGAGCCACGCGGACGAGGGCGACGATCCGATGGTGGTGGAGCGCGAGGACGGATCGCTGTTGCTGTCCGGCGCATTGCCAGTGGACCGCCTGCCCGATTTTCTCGGCATCGAGGTGCCGGAGGATCGCGAATTCGCCACGCTGGCGGGATTCACGCTCTGGGTGATGAAGCGCCTGCCGACAGAGGGCGAGCATTTCACGGATCAGGGCTGGCGCTTCGAAATCGTCGACATGGACGGGCGCCGGATCGACAAGCTGCTGGTCAGTCGTGAAGTGCCCGCGCCGCCCGACGCGATGACAGACGGCGATCCGGGCGAGGTTTGAACAAGGTCCGGCGGAACCGTCCGCCGGACATCATGCCATCGATCAGCCTTCGGGAATGACCGCCTGCGCCTCGCCGCCGTCGCCCTGCGGCGCGGCGATGATGTCGCGGGTGACGACGCCCTTGTCGACCGTGTTCGTGGCCGTATCCCCGACGGAGGAGCGGATGCCCGCATCGGACGCGCCCGCGCGCGAGATCGCCGTGCTTTCCACGCCGCTCCGGCTCGCCGGGCCGCCGAACATCGCTTCCAATGCCTGCTGACTGCTCGACGGGTCCTGCGGGCGGGGGGCGCCGGGTTCGGGCGGGGTCAGCGTGAAATCTGGCGGAAGAGCCAGCGGCGCCTGTCGCGCGACGATCATCTCGTCCGGGGCATCGCGGTCGAACAGGTTCAGTCCGGCACCGCAACCGCCCAGCATGGGCAGCGCGGCCAGAACGGCGAGAGCGGAAAATTTGCGCATTGGGTATCGTCTCCGGGCCGTGGCGGCCAGTTGTGAATAAGCGACGCGGCAGGCCATCATGCGGCCGCCGCGCTGTCCTCCGGCTTGTCCCGTATTAGCAGCGAGCGGGCGAGCAGCAAAACCACGCCGCCTGTAATCGCCGCATCGGCAAGGTTGAAAATGGCAAAGGGGCGAAACGTGCCGAAGTGCAGATCGGCATAATCGACCACGAAGGTAAAGCGCAGCCGGTCGATAATATTGCCGACCGCCCCGCCGAGCACGAGCGCCAGCGCGACAATATCGCCGAACCGCTTTTCCCGCAGCATCCAGATCAGCACGCCCAGCGCAATCAACCCGGTCATCCCGAACAGCAGGATCCGGCTCTCCAGGCTGTCGGCGGTGAGAAAACCATAGGATATGCCGCGATTTTCGGCATAGCGCAGGTCGAAGAACGACACGATGTCGATCACCCCGCGTTCGCGCAGCCGCATCGGGCCGAGCAGCCAGAGCTTTACCAGCTGATCGACGAGCGCGATCCCGGCTGCGATGGCAAGGCCGGTGGTCCGGTGGCGCCAGACAGACTGCGTGCCGGCCTGCGTCACGCGGCATCCTCCGTATCGCCGACCACGTCGTCACAGCGCGCGCAAAGGTCGCCGTCTTCCGCCACATCGGGAAGATGGCGCCAGCAACGGCCGCATTTGGCCATGTCGGTGGGCGTGATCTGCACCGCGTCGTCCTGCCCGCGTTCCACTGTCGCGGTGATGAACAATTCGGCAAGATCGCCATCGTCAAATCCGGCGGGCACCGCATCGGCGGGTACGCGGACCTCTGCGGCGAGGCTGGATCGGATGGTCTTTTCCCGGCGCAGCGGTTCGATCGCCTCGTTCACGTCCTCGCGCAATTCGCGCAACCCGGCCCAGCGTTCGCACAGCGCGGCATCGTCCCATGCCGGATCGATTCCGGGCCATTCGAGCAGGTGCACGCTGTCCTCGTCTGGGAAGCGGGTCTGCCACACCTCCTCCGCCGTGAAGACCAGCACCGGCGCGGCATAGCGCACCAGCGCGTGGAACAGCATGTCGAGCACGGTGCGATAGGCGCGGCGGCGCGTATCGGTCGGCGCATCGCAATACAGGCTGTCCTTGCGAATATCGAAGAAGAACGCGGACAGATCCTCGTTACAGAAATCGACGAGCGCCCGGTTGTAATCGTTGAACTCGAAATCATCGACGGCGCGGCGCATTTTCGCATCCAGCTTCGCCAGCAGCGCGAGCACGTAGCGTTCCAGCTCCGGCAATTCGGACACCGGAAGCGCCTCTTCCTCCGCATAATCGGACAACGCGCCGAGCAGGTAGCGGAACGTGTTGCGCAGGCGGCGATACTGATCCCCGACACCCTTCAGGATTTCGGGACCGATGCGGTGATCCTCGGTATAATCGACCGAAAGCGCCCACAGGCGGATGATGTCGGCGCCGTAATCGCGCATCAGGTCGAGCGGGCTGATCGTGTTGCCCTTCGACTTGGACATCTTTTCGCCCTTGCCGTCCATGGTGAAGCCATGGGTCAGCACCGCGTCATAGGGCGCACGGCCCCGCGTGCCGCAGCTTTCGAGCAGGGACGACTGGAACCAGCCGCGATGCTGGTCGCTGCCCTCCAGATAAAGATCGGCGGGCCAGCTCAGGTCCGGCCATTTGCCCGATTCCAGGACGAAGGAATGGGTGCACCCGCTATCGAACCACACGTCGAGAATATCGGCGACCCGCTCGTAATCGTCGAGATCGTAATCGGGGCCGAGCAGGGCGGCGGCATTTTCCTCGTCCCAGCCATCGACGCCGTTTTCGCGAATGGCCGCAACGATGCGCGCGTTGACGGCAGGATCGACGAGATATTCGCCGGTTTCGCGATTGACGAACAGCGTGATCGGCACGCCCCATGCGCGTTGACGGGACAGCACCCAGTCGGGCCGGTTGGCCACCATCGAACCGATGCGGTTACGCCCCTTGGCCGGAACGAACCGCGTATCGTCGAGTGCGGCGAGCGCGGTTTCCCGGAGCGTCATCGGCTGATTCTGGTGCTCATCCGCCGGATCGATCGCGCCGCCTTCGTTTTCCCAGCGTTTTTCCTTCACGGCCTTGGCCGGCGTATGGCTCAACGCGCGATCCATCGGCACGAACCATTGCGGCGTGCAGCGATAGATGATCTTCGCCTTCGAGCGCCAGCTATGCGGGTAGGAATGCTCGTAACTGCCAACCGACAGCAACGCACCCGCATCGCGCAAATCCGAACAGATCGGGCCGTCGGGGGCGTTGAACTTCGGATTGATGACCGAGGCGCTGCGTTCGTCCGTGCGCGGCAGCCAGAGCCAGTCCTCGCGATAGCGGCCATCGGCCTCCACCACGAATTTCGGGTTGATGCCATAGGCCTTGCACAGCTCGAAATCGTCCTCGCCATGGTCGGGTGACATATGGACGAGGCCGGTGCCGGAATCCATCGTGACGAAATCGCCGGGCAGCATCGGGCGCGGCTCGGCATAGAACCCGCCGAGATGATGCATGGGGTGGCGGACCTTGGTCTTGGCGAGGGTTTCCGATGTCAGCCATTCGTCCGGCTTGGCTTCACCGACCGTCTTATCGAGCCAATCGACAATAACGCTTTCTTCGATGCCAAGCGCCTTCGCCATGTGACTGTAGAGACGCCGACCGAAAACGTAGCGCTTACCCGCGTGAGGAAAGGCCACATATTCGCTGTCGGGATCGAACGCCAAAGCCTGGTTCACCGGAATCGTCCACGGCGTCGTCGTCCAGATCACCGCATGCGCACCGACCAGTTCCGCAACCGGCGATTCCACGATTTCGAACGCGACGTCGATCTGCGTCGAGGTGATGTCCTCGTACTCCACCTCCGCCTCGGCGAGCGCGGTCTTTTCGACCGGCGACCACATCACCGGCTTCGCACCGCGATACAATTGCCCCGATTCGGCGAATTTCAGCAGCTCGGTGACGATCGTCGCCTCGGCCTCGAAATCCATGGTGAGATAGGGCTTGTCCCAATCCGCCATCGTGCCCAGCCGTTTCAACTGATCGCGCTGCACATCGACCCAGTGCTGCGCATAGGCGCGGCATTCGGCGCGGAATTCCTTGCGCGGAACGTCGTCCTTGTTCTTCTTCTTCTTGCGATACTGCTCCTCGACCTTCCACTCGATCGGGAGCCCGTGACAGTCCCAGCCCGGCACGTAGGGCGCATCCTTGCCCAGCAGCGTCTGCGTGCGCACGACCATGTCCTTCAACACATGGTTCAGCGCATGGCCGATATGCATGTCCCCGTTCGCGTAGGGCGGGCCGTCGTGCAGGATGAATTTTTCCCGCCCGCGCCGCGCATTGCGCAACGTGTCGTAGAGATTCGCATCCTGCCACCCGGCCAGAATGCCCGGCTCCTTTTGCGGAAGGCCGGCCTTCATGGGGAAATCGGTCTTCGGCAGGAACACCGTGTCTTTATAATCGCGCTTTTCGGTCATCGTCCGGCGCGTTAAACCGAAATGGCGCGCGGATAAAGCCGGTTCGACGTCGCGCCCCGCTTCACCCGTTCAACAAGGCCCGCGCCCGGTCGCAATCCTTCGCCATTTGCGCGACCAATGCGTCGAGATCGTCGAACTTCGCCTCCGGCCGGAGGAAATGGTGAAAGGCGACCTCGATCTCCTGCCCATAAAGATCTTCGGCGAAATCGAAGAAATACGGCTCGAGCAATTCCTTCGGCGGGTCGAAGCTGGGGCGGATGCCGACATTGGCCGCGCCCTGCAAGACGCGCCCGTCGGGGAGCCGCCCGGTCACGGCGTAAATCCCGTATCGCGGACGCAGATATTGCCCGAGATCGAGATTGGCGGTGGGATAGCCGATGGTGCGCCCAACCTTGTCCCCGTGCCGCACCGTGCCGCGCACGGCGAAGGGGCGGGTGAGCAGCCGGGCGGCGAGCCGGGGATCGCCGGCACTCAAAGCCTCGCGGATACGGCTCGACGATACGATCTGTTCGCCATTGGTGACGGGTTCGACCGTGATCGCGTCCATGCCCACCTTCGCGCCCAGCGTGCGCAGCGCCGCGACATCGCCGCACCGCCCCCTGCCAAAGGTGAAATCGCTTCCCGTCACGACGCATCTGGCGGCGAGCCGGCTGGCGAGGAGGTCGGCCACGAAATCCTCCGCCGTGGTGGTCGCCAGCGTCCGGTCGAAGGCGAAGACCACCATCGCATCGGCACCGAGCGCGGCGAAAAGCTCCTCCCGCTGATCCAGAGTGGTCAGGCGGAAGGGCGGCGTGTCCGGCTTGAAATAGCGGACCGGATGCGGATCGAAGGTGGCGACGATGGCGGGGCGGCCATGGGCGCGCGCATCGGCGATGGCGGCGCCGATGACGGCCTGGTGCCCCGAATGCACCCCATCGAAATTGCCGAGCGCCATCGTCGCGCCGGCAAGCGCGTCGGGCATGGGTTCACGGGCGTCGAGGCGGATCATCGCGCGTCTGTGCAGGAACGGGGCGAGCCGCTCAACCCCGGCGTTTCAGGGTGACGAAGCTATAGGCCGGGCGTTTTCCCTCGGCGGGATGATCCTCGCGCGCGGTTTCCTCCCACACGGCGGGATCGGGCGCGGTCATGTGCGTGTCCCCGGCAAAATCGGCATGCACCTCGGTCAGCTCGATCCGGCGGGCGCGCGGCATGACCTGCGCGAACACCTCCGCCCCGCCGATGACCGCGATGCGCGCGGCATTGGCGCGGTGGATCGCGGCGTCGAGATCGTGGACCACCTCCACATCGTCGTCGTCCGCCTGCCAGCCATCCTGACGGGTGAGGACGATATGCCGCCGACCGGGCAATATGCCGGGCAGCGAATCGAAGGTCGCGCGCCCCATGATCATCGGCGATCCCATGGTCAGCCGCTTGAACCGGGCGAGATCCGCCGGGATATGCCACGGCAGGCGATTGTCGATGCCGATCACCCCGTTGTCGGCCCGCGCGGCGACGAGGAAAAGCTCCGGCCCGGTCACGCCGCCACATCCAGGATAAGCCGGGTCACATGGCCCATCTTGCGCCCCTCGCGCACATCCTTGCCGTAAAGATGCAGGTGATTCGCAGGGTCGGCCAGCACCCCGGCCCAGCCATTGGCCTGCTCGCCGATGAGATTGTCCATCACCACGCCCGGCACGATCGTCGCCGTATCGCCCAGCGGCAAGCCGCAGATCGCGCGGATATGATTCTCGAACTGGCTCGTGCGCGCGCCTTCGATCGTCCAGTGGCCGGAATTGTGCACGCGCGGCGCCATTTCGTTGAAAACCGGCCCCTGCGCCGTGGCGAAGAATTCGAGCGTGAGCACGCCGATATAGCCCAGGGCCTCCGCCACGCTGGCCGAGAGGTCGCGCGCCGCCGGTACCTGCGCGGCGATGTCCGGGCGGGCCGGAACGGTGGAGCGCGCGAGGACGCCGCTGCTGTGCTCGTTCTCCGCGCTGTCCCAGTACCGGATCTCTCCATCCATTCCGCGTACGAGAATGACGGAGAATTCGGCGAGGAAATCGACGAAACCTTCGTAGATCAGCGGCGTAGCGGCGGGCAGGTCCGCATCCTCCGCATCGCGGGGCGACATGATGCGCCACTGCCCCTTGCCGTCATAGCCGTCGCGGCGGGTCTTCACGATGCCGGGCGTGCCGATCTGTTCGATCGCGCGGGTGAAATCCGCCTCGTCGTCCACGGCCATGAAGGGGGCGGGCGTCCCGCCCAGATCGGCCACGAAACGCTTCTCCGCCAATCGGTCCTGCGCGATTTCGAGCGCACGGATCGGCGCGCGCAAGGGGGCACCCCCACCGCGGCCAGCGGACCGACCGGCACGTTCTCGAATTCATAGGTCACGACGTCGCACGCGTTCATGAAGCGACCAAGCGCGTCCTCGTCCTCGAACGGGGCAGGCGTGAACGCGGCGCAGGTTTCGGCCGCCACGCACGGATCATCGGGCGCGAACACATGGCAGCGATAGCCGAGCTGCGCCGCTGCGACGCCCATCATCCGGCCAAGCTGCCCACCGCCCAAGATGCCGATCGTCGCGCCCGGTGCGATGGCCACGCGCTTATCCGGCATCGGTCGGACGCTCCGCGACGGCATCGCTCTGCATCTGGCGCCAGGCTTTGAGCCGGTCGCCGAGATACGCATCGCCGAGCGACAGGATCGAGGCGGCGAGAAGCCCTGCGTTCTTCGCGCCCGCCTCGCCGATGGCGAGCGTGCCGACGGGGACGCCGCCGGGCATCTGCACGATGGAGAGGAGCGAATCCTGCCCCGAAAGCGCGCGCGACTGTACCGGTACGCCCAGCACGGGGAGATGCGTCATCGATGCGATCATGCCGGGCAGATGCGCCGCCCCGCCCGCGCCCGCGATGATGACCTTGATCCCTGCGTCGGCGGCGCCCTTCGCGAAATCGAACATGCGTTCGGGCGTGCGATGCGCCGACACGATGCGCACGTCGGTATCCACCGCGAGATCGTGCAGCACGTCGGCGGCATGCTTCATCGTCGGCCAGTCGGACTGGCTGCCCATCACGATTGCCACCGGTGCCGCCATTGTCCCTGCCTCAGCCGTCGGAGAGAAAGTAGCGTTCGCCCGACACCCGCCCGTTTTCCACCGGGTAGACGAGCGGCTTTCCGGTCGGGATTTCGAGGCCGGTGATCTCGTCATCGGGAATGCCCGACAATTCCTTCACCAGCGCGCGCAGGCTGTTGCCGTGGGCGGAAATGATGACGGTTTCGCCCGCCTCCATCACCGGCACGATCGCCTCGCGGTAGTAGGGGACGACGCGTTCGATCGTGTCCTTCAGGCTTTCGGCGTCGGGCACGGGGATGTTGGCATAGCGGTCGTCGGCGGACAGGTCGAACAGCCCGCCGCGCGCCATGGGCGGGGGCGGGGTGTCGAAACTGCGCCGCCAGAGCTGCACCTGCTCCTCGCCGTGCTTGTCCGCCGTTTCCTTCTTATCCAGCCCGGTCAGCCCGCCATAATGGCGTTCGTTGAGGCGCCAGTCCTTCGTTTCCGGGATCCACAGCCGCCCCGCCGCCTGCAGCGCGATGTGAAGCGTGCGGATCGCGCGCGTCTGAAGCGAGGTGAAGGCGACGGTCGGACGCATGTCCTTCGCCATCATCAGCTCGCCCGCGGCCTTGGCCTCCGCCTCGCCCTTGTCGGTGAGGTCCACGTCCCACCATCCGGTGAAACGGTTCTCGAGGTTCCACTGCGACTGGCCGTGGCGGACGAGGATCAGGCTGGACAAGGCTACCGGTGCTCCTGAAAAAATTCGTTGCACCCGTGGCCCTAGCGAGCCGGGCGCGGTTTGAAAAGTGCGCCCGGCGCTTATCGCGTTCAATCCATGAAGATCAGCGCGGGATGTTCGAGCAGGCGCTTCATCTTCTGCACGAACAAGGCGGCCTCATATCCGTCGATGATGCGGTGGTCGAAGCCGCAGGACACGTTCATGATCTTGCGCACCGACATGAAGCTACCCTCGACCACGGGCCGGTCGACCAGCTTGTTCGGGCCGATGATCGCGACCTCGGGCCGGTTGATGATCGGCGTGGTGGTAATGCCGCCAAGCGGGCCGAGCGAGGTGATCGTGATGGTGGAGCCCGACAGCTCCTCCCGCCCGGCGGTGCCGTCGCGCGCGGCGGTGGACAGGCGCGCGATTTCGTCCGCGCTTTCCCACACGGTCAGCGTTTCGGCATTGCGCACGACCGGCACCATCAGCCCGTTGGGCGTCGCCGTCGCGATGCCGACATGCACCGCGCCGAATTGCTGCAACATGCCGTTGGCATCGTCGAAATGCGCGTTCACCTGCGGAAAATCGGGCAGCACGCGGACGAGCGCGCGGACAAAGAACGGCAGGATGGTCAGCTTGGGCTGCCCCTCGGCGCGGTCCTCGTTCATCGCGGCGCGCAGCTTTTCCAGCTCGGTAAGATCGAACTCCTCGACATAGGTGATGTGCGGGATGTTGCGCTTCGCCTCGGCCATGCGGTCGGCGATCTTGCGGCGCAGGCCGATGATCTTCTTTTCCTCGACCGCGTCGCGCACGGTATAACGGCTGTCGCCCCCGCTGCCGAGATAGGCCTCGATATCGTCGGGGGTGACGCGCCCGTTGCGGCCCGTGCCCGGCACCTTGGCCAGGTCGAGCCCGAGCTTTGCCGCGCGGCGGCGCGTGGCCGGGGCGGCAAGGGCGAAGTACGGCTTTCCGCTGGAACTCGTCGGGGCGGGCGTTACCTTGGCACGGGGCGCGGGCGTTGGTGCCGGGGCGGGGGCCGGGTTGGGCCTGGGCGTGTCGGCCGGGGCTTTCGGCGAAGGTTCGGGGGCCGGGTCGCCCGCCTGCGGCACGTGGTCGCCGTCCTGCCCGCCGCTGTTCTGGCCATCGCTGTCCTTGCGATCGCTGGCACCGTCCGACGGTTGCGATGCGGTCTCGGCGGGGGCGTCGTTGTCGGCATTGCCGGCGCCCTCGACCTCCATCTCGACCAGCACGCTGCCGACCGCCTTCATCTCGCCGACCTCGCCATTGATGGCGATGATCCTGCCGCCGACCGGCGTGGTCATGTCGACCGTCGCCTTGTCGGTCATCACGTCGCACAGCGGATCGTCCTCGGCGATTTCGTCACCGGGCTTCACGTGCCATTCGACGATCTCGGCCTCGGCCACGCCTTCGCCAATGTCGGGCAGGCGGAACTTGTAACGACCCATCAGCGATACTCCACGGCGGATTTCAAGGCTTCGGACAGGCGCACCGGTCCGGGGAAATAATCCCATTCGAAGGCATGGGGATAGGGCATGTCGTATCCGCACACCCGCGCGATCGGCGCGCGCAGATAGTCAAAGCAGCGTTCCTGCACCAGCGCGGACAATTCGCCCCCGAACCCGGCATAGCGCGACGCTTCGTGCAGGATGATGCAGCGGCCGGTTTTCCGCACCGATGCCGTGATCGCATCGATGTCGAGCGGGACGATGGAGCGCAGGTCGATCAGCTCCGCATCCACGCCCGAATCGGCGATGCCCGCCTCCGCCACATGGACCATGGTGCCATAGGCCAGCACGGTCGCCTCGGTCCCTTCGCGCACGATCGACGCCCGTCCCAATGGCACGTCGTAATGCCCCTCCGGCACGTCGGCGCCGACATGGTCGGAATTGGCCCAGGTCTTCAATTCCTCGTCTGGGCGGCCGTAGAACGGGCCGTTATACAGGCGCTTCGGCTCCAGGAACACGACCGGATCGTCGCATTCGATGGAGGAGATGAGCAGCCCCTTCGCATCATAGGGGTTCGACGGGATCACGACTTTCAGGCCCGTCACATGGGCAAAGATCGCCTCGGGCGACTGGCTGTGCGTCTGCCCGCCGAAAATGCCGCCGCCATAGGGGGTGCGCACGGTGATCGGCGCCCAGAATTCGCCGTTGGAGCGGTAGCGCAGCCGTGCCGCCTCGCTCACCAGCTGGTCATAGGCGGGCAGGATGTAGTCGGCGAACTGGATTTCCGGTACCGGGCGCAGGCCATAGGCGCCCATGCCGATCGCCGCACCGATGATGCCGCCCTCGGTCAATGGCGCGTCGAAGCAGCGTTGCAGCCCGTGCTTTTCCTGCAATTTCTCGGTGACGCGGAAAACGCCGCCAAAATAGCCGACATCCTCGCCAAAGACGAGGACGTTCTCGTCGCGGCTCATCGTGACATCCAGCGCGGAATTGAGCGCCTGGATCATGTTCATGCGTTTGCTGGCCATGGTCAGCCTTTCTTTCCATCGAGGCCGCGCCGGTGCAGCAATTCGCGCTTCTGTTCCTTCAGCCGCCAGTCCATTTCCTCGAACACATCCTCGAACATTTCGTCGATGGGCGGCTTCGACTGGCCCAGAGTGCCGATCTTTTCGGCTTCCTTCACCGCGACGCGGACCTTTTCCTTCAATTCCTCGACGAGGGCGGCGTGGCGGTCCTCGTCCCATTCGCCAAGACCGATGAGGTGGTCCTTCAACCGTTCGACCGGATCGCCCAGCGGCCATTTCGATGCCTCGTCCTTGGGGCGATACTTGGTCGGATCGTCGGAGGTGGAATGCCCCTCCGCCCGGTAGGTGTAGAATTCGATCAGCGTCGGGCCATTGTTGGTCCGCGCGCGTTCGGCGGCCCATTGCGTCGCGCCCCACACCGCGAGGAAATCATTGCCGTCCACCTTCAGCCCCGGCATGCCATAGGCCAGCGCCTTGGCCGCAAACGGCGTCTGTTCCGCCTGCGCAAACCCGGCGAAGCTGGAAATCGCCCATTGGTTGTTGGTGATGCACAGGATCGTCGGCGCCTTGAACACGCCGGCAAAGGTCATTGCCTCGTGGAAATCGCCCTCCGCCGTGGTGCCGTCGCCGACATAGCCCAATGAGATATTGCGCCCGCCCTTGTACGCCGACGCCATGCCCCAACCGACCGCATGGGCGAAACGCACGCCAAGATTGCCCGAAATCGAATAGAAATCGTAATCGCGCGCCGACATCAAAATCGGCAATTGCTTCCCCGCGAGCGGATCCTCCGCATTGGAGAAGATCTGGTTGCACAGCGTGGTCAGCGGATAGTTGCGCGCATGCAGCCACGCCAATGCGCGATAGGTGGGGAAAAACATGTCCCCCTTGTCCAGCGCGAGCGATTGGGCGGCGGAAATCGCCTCCTCGCCCGTGCTCTTCATGTAGAAGCTGGTCTTGCCCTGCCGATGCGCGCGGAACAGCCGGTCGTCGAACACGCGGGCCAGCATCATCGCGCGCAGCCCCTTGATGAGCGTGTCGGCGCCCAGCATCGGGTTCCACGGCCCCACCGCATTGCCATCGTCATCGAGCACGCGGATCAGCTTGTAGGGAAGATCGCGCATCTCCTTTTCCGTCTCGGCGCTGTCGGGACGGCGCACCGCGCCCGGTTCGCCCCTGTCGACATGCGCGAAACTGACCTCCTCGCCGGGGCGCGCGGGCGGTTCCGGGATATAGAGGCTGAGCGGGGGAAGGTTGGATTTGGACAGGTTCGAATCGGGCAAAATCGGCATCCTTGCGGCTATGTGCGCGCGCCGGCCCGGTGCGGGCTGCGGGGCGCGTGCTTTGCGAAAAAATTACACGGCAATCTGCGGTATATCTTTCCTTTCTTTGCCCCATAATCCCATCGCGGAGGAATTCTATCCCAATAAGGGACGCCAAACATCAATCGCATTGCGCTGCAACGCAACATGATGCAAGGCGCGCGCCATTATGGATGAGACTGACTGGAAGATATTGCGAACGCTGCAGGCCGACCCCGACCTGTCGATCAATGCCCTGTCCGAACGCGTCGGGCTGTCGCACACGCCATGCTGGCGGCGGTTGAAGCGGATGGAAGAAGACGGCGTCATTCGCGGACGCAGCCTCCTCCTCAACGAGCGCAAGCTCGGGCTGGGCGTCGATGTGTTTGCCAATATACGGTTGTCGCGGCATGACGCAGAAACGCTCGACGCGTTCGAAAGTGCCGTGCAGAGCCTGCCCAATATCGTCGAATGCTTTTTGGTGGGCGGGGAAAGCGATTACGTCCTGCGCGTGATTACCGGCTCGATCGAGGAATATGAACGATATCTCAAGAAGACGCTGGTCCATCTGCCGGGGGTCTCCTCGGTAAATTCCAGCTTTGCGATGCGGCGGGTTAAACTGACCAGCCGGCTTCCTATCTGAGGCGCCAACCCCATCGTCTCGCACCCTCGCGAGCGGACCCCAAAACGTCTCGCACCCGTGCGAGCGGACACCAGACACAAGGTTTGACACCATGACCGACCAAGACCGGAACGACCCCGTCGTCATCGCCAGCTATGCCCGCACGCCGATGGGCGGATTGCAGGGCAGCCTCGGCGGGATGAAGGCGACCGACCTCGGCGCCGCGGCGGTGCGTGCCGCCGTCGAACGCGCCGGGATCGCGGGCGAAAACGTCGACCAGGTCATCATGGGCTGCGTCCTGCCGGCCGGGCTGGGGCAGGCGCCCGCGCGGCAGGCGGCGATCCATGCGGGTCTCGGCACCCATGTCCCGGCGAGCACGGTGAACAAGATGTGCGGTTCGGGCATGCAGACCGCGATCATGGCGCATGATGCGCTGTTGGCCGGGACCGGGCAGGTCATCGTCGCCGGCGGGATGGAGAGCATGACCGGTGCCCCCTATATCCTGCCCAAGCATCGCGGGGGCGCGCGCGTCGGCCATGACGTGGTGAAGGATTCCATGTTCCTCGACGGGCTGGAGGATGCGTATGACACGGGCCGGCTGATGGGCACCTTTGCCGAAGATGCCGCCGAAAAATACCAGTTCACGCGCGAGGCGCAGGACGAATATGCGATTTCCTCGCTCACCCGCGCGAAAAAGGCGTGCGAGGATGGTTCGTTCGACCGGGAAATCACCCCCGTCACGGTGAAGACGCGCAAGGGCGAAACCGTCGTCGAAACCGACGAGCAACCGTTCAAGGCGGACATCGCGCGCATTTCCAAGCTCAAGGCCGCGTTCCGCGACGGCGGCACCGTGACGGCGGCCAATGCCTCCTCCATTTCCGACGGCGCGGCGGCGCTCGTGATGACGCGGGCCAGCACGGCCGCGGCGATGGGCATGACGCAGGTCGCGCGCGTCGTGGGCCATGCCAGCCATGCGCACGAACCGGAATGGTTCACCACGGCGCCTGTTCACGCCACGCGCACGCTGCTGGAGACGATCGGCTGGAGCGTGGACGATGTCGATCTGTTCGAGGTGAACGAGGCCTTTGCCGTGGTCGCGCTGATCGCGGAGAAGGAGCTGGGCATTGCGCGGGATAAGCTCAACGTGAACGGCGGCGCCTGCGCGCTGGGCCATCCGATCGGCGCATCGGGCACGCGCATCATCGCGACCCTGCTCGGCGCGTTGCAGAACCGCGGGCTGAAGCGCGGCGTCGCCAGCATCTGCATCGGCGGCGGCGAGGCAACCGCCATGGCGTTCGAGATGTTGTGAACGGAATCGAGCCGCAGGATTACGATGCGATCGTGCTGGGCGGCGGGGCGGCGGGGCTGATGTGCGCCGCCTTCGCCGGGCAGCGCGGCCGGCGCGTCGCCGTGGTCGAGCATGGCGACCGGGTGGGGAAGAAAATCCTCATATCCGGCGGTGGACGGTGTAATTTCACCAACATCCATACCGCGCCCGACCGTTATATTTCGTCGAACCGCCATTTCGCGAAAAGCGCGCTGTCACGCTATACCGCCGCCGATTTCCTCGCGCTGGTCGAAAGCCACGGGATCGCCTGGCATGAAAAGACGCTGGGCCAGCTGTTCTGCGATGGTTCGGCACAGCAGATCGTGGATCTCCTCCTCGCCGAATGTGCGAAGGCGGGCGCGGCCGGCGGCGTGGTCGACGTGCATTGCGGCGCGCCGGTATCGGGCGTGTCGCATGCCGATCCGCGCTTCACGGTGGCGACCGGGGGCGGCGCATTCCGCGCGCCGTCGCTGGTGATCGCGACCGGCGGCCCGTCGATTCCAAAGCTCGGCGCGAGCGGTTTCGCCTATGACCTTGCGCGGCAATTCGGGATGAAGATCGTGGAACCGCGCCCCGCGCTGGTGCCGCTCACGCTCGGCGGGGAACAGGTGCTGTTCCGCGAATTGTCGGGCGTTTCGACCGAGATTTCGGCGACGGCGGGCAAGGCGCGCTTTCGCGAGGCGGCGCTGTTTACCCATCGCGGCCTGTCCGGCCCGGCGATCCTGCAGGTGTCGTCGTACTGGCGGCACGGCGATACGGTCGGCGTCGATTTCCTGCCCGATGCAGGCCCGGAGTGGCTCCTTGCGGCCAAGCGGGAGCATCCGCGCGCGACGCTGCGCACGATGCTGCGCGAACATCTGCCGGCGCGGCTGGCCGACACGCTGGCCGACCGGATCGATGCGCCGCGCGAGCTGGGCAACATGCCGGACAAGGCGCTTGCCGGTGCGGAGGCGCGGCTGCGCGACTGGCGCTTTGCCCCCAACGGGACCGAGGGTTTTGCCAAGGCGGAGGTGACCGTGGGCGGCATCGCGTGCGGCGAGTTGTCGTCAAAAACCATGGAATCGCGCCGCGTCCCGGGCCTTTTTGCCATTGGCGAGGCGGTGGACGTCACAGGCTGGCTCGGCGGGTATAATTTCCAATGGGCCTGGGCCAGCGGCATGGCCGCGGCGCAGGCGGTGTAGAACGAATTTCGATCCTCGCGGCAGCGCCTTTTGCAGTAACGGGTTGTTAGCTTTTGCCCTGCCAATGTTTTGCCATGGTAAACACGATCCTTTACCCCGGCGACCTGGCCTCCGTTCACGAAATTCAGGCTCTTGCCGACGAATATCGCAAAGCGGCATCCATACTGCGGCCTAGTGGAACGCGGGGGAAACCGATTTCGCATGCGCCCATGCGGCTGCTCGCGATTCAGGCGATCGAGCTTTACCTGAATGCGCTCCTGCTGAGTGGCGGGCACAGCCCGGCGGATGTACGAGGCACGCAACATGACCTCGCCAGAAAAAAGGAACTCGCAACACAATGCGGGCTGGTGTTGCGAGCCAAGACGGCCGCGCATTTGTGCGACCTTATGACGAGGCGGGAATATCTGGTTTCGCGGTACGGTCCGGAACTGGCGTCGTCCGTTTCGCAGATCAACCGGCTTCACGCGACACTGGATGAAGTCGGAGACAAGATTTCGAAGATCATCCGCCTGAAAAATTGCGCCGCTGTGCCATGATGCGGGTGCTCTTGCGGCCGGGCCATCCGCCCGACCCCTTTCGCAAGGCCGTGCCGGCGATCATCGATCCCCGGCGTGCCTTTGCAATGCGTATTGGCGTCCGGTAGGATGCGGGCCATGACTGATGAAAGATGCACAAACGAGCCCGAAGGCAGGCGCAAGACATCGTCACCGGCCTCTTCGGAACGCGATCCGGTCGAGATGTTCCTGAAAGCGCGCACCAACGGCGAACGTGTTCTCATCGCCTTCGCCGTGGGTGTCATGCTTTTCGCCGCCGGCGTCATGATCGGTGGCGCGGTGGGCAAGCTGGGCTTCTGACCTCCGGCTAGGTCAACTCCCCCACCAGCGCGGCGATGCGGTCGAGCCGTTCCATCTCGTCCTCGATCCGCTCGGCAAGGATGAGGCGGTCGTCCTTTTGCTTCAGCCCCGCCGCCTTTGCATCGCCCTCGAATCCCTCCCGCGGGGTGAGTGCGATGGCAGCAGGACCGGCATCGATGCGCGCGATGGCGGCGGCGCGGGCCTCCACCCGGATGCGCGCCACCGCGATCAGCGTCGCCGCCGCGTCGGGCAGCGCGCCGAATCGGTCCTCCAGCTCCGCGACGAACGCATCCAGCGCGATCGTGTCGGCGATCCGCGCCAGCCGGGCATAGAGCGTCACGCGGATCTCCTCGTCCGGGATCCATTCGGCGGGCAGGCGCCCCTCCACGCCGAGATTGAGTTCCGGCGCCCAGCGTTCGACGACCTCGCCGCGCGCGGTGCGCAGGGCCGATTCGAGCAGGAATTGATAGAGGTCGATCCCGATCAGCTTCATGTGCCCGGCCTGCGCCTCGCCCAGGAGATCGCCCGCGCCGCGCATGTCGAGATCGCGCGCCGAAATGGCGAACCCGGCGCCCAGCCTGTCGAACGCCTCCAGCGTGCGGAGCCGTTTCAATGTCGCGGGCGCGATCTCCGCATCGGGATCGGTCAATAGCATGACATTGCCGCGCCGGCTGGCCCGCCCGACCCGGCCGCGAAGCTGGTGCAATTGCGACAGGCCGAAACGATCGGCGCGCCAGATGATCATCGTGTTGGCGCGCGGCACGTCCAGCCCGGCCTCGATGATATTGGTGGCGAGCAGCACGTCGCCCTCGCCTCGGGCAAAGCCGACCATGGCCTCGTCGATGGCGCCGGCCTTCATCTTGCCATGCGCGGTGACGACGGACAATTCGGGGACCAGCCGTTCCAGCTTTGCCGAGAGCGGTTCCATGTCCTCGATCCGGGGCACCACGACGAAGCTTTGCCCGCCGCGCGCCTTTTCGCGGAGCAATGCGCTGCGCACCCGTTCGCCGTCGAAGGCGCCGACCGCGGTGCGGATCGGCTGCCGCCGGGCGGGCGGCGTCGCGATGACCGACAATTGCTGTAACCCGACGAGCGCGGTTTGCAGCGTGCGGGGAATGGGCGTGGCGGACAGCGCAAGCGCGTGGCCCGCGCTCAATGCGCGCAGGGCGTTTTTATCCTTCGTGCCGAAACGCTGCTCCTCGTCGATGATGACAAGCGCGAGATCGGCATATTCGACCCCCTTGCCGGCGACCGCGCCGGTGCCGACGACGATGGAAATGCGGCCGTCCTGCAACCCTTGCCGGACCGCCTTTTTCTCCGCGGCGGTGGACAGGCGGGACAATCCGGCGACTTCGATCCCGGTGCTGGCGAAACGGGCGCGAAACTCCTCCAGATGCTGCCGCGCGAGCACGGTCGTCGGTGCGGCGATGGCGACCTGCTTGCCCGACAGGGCGGCGATGGCCGCGGCGCGCAGGGCAACCTCGGTCTTGCCATATCCCACATCGCCGACGACGAGCCGGTCCATCGGCTTCCCGCTGGCGAGATCGTCGCGCACGGCTTCGATCGCGCGGGCCTGATCCGGCGTTTCGGTAAAGGGGAAACCGGCGGAAAAGCGTTCGTATGCGTCGGGATCGGGGTCGAGCACCGGGGCATTCGCATTTTCACGCGCCTTGGCCATGTCGATGAGCGTGCGGGCGCTGTCGGCGATGGCGCGGTCGATTTCGGCGCGACGTTTCTGCCAGCTCGACCCGTCGAGCCGGTCCAGCGTGACGGCATCCGCCTCCGCCCCGTAACGCCAGACGAGATCGGCCTCATCCACCGGGACGAGCCGCGTATTGTCATCGGCATAGGTCAGCGCAATGGCATCGCCAGACGCACCCTCGATCCCCTCCATGGCGCGCAATCCGGCGACCTGCGCGAGGCCATGGTCCTCGTGCACCACGACATCGCCGACGCGAATCTCCCCGAAATCGAAAATCTCGCGATGGGACGGGGTGGCGGCATCCTGCCCCCGGTCGGCCCGGCTGCCGAGGAGGTCGGCGGCGGCAACCGCGGCGATGCCGTCGCGCATGAAGCCGCGGTCGGCGGCGGCGGGGAGCGCGAGAACCGCGCCCGGCTCCGCATCGAGCACGGCGGTCCAGCCCTGCGCCTCGCCAATCTTGCCGAGCGCCCTGGCCGCGCGCCGGCGGAGGAAGCGCAGGTCGCGCGCGCTGCCCAGAAGGACGATACGGTCGCCCGCCTTGCGCCGTTCCCTTACGAACTTGTCAAAGGCGGCCTGCGTGCGCTTCGCCTCGACGAAACGCGGCGGCGGTTCGCCGTGGCGGGCGATCTCCTGCGTCGCGCGCCGGTCGCGCGCGGCGGCCCACTCCTCCTCCCCCGTCACGATCCGCAGCGCGCGGGCCGAACGCCGGCTCGCCGCATCCTCGGCCAGCGCGAGGAAACGCCGCCGCCTTTCGTCCGCCCCCTCGGCCAAGATCACGGGCGCATCGGGCAGATGGGCAAGCAGCGGCACCAGATCGCCATCGCCCTCCGGTTCGGCGGCGCGGCCGATTTCGCATGTGTCGCAATCCTCGATCGTGCGCTGGTCGCCGGCGTCATAGACATGGATCGCCGCAACCGTGCCGTCCTTCGCCTCGATCCGCAGGGGATGCGCGGCGTCGGCGGGAAACACGTCGAGCACCTGCCCGCGCAGCGCGACCTCGCCAGGCTCGTCGACGCGTTCGTCGTGGAAATAGCCGATCGCCTGCAATCGCTGCGCCAGCGCGTCGAGATCGAGCGTTTCGCCCACCTGCACCGCAGGCGGCATCGCGCCATAGGCACCGGGCGCGGGATAGGCACGGGCGAGCGCCTCGCCCGTGGTCACGAGCGCGATGGCCGGGCGGTCCTTGCGGCCAAGCGCGGCATGCACCGCGCGCAGGGCGGACACCCGCTGTCCCACATTGGCGGGGGATGCGGGGGCATCGTCGCCGGGCAGTGCATCGCTGGGCGGGACGAAGGCGACCAGCGCATCAGGCATCAGCGCGTTGAGGCACGCGGCAATGGCGCGGGCACGCGGTTCGTCGCGCGCGGCCATGAAGACATCGCCCTCCACCAGGCGTTCGGCGAGCATGGCGGCGGTTTCGCAAAGGCCGAAATCGCGGGCGGGGTCGGGGGCGGGCACGTCGGCGGTCAGGCGCGCGGCGGCGGTTTTCGTGTCGGGCCCAGCATCGGGCATGAAGGCAATTCTTTCACCATGGCAATGCCGCCAAGAACGGGTGCATGGGGCGTGCGTTCCCGTCCGGCCCCCCATGCTTCGCGATTGGCGCGGGCCGGGTTTGCTGGCATGGCGGCGGGAATGGACGAATTTGCGACAGCAGCACGGCGGGACGATACAGGGGGACCGTTGCGGTGAGGCCGCTGCTCGGCTGGATCGGGCGGCGGGCGCTGCTTTACCTGGGGTTGGTGATCGCCATCGGGTTTGCAAGCTTCGTGCTCCCCACGCTGATCCGCGAATGGAACGGCGGGGGCGAGGCGGAGGCGAATGCCACCGCGCTCGAACGCAGCATCGCGCAGGTGGATGCGATGCGGGCCGAGGCGCAGGCACGGCTGAACCGAGACGCTGCCCGGTTCGGCGATTACGGGACGCAAAGGCTGGCGCAAGAGATTGCCACGCGCCGCGCCGCGCTTGCCGAGGCGGAGGCCGCGCTGGGCGAGCCGGCGCTGCTCGACCGGGTGAACCCGTCCGCGATCCTGGCCCGCAAGCGCGCGGAATTGCGCATCGCCGTGCTCCGGCAGGAAATCGCCGCGCTGCAATCGGCGCAGGACGCGGCGCGCGCCGGCGATCTGCGCGCCGCCGCCGCCGCGCGGGTGCGGGCCGCAGGGCCCATCCCGACCCCCGCCGCCGCCGCCGCGGCGCAGCGCCGGTGCGAGGAGGCCCGCCGCGAACTGGCCGCGTTCGAAAGCGGGCCGTGGATCGAAGGGGCGGTGCGCGAACTGCTCCGGTCGGAACGCAGCACGCTCATCGCGCGGCGTGATGCACGGTGCGAAACCGCCCGCACGGCGCAGCGCAAGCGTGCCCTTTACGATGCGTGGCGCGCGGCGGATGCGCGCTATGACGCGGCGCGCCAATGGTCCGCCGGGACGCTGGACGATGTAACCGCCGATCTCGACGCGGCGCTCGCCGCCGAACGCAGCGCGGCGGAAAACTCCCTGCGCGCGCGGACCATGCGACAGGCGGAGCGCTGGCACCTGTTCGACATCCTGCGCGCGGCGGGCTGGGCGTTTCTGGCCGTGGTGCTGATGCCCTATGCGATCCGGCTATTGTTCTGGTTCGTGCTTGCCCCGCTGGCGCAGCGGCGGGCCGCGATCCGGCTCCGCGTGCCGGGCGGGGCGGGGGCGACGATCCCGCCCGCGCCGGAAAGCCGCGCGTCGGTCGCGGTTCGCCTGCGCGACGGGGAGCAATTGCTGGTGCGACAGGATTACTTGCAGACAAGCTCCGGCATCGGGGCAAAGCGCACGCAATGGCTGCTCGATTCGCGCCATCCCTTGTCCAGTATCGCGGCGGGGATGACGTTCCTGACGCGGATCACCGGCGACGGCGAGGTGACGACCATTTCCGCCACGCGCGATCCCTTTGCCGAGATTGCCGTGCTGGACCTGCCCGAAGGCGGCTCTTGCGTGCTGCAACCGCGCGCGCTGGCCGCGGTGGCGCATCCGGGGGACCGGCCGATGCGGGTGACGAGCCACTGGCGCTTGTTCTCGCTCAATGCGTGGCTGACGCTGCAATTGCGCTATCTGGTGTTTCACGGGCCGGCCCGGCTGGCGATCAAGGGCGGGCGCGGGGTCCGCATCGAACGGGCCGAACACGGGCGCATCTTCGGACAGGACCAGCTTGTCGGGTTCAGCGCCGATCTCGCCTATTCCGTGACCCGGACGGAGACGTTCTGGCCCTATTTCCTCGACCGCGAACAATTGTTGAAGGACAGGGTGGAGCGCGGGACAGGCATCCTCATCGTGGAAGAGGCACCCATGGCCGGACGGCGCGGAACCGGCGCGCGCGGCGGCCTCGAAGGGGCGTTCGACACCGCGTTGAAGGCGTTCGGCCTGTAGCGCGCCGGCGCATGCGCAATTAACGCAAGCCAAAGCGGGGGGAATCGTGTATGGCCCGCCCATCGGCAGACGGGCCATCGCGCCCGGACGGTCCGCGCCACAGGCGCCGAACCGCTTTCAGGCCGACGATCATCCCCGGCCGAACCCGCATTGCGGCCCGGCCCGAATTGCGAGACTCATGATTTTTTCCCAACTCCCGCCGGTTCTCGGCGAAGCCCTTGCCGAACGCGGCTATGAACAACCCACCGCCGTGCAGGCCGCCGTGCTGGAACCCGAAGCGAAAGGCCGCGACCTCATCGTGTCGGCGCAGACCGGTTCGGGCAAGACCGTCGCCTTTGGCATGGCCATGGCCGACCTGCTGATCGCGGACGACATGACCGTGTTCGGCACCGCGCCCGCCGCGCTCGTCATCGCGCCGACGCGCGAACTCGCCCTGCAGGTCAGCCGCGAGCTCATGTGGCTCTATGGCAAGGCAGGTTCGCGCATTGCCACCTGCGTCGGCGGCATGGACGCATCGAAGGAACGCCGCAACCTCAGCCGCGGGGCGCAGATCGTGGTCGGCACGCCGGGCCGGCTGCGCGACCATCTCGAACGCGGCGCGCTCGACCTGTCGGAACTGAAGGCGGTCGTCCTCGACGAGGCGGACGAGATGCTCGACATGGGATTCCGGGAGGATCTGGAAGAAATCCTCGACGCGACGCCCGAAGGTCGCCGCACGCTGCTGTTCTCCGCGACCATGCCGAAACCGATCGTGGCGCTCGCCCGCCGGTATCAGGACGATGCCCTGCGCATTTCCACCGTCGGCGACGATCGCGGCCATGGCGATATCGCGTATCAGGCGATGACCGTGTCGCCCGCCGACGTCGATGCCGCCGTGGTCAACCTGCTGCGCTTTCACGAGGCGGAGACGGCGATCCTGTTCTGTGCGACGCGCGACAATGTGCGCCGCCTGCATGCCACGCTTCAGGAGCGCGGATTTACCGCCGTCGCCCTGTCGGGCGAGCATTCGCAGAACGAACGCAACCATGCGTTGCAGGCGCTGCGCGATCGCCGTGCGCGCGTGTGCGTCGCCACCGATGTCGCCGCGCGCGGGATCGACCTGCCGACCCTCACGCTCGTCGTGCATGTCGAGATTCCGCGCGATGCCGAAACGCTTCAGCACCGCTCGGGCCGGACCGGCCGCGCGGGCAAGAAGGGCACCGCGGTCATCGTCGTGCCCTATCCCCGCCGCCGCCGCGTCGAATCCATGTTGCGCGGCGCCCGGATCGAGGCGGAGTGGATCGACGCCCCGACCCCCGACGACATTCGCAAGCAGGACCGCGAACGCCTGCTTTCCGCATTGATGGAGCCGGTGGAATTCGACGACGAGGATCGCGCATTGGCGCAGCGCCTCATCGCCGAAAAATCGCCCGAGGATATCGCGGCCGCGCTGGTCCGCGCCCATCGCGCCGCCATGCCGCAGCCCGAGGAGCTGATCCCCAACACGCCCGAGGCACGCCAGGCCGCGCAGAAGGAACGCCACCGCCCCGGTTTCGAGGATGTCGTGTGGTTCCGTCTCGACATCGGGCGGCGTCAGAACGCGGACGCGCGCTGGATCCTGCCGCTTTTGTGCCGGCGCGGGCATATCACCAAGAACGAGGTTGGCGCGATTCGCATCGCCGGCAACGAAACCTTCGTGCAGGTGCCGACCGCGATCGCCGGCAAGTTCGAGGCATCGGTCGCGCGCACCGCGGGCACCGACGATGGCGGCGACGTGACCATCACCCGGTCGGACGAAGCCCCGCGCGAACAGGCGCGCGAGAACCGTCGCGGCGGTTTCGACCCGCGCGGCGGCGGCGATGACGGCGAACGCCGGGGCAAGCCGCGCCCGCCCTATGGCGGGAATGGCGGCAAGGGCCGGTTCGCGAAGGGTGGCCGCAAGCCGTTCGGCGACCGTGACGGCGGTCCCGGCAAGCCTGGCGGCTTCAAGGGCAAGCCGAAGGGCAAACCCCACCGCAAGGGCGCACCCAAGGAGCCGTAATGCCCCCCATGGCGACCATCGGCGACATCGGCACCGGCCTCAGGATACTGGTCGATGCCGATGCCTGCCCGGTGAAGGAGGAGATCTACAAGGTTGCCTTTCGCCACGCGGTCCCCGTCGCCATCGTCAGCAACAGCCATTTCCGGGTGCCCGCGCATCCGCTCGTGCGGCAGATCGTGGTGGACGATGGCTTCGACGCGGCGGACGACTGGATCGCGGCGCGGGTCGATGGCGATGCATTGATCGTGACGACCGACATCCTGCTGGCCGACCGCGGCTTGAAGGCGGGCGGCACCGTCATCGCGCCCAATGGCAAGCCGTTCACCACCGCCTCGATCGGAAGCGCCATCGCCACGCGCGCGATCATGGCGGACCTGCGCGCCGGTATCGGGCAGGGCGGCGAACAGATCGGCGGACCGCCACCGTTTCGCAAATCCGACCGCTCGCAATTCCTTCAGGTGCTGGACCGCGAAATCGTGCGGCTGGGGCGGCAGGCGCGATCGACGCCGTCCTGACGGATGGGACAGCTTGTCACCTCGGCGCCCTTTCGGCATGGCCAGCCGCAAGATCGTTATACGCACGAATGACAGGAGATGCCCGATGAAGATTACCAAGGACACCGTTGCCGTCGTCACCGGCGGGGCTTCCGGCCTTGGCGCCGCGACGGCCCGCGCCCTTGCCGCGAAGGGCGCAAAGGTCGCGCTTTTCGACCGGGATGCCGAACGCGGCGCGCAGATGGCGGACGAGATCGGCGGGCTGTTCTGCGAAACCGACGTCACGGACAAGGCCAGCATCGAGGCGGCCTTTGCCAAATCGCGTGAAAAGCTGGGGCAGGAAACGATCCTCGTATGCTGTGCCGGGATCGTCGTCGCGCAGAAAACCGCATCGCGCAGCCGCGAGGACGACAGCATCAAGACCTTCGATTTCGGCGCCTTCGAAAAGGTGATCGACATCAATCTGGTCGGCACGTTCCGGTGCATCGCCCTCGCCGCGCAGGGGATGATGAGCCTGCCCGCGGGCGAGGATGGCGAGCGCGGCGCGATCGTCACCACCGCATCGGTCGCGGCGGAGGACGGGCAGATCGGCCAGGCCGCCTATACCGCTTCGAAGGCCGGCGTGCTGGGCATGACGCTGCCGGTCGCGCGCGATCTCATGGGGGAGGGGATTCGCATCAACACGATCCTGCCCGGCATTTTCCAGACACCGATGATGGAAGGCATGCCCGAAAAGGTGCAGGATGCGCTCGCCGCGTCGGTGCCGTTCCCCAAACGCCTGGGCAAGCCGTCGGAATATGCCGACATCGCGTTGACCCTGATCGAGAATGCCTATGTCAACGGGACCAGCATCCGGCTCGACGGCGGGATCCGCATGGCGCCGCGCTGATCCTCCGGCAGGGGGGCTGGCAGGTATAGGGCGGGGGGTCTGTCGCATCGCGACGGGCCGCCCCGCATCCGCGGCATGGTCACCGCGCCCAACCGGGTTCAGCGCAACTGGCTGTCCTTCGAGCCGCGCCGATTGATGCCGGCATGGGCGGTGCGCTTGTCCGCTGTGGACTGACACGCGATGCAATTGCGCACGCCGGGGAGCGCCTGCCGCCGTTTTTCGGGAATATCCTCCCCGCACACCGCGCAATATTCGAGGCTCTCGCCGCGCGGCATGCGTGAACGGGCGGCCGAAACCGCGTCGGCCACCGTGTCGTCGATCTGATCCTGCACCGCTCCGTCGCGGGTCCATCCTCCGGCCATGGCGGGCCTCCATCATTGCTGGGTGATGGTTTCGATATGGGGGCGGGCTGCGATTTTTCCAGTGCGCGGGATCACGCCATGTTGCGCGCGGCCTGCGCCAGCGCGCCGGCGATTTCCTGAAGATCGTCGGACACGCGGATCATCGCGTCGCGGTCGAAATGCGACATCGAATGGACGATCGCCGCATCGGCGGCGTCATAAATGGTGAGCAGCGGTTCCCCCATGGGATGGGTGATGTCGACGCCCGCCTTCAACGCGGTGAGGGCCGATCGCGCCCGCGCCATCGCGCGCCCGCGCAGCAACGTATGCCCGTGCAGATGTGCGTAGCAGGCCCGGTTGACCGCCGCGATGGCCTCCTCGAAACACAGCGCCGTCAGCGCGTGGACGTCCGAGCCCGAAACGCGAAGGTCGAATGCCGCCCGGCGATAAGCTTCAGCAGGGTCGCGGCAGACCAGCACCGCATCAATCCCGCGCCGCGTTCCACACGGCGATCTGGCTCTTCAGGAAGGACAGCGTCGATTGCGATTGCGCCACGCGCGAATCGGATGCGGCGAACGTCTTCGTCATCTGCTCGCGCAGGCGGTCCTGCTGTTCGCCGATCTTGGTCAGGCTCTCGGTAATGGCCTCGCGCTGCCGCGTATACCGCTTGATCGAACCGCCGATGCGGCCCGGATCGGTCGCAGAACTGGTGCGGCGGGCCAGATTGTCGAGCGTGGAAAAAACGCCATAAAGCCCGGTGGTGAACATGGCGGCCGCGGCCTCCGGCGCGTCGGCCAGCGTGGTTTTCAACCGGGCCACATCGAGGCGGAACGTGCCGTCTCTGTCCCGCGTCAGCCCGAGATCGGCGAGGCGGGATGGTTCGCCGGGCGCCGCATTGGGCATCACCACGAGACCGGCAAAGGCGGAAAGATCGCGTTTGAGCGCGCGCGCACCGGGATCATTGCCCAGCTCGCCACCCAGCGGCGCGGCGGTCTGCGCAAGCTGCCCGGAAATATCGTTCAGCGCGGCGGTGAAATCCGCCATCATGCTCTCGATCTGCGTGGCTCTGTCGGCAAAGGTGATCGTCGCCGGATTGCCCGTGTTCACGCCGGTCAGCGTGAGCGACAGCCCGCCGGGCAGGTTGGTCGCCGTATTGGTGGGCGAACGCATCTGAATGCCGTCAAAGCTGTAAAGTGCGTCGGCGGAGGCTTGTTTGAGCTGTCCGCTATCGGTGGCGGGCGACCAGTTGAGATAGTCGATGGATCCGGGCGCACCGCCGCCCGCACTCGCCCCGGTGCCCTCGACCACGAAACCGTTGTTCTGCCCCTCGGCGCCCTTCATCACGAGCTGCGCGCCGGCCTCGCCCTGGATGACATAGGCGGTGACCTTGCCGCCCGCCAGGTTGATGGCATTGGCGACATCGTTGAGGGTATCGCCCGCCGCGACATTGATGGAGAGCGCCGTCTGCGCCGTATCCTCGGCAAAGGTGCCGCCCGCGGTGCTGCCGAAACGGATGGTGAGCGTGCCCTCTCCGACCGGATCGGTCGCGGCGCCATAGGGCGCGAGCGCGAGCGTCTGCGCCTTGGCGAGCTGCGTGACCTCGAGCGCATAGCTGCCGCTCGCGGTGCTGCCGGAGGTGACCTTGGCGGTGGCGACGGCGGGATCGCTGCTCGTCGGCTTGGGCGCGAGATCGCCGGTGCGTATGCGATCGCCCAGCGCCGAGGCCAGTTCGTTGAGCGAGGATTTGAGCGTCGCGGCCTAGGAAATCCGCAGGTCCAGCGTCTCGGCCCGGTTTTCGAGCTGCGCGATTTTCGACGCGAAGCGCGCGGCGGCGAGGTCGCTCGCCAGCTTGGCCATGTCGACGCCGCTGCCTGCGCCCAGCGCGCTTACGATTGAGGTGGTTGAGCTATCCATGGTGCCAAGAACGTCCCGGTCGCGTGGTGTTTAAGGGGGGCGGGATCACGGCGCGCCATCGGCGTTGCGGACGGGCTTCGCGGGTTTGGCCGCGGCGCGTCCGTTGGCGTCGAACTGCACCTCGACCGGGACGGTGACATCGGGGCGCGCCGGCCGTTCCCCGCGTTTCAGGGCAAAGACGAAGGCCAGTACGCTGGCGACGGCGGCATAGAGTTCCTCGCGGATGACCTGATTCTCGCGCGTGGTGAAATAGACCGAACGCGCAAGGGCCGGATATTCGAGCACCGGGACGCGGTTCTCCGCCGCCAGTTCGCGCATGGCGGCCGCCTTTTCCGCCCGCCCGCGCGCCAGCACGATGGGCGCGCTTACCAGCGCCGGATCGTATTTCAGGGCGACGGCGAACTGCACCGGGTTGGTGAGCACGAAATCGGCCTCCGCCATCGCGGATGCCACCCCGCCGCGCGACAATTGCCGCTGCTTGTTGCGGATGGCGGCCTTTTTCTCCGGGCTGCCCTCGCTTTCCTTATATTCGTCGCGCACCTGCTGCATCGTCATTTTCAGCCGGCCCATGCGGCGGACCCACTGAATCGGAAAGTCGATCATCGCGATCATCGCCAGCCCCACGGCAAGCAGCATCAGCAACGAGGTAATCGCCTCCCACGCGGCGGTCAGTTGCCCGGTGAGGTCGCCCCGGCCCAATGCCAGCACGTCGGGCAGGGCATCACGCGCCCACCACGCCGCCATCCCGCCGAGCAGGATGAGCTTCAGCACGCTCTTGCCCAGCTCGATCAGCCCGTTGGGGCCGAACATGCGCTTGAACCCGGAGGCGGGATTGAGCCGCGACGGCTTGGGTTGGAGATTGGCCGCCATGAAGCGCCCGTCGCCAATGGTCAGCTGGCTGATCACGGTGACGATCATCACCGCCATGCCGAGCAGCAGCACCGGCGGCAACATCGCGACGAGCAGGTCGAGCATGAGCCGGCCGGAATCAAAATCGTCGATATCGGCCCGCTCGAACGAAAGGCTCGCCCGGGCCGAATCCTCCAGCCGCCCCATCATCCAGCCACCCCCGAACCGCAGCCACAATGCGCCCGCCATCACCGCCGCCGCCGTCGCCAGCTCCTTGCTGCGCAGCACGTCGCCTTTTTTCGTGGCGTCCTTGCGGCGCTTTTCAGTCGGTTGTTGCGACTTTTCGCCGCTGTCGTCGCTCATCCGAAAATCTCCGCGACATGGGTGACCGAATCGAGCGCCAGCGCGACGAACAGATCGGTCAACATCGGCATCGCCGCGATCAGCGCCGCAATCCCCGCCAGCACCCCTGCAGGCAGGCCGAGCGAAAAGAGATTGAGCGAGGGCGCCGACCGCGACAGCACGCCGGTCGCCATCTGTACCAGCAGGAGCACGAGCGTCACCGGAAGCGCGATGGCGACCGCGGTGGCGAACATCTGCGCTGCGAAACCCACGATCATCATCGCGCGATCGGCCCCGAACCATTCCGCACCGGGGGGAAAGGTCTGATAGCTTTCGATCAACAGCCGCAGCCACAACAGGTGCCCGCCCACCGACAGGAAAATGAGCGTCAGCACCACGGTGAAATATTGCCCCAGCGCGCCCGACTGGCCGCCGGTGTTCGGATCGACGGCGGTCGCGATCGCCATGCCCATGCCGCCCGCAATCTGCTCAGCCGCGAGCACCGGTGCTGCAAAGGACAGGTGCAGCACGAAGCCGAACGCAAAACCGACGACCGCCTCTGTCAACAGCGCGATCATCGTTTCGATGGCGAGGAGGTCCGACGGCATGACCGCGCCCGCCGGCGTCCAGTTCAGCACGAAGACCGCGATCGCGCCCGCGAAAACGATGCGCACCTGCACCGGCACGGTCGCCGCGCCGAAAATGGGCGCCGCGATAAGCGCCGCCCCGATCCGCACCATCGTGAAGATCAGGCGCCACAGCTCCTGCTCGATATTGCCGAAGCCGAAATCGGGGAGGCTCATCGCACCGTCACAGCAGCGAGATATTGGCGATCTGCGCAAAGATATCCTTCGCGAAATCGCCGATCAGCCCCATCATGCCCGCCCCCATGAGCACGAGCACGAGCGCGATCATTGCCAGTTTCGGCACGAAGGTGAGCGTCTGTTCGTTGACCGATGTGGCGGCCTGGATCACCCCGACGATGAGCCCGACGGCCAGCGCCGCGAGCAGGATCGGCGCGGCCACCAGCGCGGTCGTCCACAGCATCCTGTCCGTAAGGGCGAGAAGGGCGGAGGATTCGTCCATCGCGGCCTCCCTCAGCTAAAGCTCATCGCCAGCGACCCCATCAGCAAGGCCCACCCGTCGATCAGCACGAACAGCAAAAGCTTGAACGGAAGCGACACGATCGTGGGCGACAGCATCATCATGCCAAGGCTCATCAGCACGCTAGCCACGACGAGGTCGATGACGAGAAACGGCAGGAACAGCATGAAGCCGATCTGAAACGCGGTTTTCAACTCGCTCGTGACGAAGGCGGGGAGCAGAATCGAGAAGGGTACGTCCTGCGGGCTGGCAAATTGTCCGGCCTCCGCGATATTGGCGAACATGGTGAGGTCGGTGGTCCGCGTCTGACGGATCATGAAGGCGTGGAATTCGTCGCCTGCCTCGGCAATGGCGACCTCCGCGTCGATGCGCCCCGCGGCATAGGGTTCGACCGCGCTGGCGTTCACCGCCGACAAGGTGGGCGCCATCACGAAGAGCGAGAGGAACAGCGACAGTCCGATCAGCACCTGATTGGGCGGCGATTGCTGCAAGCCCATCGCCTGCCGCAGAATCGAAAGCACGATGATGATCCGGGTAAAGCTCGTCATCATCAGCACCAGCGCGGGCAGGATGGTGAGCAGCCCCATGATGAGCAGCAATTGCAGCGAAAGGCTGAGCGGGGCGTCCTCTCCCGCCGCGCTGCCGGCGCCCAGTGCCCGGTCGATCGCGCCGCCGATACCCGTCCCATCCTGCGCGAGCGCAAGGTCGGGCCACGCGATCAGCAGGCCTGCACAAAAAATCGCAAGCCAGGGCTTAAACGCGGTCACCGGCGGTCGTCCTTGGTGGCATGACCGTCTGTGCGTTCATCTTCGGCTTCGGCGTCCACGACGCGTGCTTCCTCGACCGCGCGGGCGAAATCGGCACGCGGGGCGGCGTCCACCTCGGCCAGCCGGGTGAGCCCGTGGCGCGTGCTGCCGATGAGGATTTCCCGGCCGCGAAATTCCACCACCGCCAGCCGTATGCCGGGCGAAACCATCGTGGTTTCCACGAGCCGCGCGGCGCGTTCGGGGCGCCCCGCCGCGGCGTTCTGCGCGTTGAGCCGCTGCTGCATCCGCTTCGTCAGCCAGAGACTGCCCCAGATCAACCCGCCCAGAAGGGGAAGGAGAATCAATAGCTTGAGGAGGTAAAGCCCCATCAGCCGAAATCCGTCTCACCCGCCGGAGTGCCGGCCCGGCGATCGGTCTTTCCGGCATTGAGCATGTCGGCCATCGCATCGTGAGCATCGTCCTCGCCCTCGGCCAGTTCGACGATGCGGACGGCAAAGCGATTGCCTTCGGTCACGACTTCGCCCCGCGCGATACAACGCCCGTTGACATGGATTTCGAGCAGTTCATCCGTCAGCCGGTCGAGCGGGACGATGCTGTCCTCACCCAGTTCGAGCACATCCTTCAGCCGCATGTCGGTGCGGCCAAGCTCCACCGACAGGCACACGCCGACATTGCGCAGCAAATCCATCCCGCGCCTGGAATTGTTGATCATGGGTTTCGTCCTTTATCAAAGTTTGCGGGTGATACGGATGGCGACGCGACCATCCTGTGATCCCACCGCGCCGAGGGCGATGGTCACGCCCCGGATGGAAATCGGTACTTCGCGTCTCGCGCTCAGCGGGAGAACGTCTCCGGGTTTCAGCGCGGAGAGACGCGCGAGCGGCACGGTCAGCTCGGCAAGATGCGCCGCGATCGGGAGGGGAAGATCGGCAAACGGCGCGTCGGTCGCACTGCGCGCCCGGCGGCGCGGCGCGGGCAGCCGCGGATGCCCGGCGAACAGCGTGCTCAGATCCTCCTCCATGATGGCCAGCAGGATCGACCAGCTGTCGCGGCCCTGCTCCTCCACCCGGAGCGTGATGACCCCGCAGCTCATCTGCGACGGGTCGCCTTCGGCAAATGGCGACATCGCGGCGAGATCCTCGGCGCGGTGACAGATCGCGTCTGGCCCGTCCGCCATCGGCAGAATGCCGCGCATGGCCGCGCCGATCGCCTTTTCGAGCCGTTTCAGCGTGAGTTCGGAGGACATCGGAAACTGGTCCGGCAATTCGTCGTCCACATCGCCATTGCCGCCAAACGTCCGGTCGGTCAGCGACAGCGCCGCCCGCGCCCCCACGCTGGTCATGATGCGCGGTCCGCCTTCGGCCTGTTGGAACAGACAATTGGCGGCGAGCGGGCCGACGCGCTCGATCAGCTCGCGGCCCGTGAGATATTCGACATAGCCGCATTCGACGCGCGGGATCTCATCACCCAGCAGACCGGCGAGCGGGCCGCGCAGGCCGCGTGCAATATCGCGCGCCGCGCGGGTCAGATGCGTTGAAAATTCGTCGCGGCCCGGACCTTTGGCAATGAGCCTGGGACAATGGTTCGCCACCGCACGCTCGGCGACGAAGGTGAAATTGCCCTTCATTGGACGATATATTCGCGGAAATAGACGGCATCGACGCCGCCGAATCCCTCGGTGCGGACCAGAACCTCGTTGATCGCATCGGTCATCCGCTTCTGCAGACGCGCCTTGCCTTCCTGCGAATAGGCGTCGTCTTCGGGCGTATCGGCGAGTTCGGCCAGCAGCGCGGACCGCACCGCCAGCTCGTGCTTGGCCAGCCATAGCAGCACGCGCCCGTCGCGCCGCGTGCTGGCCGCAAGGCTTACCTGCACCAGCGCGGGCGATTGGCGCAGATTGGTGGTGAAGGGCTGTTCGAAGCTGTAGTAATTGGTACGGAACTCGCTCCCGCCTTCGCCCTCGACCGCGTCTCCTTCGCTTTCGCCTTCGGGCATGTAGGGATCGGCCTCGCCCTTGCGGACGAGTTGCGGCCCCTGCGGCGCGGCATGGCCCGCCGGAGCGAGATAGCCCATCTGTGCCGCGGCAAAGGCACCACCCGCGCCCGCACCGATCAGCACGACGGCGGCGAGGATCAGTTTCAGCTTGCCGCCGCCCTTCTTCGTCTTGGTGTCCTTGTCCTCGGCCATGTCGTGTCGATTCCCCTGTGCGACTGTGAACGTCCGCGATTATGCGGCGCGGCGACTATAAATTTGGTTAACGCCAGTTGGGGGTTCGCTCAGATATAGAGCCCGCGCGAACGCACCGATCGCGGGGTCGGGACGGGGCTTCGGCTCCGTTCGCCGCTGCCCGCAAGGTTTGCAAATTCGCGGTCGAACACGCTGTCCCGGTCGGTCCGGTCGCCCGGCCGGCCTTGCCCCCGATCAAGGTTGCGCGCGTCGCCGTGGCGGGCCGGCTGATCGTGCGGCGATCCGTCGTGGCGCGTGCCCGACTGCCCCTGCTCGGCGAATCGTTCGGTGCCCCGGTCCGCGACACGCTCGCCCATGCGTTCCCCCGCGCGTTCGGACAATGCGGCCATGACCGCCGGCGCAAAATCCGGGTCCGCGTTGGTCAGCGTCACGTTCAGCATCGCCGCCGTCGTCGCATTGCCGGCAGAGCCCGCATGCGCGCCGTCGAAACGCACACCGACCTGGCCGAATTCGGCGTGGGTGACCGCGATGCGCGCCGCGGCCGGCTGTGCCGTTTCGCGCGCGGTGGCGAGCCTGTCGACGACTGCGCCGAAGTCATGTGCGGCGATTCGTGCGGGGTCGCCACTTGCCGCGAGCATCGGCGCGGGCGAATGCGACGCGCCGGATGGCGGCATAGTCGCAGGCAGCGTCGCTGTGCCCGACGGGGCGCCGGTCGGGACGAACGGAATTTCGCTGCGTCCCTTCCCCTCGACCCCGGGCGCCGCCGGGTCCGGTCGGGCAACCGCTTTCATATCCGCTTCCGGGGTCTGCGGAGCGAGAAGATCCGGTGCCTGCGACGGCGACCGGGTCAGCGTTTGCGCTTGCAGCTCCGTCGACGGGGGCGGCGCGATGGTCGCAAGGGCGGTCGGGATGGGCACGACCGGTGCGGGCTGCGTTTCGCCCACCCGGCCGATCTGCGCCCCGCTCAGAAGGACGGAAACGGCGGGCGGAAGCGCGGGCGTAATCGCCGTCGCGCCGGTGCCAATGGTCTTGTCCGCACCCTTGCCCGATACGTTGAAGACCGGGGGCGCGATGGTCGGGCTCGCGGCGGTGTTGGTCGGCAAGGTGGCGAACATTTCTGCTTTGGTTGTGCCCGGGTTTCCGCGCATGAGCGATGGGGGCAGGGGGGTGGGCTGCACCGATGCGCCGGAGTTCTCCACGGCCTTAGGTCCCGTCTTCGGGTTCGCGATGACCGCGCGGCGCGTGCCCTCCTCCATGACGTCGGTCAGGCCGATGAGGTCCGCTGCGGCCGTGTCCGGCAAGCCGGGTTTGCCGGGCGGCAGGATCTTGCCGGTTTGCGGGTGCGCGACCGGGCTCATGCGGTCCGTTGCCGCCGCGTCCAGCGCGGCCATGCGCGGCTCCTCACCCGGAATGAGCGGCGCGACAAATGCGACATTGCCCGGCGGCGAATGGGCGATCGGCGCGTCGAGAATTGCAGCACCCGCACCATCGGGCATCGCGCCATCGCCGGGCATGGTCGGCATATCGCCGGTCGCGATTGCGGGATCGGCGGCCGCCGTGCGCATCATGGCGGCGAAATCGGCACCGATTCCATCCGCAACCGGCGCATTCTCACCCGGAAGGGGCGGCGCGATCGCCCCGGACCGTGCCGTGCCTGCATTCAAAGCCAGGGCACTCGCTATCGTGTTCATCATCATGCGTTCAACCATCCCGCTTGCGGCGCTTCTTCTCCGCACCTTTCAAGGATCGTGCCAGATCGGTCCCGTTTTCCTGCCGCTGTCGAAGCACGTCGCGCATGGCGGCTTTTGCGCTGTCGTCGGCCATGTCGCGGCGGCGGGTCGCCTGGGCGAGGGCGGCGCCTTTCTGCTCCGCCTGCGCGGCGGCGCGTTGCGCATCGGTGGCGGCGCGGACGGAAAGCGCGGCAATCTCGCTCGCGAAGCCGCGCATCCGTCGCAATTCGTCGCCGTCGCTGCAATCGCGGCGCGCCGAATATTCCGCGCACAGCGATTCGGTGCGCCGGGACAGGCCGTGATGACGGGCAAAGCCGGCCTCCGCCTCCGCCGCGTCGCGCAGCGCGGTGAGCCGCTGCGCCCCGCGCAACCGGGCCAGCAGGCGCAGCCGTCCTGCCCGCGCCTCAGCCTGCTTCATCGACCAGCGCGAGCATGGCCGAAAGGCTGTCGCCCATCGTGCAGTGTTCTTCGGCGGCCTGCGAAACGAAGGCGCGGATCGCCGGGTTCATCGCCATGGCGCGATCGACCGCCACATCGGCCCCTTCGCGATAGGCGCCCATGAGAACGAGTTCGCGGTTCGCCTCGTAATCCGCGATCCAGGAGCGGACCTGCCGCGCGGCGACGACCTGTTCATGGGGGACGATGTCGTGCATCACCCGGCTGAGCGAGGCGGGCACGTCGATGGCGGGATATTGCCCCCGCTGCGCCAGATCGCGCGAAAGTACGATATGCCCGTCGAGGATCGCGCGGGCGGTATCGACCACGGGGTCGTCGTGATTGTCGCCATCGGCCAGCACGGTGAACAGCCCGGTGATCGCCCCGCCCGACATGCGCGAATTGCCTGCGCGTTCCACGATACGCGTGATGCGCGACAAGGCGGACGGCGGATAGCCCCGCGCCGCGCCCGGTTCGCCGAGCAGCAGGCCGATTTCCCGGCCCGCATGGGCGACGCGGGTCAGGCTGTCCATGATGAGCGTGACGCGCCGCCCCGTTTCGCGAAAATATTCGGCGATGGACATGGCCATTTCCGCACCGCGCAGTCGCAGGTTCGCGGCATGGTCGGCGGGCACGGCGACGACGACGGTGCGCGCGGCGGCGGCGCCCGTCATGTGCCGGCTGACGAAATCGGACACTTCGCGCGCGCGCTCGCCAATCAAGGCGACGACCGCGATGTCGGTGTCCGCATGGCGCGCGATCATGTCGATGAGCACGGATTTGCCGACGCCGGACCCGGCGACGATGCCCATGCGCTGTCCAATGCCCAGCGTGGTCAGCGCATTGATCGCGCGAACCCCGCAATCGAAGGTTTCGGCGACGCTGCTCCGCGCGAGCGCGCTTTCCCGCCGTCCCGCCAGCGGCCAGCTTTCGAGCGATCGCACCGGCGGTCCGCCGTCGATCGGCGCGCCGGTCCCGTCGACCGCACGGCCAAGAAACGCCTCGCCCACAGGGACCGAGCCCGGCTGTCCCTCCGCCCGGACGAGCGCGCCCGGTTCCAGGCACAGCGAATCGCCGAGCAGCATCAGCAGGCCGCGGCCGTCGCGAAATCCGACCGTTTCGGCAAAGGTTTCGCCGCCGCCCGGCGTCGCGATCCGGCACATCGTCCCGACCGGCACCGGCAATCCGGCCATTTCGACCAGCGGCCCGTCGCACGATACGACCGTACCGAATCGCTTGGGCGGCACGGGGCGCGGCGCGATGTCGCCCAGCACCTCATCCCAGCACAGCACATCGCCATCGAGCGTCGCCGCGCGCATCGGATCAGGTTCCGTAGACGGCGGCACGGACCGCCACCATCCAGTCGGACGGCCCGCATACCACGCCGCCGCCGCCCTGTTCCGCGCGCAGGTCGCCGCGCTTCATCGCCGGGTCCACGATAATGCTGCGGCTGAGGCGATATTCCTCGTCCAGCATCTCGATATCGGCGGGATGCATGCGCAGCACGGGCGGTTCACCGTCCGCGAGCGCGGCAATCGCGCGGTCGCATCGTGTCTTCAGCAAGCCGGGATCGCCCGCCGCCTCGCCCAGCACGGCCTCGCACAGCAGGGTCACCGTTTCACGCAGCCGTTCGGCAAAGCGGCCACGCTCGTCGGCGTCGAGCCGAGTGAGCGCGCCGGCAAGGCGCGTGCGGATGGCCTCACGCTCGGCGAATTCGGCCTCGGCCTCGTCCCGGCCTTTCTGCAGCCCGTCGCCATAGGCGCGTTCGATCGGATCGGGGCCGGCGTGTTCCTGCTCCGTATCGTCGTTTTCGTTCTGCGGTTCGGGAGGCGTGTCGGTAAAACGGCTGTCGGGCGCGAACATGCCGGTGGCCCGCGTATGATCGATCCAGGCGGCGTCGGAAACGTTGAGGGCGTTTTCCTTAAACATAATCGCCACCATCCGCGCCGAACATGATCTCGCCGCTCTCCGACAGGCGTCGGGCGATCTCGACAATGGATTCCTGCGCCTTCTCGACATCGGCGCGGCGCAGGCGGCCGCGGGTCTTGATCTCGTCCTTCACGCCGTCGGCGGCGCGCGCCGACATCGCGGCATAGAACGGTTCGCGCGCGTCTTCGTCCAGCCCCTTGAGCGCGTCGATGAGCACTTCGTTCTCGATCTCGCGCAGCAGGCGACCCATCGCCATCGGCTCGAGCGCGGTGAGCTGGTCGAAGCGGAACATTTCCGCCTCGATCTCGGAGGCGAGCTTGCGGTCGCGCTCCGCAATCGCGGGCATCACGTGTTTCTCCACCCCGGCGGCCCGGTTCATCAATTCGGCCGCCTCGCGCACGCCGCCAATCGCGAGCGTGCGATTGCCGAACCGTTCGGCAAGCCGCCGGTTCAGCAATTCATCGAGCATGGCGACGGCGTGCGAGGATACAGGGCCGATGCGGGCGACGCGTTCGACCACGCCGGACTGATGCCGTTTGGGCAGGGCGGCGAGCAGATGCGCCGCCGGTTCGGGATCGAGCATGAGCAGCAGCACGGCAATCGCCTGCGGATGTTCGTCTTCGAGCAGGGGCACGAGCACCTCCGGCGTGAGCCAGCGGGCGATCTCGATCGTGCGGCTCGGCGCTGTGGGGACGATGCGGCTCATCATGCCGTGCGCCTTCACCTCGCCGACGGCGCGGGTCATGACGCGCGACAGATGGCTTTGCCGGTCGCCGACGCTGAACCCTTGCGCATCGGCGTGGGTGACGAAGGATTCGATGGCGCTTTCCAGGCCATCGCTCTCGATCTCGCCGAGCTTCACCATGTGGCTGCCCAGCCGTTCCAGCTCTTCGGGTTCGAGCTGTGCCAGGAGGTTCGCGGCGCTGTCGTCGTCGAGCAGCATCACGATCATTGCCGCCCGGTCGGCCTCGCTCAGGGATGCGGGTTGCACGGCGGTCATGCGGCTTCCTTTTCGGGCTCGGCCTTGCCGCGCGCGGATGTATCGTCGTCGTCATCGGCAATGGTTTCGGACGGCACCGCCAACATGCGGCGCAGCGCGGTGACGGCGCGGTCGGGCTGTTCGGTGGCAAGCTGACGGGCGAGCGCGACATGCTCGCGCAGCCTTTCGCCCTGCTTGCCCTTCAACCCTGCGGGCATTTCGCTTTCGATGTCGATGATGGCGTCGGGGTCGCGTTCCTCGGCCGTGTCGCCGTTCGGTTGCGGATCGGCGACCGGGTTCCGCTCCTTCAACGCCTTCACGATGGGCCGCACGCCGAACACCAGCGCCAAGATCACCGCGATCAGCGCGACGACATTGCGCAGCACGGTGGCAAACCACGCGGTCTCCCAGAACGGCGCCTCCTCCATCGCGGCGGCTTCGAACCCGCCGGTGACGACGGTGACCTCGTCGCCGCGATCCGTCTGCGCACCGACGGCGGAGGCGACCAGCCGTTCGATATTCGCGCCGGTGGCGGGCGCAATGGCGGCGAGCGCCTCCTGGCTGATGGCGACGGCGACGGACAGGCGCTTCACCCCGCCCGGGCCATTGCTCGAGACGGCGACCTCACGGCCCAGCTCATAGGTGCGGCGGGCGCTGCTTTCGCCGGTGGTCTGGGTGGGCGCGCCGGGGGCGGTGCCTTCGGGGGCGCCATCCTCGATCCCCGTGGGCGGGGGCGGTGTGTTGGAGGGCTCTGTTGCAAAAATCGTGAAGCTTGAGCATGCTTGGCGGAGATTGGACGGACGGAACGATGACGGATTTCAAGTGGCGCCATTTCCAGGGTGATGTGATCCTGTGGGCGGTGCGCTGGTATTGTCGCTATCCGATCAGCTATCGCGACCTTGAGGAAATGCTGGCGGAACGCGGCATTTCGGTCGACCATACGACGATCTATCGCTGGGTCCAGTGCTACGCCCCGGAGATGGAGAAGCGGCTGCGCTGGTTCTGGCGGCGTGGCTTTGATCCGAGCTGGCGCCTGGATGAAACCTACGTCAAGGTGCGGGGCAAGTGGACCTACCTGTACCGGGCAGTCGACAAGCGGGGCGACACGATCGATTTCTACCTGTCGCCGACCCGCAGCGCCAAGGCAGCGAAGCGGTTCCTGGGCAAGGCCCTGCGAGGCCTGAAGCACTGGGAAAAGCCTGCCACGCTCAATACCGACAAAGCGCCGAGCTATGGTGCAGCGATCACCGAATTGAAGCGCGAAGGAAAGCTGGACCGGGAGACGGCCCACCGGCAGGTGAAGTATCTCAATAACGTGATCGAGGCCGATCACGGAAAGCTCAAGATACTGATCAAGCCGGTGCGCGGTTTCAAATCGATCCCCACGGCCTATGCCACGATCAAGGGATTCGAAGTCATGCGAGCCCTGCGCAAAGGACAGGCTCGCCCCTGGTGCCTGCAGCCCGGCATCAGGGGCGAGGTGCGCCTTGTGGAGAGAGCTTTTGGCATTGGGCCCTCGGCGCTGACGGAGGCCATGGGCATGCTCAACCACCATTTCGCAGCAGCCGCCTGATCGGCGCAGAGCGACAGCCTACCTCTGACTGCCGCCAATCTTTGCAACAGAGCCGTGACGAGCGTTCCCGGCCATGCGGCTTTCGTGGACCGCGTTTGCGAGGTGCGCTTTGCCCGCGACGGCAAGGTGCATGTTGATCTCAACCACTGGACCGCAACAACGATCTACCCCGAGGCCGAACAGGTGCGGGTGATCGCGCGGCGTAGCCAACTTATGGAGGCAACACCAAAATGACTCAGCCCAAGGTTTGCCGGGTGATGGACGAGGAAATGACCAAGCAGGGTTTCCCGGCCTCGCAACGCGGCCCGGCCAAGTAGGAGGTGCGCTTTGCGTGATCCAGCGGACGAAGGCCGCACCCATGAAATGACCTTGCCCGGCGGATCGGGCGCGCGGATCGGCTACGCCCGCGTGTCCACGCCGGAGCAGGACATGAGCTTGCAGATCGACGCGCTAGAGCGCGCCGGTTGCTCCCGCATCTTTCAGGCCCAGTCGGCCCGAAGCTGCGATTTTGGCCAACTCAAGGAACGGATAGCGAACGTGCAGTCACGTAGAAGCTGACTCCGAACCTTGACCTTTCAAGGCGCGGTAGACAGTCATCCTGGAAATGTTCAGCTCACGCGCAACGGCGGCTTTCGTTGCGCCAGCCGCGATTTGCCTGCGGATTTCCGCGTCATCGACATTCTTTTTCCTACCCGTATAGATGCCGTCAGCTTTTGCCGCGTCGATGCCGGCTCGTTGCCTGTCTTTGATGAACTTGAGTTCCATGTCCGCGACCATGCCGAGGATGGTGATGACCATTCGGCCCATACTTCCGGTCGTCGTAACTTCGGGCTCAAGAATGCGAAGTGACGCGCCCTTTTCGTCAAGCTCATGAACGAGATTGAGAACGTCGCGTGTGGAACGGCCGAGCCGATCAAGTCGCAGAACCACCAGCTCGTCGCCCGCATGCAGAAACTGCATGATGGTCTCCAGCTCGGAGCGCCCCTTTCGGGACGCCCCTGATCCGGTTTCCGAGCGGATGATTTCGCAACCTGCGGCCTTCAGACGCTCGTTCTGAATATCGAGGTCCTGATCTGTGGTGCTGACGCGAGCGTATCCGATGCGGGCCATATCGATTCTGTAACATTAGGGTGGTTCCTATAGTGTAACGTCACTTTTATCGAAAATGCACCCTTTTGTTACACTCCATGCGCGTCACATTTGAATATCACTTTAGGGCGCACCCAAAAGTGACGCTAGGCAAAACGCTGTCGCAAAAGTCATCCGCTTCAGGCGGACCTTCACGACCGAAATTTGCGACACGAATTTGAGTGCGATTTCAGCTCGCAATATTTCCAATGAAAAGTCAGGATTTCCGCGACACGCGACCGAACTGCCTATTCGTCTACGCCCTGCGTCAACTCGGAAGGCACGCTGTGGATTTCTACATCATGTCCTGCTGCAACCTTCTTGAGACGGGAGAGGTAATGTTTCCAGCCCAAGGCATGGCGCACCTGTTCCTCAACAGGTAAGCTGTGATGAACAATGGTTACGCGCGTGCCGGTATCTTCTGTTGCGAGAATGACTTCCAGCCTGCTTGCATGCGGAGGAAAGCATGCCGATCCTTGCCGGCCCCATCCGATGACGAGCCGGCTGGGAGGAGTGACTTCAACATATCGGCCTTCGACAATCTTGTCGTCAAACCTTAGCAGGAAAATGCCGCCTGGCTGCGGATCGACCGATGCCTCATCTCCCATCCACGCGACGATCGCTTCGGGTTCGATGAAGTATCGGAAAACCTCGTCCTGCCTTGCATGGACAAGAATAGAGTGGCGAAAGGGTTCAACTGTCACGCTTGGCCTCCAAGACGGATTTCAGCCTTTGCAACCCGTCTGGCCAAAGCTCGCTCAGGAACCTGTCGAGAGCATCGATACCATCAGCCGCCAGCGTATATCGTACCACGGCCGGGACGATCCGCCCTGACCAGGCCAGCCGATTCAAGAATGTGAAGATGTTGAGACACGGCCTGTTGCGTAATGTCGAGGGCATCCCGAAGCTCGTTTGCGGAGCAAGCGGCATTGCGCACCATGCGCAAGATTTCGCGACGGCGCGGCTCAGCAAGAGCGTTTATGCCATATCCGCCACCTCCAGCTTCGATGAGTTCCTCGAACCCGCCGCCAATGCGGCGCTGCCGCTCTATGCCAGCCCGGCGATCCTCGTCGAGCATGAGGGCCTGCGCCTCGACACCGGCACGCCGGGGCCGATGCGCGCGCCCGGCGAAGCCAGCGGCTCGGCGGCGCTCGAAGTCGCCATGGACGAAGCGTACGAAGCCTGCGGCATGGATCCGCTCGCCTTCCGGATGGCGAACTACGCCGAGACGGAGCCCGGCAGCGGCCGACCCTTCTCCTCGAAGGCGCTGCGGGATTGCTATGCCGAGGGCGCGAAACGCTTCGGCTGGTCGAAGCGCCCGCTGCAGCCGCGCCAGATGCGCGACAAGAACGGGTTCCTCGTCGGCTGGGGCATGGGCACGGCGGTGTTTCCCTGCCCGCATTTCCCGGCCTCGGCACGAGCGACTTTGCGCGCCGACGGCAGCGCCCTGATCGAGACCGCCGGCGCCGATATGGGCCAGGGTGCCTGGACGGCGCTGGCCCAGATCGGGGCGGAAGCGCTCGGCCTCGATCCGGCCCAGGTCGAATTCCGGTCCGGCATTTCCACCCTGCCGGATGGCGGCATTGCCGGCGGCTCCGGCCATACCGCCAGCGCCGGCCAGGCGCTGCACGAGGCGGGGCATGACGCCATCGCCACGCTGACGGCATTGGCGGTCAACGATCCGGAATCGCCGCTTTACGGCGCCGGCAATATCGGCATCGCCGCCCGAAACGGCCGCCTGCATCGTCGCGACGACGAAGGGCGCAGCGAAACCTATGCCGCAATCCTCGCCCGCGCCGGAATGCGCGAGGTGGTCGGCACGGCGAAGACGGCGCGCGATCCGGCCGCCGCCGCCGCATATGCCATGTATTCGCATGGTGCGGTGTTTGCCGAGGTGACCATCGATCCCGATCTCGGGCAGATACGCGCGACGCGCCTCGTCGGCGCCTTCGCCGCCGGGCGGATCATCAATCCGCTGACGGTGCGCAGCCAGTATTACGGCGGCATGATCTGGGGTGCCTCCTTCGCGCTGCATGAGGAGGCGGTGACCGACCGTCGCACCGGTCGGATCATGAATGCGGATCTCGCCGAATACCATGTGCCCGTCAATGCCGACGTCCCGTCGCTGGAGGCGATCCTGGTGCCGGAAGAGGATGCCTTCGTCAATCCGATCGGCGTCAAGGGCGTCGGCGAAATCGGCATCACCGGCACCGTTGGCGCCATCGCCAATGCCATCTGGCATGCGACCGGCGTGCGGGTGCGGCGTTTCCCCGTTCGTATCGAGGAACTCCTGCCGGCGCTGGGATAACGCGATGTCCGCAAAACCCTTCTCCCCGTGTGGGGAGAAGGGGTCAAAGACAATGCCCTCCCCGATATCTTCACCGGCTGGCGTGGATCGGCGGCAGGCGGTCGAACCAGGGGCGGGCTTCCTCGAGGTCGCGGGCGAGGCGCACCAAAGTCGCCTCGTCGGCGAAGCGGCCGACGACCTGGATGCCGACCGGCATGCCCTCCGCGCTCATGCCGAGCGGCAGGCTGACGGAGGGCTGGCCGGTAGCGTTGAAGGTGCCGAGGAAGGTGAACAGCGTTGTATCGCTTTCGGAAAAATCGGCGGCCGTCAGGTCTTCGCGCGTCGTCGAGAAGAGGCCGTGCGGCGGCGCCGTCACCGGCGTCGTCGGGGTCAGCAGGATGTCGTATCGCGCCGTGGCAATCGCCACCGCATGGCGGATGCGGCGCATCACCTCGAAAATATTGACGATCTCGGCCTACGACATGGCCAGGGTCTGCTCGGTCAGTTTCAAGAGCACCGGCTCCATCGTCGTGGCATCGAGCGGCCTACCGAGCATCTTTGCCAGCGCCGGCATTTCGGCAAGGCCGAGATTGAAGCCGCCCATGACCCCGACCATGATATCCTCCGGATTGACCGGCGAGGCGATCTCCTCGATCTCGTGACCCATGTCGGCCAGCAATTTTGCCGTCTCGTCGAGAACGGCGAGCACATCCGGCGCAATCGGCACCCGGCCCCAGGCCGTGCGGGCGATGCCGATGCGCAATTTGCCGGTCGGGCGCTGCAATTCGTCGCGATAGGGCCGCTCGGGCTGGGCAATAATGAAGGGATCGCCCGGCTCCGGCCCGGAGAACACATCGAGCGCCGCCGCCATGTCGCGCACCGTGCGGCAGACGACGAATTCGCGTGCGAGGCCAAACAGTGAATCCTGATGATCCGGCCCGCCGGAAACGCGGCCGCGCGACGGATTGAGCCCGACCAGGCCGCACCAGCCGGCTGGAATGCGGATCGAGCCGCCACCGTCCGACGCATGCGCCATCGGCACGACGCCGGCGGCAACCGCCGCCGCCGCGCCGCCGGACGAGCCGCCGGCCGAGCGTTCGGGATGCCAGGGATTGCAGGTGATGCCTTCGAGCAGGGTTTCGGTAAAACCGGCAAAGGCGAATTCCGGCACGGCGCTGCGCCCGACATAATGCAGGCCGGCGGCCTTGGCGCGGGTGGTGTAATAGCTGTCCTCGGTCGCGACATTGCCCTGCATCAGCCGGCTGCCATATTCCTGCAGCCCCGCCTCCTTCGCCCCGACATCCTTGCGCAGGAAAGGCACGCCGGCAAAGGCGCCCTCCTTCGGCCCGGTCACGTCTTCCGCGTCGGCATAGAATTCGACGACGGCATTGATCGCCGGATCGACCTTCTCATGGGCGGCGCGGGCAAGGGCGGTCAGTTCGCGGGGCGAAATTTCCTTGCGCCGGACCAGATCGGCAAGGCCGGTTGCATCGTGGCGGCAATAATCGGACAGAGTCATGAAACATCCTTTTGAAAACGACGAAAAGACGGCCGCGCAGCCGCGACCGTCCGATCATGGGGCGTTCGGCGCGCTTACTTCAGCACATCGGTCCAGATCTTTGTGTAGAGCTTCTGGATCCGACATTCTCGCCTGATTTTGCTCGCTGGGCAAGCGTTTTTCGCCCCGAGCGGTGTCTGTCGTCGCGCAAACGGCCGAAGTCGGGTGGATCAAGCCTCGAACCCGCAGCATTCTGGCCCGGCAGAGCCGCTTTTCCGCGCGGCAGACGGACCTGTCCTGCCGCTTTCGTTCAGCTTGGGCATGGATCGTGGTCATGCGCATGACGGAGGCGTTCGAAGACGGCGGATGGCGGCAAGGACGGCCCGCACCATCGGGCCGGTGACGGCGACCTCGGCCAACTGGAAGGTAATGGCGCGGGCGTGGCGGACGACGCGGGCGCCGATCTTGATCAGCTTGAGTTGCAGGCTGGTCAACGACCAGTCCGCCATGGCCTCGGGCAGTTCGATGCAGCGCAGGAAGGTTGCCAGGTTGTAGGCCAGCGCGTGCAGTTGCAGCCGCACCTCGTTGTGCCGGAACTTCCGGCATGACAGCCGCGTCCAGCGAAAGGCATATTTGCCTTCCTTGATGTGCTGCTCTGCGGTGCCGCGCTGGTTGTAGAACCTCACCACCCAGTCTGGCTCCATCGGCAGGTTGGTGACGATGAAGCCGACTTTGGGGAACAGCTCGCCCGGATGCCATTCGATCTTGGCGATGACGCGGCGCGGCTTGTCCCAGGACGCCGCCTGATACTCGAAGTCCTCGAAGAACCGTTTGACCTTGGTCAGCGAAGGCCGTCCCACGGGCCGTGTCAGCCGATGCGCGATCTTCTCGCGCAAGACGGCGTTGGCGGGCAGACGGATGGCGTAGAAGAACCTGGCTTCTTCCAGCCGCATATAGATCGCGGGGATCGCGTAGGCAGCGTCGGCCCGGAAGAAGCGTCCACCAAGGTCGCGGCCAGCATATCGGGCAATGACGGGATCAAGGACATCCCGCCAGCCATCGGCGCTGTGGACATTGCCGTTACGCAGGGCGCAGCGCTCCAGCATGCCAAACTGGTTGAACAAGAAGATGGGGTGATAGCAGGTGCAGTCGAAATGCCCGTTCCAGGCAGCACCTTCCTGATCGCCGTGGGTGGGGCTGACCGAGCTGTCCATGTCCAGCACGATGTATTTCAACCCGTTGCGGTCATGAAACCGGTCGATCCATTGGCCGTTCAGATCGGCCAGCGCCGCCCGGTTCGCGGCCAGAGCCAGCGTCTCGGTCTCGAACCGTCCCATCTGCGATGCCGAAGCAGCTTGCGCCTCGACGGCCCTGCCGCCAACGACCTGACGCATCACGGGATCGAGGGCCAAGCGGTCGGCATCGTTCACATCCTCGTATCCGGCCAGTCGTCCGAACACCGATTGCCGGAACAATCCGTCAAGCCGATGGAGCGTGTTCTTCCCGGTGCGGCTGTCTCGCAGCGCCTCCGACGCCAGATTGGACAGGCCGAGCACGTCATCAAGCTCGCGCATCACCAGCAGGCCACCGTCTGAACTGATCTGCGCACCACGGAACTCCAGACGCACACGGCGGTCGAAATCAACCCGATCTCCCCGCGCCAAGCCCGCACCCTCCAGGTGATCCATGAAACGCGCCCCTCGCAGCCGTCAACGCCATGATTTATATGCGAAATATCACGATTACGACAGCGAAATCAGCGACTTACTTGGAGAATGTGGGTTTATGACGAGAGTGGCGTCCATACTGATTTCCTTGCCACGAAAAACGCAATTTCACAAGTCAGAGCTTGTGAAACAATGTCCGCCGTTATACAAGTCCATACTTGTGTTAACCCACAAGGATCAGGCCATGCCATCAACCGAAACGTCACCCAAAGCCACTGCGCTAGCTTATTTCGATCACTGGACGGCAGGACGGTTTGACGCTGCCGCCGACTTGCTCGCGGAGAAAATCCGCATCGAAACGCCCATCAACTCCTATCCGCACAAGGCTGATTTCGCGGCAGCGCTACGCGGATTCGGAACGCTGGTCATCGGGGTTAACCTGCTTATCGATCTCGCCGAGGGGGATGATGTCGTGCAAATCTACGACATGGATGTCACAGGTCTGGGCGCGATCCGAGTGGCCGAGCATTTCGTGGTTCAGAGCGGGCTGATTACAAGACTGCAACAAATACACGACACTGCCGCTTTACGGGCAAGCGGCTTTGACAGGGGAGCCTCATGAGCCATGATACTCCGCCAAATGCAGTCTCAGCGAAGACAAACCCTGTCCAGCTATTTTTGCAGAATGTATTCGTGAGCGACCCACGCGTGACGACACCTGCCTATCGTTCAGCCCGCTTCGGCTCGAACGGCTTTAAAATCGGCGGCAAGGTTTTTGCGATGGAATGGCAAGGGGCGCTGGCGGTCAAGCTCCCGGCACAACGGGTTTGCGACCTTGCCGTGAAAGGGACAGGCACCCCGCTTCAGATGGGAAACCGCAGAATGAAGGAGTGGCTTGTCACTGAAGATCAGGCAACGTGGCCTGCCCTTGCGATGGAAGCTCGGGACCATATGATATTGTTGCATGGCTCGTGCTGACAGGCAGATTTACCGTGCATGCTGTTACAAAACTCCCAACAAAAGTTGGAATTTTGGGCTCTGTTGCAAAAATCGTGAAGCTTGAGCATGCTTGGCGGAGATTGGACGGACGGAACGATGACGGATTTCAAGTGGCGCCATTTCCAGGGTGATGTGATCCTGTGGGCGGTGCGCTGGTATTGTCGCTATCCGATCAGCTATCGCGACCTTGAGGAAATGCTGGCGGAACGCGGCATTTCGGTCGACCATACGACGATCTATCGCTGGGTCCAGTGCTACGCCCCGGAGATGGAGAAGCGGCTGCGCTGGTTCTGGCGGCGTGGCTTTGATCCGAGCTGGCGCCTGGATGAAACCTACGTCAAGGTGCGGGGCAAGTGGACCTACCTGTACCGGGCAGTCGACAAGCGGGGCGACACGATCGATTTCTACCTGTCGCCGACCCGCAGCGCCAAGGCAGCGAAGCGGTTCCTGGGCAAGGCCCTGCGAGGCCTGAAGCACTGGGAAAAGCCTGCCACGCTCAATACCGACAAAGCGCCGAGCTATGGTGCAGCGATCACCGAATTGAAGCGCGAAGGAAAGCTGGACCGGGAGACGGCCCACCGGCAGGTGAAGTATCTCAATAACGTGATCGAGGCCGATCACGGAAAGCTCAAGATACTGATCAAGCCGGTGCGCGGTTTCAAATCGATCCCCACGGCCTATGCCACGATCAAGGGATTCGAAGTCATGCGAGCCCTGCGCAAAGGACAGGCTCGCCCCTGGTGCCTGCAGCCCGGCATCAGGGGCGAGGTGCGCCTTGTGGAGAGAGCTTTTGGCATTGGGCCCTCGGCGCTGACGGAGGCCATGGGCATGCTCAACCACCATTTCGCAGCAGCCGCCTGATCGGCGCAGAGCGACAGCCTACCTCTGACTGCCGCCAATCTTTGCAACAGAGCCCCTCCGAGCAAGCTCTCACCACACTTAATAGGCCAGTTTTTTAGGCAATACGTTAAGTTTCACGCCTACGGGTGGTTTACATACCCGCACCTCCTTCACTATACTATTGCCAAATACGAAATACAGTTTCGTACATCGGAACAAGCATGGCAACAACATGACATCTCCGCGGGACGTGGCGGTGACTTGAAGGCGCCCTGCAGCAGCCTCAAGCAGTCCAGCAATGACGATGGCGGGTTGCCGCAAGTGTCCGAAAAGCACCAGAGCGAAAAGTCACCAGATCAATCAGCAAAGAGAGAGAAACATGCCTTTGAACAACTCAATCTTATTTCGCCAGCAGGCCTACATTGATGGCGCCTGGGTAGACGCAGACAACGGCCAGACCATCCAGGTCAACAACCCAGCCACCGGCGAGATCATAGGTACTGTTCCGAAGATGGGCGCCAGTGAAACGCGCCGGGCAATCGAAGCTACTGACCGCGCGCTACCGGCTTGGCGCGCCCTAACAGCCAAAGAGCGTGCAGCGAAACTGCAACGCTGGTTTGAGTTGATGATGGCGAACCAGGAGGAGCTTGCTCACCTGATGACACTGGAACAGGGCAAACCCCTCGTTGAGTCTCGTGGCGAGATCGCCTATGCCGCTTCGTACATCGAATGGTTCGCCGAGGAAGGTAAGCGCGTTTACGGCGACATAATCCCAAGCCACCAGCCTGACAAACGCCTACTAACACTCAAACAGCCAATAGGGGTCACCGCGGCCATCACACCATGGAACTTCCCCACAGCAATGATCACCCGCAAGGCAGGTCCGGCATTGGCAGCCGGATGCACCATGGTGATTAAGCCGGCTTCCCAAACACCTTTCTCGGCACTGGCTATGGCGGCTTTGGCTGAGCTGGCCGGCATTCCTCGCGGAGTGTTGAGCGTTGTGACCGGCAGCGCTGGTGAGGTTGGCCGCGAGCTGACCAGTAACCCGATCGTGCGCAAGCTGTCATTCACTGGTTCCACCGAGATCGGCCGCCAACTGATGGCTGAGTGCGCAAATGACATTAAAAGGGTGTCTCTGGAACTTGGTGGAAACGCCCCCTTCATCGTCTTTGAAGATGCGGATCTGGATGCGGCCGTGGAAGGAGCGTTGGTCTCGAAGTACCGCAACGCAGGTCAGACATGCGTTTGCGCGAACCGTCTATATATCCACGACAGCGTCTATGACGCGTTTACCGACAAGCTCAAGGCTGCAGTAGCGAAGCTGAAGGTCGGTAATGGTCTCAGCGATGGCATAACGACTGGCCCGCTTATCGATGAAAAAGCTGTGGCCAAGGTGGAGGAACACATCAAGGACGCGGTTGCTTTGGGGGCTCAAGTAGCTGCTGGCGGCAATCGACTGAACGGCAATTTCTTCGAACCAACAATCCTGGTGAACGTCCCCAAGAATGCGAAAGTTGCCAAAGAGGAAACCTTCGGGCCTCTGGCGCCGCTGTTCCGCTTCACTGACGAGAACGATGTGATTACACAAGCCAACGACACAGAGTACGGCCTGGCAGCGTACTTCTACGCACGCGATCTGGGCCGCGTATTTCGCGTTGGCGAGGCTTTGGAGTACGGCATCGTAGGGGTCAATACCGGAATCATTTCTGCAGAGACGGCCCCTTTCGGCGGTATCAAGGCGTCTGGAATTGGGCGTGAAGGTTCCAAGTACGGCATCGAAGACTACCTCGAAATCAAGTACCTCTGCCTTGGCGGTATTTGACTAGACGTTGAGCCTTTGTCCTAGGTGGTGAAGCGAGCAGGTCCATAGCGCCCTACCCTCCTTAATCACCAGAGCGAGGCTCATCGTTAACAACTGATGAGCAACTCCACCAAAGCCAGGAGGTTATCCACCTGTACTTTGCCGAGCTCACCCAAGCCCTACCAACGGAGCAGTTAGCTATGAACCAGTCGAATCTATCTCTTGCTGAAAAGGACGTTCAGCATCAACTCCACCCATACACTGATGCCCGGCTGCACCAAGAAGTGGGCCCGCTGATCATTGATCGTGGCGAGGGGGTCTACGTTTTTGACGATCAGGGCAAACGTTATATCGAGGCGATGTCAGGTCTTTGGAGTGTGGCGCTGGGCTTCAGCAATGAGCGCTTGATCAAAGCTGCAGAGCAGCAATTACGCAAGTTGCCTTTCTATCACATTTTTACCCACAAAGCGCACAGCCCCAGCATCGAGTTAGCGGAGAAGCTTATCGAGCTCGCACCTGTGCCGATGAGCAAAGTATTCTTCACGAATTCGGGCTCTGAGGCCAACGATACCGTCGTGAAGATGATCTGGTATCGCAACAACGCGATCGGAAAGCCAGCCAAGAAGAAGTTCATTAGTCGTCTGAATGCATACCACGGCATTACTACTGTTAGTGCCAGCCTGACCGGTTTGCCAGTTAATCAGCGTGGCTTTGATGTGCCACTACCAGGCTTCCTTCACGTCGGCTGCCCGCACCACTACCGCCATGCCAAGCCTGATGAGACTGAAGAACAGTTTGCGGATCGCCTAGCGGCTGAGCTGGAAAGCGTCATTCTCAGAGAGGGCCCGGAGACCGTCGCAGCGTTCTATGGCGAGCCGCTGATGGGCGCGGGAGGCGTGATTGTCCCGCCTCGCACCTATTGGGACAAAATTCAGGCGGTTTGCCGCAAGTACGACATCCTAGTGGTAGCCGATGAGGTCATCTGTGGCTTCAGCCGAACAGGTAAGATGTTCGGCTGCGAGACCTTCGGAATCCAGCCGGATGTCATGGTTGTCTCCAAACAACTGTCCTCATCATACCAACCGATTGCTGCGATTTTGATCAACGACAAGCTCTTCGAAGGGATTGCGGATCAGAGCCGTGCCTTCGGGGTGCTTGGTCACGGGTTCACTGGCAGCGGCCATCCGGTTGCGAGCGCTGTCGCCCTGGAGAACATCAAGATTATCCAAGAGGAAAGCTTGGTCGAGCACGCTGCCGAAATGGGTGAATTGCTTCACGCCAAGTTGGCACACTTTGCAGATCACCCGCTGGTAGGAGAAGTACGTGGCCGTGGTCTCATCGCTGCGGTGGAACTCGTTACCGATCGCAAGACCAAGGCACCGCTGGAAACGGTTGGCAAGATGGGGCGCTACCTGGCTGGGCGTGCGCAGGAGCACGGCATGATTACACGGCCGATTGGTGATTCGATCGCGTTCTGTCCGCCATTGATTTCTACCGCGGCAGAAATCCAACTGGTAGTCGATACTTTTAGTCGAGCACTTGAAGATACCGACCACTGGCTCAGCCAGGGTGTGAAATAAAGCCTTCGTTACCGGATGAAAAGGTGCCCACATACCGGCATTGCTCAGACCACCGTGCAAGCTGGTATGCCGGTACAACTCTTCAAGACTAGCGGGGGCGCCACACTAGCGCCTTACACTCACGACGCGCCCGGTCTCCTCGACAAGATCTTGCATTGAGCACAGACGTGGCGTCCGTTCATAGCGCCGCTTTCAAGTAACGGTATCGCACCACAAAGTCCTGGCCTTTCGAGGTCGCCCTATCCCTTAAGGTAAAGTAATGAGCGACACACCTTCGGCACCCGCCGCCATCGTTCTCAGTACCCGGCACGGCGATATGCTCTGCATCACTGTCAACAACCCGCCGGTCAACGCCATCTCCTCCGCTATTCGTCACGGACTGAAGGAGGCGGTCGAGGCCGCCGATGTCGATGATTCAGTCAAGGCCATCGTCATCGTTGGCGAGGGCGCCAACTTCGTGGCTGGAGCTGATATCCGAGAATTCGGCCAGCCGCCACAACCGCCTTCGCTGCCAGAGGTGTGCAATCGTATCGAGGCCTGCGGGAAGCCAGTAGTTGCTGCTATTCGTGGAGCTGCACTTGGCGGTGGTCTGGAAATCGCGTTGTCAGCTCATTACCGCATCGCGCTGAATGATGCCAAGCTGGGGTTGCCCGAAGTACAACTGGGCCTAATGCCTGGTGCCGGCGGGACCGTGCGCACACCGCGCCTGATCGGTGCACAGGCGGCGCTGGACATGATGCTCAGTGGCCGCCATGTTAAGGCTAAGGAAGCCCTGTCGCTCGGCCTTGTGGATCGTCTTGCGGATGGCGAGGATGCCTTGGCGGCAGGTCTCGCCTACGCGCAGGAACTGCTGGTGCAGGGCGCCGCCATGTGTCGCACCAGCGAAGCCCAGGGATTGGCCGACCGTACCGCTGCACAGGCCGCCATCGACGCCGCTAAGGCCGATACAGCCAAAAAGTCGCGCAACCTATTCTCGCCGATGAAGATCGTCGATGCCGTGCAAGCCTCGCTGGACAAGCCTTTCGACGAGGCCCTGAAGCTGGAGCGCGAGGCCTTCCTCGCCTGCATCGAAAGCCCCCAGCGCGCTGGCCTGATCCATGCCTTCATTGCCGAGCGGGAAGTGACGAAGGTACCCGAGGCCAAGGCTTCGCAGCCACGTCAGCTGGAGCGCATCGGCATCGTCGGCGGTGGCACTATGGGAGCGGGCATTGCCGTATCAGCCCTCGATGCGGGCTTTCCGGTCGTGATGGTCGAGCGCGACCAGCTTGCCATCGAGCGTGGCCGCTCCAATGTTGAGAAGGTCTATGACGGCCTGATCGCCAAGGGTCGCATGACGTCGGAGGACAAGAATGCAGTGATGATTCGATACATTGGCAGTACTGACTACGGTGCCTTGTCTGACGTGGATCTGGTTATCGAGGCGGTGTTCGAGGACATCGAGGTCAAGAAGGCCGTGTTCAAGGAGCTGGACCGGGTGTGCAAGCCCGGCGCCGTACTGGCCACTAATACCTCGTACTTGGACATCGATACCATCGCCGCGAGCATCCAACGTCCGCAGGATGTGATTGGCCTGCATTTTTTCAGCCCGGCCAACATTATGAAGCTGCTGGAGATCGTGGTGCCTGCCAAGGTCAGCGCCGACGTGGTCGCCACGGCCTTCGCGCTGGCCAAGCGGCTCAAGAAGGTGCCCGTGCGTGCCGGCGTTTGTGACGGCTTCATCGGCAACCGCATCCTGGCCGTGTACCGGCAGGCGGCCGACTACATCCTGGAGGACGGCGCCAGCCCCTATGAGATCGACGAGGCCGTACGCGATTTTGGCTACCCGATGGGGCCCTTCCAGGTCTCGGACTTGGCCGGCGGCGACATCGGCTGGGCCGCACGCAAGCGCCGGGCTGCTACGCGCGATCCTAAAGCACGCTATGTAGAAATTGCCGACCGCATCTGTGAGCACGGCTGGTTCGGCCAGAAGACCGGTCGCGGCTGGTACCTCTACCCGCAGGGTGCGCGTGTCGGCCAGCCCGACCCCGAGGTGCTCGCCATCGTCGATGCCGAGCGTCAGAAGAAGGGTATCACGCCGCGACAGTTTACCGCCGAGGAGATCATGCGTCGCTACATGGCTGCCATGGTCAACGAGGGGGCCAAGGTGGTGGCTGAGGGCATTGCGTTGCGGCCGCTGGACGTAGACGTGACTTTCCTCTCTGGCTACGGTTTCCCGCGCCATCGCGGTGGCCCGATGCAGTACGCCGACATGGTGGGACTGCAGAAGATCCTTGATGACATCCGTACTTTCGCCAAGGAAGACCCGCTGTTCTGGGTACCAGCACCGCTGCTCGAAGAACTGGTGGCCGAAGGCAAGGACTTCTCTAGCCTGAACCAGCCCAAGGGTTGAACTTCACGAAAGTTGCTCCGCTTACCCTTGGACAGGGGGGGCGGTGTTCAATCAGAAACGTTCACTGATACCTAATATGCGCTTCGGCGCCGATCAGGCGTGCGCTCTGTGTATCGGCCTGCTCGAGATCTGTAGCACCACCGCTGCCGATGTAGTCACCACTGGTCAGGCCTATTCACTACAGGCAGGAATTGGTGTAGGAGGGATGCAGATCAACGACAACGGGGGCTTCGCCGCCCAACGCGCTATGGTGATGATTGCCAATCAACCGCCGCCCAAGGAACTCGTTGACCCCCGCGACTTCAGGTATCTTAATCTCCTCACACCAGAGTTTTATCATGCGGAATGCAATTCCATATTACGAACATAAAAGTAACACCTGTCCGATCCGCAAAATCATCCCGCACACAAAATCATATTATATTTATATATCAATAACTTAAAAAGAATATCTTAGAAATTGGGGCTCTGTTGCAAAAATCGTGAAGCTTGAGCATGCTTGGCGGAGATTGGACGGACGGAACGATGACGGATTTCAAGTGGCGCCATTTCCAGGGTGATGTGATCCTGTGGGCGGTGCGCTGGTATTGTCGCTATCCGATCAGCTATCGCGACCTTGAGGAAATGCTGGCGGAACGCGGCATTTCGGTCGACCATACGACGATCTATCGCTGGGTCCAGTGCTACGCCCCGGAGATGGAGAAGCGGCTGCGCTGGTTCTGGCGGCGTGGCTTTGATCCGAGCTGGCGCCTGGATGAAACCTACGTCAAGGTGCGGGGCAAGTGGACCTACCTGTACCGGGCAGTCGACAAGCGGGGCGACACGATCGATTTCTACCTGTCGCCGACCCGCAGCGCCAAGGCAGCGAAGCGGTTCCTGGGCAAGGCCCTGCGAGGCCTGAAGCACTGGGAAAAGCCTGCCACGCTCAATACCGACAAAGCGCCGAGCTATGGTGCAGCGATCACCGAATTGAAGCGCGAAGGAAAGCTGGACCGGGAGACGGCCCACCGGCAGGTGAAGTATCTCAATAACGTGATCGAGGCCGATCACGGAAAGCTCAAGATACTGATCAAGCCGGTGCGCGGTTTCAAATCGATCCCCACGGCCTATGCCACGATCAAGGGATTCGAAGTCATGCGAGCCCTGCGCAAAGGACAGGCTCGCCCCTGGTGCCTGCAGCCCGGCATCAGGGGCGAGGTGCGCCTTGTGGAGAGAGCTTTTGGCATTGGGCCCTCGGCGCTGACGGAGGCCATGGGCATGCTCAACCACCATTTCGCAGCAGCCGCCTGATCGGCGCAGAGCGACAGCCTACCTCTGACTGCCGCCAATCTTTGCAACAGAGCCCGTGATCGGGCTTGCCGTCCAGCGAGACAGGCGGATCAAGGCGGTGCGCCATTGCTGCTCGGCCGCCAGCAATTGGTCCTGCGCCTGGGCGAGCAGGGCCTGGGCCCGGGCGGCATCGGTGGCGCCGGACCGGCCGCCGCGCAACGTGGCATTGGCCCCGGCCGCCTCGCGGCGCATCTGGTCGACCCAGTCGCGTTGCAGCGCCAGGGTCTTCTTGGCGTAGGCCGCGTCCAGCCAGGCCTGGGCGGTCTGCTGCCGCACGTTGGCCCACTGCGCCAGGTAGGCCGTCTTTTCGTGGTCCGTCATGGCCTGGGCCAAGGCGGACTGCAAGCGTCGCTTTTCACCCGATACCCATTCCTGCTCGACGCCGACGCGGCGCATGCTGAGCATGTCCTGGGTGGCGGTGTAGCGGTCGGGGCCATTGATCGGCAGGTTGTCGATGCCGGCAGTCAGCATCGGGTTGGGCAGTTGCCCGGCCTTCACGGCCGCTTGCGAACTGGCATTGACCGAGGCTTGGGCGGCCTCGATGGTAAGCGATTCAACGGTCGCAAGGCGCACCGCCTCGTCGAGCGTAACGCCGGGGCTTTGGCCGTAGGCAAGCCCATGGCCGAGGATCAGGCTGGCGAACCATCCGGTCAGGCGCAAGCCGCCGCGCCGCGCATGCGGCGAGGAAAATATCGAAAGCATCTTTCGACTCCATGGAGAAGCGCTGCGCCAATGCGCAGGCACGCGTCCGACAAGCGGACGACATCACCCCGTGATGGGGCGTCTGGGAACGATGGAGTTAATTGACGCGGGGAGGCCGCCAGAAATCATCCAGGCGCTGGACGATCAGGGGCTGGGCGTAGTGGAACGTCACGGGACTGGCGAGTCCGACGTGGCGGTAGGCGGCAGGCGCCGGGGTGGGGTGGTACAGGCTACCCAATTGGCATTGGGTGGTCATCTTGCAGGCAGAATGGCCGTGGCCGTCGGGGTGGGACGGGGCCTGGGGTGAAGCCTGGAGAGAGGCCTGAGAAGAGGCCTGGGCCATCGTGGCGCAATCGGGCATGTCGGCCATCGGGGCGCAGTCGGGATCGTCCGCCATCGCGGCCGGCATCGGCATGGCGTAGGCGCCCGCCAGCCCGCTGGCTGCCATCCCGGTCAGGGGCAGCATCAGGCACAGCAACACGACGAAAAGCCGACGCAGGAAATTCATGCGCGCCAGTATATCGGTTCCCACATGGGAAGGTTGCGGGCTCCGGGTTCCTTGAACGACCCGGGAAATCCCTGACGCTGCCCGCGTTGCCGTAATTGCCAGCGCCCCGCTAGAATATTTTTATGAAGTATGTAGGTATTGCATAACAATACCTTAACGATTCTAGCCGGAAGGAAGTCATGCAAGCAGCGCAATACGCCGCCCTGGATGGGTTGGCGCTGGCAGAGATGCTGGCCAACAAGGAAGTGAGTTCGGCGCAGTTGATGGAATGCGCCCTGCAATTGGCAGAGGAACGCGGCGCACCCTTGCGCGCGCTGGTACATCTGCGGCCCGAGCAGGCCCGCCAGGAGGCTGCCCACTGGCAGGCGCGGGGGCCGTTTGGCGGCATTCCCTTTCTATTGAAGGATCTGGGCCTGGCCAGCCGGCGGTTTCCGTCCAACCTGGGCTCGCGGCTGTTTGCCGATATCGAATACGCGTACGACGCGACGCTGGCCGAACGCTTCGACGCCGCCGGCTTGATTCCCTTTGGCCGCAGCACGGTGTCCGAACTGTGCATGGGGCCGTCCACCGAATCGAGCGTGCACGGCGGCCCCACGATCAACCCGCGCGCCAACGACCGTTCGACGGGCGGTTCCAGCGGCGGCGCCGCGGCAGCCGTGGCGGCCGGCATCGTGCCGGTGGCCCATGGCAGCGACGGCGGCGGTTCGATCCGCATTCCGGCCGCCTGCAACGGCGTCTTCGGCTTGAAGCCCAGCCGCGGCGTGCCCATGGGGCCGTCGCGCGGCGAGGGCTGGGGCGGCATGGCGTGCGACGGCGTCATCACGCGCAGCGTGCGTGATACCGCCGCGGCGCTGGACGCGATCAGCGGCTATGCCTCGGGTGCGCCGTATGCCGCGCCGCCCTTACCGGGTTCGTATCTGGATGCGGTGCGCGAGCAGGGGGCAGGGCGCTTGCGCATTGCCGTCTGGCGCGACGCCTTCAACGGCATTCCCATCGCCGATCCCTGCCGCCAGGCGCTGGAAGACACCGCGCGGTTGTGCCGCGAACTGGGCCACGAGGTGGTCGATGGCCCGCTGCCCGATTTCGATTACGGCGCCTTCGTGCGCGCCTATGGCACGGTGCTGGCCACCAACATCGTGCTGGCGGTGGACGCGCGGCTGGCCGTGCTGGGCCGCGCCTTGCGCGATGACGACCTGGAACCCGTGATCCGCGACGGCCTGGACATCGGCCGGGGCATCGCCGCCACGCAATACGTGGATGCCATCCAGCGCTTCCATGCCATCGGCCGGGCCTTGAGCCAGGCCATGCAGGGAGTGGACCTGGTGCTGTCGCCCACTCTTACGCAATTGCCGGCGCGCCTGGGTGAACTGGCGCTGACGGGCGGCTTCTGGGCGTTTCGCGAAACGGTTTCGCGCTACGCCACCTTCCTGGCCTTCGTCAATGCGTCGGGGCGGCCGGCGGCGAGCTTGCCGGTGGCGGCCACGCCCGACGGCGTGCCGCTGGCGTGCCAACTGATCGGGCATTTCGGCCGCGAAGACCAGATTCTGCGGCTGGCGGCCCAGATCGAGCGGGCCGCGCCCTGGCAAGCGCATGCCGTGACGTTGCCAGGCCGTTGATTCAACGGCGGCTGATCGGTTGGCGGCTGGCGCAGCCGCCGTCGACCCAGCCGTTCGCGCAGTTCACCATCATCAAGGGGAAAACAATGAAACGATTCTTGCGCGTCTGCACGGCCCTGGCCCTGGGCTGCGGCATGGCGCTGGTTCAAACCCAGACCCAAGCTCAGACAGAAGGAGCGCGACAGTGAGCAAGGTGGACCTTTGGCAGGATGCGACGGCCCAGGCCGAACTCGTGCGCTCGGGAGAGATAAGCCGGACCGAACTGCTGGAGGCGACGATCGCTCATGTCCAAGCTGTGAACCCAGAGATCAATGCCGTCATCATCCCGCTCTTTGAGAAGGCGCGGCGTGAGAGCGAGTTGGCCTCCGGGCCCTTCGCTGGCGTGCCCTATCTTCTGAAGGACCTCACCGTCGTGAGCCAAGGCGATATCAACACGTCCAGCATCAAAGGCATGAAAGAGTCCGGCTACAGAGCCGACCACGATGCCTATTTCGTGCAGCGGATGCGCGCGGCGGGGTTCGTTTTGCTCGGCAAAACAAATACACCGGAGATGGGCACGCAGGTAACGACGGAGCCCGAAGCGTGGGGCGCCACTCGGAACCCTTGGAACCTCGGACGGTCGGTTGGCGGATCCAGCGGCGGCTCAGGGGCTGCGGTAGCCGCGGCTCTGTCACCGGTTGCGCACGGCAATGACTCGGCAGGTTCCGTGCGCATACCTGCCAGCGTCTGCGGCGTCGTCGGCCTCAAGCCGACGCGTGGGCGGATATCCCCAGGCCCCTTGGTCACTGATTCAGACAACGTCGCAGGAACCGCCCATGAAGGCCTCTTTGCGCGAAGCGTGCGGGACATCGCGGCGTTACTGGACGTCGTCAGCGGCCATCGGCCGGGCGACACGTTCTGCGCACCGACAGCGTCACGGCCCTACGCCCAGAGCATAAGCGAGAATCCGGGCAGTCTCCGCGTGGGGGTCCTGACCCACAACCCCGTTGGCGACTTCGCTCTGGATCCGGAATGCGCCGCGGCGGCACGGGGCGCCGCTGCGGCGCTTGCCGCGCTCGGCCATGACGTGAACGACGCCTACCCAGAGGCGCTCGGCGATCGGTCCTTCCTCAAGGACTACTTGACGATTTGCGACGTCGCGATCGCGCGAGAGATCGAACGCAACGGAGAACTGATCGGCCGTACCGCTGACGGAGGATGACGTTGAGTGGACCAGTTGGGAAATGGTCAAACGCGCAGACCAAGTCACGGGGCGCGCCTTCGCCGCGTGCGTGGACGAGCTTCGATACTACGCTGGGAAGGTGGAGCGTTGGTGGGAGGCGGGTTGGGACCTCCTGATCTTGCCGACAGTAACGCGTCAGACGCCGGAAATTGGGGAACTCATGCCCGCCAAGGGAACCGACTTGGAAGGGCGTCACACCGCCCTTATCTCGGGCAGTCTGCGGATGCTGGCCTTCACCGTTCCCTTCAACGTTTCGGGGCAGCTATCTCCCTCCCCATCGGCATGTCTAGCGATGGGATGCCGATTGGGGTGCAGATCGTCGCGGCCTATGGACGCGAGGACCTCCTCCTTCAGGTGGCCGCGCAGTTGGAAGGGGCGCTGCCATGGGTCGCTCGGCGGCCCCAATTGCTGAACCCGTCGCGGAAGATCCCAGCGGCCTGATGCTTGCGGGAGATGGGGTCCTACTGACAGATACGGGCCGGGCCCAGGTTTCGTCCCCAACTGGCACCCCACACCGCCTTAGTGAAGGTCCGCCTCGGGGACGCCCCACAGCCGGATTGAGGCCACTCTTTTCTGTGCTGGAACCCCGGCCTGTCGTCGCCTGCTTGTGAGCTCGCACCACGGTCGAGCTTAGCATCAGGTACTGAGTGTCTCAATCCTTCGTCAGTTCGTCGATCAGACGCTCCCACACCCGCCGCCCACCGACTGAAGAGCTTGCCGTATTCCACTTGCCGTACCGCTCGAGCATGCGCTTACCAGATCGAGCCGGTCGTGGGGCTCTTCCAGTCGACGGCAGGCAAGAGGGCTCTGTTGCAAAAATCGTGAAGCTTGAGCATGCTTGGCGGAGATTGGACGGACGGAACGATGACGGATTTCAAGTGGCGCCATTTCCAGGGTGATGTGATCCTGTGGGCGGTGCGCTGGTATTGTCGCTATCCGATCAGCTATCGCGACCTTGAGGAAATGCTGGCGGAACGCGGCATTTCGGTCGACCATACGACGATCTATCGCTGGGTCCAGTGCTACGCCCCGGAGATGGAGAAGCGGCTGCGCTGGTTCTGGCGGCGTGGCTTTGATCCGAGCTGGCGCCTGGATGAAACCTACGTCAAGGTGCGGGGCAAGTGGACCTACCTGTACCGGGCAGTCGACAAGCGGGGCGACACGATCGATTTCTACCTGTCGCCGACCCGCAGCGCCAAGGCAGCGAAGCGGTTCCTGGGCAAGGCCCTGCGAGGCCTGAAGCACTGGGAAAAGCCTGCCACGCTCAATACCGACAAAGCGCCGAGCTATGGTGCAGCGATCACCGAATTGAAGCGCGAAGGAAAGCTGGACCGGGAGACGGCCCACCGGCAGGTGAAGTATCTCAATAACGTGATCGAGGCCGATCACGGAAAGCTCAAGATACTGATCAAGCCGGTGCGCGGTTTCAAATCGATCCCCACGGCCTATGCCACGATCAAGGGATTCGAAGTCATGCGAGCCCTGCGCAAAGGACAGGCTCGCCCCTGGTGCCTGCAGCCCGGCATCAGGGGCGAGGTGCGCCTTGTGGAGAGAGCTTTTGGCATTGGGCCCTCGGCGCTGACGGAGGCCATGGGCATGCTCAACCACCATTTCGCAGCAGCCGCCTGATCGGCGCAGAGCGACAGCCTACCTCTGACTGCCGCCAATCTTTGCAACAGAGCCGAATTTTGCGCCTGAGTTTTGCAACGCGCATTCTGCACCGCCGCTCAGGCTGCGATTTTGCCGAAATCTATCCGGCTGTCCAGATCGAGATCGAACCGGCCGTAGGGATTGACGTGAGCGTAGATGAGCGGTGTGAGGCCGCGATAATCTTCCGGTGCCATACGACCGTGCCAGGCTGGCTCGGCAAGCACCGTTTGCAGCATGCGCGTGTTCACATAGACGAGCGAAGCCTGAAGAAGGTATAGCGCCAATGCCGAAACCTCCTGCTCATCAATGCGGTTGGTCGCCATTTCACCACCCTTGCCGAAGAAGACGAAGCCGTTGGCGCTGTTCCAGTTTTCGACGACGTTGAGCCCTTCATGGATTTCTCGGCGGAAGGCTTCCTGCCGCAGGTAACGGCATAGAAAGATCGTCTTGACCGCACGGCCGAGTTCGCTCAACGCCTTGTAGGTTGGGTGCATCACTTCCGCCCGCGCAAAGCGGCGCAGGATCGCCTCCGGATCGGCCGTGCGCGTCTGCATGGCAGCGGCATATTTGACCATTTCGTCATATTGCTGCTCGATTTCCTCCCAGTTGATCGGGTTGGAAAGGATCGGAAGCAGGTTCGGCAAACTTGCCCGGAAGCTCGCATCCGGTAGTGCCAGCTTCTGCCGGGCAATCGCCTTCAGGCGTGGGGCGAGTTCAAAGCCGAGCAAGCGGCAGAAGGCGAAACCAACGGCGCTCTGGCCGTGGCTATCGACATATTGGCGCTGGATTTCTAGATCGGTGCAATGGCGAAGAACCCCTTCGATCATCGATGCAACTTCCGACGACGAGCACCGCTTGAGTTGGGAATAGACACAGGTGGCACGCTTTTCGACATGCCAGTAGATCATGACACCGCGCCCGCCATAGCGAGCATGCCACTCGGTCATCAGGTTGCGATCCCAAGCCCCGAACTTCGTGGAATCCGATGCGCAGGCCGTTCCGGCGTCACCCCAGACCGCTGCATTGCGAATTGCAAGCGTGGCATTGGCAACCCGAGCGCAGGCTTCCCGCAAAGCGCCCGCGTGAATGAAGCGGCGATGCACATGAAGAAGTTCCTCATAGCTGGCATCGGTGGTGGCACCGGCCACCCGCTTCAGCCCGGCATTGGTGCCGAGGCCATAGAGGCAAAGAAGCAGTCGTTGATCCAGAACAGGCTTGGAAAGGGCGACACGGGAGGCCGAGGTTTCGAACGCATCGAGAAACCCGGTGTCGAGCGCCGCTTCCTTCAAAACATCCAGTAGGCCCGTCATCGGCCAGCGCTGTCCAATCTCCGATTTGATGGCGGACAGCCCCTTCGGTTCCGGCGCTGGCTTGGACGGCGTGATCGATATCCGGTTTTCGCCGCGCCAGAGGATGCGCACTTTCTCGTTTCGCGGGATTGTTTCGTTGAGGAGCAGCAGTTCGGATTCCAGCTCCTTGCAAATCGAGCCCACGAACTCGCGGGCATTTTGCGTCAGGTTCAGCCGGGAATAATAGGAAGAACGCCGAACCGCAAAATCCTTCGGCAGATCATCATCGGGATTGCGGTAGCGGTCCGCGCCGACAACCCAGATTTCCTTGGACCGGATGCATTCCCGCAATTGGGTCAGGACGCAGAGTTCATAGCTGATGCGGTTGATGCGACCATTTCCATCGATGACCGAACTGCGCCACTTTTCCGGGATCACACCGTCTATCGGCACATCCTTCTGCGGCACGAACCGGCACCCATCATCCAGCTTCGCCCTGATCCAGTCGAGGGCGGACAAAACCGGTCGCCAAACCGCATTGTTCGACCGGAACTCCAGCACGGACAGCAGGCTTGGTAGCATCCGGCGATAATGATTGGCCCATGAATTGCGCATGACTGCATAGATGCGGCGGTCAAGCGCACCCTTGGCACTGCTTTCCTTGATGATCGCCGCCAGCTTTTCCTTGCCGACAACCGGAAAGATGACATCGCAGATGCGACCGTCCGGATCGTCAATCGATGCGGTGGCAATGTCGACAAGCAGCCGTTCCTTGCCATAGACCCGTTCGACATCCTTGGCGATGTCGCCCACCACTTTCCGTTTCGACCGTGTTGCGATCTTGTGCACCGTTTCCACGAGCAGTTCGACCATTGCATCGGTCATCGCCGTTTCACGCGCCATCAGATACACCGCATAAAGCGCGAGCTGGCGCGTCTGCGTGTGGCGGCGCATCTCCGACGCCTTTTCGCCGGAAACGCGGCGGACAACATGCTCGATCCACGCCGGGTTGATCGCTGAAAGCATATTCCGTGGGAGTTTCAGGCTCCGGATGAACGCAAGCCGAGCGGTCACCTCCAGAATGTTGTCGAGCGTTGCTCGCCCCGCGTCTGCTTTCATCGCATTGAAGCCTGTCGGCCCTTCCGCGTCAGCCAGGGAGCTTTCCATCGCTGCAACAGTCCCAGGCGGAAGCGCTGCGCTCACCTCATGAAGCCAGCCGTCGAGATATTGTTGCCGCTGCGAACGAACAAGCCGTTCAAGCTCCTTGGCAGACGGACCGTAGATTTTGCGATCCCGGCACCAGAGGAACACCGCCTCAAGCATGGCGCTGACGGATTGTCCGGACGGGCAAAGCTCGCCGATAATCCAATAAGAAAGCGCTTCGCGGTCCTGTCGCGTCATGCGGCCAAAGCCGAGATACTGCAAAATCTCGGCGCAATGCCGACGGGCTGTTCTCCCGCCGAAATCATAGCTGGACAGTTCGTCGGCTGGGACGCCGATCTGCTCGGCCAGATATTCGGCAGCTTCGTTCGGGATCAATGTGCCATCGTCAGCGAAGAAACCGCGAGCGCTGAAAAACTTCAACTGCGAGGCTAAGCCGAGCCTCGTCGCGGCCGGTTTGGAATTGATGAAATCAATGTCGGCGAAGCTCAGGCTCCATTGAGCGACAATGTCCGAACTCGAAATACCCGTACTCATAAACCCACATTCTCCAAGTAAGTCGCTGATTTCGCTGTCGTAATCGTGATATTTCGCATATAAATCATGGCGTTGACGGCTGCGAGGGGCGCGTTTCATGGATCACCTGGAGGGTGCGGGCTTGGCGCGGGGAGATCGGGTTGATTTCGACCGCCGTGTGCGTCTGGAGTTCCGTGGTGCGCAGATCAGTTCAGACGGTGGCCTGCTGGTGATGCGCGAGCTTGATGACGTGCTCGGCCTGTCCAATCTGGCGTCGGAGGCGCTGCGAGACAGCCGCACCGGGAAGAACACGCTCCATCGGCTTGACGGATTGTTCCGGCAATCGGTGTTCGGACGACTGGCCGGATACGAGGATGTGAACGATGCCGACCGCTTGGCCCTCGATCCCGTGATGCGTCAGGTCGTTGGCGGCAGGGCCGTCGAGGCGCAAGCTGCTTCGGCATCGCAGATGGGACGGTTCGAGACCGAGACGCTGGCTCTGGCCGCGAACCGGGCGGCGCTGGCCGATCTGAACGGCCAATGGATCGACCGGTTTCATGACCGCAACGGGTTGAAATACATCGTGCTGGACATGGACAGCTCGGTCAGCCCCACCCACGGCGATCAGGAAGGTGCTGCCTGGAACGGGCATTTCGACTGCACCTGCTATCACCCCATCTTCTTGTTCAACCAGTTTGGCATGCTGGAGCGCTGCGCCCTGCGTAACGGCAATGTCCACAGCGCCGATGGCTGGCGGGATGTCCTTGATCCCGTCATTGCCCGATATGCTGGCCGCGACCTTGGTGGACGCTTCTTCCGGGCCGACGCTGCCTACGCGATCCCCGCGATCTATATGCGGCTGGAAGAAGCCAGGTTCTTCTACGCCATCCGTCTGCCCGCCAACGCCGTCTTGCGCGAGAAGATCGCGCATCGGCTGACACGGCCCGTGGGACGGCCTTCGCTGACCAAGGTCAAACGGTTCTTCGAGGACTTCGAGTATCAGGCGGCGTCCTGGGACAAGCCGCGCCGCGTCATCGCCAAGATCGAATGGCATCCGGGCGAGCTGTTCCCCAAAGTCGGCTTCATCGTCACCAACCTGCCGATGGAGCCAGACTGGGTGGTGAGGTTCTACAACCAGCGCGGCACCGCAGAGCAGCACATCAAGGAAGGCAAATATGCCTTTCGCTGGACGCGGCTGTCATGCCGGAAGTTCCGGCACAACGAGGTGCGGCTGCAACTGCACGCGCTGGCCTACAACCTGGCAACCTTCCTGCGCTGCATCGAACTGCCCGAGGCCATGGCGGACTGGTCGTTGACCAGCCTGCAACTCAAGCTGATCAAGATCGGCGCCCGCGTCGTCCGCCACGCCCGCGCCATTACCTTCCAGTTGGCCGAGGTCGCCGTCACCGGCCCGATGGTGCGGGCCGTCCTTGCCGCCATCCGCCGTCTTCGAACGCCTCCGTCATGCGCATGACCACGATCCATGCCCAAGCTGAACGAAAGCGGCAGGACAGGTCCGTCTGCCGCGCGGAAAAGCGGCTCTGCCGGGCCAGAATGCTGCGGGTTCGAGGCTTGATCCACCCGACTTCGGCCGTTTGCGCGACGACAGACACCGCTCGGGGCGAAAAACGCTTGCCCAGCGAGCAAAATCAGGCGATCTTGAAGTCAAGCGGCAGGCCACTTGGGGAATGTCGGCTAGAGCGTTTCCGGTTTTCACGGAAACGCGGAAACGCTCTAAGTTTTTGTTTTCGCCGCATTTTTGTAATGCCAAGAGATCCCACTTGTCTACAAAATGCTCTATCTCCGTGCTCGGGGACTTACATGCGCAATCCATACAGTGAAATTTTCCAGGCGCCTGGCGCCAAGGCGTTTTCCGCGGCGGGCTTCCTGGCCCGCATGCCGCTTTCGATGATCACGCTGGGCATCGTGACGATGTTGTCCGAGACGCATGGTGAGTACTGGCTCGCGGGCGCCGTTGCAGCCACGTTCGCATTGGCGAGCGGCCTGATCGCACCGCAGGTATCGCGGCTCGTCGATCGCCATGGTCAGCGCCGCGTGCTTGTGCCGGCAACGTTCGTCGCGGTGTCGGCCCTGATCAGCCTGATGCTGGCAACCCATTTGAGAGCACCGAACTGGACGCTGTTCGCCTTTGCAGTGCTCAGCGGCGCCATGCCGAGCTTCAGTTCTTTCGTGCGGGCACGCTGGACTGAGCTCTATCGCGGCAGCGCGAAGCTGCACACAGCCTTTGGAGGGTCGGCAGGGATTCATACGAAAAACAGCCGAAATTCACCTAGTGAATTGAAATTCAATGGATTTTTACCACGCTGCTGCAAGGCGCGAGGAGGTGGCTCTCCCCTTCTTGGACTGAAGACTTATCAGGACGTTTGCTCGATTGCGGTTACAACGTCAGCCGCAAAATAGCTAACACCTCGGCGAGGAAGGCCCAAAGGTGGACGGGAAATAGAAAGTGGCTGCTGGGCCAGCCAAGCCTTGAACTGTGCCTGTAGTGTGGAAGGCATGTCTTCCAGATAGACGATTCCCCCACTCAGTGGCTTACCAAGGCTGTCTACCGGTCGCCAGATAGGGATGACGCAGTCTTGCCAGCGGATAGTATCCACCTTAGTCAGGATCATCTCTGCACATAGCTCACAAGCCGACTCAGCTTGGTCGACCAGAGCATCCACGGCATCGTTCAAGGCTGCCGGCGCATGGTAGGCCACCGCCAGCTTCCCATGCTTCTCCTTGATGTCTTGCCAGTGAAATTCCCCATGCTGCTCCTCCGGGATAAGTGCGGCCACCTTGGCGCATAGGGTGGCGATGACTGGCAACCATGCCTCTGGGACATTGCCGTCGATGCCTTTCCTGCCTGCAAATTGCCAGCCGTGATGGCGGTAGATGTCATCTTTCTGCATGCGGCATCACTCCAGAATCTTGGTGCTGAAATCCAGTGGGGAGGTTTCGCGGTTAAAGTCCAATGTGTAATCACCGAAGCGGTTGATGTGCGCCGTGCGATAGGGCGACAAGCCGCTCAACACCTCCGGGCTCAAGTCCATTCCTTCGCGCTTCAACTCTGTAAGTACCCGTGTCATGTGCTCGACGTTGTGCAGGATCAGCATGTTGGCCACCAAGTGGCTGTACTTGGCGATCTTGCGCTGTTCGTGCTGGATGTTTTCCGCGATGATCCCTTCGCCACCAAAGAACACCCATTTGACGAAGGCGTTAAATTCCTCGCTCTTGTTGGTGGCGGCATTGATCGTCTTGCGCAGCTCGACATCACCAATATAGCGGAGCAGAAAGATGGTTCGTACAGCCTTGCCCAGCTCGCGAAACGCGAAGTACAGCTTGTTCTTGCGGCTGTAGGTGCCCAGACGGCGAAGAATGGTGGAGGCCGTGATCTTCCCCAACTTAATCGATACCGCCACCCGCATCATGTCGGGCAAATGGGTTTCGATGAGCTTCCAGTCGATATTGCCTCCAAACAGCGAGTCGATGTTCTTGTAATGCGCCCCAAGCTCAGGCCGGAAAAACGTCAAATCCTTGATGTTGCGGATGCGCGGCATCAACTTGATGCCCAGCAGATGGGCCAGGGCAAATATCGGATAGCTCTGCGCCTGGGTGTCACCATGTACGGTATCGGGCTGGATGTCCGAGGCGTTGGCCATCAGGCCATCCAGGATATAGACACCTTCGTGCACGCCGCACGAAATGAAATGGCAGAACAACGCGATGTATTTGTCCGAAACGTGGTAATAACCAATCCCGCCATACCCACCGTAGCGGATATGGTATTCGGAGAGCAGGTTCTGTTCGTAGACACTCCATTTGGTCCCGTCCGCCGAGGCGCTTTTCCCGCTACCCCAGTAACCGGGCAGTTCAAATTGGTTGTACGCGTTGATCACCTTGACGACCGCCTTGTCTAGCAGCTCTTCCGTGACGTACTTGAGGTTGAGCCAGGCAACCTGACGCCGGTTAAAGCTCTTGATGGACTTGGCGGTCTGCGTGGGCCCCAGATTGCAGCCGTAGCAGAATAGCGTCGTGATAAAACGCATCAGCAGATCGTCGAGCCGGCTCTCGGTGCCAGCAAGCGGCCGGAAGTCCTGGTGCAGGCTGAGCCACCGTTCGGTGTCGATAAGCGCATCGACAATGCTGAGATTGGCCAGGCGATCGGTAATCGTCTGATCCAGTTGCTGGATGACGCTCGATACCTCAACGCGCTGCCCCTTCTTGAGGACCAGACGGCCGTCTACGATGTCGGCGTGGGCATTCTCCGGGAAACCACGGTCAACTTCTTCGGCCAAGTTGCTCAGTTCGTTCTTGATGGCGGCAATGAATGCGTTTGCATCGGTGGACAATCCCGTAACCTGACCATACGCCTCCAGCTCTTGGGAAAACGTCTCCTCATCGATCAGTTGTTCCCGGTAGTCATCGTAACGCTCACCGTCGCGGATGCACAGGTCACCCGACTTCAATTCGTCCTTGACCTGCAGCAGGATGGCCAGTTCCAGGTATTTGCGATTGAGCTTTTCCGGCGCGTCCTTTCCCTTTGCTTTGACCAGCACCAACTTGCGCCATTGCGCGGACAACCAATCCAGATCGGATTCCGGGTGAATGCCGAAGGCGGCGGTATCGATCACCTCCAACCGGTTGGAACGAAGCGACATGAGCGTGGCGATCATGCGCTCCATGGTCTGATCCAGACTGGTGGCATGCAGCGCCATGATTTCCAGGCAGTTCAGCAGCAAGGCGCGTATGGCCCGATAGGGCTGGATCAGGAACGGCAGGTAGTTCTTGCCGGCATACGCCATGTGCTCTTCACATTCGGCCAGCAACGATACCAGGTCCGTGATCAGAACATTCTCGATAGCGTCCACTCGCTGCGTGTCGGTTCCTTCCAGGCTGTAGGCCTGCAAAATCTCCTTCAGTTGGCCAATCAGCATGTCGGCCCGCTTACTGTGCTCGAGCTGGTAGGCGATCAGTTTTTGCTGCGCGTGGTTTTCCAGGTTCTGGATCAACCGGATGAACAGGTCGGCAGCGTCATCCAAGGTCTTGCTGTACTGGGCGCGTACGAAAATAACGGCCAGCGCATAGCGTTTTATCGGCTTGAGTTCGGTGACTTCTGCGGCATTCATGGCTCGGGCCATGGCACGGAAATAACGGAGCTTGGGAACCGGGATGGTGATAACGGGCAACTGCTCGGCCAGGTGCTGCAGCTGGCGAATATGTTGGAGGTACTGACGTACTTCCTTGTTGGTGGGTTTCTTGGGTTCCCGTTTGAGTGCCTGCCAGCCGCTATGCGTGGCGCCGGTCGGCACCTTGAGCATGTCGTCGATTAGTGTTTTTGCAGTGGGAGCAAGCAGATCGGCAATGCCCGTGTAATACTTGTTATTGACCTGCTCCCGCGCTTGCTGAGCCATCCGTTCCATCGTTGTGAAGCCCGGTAGTTCATACCGATGGTGGACCAGCTCTTCGAGCATGATATTGATGATGTCCGGGACGTCATTCTTGGTCTCGGCCGCATCTTCTGCAATGGAGCGAAGCCAGGTTCTACCCGTGTCGTCCAGCACCCGCACGTTGAGGAATTGCCTCAACAACCCCATATGGGCACGTTTTGCCCCCGAATCGTCGTACCGATCCAGTTGCTCCGCTGGTGGCAATTTCAGGTAGCCTGCCGCGCGGGCAACATGGTTTTTGATGGTGTCGGGCACCTCGGTTAGGCGGGTGAAATAGCCCAACCGCTGGAACAGTTTGAGGTGAAGCAGGACGGCAAGACGAGATGCCGGCCGCTGGATGGCATCGAAAACGAAGGCCAATTCGTTCTCAGTCGGGGTATAAACCTCCCGTAGCTCCTTGGGAGTCGGGTCGGCCTTGAGCCTTGGATAAGCGGTTTCGTGCAGTGTCGTCATACGGGCTCGAGAAAACGCAAATACAAAGTCGTCAATCGGTCGGCTCAGGGCTCAATCCCAATGCCGGCCTCCGGTTGGATCGTGCAGTGTGGCATCCAGAAAGCACTGGTGATTGTCGGCGATCCGGTGAATATCGTCCAACAGGTTTATGACAATATCTTCCAGTTCCTCTTCATCGGAAGAAGTAATGGTCAATTGGTAGTGCGTCCCCTCCTTATCGAGCCGCTGCATACGGAAGGGGCTGAGCCCGATTTCCTCGATCAGCCGGTGGGCCTTGGTCAATCCGCGTACCTGGCTACTGAAACGCGACAATGCCATATCCAGTTCGAGCACGGTTTCCCGCGCCGGCGGCGGAGGACAGACCCCATCCTCGACATAAGCGATTACAGCTGTAGGCGATGCCGACGCCGGCGAAGGCGGCGTGGCGGACAGGTCTTTCTCAATGCGCTGCTGTTGAAACGGGTCGGTCCCATCGATGTAGCGCATGGCGGATTTCACGTCCTTCCAGCCGACGTATTCCATCAGGGTTTTGACGTCCCAGCCGCTGCTGTTGGCCCAGTTGGCAAACCCTCGGCGTAAGGAGTGACTGCTGAAGGACTCGGGGGTGTTGAGTCCCGCCTGGCTGAATACGCTGCGCATCAGCTTGAGGAGACTGTTGATGTGCAGGCCAGTTTCACGTACACGCCCCCAGCGGTCGATACCACGGAACACCGGCCCACTCGACAACCCGGCCATCGTGACCCAGTTGTTGTAAGCGGCTACCGGGCAGAGTTGCGACAGCATTGGCACCTTGTAGGTGCGCCCTTGCAGCCTGCGGTCCCCCTTGCTCTGCGGGAGGTAGCAGGACATGCCTTGCTCACGAACAACCTCAACATGCTCGACTTGCAGTCGTACCAATTCATCGCCCCGGAATCCTCGCCAGAAACCGAGCAGCAGCATGGCTTTGTTGCGTGCATGACGTAGCACGCGCCCCGTGTCTTGGCGCTCGCTCGCCAGTTCAATGGCCCGGTCCAGCCAATTCACCACTTGGGTAAGGAGGTCAATCTGAAGCGGCGTGGCTTGCTTCTCTTGGGCAGGATGGAGTGCCTGGATACCCTTGAGCACCTTGCGTACTACTGGTGCTTTAGTAGGGTCGGGGAAACCCTGCGTGACATGCCACTGAGCAAGAGCAGCCAGGCGCTGGCGTAGCGTGGTGATCGCCAGTACCTCGGCATGATCGGCCAGATAACGAGCAATACTGTCAGCTGTCGCTGGCAAGAAGCCTCCCCATTCAACTTCGAAGTGCCGAATGGCGGTCAAATAACTACGCCGCGTATTTTCTCGGGTGGCTGCTGCGAGGTAGTCGTCAATTTTTTTCATGGAGACAAGCTATGCAATTGGGCTATTGTTTGAGGTGGCTTTACTTGAAAAGCAACCATTGAAGGCTCAATCATGCGCATAAAATCGGTCCTGATCCGCAATTTACGCTCCGTTTGGCCACCATCTCCGCGATGATGATGCGGATAGACCACCAGAATAGTCAGCAAAGCACAAGTTAACTGTCACATGTTCGGATAGGTCGGCCCTTCGCCACCTTGCGGGACTACCCATACGATATTTTGAGTCGGGTCTTTTATGTCGCAGGTCTTACAGTGCACGCAATTCTGGGCATTGATTTGTAGTCTCGGCTTGTTGCTGCTCTCGTCATGCAAAACCTCATAAACACCTGCCGGGCAGAAGCGCTGTTCCGGCGCAGCGTATTTGGCCAAATTGATGTTGATCGGTACCGAAGCGTCTTTCAGCTGTAGATGGCAGGGCTGGTCTTCTTCATGATTCGTGCTGGATAGGAAAACCGACGAAAGCCGATCGAAGGTGATAATGCCATCCGGCTTGGGATAGATAATCTTTGGGCATTCAGCTGCCGGCTTCAGCTTGGCGTGGTCCGGAGCTTTGTGGTGTAGGGTCCATGGCGCTTTGCCACGGAAGACGAGTTGGTCGATGCCGAACATGATCGAGCCGAGCTTGAGACCCTTTGCCATCCACGGCTTGAAGTTACGGGCCTTGTAGAGCTCATCGTACAGCCAGCTGTTTTTAAACAGCTCAGGATAGTCTGTTAAATCGTCACGCTGGCGCTCCTCTACCAGCGCTTTGAAGCAGGCCTCTGCGGCCAGAGAGCCGGTTTTGATTGCACAGTGTGAGCCTTTGATGCGGGCTGCGTTCAGGAAACCGGCGTCGTCTCCAACCAGTAGACCTCCAGGGAAAGTGAGTTTGGGCAGTGCTTGCAAGCCGCCCGCGACCAGGGCACGAGCACCATAGGCAATACGCTTGCCCCCTTCAAGGAATTTGCGGATTTTCGGATGTGTCTTATAGCGCTGGAATTCCTCGTAGGGGGAAAGGTGCGGGTTCTCGTAGCCGAGGCCAACGACGAAGCCAACAGCAACCTGATTATTCTCGAGATGATAAAGGAAACCGCCACCATAGGTATCAGACTGCATTGGCCAGCCGCCACTGTGAATGACCAAGCCTAGCTGATGCTTGTCTGGTTGGATTTCCCACAGCTCCTTGAGCCCAATTCCGTAGGTTTGCGGGTCGGCGCCAGCGTTGAGTTTGAACTTTTCGATCAGTTGCTTGCCCAGATGGCCTCGGCAGCCTTCGGCGAAGAAGGTATATTTACCATGCAATTCTATCCCGGGCTCAAAACTCGGACCTTCCGAGCCATCATGTGAACGCCCCATGTCGCCAGTGGCGACTCCCATAACAGCACCGTTTTCATCGAACAGAACTTCGGCACCAGCAAAGCCAGGGTAGATGTCGACACCCAATGCCTCGGCTTGTTCGCCTAGCCAGCGGCAGACGTTACCCAGGGAAATGACGTAGTTGCCTTCATTATGAAAACAGTCCGGCAGCAGACTGTTTGGTACCTTGGTGGCGCCGGTTTCTGACAGGATGAAGAAGCGATCTTCGGAAACGGGGGCTTTAAGAGGGGCACCATCCGTCTGCCAGTAGGGCAGCAGTTCGGTCAGGGCCCGCGGATCCATGACGGCTCCGGATAAGATATGGGCGCCAATTTCGGCCCCTTTTTCGATCAGGCAGACAGACAGGTCGTTGCCTTTTTCCGCAGCCAATTGCTTCAGTCGAATCGCCGAGGCGAGGCCGGCTGGGCCTCCTCCAACGATAACGACGTCAAATTCCATGAATTCGCGTTGCATATAAATCTGCTTAAAAAAGTGTGGGGGGAGATTACTCCCACCCCCAAAGGGACCACGGAGAAGAAGGTACGGAGGCCTAGGTCACATCAGTTGAATGCCGAAGTTAGCTTCGGCATGATTTCGAATAAATCTCCAACAAGTCCGTAATCGGCCACCTGGAAGATCGGGGCATCCGGATCCTTATTGATGGCAACGATAACCTTGGAGTCCTTCATGCCGGCCAAGTGTTGGATGGCACCGGAAATGCCGATGGCGATGTACAACTGAGGGGCAACGATTTTGCCAGTCTGACCAACTTGATAATCGTTTGGTACGAAGCCAGCGTCGACTGCTGCGCGCGAGGCACCAAGGGCGGCGCCGAGCTTGTCCGCAAGCGGTTCGAGCAGCTTGTGATAGTTCTCGCCGTTGCCGAGACCGCGACCACCGGACACGATAATCTTGGCTGCGCCAAGTTCAGGACGTTCGGACTCGGTCAGTTCTCTGTTCTGGAGCAGGGATTGTGCGGTATCGGCCGTGGCAGCAATGGTCCCGACGCTAGCGGTGCCGCCGCTAGTAACGGCGTCGAATGCGGTGGTGCGAACGGTGATGACCTTAACCGGATCAGTACTTTTGACTGTGGCCAAGACGTTGCCGGCGTAGATCGGACGGACAAAGGTGTCTGTGCCCTCGACAGCGATGATGTCGGAGATCTGGGCGACGTCGAGCAAGGCGGCAACGCGCGGCAGCAGATTCTTGCCGAAGGTGGTAGCTGGGGCCAGGATGTGACTGTAATTTTCAGCGTTGGCCACAATCAGAGAGGTCAGGTTCTCTGCGGTTTGTGCTTCGTAGTGTGCCGCGTCGGCAAACTTTACCTTCACCACCCCTTGCAGGCAAGCCGCCTGCTGGGCGACGGCGGCACAATTGGCGCCTGCAACCAGGACGTGGATTTCGCCCCTGAGCTTCTGAGCTGCAGTAACGGTGTTGAGTGTGGCGGCCTTGAGGGAGGTGTTGTCGTGTTCGGCAATGACGAGAATGGTCATGATAATTTTCCCTCAGATCACTTTGGCTTCGTTCTTGAGCTTGCTCAGTAGCTCAGCAACATTGGCAACCAGAACACCGGCGCTTCTCTTGGGTGGCTCCGAAACCTTGAGGGTGGCCAGACGTGGGGTAACGTCAACGCCGAGCTCCGTTGGTGTCACGGTATCAACGGGTTTCTTTTTGGCCTTCATGATGTTCGGCAGCGTGGCGTAGCGTGGTTCGTTCAGGCGCAGGTCGGTAGTGACGACGGCAGGAAGACCGACTGCCAAGGTTTCCAGACCACCATCAATTTCACGAGTAACGATCGCTTTGCCGTTATCGATCACGATCTTGGAGGCAAAGGTCGCTTGTGGCCAGTTCTGCAGGGCAGCCAGCATCTGACCGGTTTGGTTCGCGTCGTCATCAATGGCCTGTTTGCCGCAGATGACCAGTTGTGGCTGTTCCTTATCACACAATGCCTTGAGCAACTTGGCAACGGCTAGTGGCTGGAGGTCGGCGTCAGTTTGGACCAGGATGCCGCGATCGGCACCAATGGCCATGGCGGTACGGAGGGTTTCCACGCAGTCGGAGACGCCGCAGGATACGGCAACGACCTCGGTTGCAACCCCTGATTCCTTCAGGCGAACCGCTTCCTCGACGGCGATTTCGTCAAACGGATTCATGCTCATCTTGACGTTGGCTAGGTCAACACCCGAACCATCCGCCTTGATGCGGACCTTGACGTTGTAATCGGTAACTCGTTTGATCGGTACGAATATCTTCATGATGGGATTTCCATTAACGGTTGGCGTCTCGGATCATGTTGCGGGCGATCACCAGTTGTTGAACCTGAGTTGTGCCTTCGTAAATCCGGAAGAGACGAACGTCACGATAGAAACGCTCGATGGCATAGTCGGAGACATAGCCTGCGCCACCATGAATTTGTACGGCCCGATCTGCAACGCGACCGCACATTTCGGATGCAAACATCTTGCAGCAGGAGGCTTCGGTCGAGATGTCCTCTTTGTTGTCGCGGCGACGCGCAGCATCAAGAATCATTGAACGTGCCGCGTAAATTTCGGCCTTGCTGTCGGCGAGCATGGCTTGGATCAATTGGAATTCGGCGATGGGTTTGCCAAACTGCTCGCGTTCCATCGCATAACGTAGAGCATCCTCAAGCATGCGCTCGGCAGCGCCGACGCAAATTGCCGCAATGTGCAATCGTCCCTTGTCGAGTACCTTCATTGCAGTCTTGAAGCCAACACCTTCCTTGTCGCCGATGATATTGGCAGCCGGTACGCGGCAGTTATCGAACATAACGTCGCAGGTGTGGGCGCCTTTCTGGCCCATCTTGTGGTCGCGCTTGCCCAACGACAGGCCAGGTGTGCCCTTTTCGACGATGAAGGCGGAAATGCCGGCAGCTCCCTTGATATCCGGGTTGGTACGGGCCATCACGGTATAGATGCCGGCCTCCGGGGCATTGGTGATGAAGCGCTTGGTACCGTTCAGGACATAGAAGTCACCGTCGCGTACTGCAGAAGTGCGCAGCGATGCGGCATCGGAGCCAGAACCTGGCTCGGTGAGCGCAAACGAGGCTATCAGCTCGCCCGAAGCCAATTTCGGCAGGTAATAATTTTTCTGTTCTTCAGTGCCATCGACGATCAGCCCCTGCGAGCCAATGCCGTTGTTGGTACCGATCAACGAACGGAAGGCCGGAGATGTTTTTGCAATTTCAAACGCTACCAGGACCTCCTCTTCCATGGTTAGCCCAAGGCCGCCGTATTCCTCTGGAACGCATAGGCCGAAGAGGCCCAGTTCGCGCATTTCGGCAACGATATCGGCCGGAATTTCGTCGGTTTCGGCGACGATGTTTTCGGCGGGCATCAGGCGTTCCCGCACGAAGCGGGATAGGGTATCCAGAAGTAGGGTGAGGGTTTCCTGGTCGCGAATCATCTGTGTCTCCAAAAATTTCAAGTTCGGCCCATGATGCTGCCGACACGTTTTACAAGGCTTACCAGCTTGGGCCCGATGTCGCTCTCGAGCTTTTCGCGGGAAAGGATGAATGCTGGGCCGCCGCAGTTGAAGGCCATCATTGAGCCATCAGGAGCATGGAAGGGCACACCTACTCGACGTAGTCACGGAGTCCTTGCTCGATGTCCGCCTTGATCCGGGGCCCTGTCTGTTCGTCAAGCAGTCGAATCTGATCCATCAGTTAAAGTTGCGCTCGAATTCCGGAAGACCGGCCACATAGGCTCGCCCTATCGAAGTTGCAGCAAGGGCCAGGCGGGCACCCACTGCGTCTTGCAGCGTACTGGGCGCTGAACGGCGGATCGTTTCGACAGAAACCATGCTTAGTCTGTCGCGGATGCCGATCGACGCCGAAGCCCTGGAATACTCAGCTCTCCTTGTTGCAGGTTTTTGATGTAGCCGGGGGTGGGTTGGAACGAATCCTGTCATAGCCTCTTTCTCTGTGTCAATAGTTTTCGAAATAGCGGTTCGCATGGCGAAACTGCGTGCCCATTGGTTACTTGCCAAGTGTGTGTCTCTTTATACAGGCTGTTTGTTTGTGATAATTTCTCGAAAGATCACAATCTATCGCCTCTTTACAATTCATTGCTCTTCCATTATCGTGTCGGAATAGTTTGTTTAATGAAACTATATTTCGCTGTACGAAACATTGAGACGGGGCGGTATACGCTACTGGTTTTGTCGTTATTTGGCTAAATCACCCCGTGATCAGGTAAAGAGTGTGTGCTGTCAGTTAGCTGAACATTTCGACCTTCTGGGCCACGACCCAAACACAGGACGTTGATCCATGAACACGGATTTCCCGATGTCGGCTTTGCTTGGCGTTGTTGGCACCGGCCTGATGGGCCGCGGTATCGCCCAGATCGCTGCCCAAGACGAGGTATTCCCGTCATCCTGCACGACAGTCGACCGGGCGGTGCACAGGAGGCGAAGGACGCCATCGTTGCCACCCTGGAAACCTTGGTGGGCAAGGGCAAGCTGATGGCAGATGCAGTTGGGGCGAGTGTAGCCAGTCTCTGCGTGGCCGAGTCGCTGGCCGACCTAGCACCGTGTACCGTGGTCGTCGAAGCTATCGTCGAAAAATTGAGGAGCAAGTGCGAGCTGTTCCAGCAGTTGGAGGCGGTGGTCAGCACCAAGTGCATCCTCGCGACCAACACGTCATCGTTGTCGGTGACAGCGATTGCTGTGTCATGTGCTCATCCTGGCCGGGTCGCCGACTTTCATTTCTTCAGTCCAGTACCGTTGATGAAGATCGTCGAAGTCATCGTCGGTCCGCTAACTAATGACGATATCGCCGATGCCCTGATCGATATCGCCCGCCAGATGGGGCATACCCCCGTACGGGCCAGCGACACCTCGGGCTTCATAATCAACTATGCTGGCTGCGGGTACCTGACTGAACCTCTGCGCCTCCTCAGTGAAACGCCCTGTGCTGCTAAGCCTTTCCCTGTTGACTACCGATAACTGACCTTTTGCTCTAGGACAAAAATATGCTTGATGCCTATCTCTATGCCGGCCTGCGTACTCCTTTTGGTCGCCAGGCAGGTGCCCTTGCCACGGTTCGTCCCGATGACCTGATCGCCAGCGTCATTCGCAAGCTCGTCGCCGACTCGCCCTTCGCAGCCGAACAGATCGAAGACATCGTTCTTGGCTGCGCCTGCCAAGCAGGCGAAGACAGCCGGAACATTGCCCGTCATGCCGCACTGCTTGCCGGTCTGCCGGCTAGCATTCCAGGCCAGACGGTAAATCGCCTGTGTTCGAGCGGCCTTGCCGCCGTGCTTGATGCCGCCCGCGCCGTAAGTTGCGGTGAAGGCGAGCTCTATATCGCCGGTGGTGTCGAGAGCATGAGCCGTGCCCCCTTTGTCGTTGCCAAGAGCGAAAGTGCCTTCAGTCGGGACTTCAAGGTTTTCGACTCGGCCATCGGCGCTCGCTTTCCCAATCCGCGCATCACCAAGCAGTACGGTGGCGATACCATGCCGGAAACGGCTGACAACGTCGCCAGCGACTTGGGGCTCACCCGCGAGGATAGCGACCGTTTTGCCGCTGCCTCGCAGGCCAAATTCGCCGCCGCCCAGGCCAGTGGCTTCCTGGCCGGTGAAATCATGTCGGTAGAAGTGTCGACCGGTCGCAAGGCGCCGCCGCGTATCGTTTCCGAAGATGAGCATCCGCGCCCTGAAAGCACCTTTGAATCGTTAGGTAAGCTGAAGGCCTTGTTTGAGGGCGGCGTTACCACCGCTGGCAATGCTTCCGGTGTTAATGACGGAGCAGTCGCCATGTTCATTGGCAACAAGGCTGTCGGTGAAAGGGCCGGCATCAAGCCGATGGCCCGTATCCTTGCTGGTGCCGTTGCTGGGGTCGAGCCGCGCATCATGGGTATCGGCCCTGCCTATGCCATTCCCAAGGCGCTGGCCCGCGCTGGCTTGACTCTGGCGGACATGGACATTATCGAGATCAATGAAGCCTTCTCGGCCCAGGTGCTCGGTTGCCTGAAGCTGCTGAACGTCGCTTTTGATGACCCGCGCGTCAATCCCAACGGCGGCGCCATTGCAGTGGGTCACCCGCTCGGCGCTTCCGGTGCCCGCCTGGCGTTGACTGCTGCCCGCGAACTGGAACGCCGCAATGGCCGTTATGCCGTTCTCAGTCTGTGCATTGGCGTCGGCCAAGGCCTAGCTGTCGTCATCGAACGCTTGTAATCAAGGAAATATCATGTCCGGAGCACTTTCCCATATTCGCGTTCTTGACCTCTCGCGTGTCCTCGCTGGTCCATGGGCTAGCCAGACGCTGGCCGACATGGGGGCTGAAGTCATCAAAATAGAACGTCCCGGCAGTGGTGACGATACTCGGGGATGGGGCCCTCCCTACCTGAAGGATCTGGTAAGCAATGACACTAGGGAAGCAGCCTATTATCTGGCTGCAAATCGTGGCAAGCAGTCCGTGACACTCAACATCTCAAAGCCAGAAGGCCAAGAGGTGATCCGTCGGCTAGTCAAGGAATGCGATGTTTTCATTGAGAACTACAAGGTGGGTGACATGGCGCGCTACGGCTTGTCTTATGATGAGCTGAAGAAGATCAATCCGCGCCTGATCTACTGCTCTATCACCGGTTTTGGCCAGACCGGGCCAATGGCCCACTTGCCTGGCTACGACTTCATCATCCAGGGTATCGGCGGTCTGATGAGCATCACCGGCGAGCGCGACGATCTGCCCGGCGGCGGCCCACAGAAGGTAGGCGTGGCGGTGGCCGACATCATGACCGGCCTCTACACGACCATCGGTATCCTCGGCGCGCTGGCCTATCGTAACCAGACAGGTGAAGGTCAATATGTGGACATGGCCCTGCTTGATGTCCAGGTGGCGACGATGGCCAATATGAACATGAATTACTTATGTTCGGGCAAAGTCCCTCATCGCCAGGGCAATGCCCACGCCAACATTGTGCCTTACCAGGTGTTCGATGCGAAGGATGGCGAACTAATCATCGCAGCCGGTAATGACAGCCAGTTCGCCAAATTGTGTGAGGTGATTGGTTGCCCGGAAATGGCTGCCGACGAGCTCTACGCTACCAACGCCAACCGGGTTCGCAATCGTGAAGTGTTGATTCCGCTCTTGCAGGAAATCTTATCCAGGCGGCGTGTTGCCGAATGGATCGCCCTTATTGAACCGGAGGGCGTGCCTTGTGGCCCTATCAATAATATTGGGCAGGTTTTCGAGCACCCGCAGGTACGTCATCGTGGTATGCGGATTGATCTGCCTCATCCAGTCGCTGGCAGCACGCCGTCGGTGGCCAACCCAATCAAGTTCTCTGGGACACCAATCGAATATACGAAGGCTCCGCCAACCTTGGGTCAACACACTAAACATGTCCTGTCGAGTATTGGGGGGCTCTCTGAATCTGAGATTCGCCAATTGATTGAAAAAGGAATTATTTGACCTATAGAGCAAGCAGAAATTTCTGCGGGTCATACGTTGATGGCGAGGAAGCTGCGGCCTAGGGGATCGATGGCAGGGAAAGCGTTATGTGGGGCGATGCTGAGAGTCGAGAGTGATCAGGCTGTACAGTATCGTTCCTCATCTCTGATTGATCACGCTCGGCCGAGGTTGGGGCCGTACTCAGGGCTCCAAACAGTGTCGAGTAAGTGCAGAGCTGTCCTCTGCGCCACACTAGCAGATTGGATCTAGTGTGGTGCGCCGATTTGTTCTGCACTTATCGCCCCACGCGTGCGAGCGCGGTCTTGGCCCGGGTGACTTTGGCGAGGATGTCGGCAGCGCTGGCGGCCCAGATAAACGGCTTGGGGTCCGTGTTGTGATTCTCAATGTACTGCGCAATGGCTTGCTCGAGATCGGCCACACTGGTGAAACTGTCGCGCTTGATTCGGTTCTCGGAGATGTCGCGGAAGAATCGCTCGACCATGTTCAACCACGAAGCGCTGGTGGGCGTGAAGTGCATGACGAAGCGCGGGTGCTTGGTCAGCCACCGCTGGACGTCGGGATGCTTGTGGGTGGCGTAGTTGTCCACGATCAGGTGCAACTGAAGGTGCTTGGGCGTCTTGCGATCGATCAGGCGCAGGAACTTTAGCCACTCCTCATGCCGATGGCGATCCTGGCACATCGAGATCACCGTGCCGTCCAGCGTGTTGAGTGCGGCAAACAGCGTGGTGGTGCCGTTGCGCTTGTAATCGTGTGTCACAGTGCCGGCGCGCCCGGGCTTCATTGGCAAGCCCGGCTGGGTGCGGTTGAGCGCCTGGATCTGGCTCTTCTCATCACAGCTGAGCACGATGGCGTGCTCGGGCGGATTGGGATATAGGCCCACGACGTCGATCAGCTTGTCCTCGAAGCGCGGATCGCGTGAGAGTTTGAAGGTGTCCTGCAGGTGCGGCTTTAGCCCGTTGCGCTGCCACACGCGGCGGATGGTAGTGGCGCTCAGGCCCAGGTGCGCACCCAGCGTGCGCGTGCTCCAGTGCGTAGCTGCGGCGGGCTTGTCGTGTAGCGTCGTGTGGACGATGCGTGATTCGATCTCCGGCGTCACGCTCGGGGTGCGCCCTGAGCGCGAGGCGTCTTGCAGCAGCGCCTTGATGCCCCCGTCCAGAAAGCGCCGGCGCCACAGCGCCACTTGCCGCCGATCGAGCTTGATCTCAGCGGCGATGTCCTTGTTCTGCCAGCCCCGGGCGGCTAGCAGAATCGCGCTGGCACGTTGCTGCACGCGGGCTTCGACGCGCCTGCGCTTGGACAGAATGCGCAACTCACGCTCGGCTTGCGCATCCAGTTCGATCTTGTCGGCAACTCGCATAGCTCTAGCCTCCTGGAACGTTCGAGTGTGCCCCGACAGATAAGTTCAATTAATTACGGCGCACTACGCTAGAAGGGGCTGCAGGGATTTGAGATCCGGATCATTGCTCTCTTAAGGCCCTGGAGTGGGGCGGAATGGCAGGCCGCCGTCACCCCATGGGATCAGCGAGCGGCGGTGCGAATATTGTTCACCATGTTGATCAGGTGGGGCCCGATATCGTCCTCGAGCTTCTCACGTGGCAGCTGAAAGCTCGGTCCGCCGCAGTTGAAGGCCAGCAACCCGTACTGCGGATGTAACATGGGTACGGCAACGGAATTCACGTCGCGATGCCATTCTCCGATCGACAGGCAATAGCCATAATCGGCGTAGTCCCTGAAGGCGCGCTCCAGCCCCTTGCGCACGGTTGGCCACTTTTCGCCTTCGCGTTGACGGATGTGCTCGAGTAGGAATTCGCGCTCGTTCTCAGGCATCGCCGCCAGGCATGCCCGACCCACAGAACTTTGGGCTAGTGGCAGGTAACTGCCGATTTGCCGGCGCATGGTCATGTTCCCCTGGCCCTGCACTACATCCAGATAGACCATCTGCAGACGATCACGAGCGGCCATGGCGACGGCGGCCTGAGCATAGTTGGCCAGTTCTTCCATCAGCGGGTGTGCGACGGAGCAAATCGACAGGTTCGACAACATCGCATAGCCGAAGCCGAGTACACCTACATCCAACTGGTACTTACCCGAGTGCACCTCGCGTTTCAGGCAGCCCACACGCATCAGCGTGTTGGTCAGGCGCGTCACGGTGGGCTTGGGCAGGCCGGTCTTGCGGGCCAGGTCCTGGTTACTGAGTACGCTTTCGTTTGGGTTGAAGCAGCGAAGCAATTCGAGTCCCCGGGCCAGTGCTGTGACGAACTGACCACTATTCTCTTCCTCACTCATTGCCGTTGCTGGATCGAGTAACCCCTTCTCCAGCAGCGCTAGTTCACTGCTGTCAGTGGTGATCCCTCTGTGGTCCGGGTCAGTCTTGTTTTGGTGCATGGTGGTGCATCTCTTTTGAAAAATTTAGAAAATAAAATATATTTTCGTATGGCGAAATTATAGCAATCTCAGGTGGTAGTGCCAATTTCGGCTCTGTTGCAAAGATTGGCGGCAGTCAGAGGTAGGCTGTCGCTCTGCGCCGATCAGGCGGCTGCTGCGAAATGGTGGTTGAGCATGCCCATGGCCTCCGTCAGCGCCGAGGGCCCAATGCCAAAAGCTCTCTCCACAAGGCGCACCTCGCCCCTGATGCCGGGCTGCAGGCACCAGGGGCGAGCCTGTCCTTTGCGCAGGGCTCGCATGACTTCGAATCCCTTGATCGTGGCATAGGCCGTGGGGATCGATTTGAAACCGCGCACCGGCTTGATCAGTATCTTGAGCTTTCCGTGATCGGCCTCGATCACGTTATTGAGATACTTCACCTGCCGGTGGGCCGTCTCCCGGTCCAGCTTTCCTTCGCGCTTCAATTCGGTGATCGCTGCACCATAGCTCGGCGCTTTGTCGGTATTGAGCGTGGCAGGCTTTTCCCAGTGCTTCAGGCCTCGCAGGGCCTTGCCCAGGAACCGCTTCGCTGCCTTGGCGCTGCGGGTCGGCGACAGGTAGAAATCGATCGTGTCGCCCCGCTTGTCGACTGCCCGGTACAGGTAGGTCCACTTGCCCCGCACCTTGACGTAGGTTTCATCCAGGCGCCAGCTCGGATCAAAGCCACGCCGCCAGAACCAGCGCAGCCGCTTCTCCATCTCCGGGGCGTAGCACTGGACCCAGCGATAGATCGTCGTATGGTCGACCGAAATGCCGCGTTCCGCCAGCATTTCCTCAAGGTCGCGATAGCTGATCGGGCTCTGTTGCAAAGATTGGCGGCAGTCAGAGGTAGGCTGTCGCTCTGCGCCGATCAGGCGGCTGCTGCGAAATGGTGGTTGAGCATGCCCATGGCCTCCGTCAGCGCCGAGGGCCCAATGCCAAAAGCTCTCTCCACAAGGCGCACCTCGCCCCTGATGCCGGGCTGCAGGCACCAGGGGCGAGCCTGTCCTTTGCGCAGGGCTCGCATGACTTCGAATCCCTTGATCGTGGCATAGGCCGTGGGGATCGATTTGAAACCGCGCACCGGCTTGATCAGTATCTTGAGCTTTCCGTGATCGGCCTCGATCACGTTATTGAGATACTTCACCTGCCGGTGGGCCGTCTCCCGGTCCAGCTTTCCTTCGCGCTTCAATTCGGTGATCGCTGCACCATAGCTCGGCGCTTTGTCGGTATTGAGCGTGGCAGGCTTTTCCCAGTGCTTCAGGCCTCGCAGGGCCTTGCCCAGGAACCGCTTCGCTGCCTTGGCGCTGCGGGTCGGCGACAGGTAGAAATCGATCGTGTCGCCCCGCTTGTCGACTGCCCGGTACAGGTAGGTCCACTTGCCCCGCACCTTGACGTAGGTTTCATCCAGGCGCCAGCTCGGATCAAAGCCACGCCGCCAGAACCAGCGCAGCCGCTTCTCCATCTCCGGGGCGTAGCACTGGACCCAGCGATAGATCGTCGTATGGTCGACCGAAATGCCGCGTTCCGCCAGCATTTCCTCAAGGTCGCGATAGCTGATCGGATAGCGACAATACCAGCGCACCGCCCACAGGATCACATCACCCTGGAAATGGCGCCACTTGAAATCCGTCATCGTTCCGTCCGTCCAATCTCCGCCAAGCATGCTCAAGCTTCACGATTTTTGCAACAGAGCCCACACGGTCACTTGACAATCTAGGACATATGCATAATATTTCGGCTGTCGGCGGTGTCGTCAGGGCATGCGCCGGAGCTGTCGCGGTAGGTTATTGTCCACGCGGCTTAGACCAGCAGAAGGAGCGCGACAGTGAGCAAGGTGGACCTTTGGCAGGATGCGACGGCCCAGGCCGAACTCGTGCGCTCGGGAGAGATAAGCCGGACCGAACTGCTGGAGGCGACGATCGCTCATGTCCAAGCTGTGAACCCAGAGATCAATGCCGTCATCATCCCGCTCTTTGAGAAGGCGCGGCGTGAGAGCGAGTTGGCCTCCGGGCCCTTCGCTGGCGTGCCCTATCTTCTGAAGGACCTCACCGTCGTGAGCCAAGGCGATATCAACACGTCCAGCATCAAAGGCATGAAAGAGTCCGGCTACAGAGCCGACCACGATGCCTATTTCGTGCAGCGGATGCGCGCGGCGGGGTTCGTTTTGCTCGGCAAAACGAATACACCGGAGATGGGCACGCAGGTAACGACGGAGCCCGAAGCGTGGGGCGCCACTCGGAACCCTTGGAACCTCGGACGGTCGGTTGGCGGATCCAGCGGCGGCTCAGGGGCTGCGGTAGCCGCGGCTCTGTCACCGGTTGCGCACGGCAATGACTCGGCAGGTTCCGTGCGCATACCTGCCAGCGTCTGCGGCGTCGTCGGCCTCAAGCCGACGCGTGGGCGGATATCCTCAGGCCCCTTGGTCACTGATTCAGACAACGTCGCAGGAACCGCCCATGAAGGCCTCTTTGCGCGAAGCGTGCGGGACATCGCGGCGTTACTGGACGTCGTCAGCGGCCATCGGGCGACACGTTCTGCGCACCGACAGCGTCACGGCCCTACGCCCAGGGCATAAGCGAGAATCCGGGCAGTCTCCGCGTGGGGGTCCTGACCCACAACCCCGTTGGCGACTTCGCTCTGGATCCGGAATGCGCCGCGGCGGCACGGGGCGCCGCTGCGGCGCTTGCCGCGCTCGGCCATGACGTGAACGACGCCTACCCAGAGGCGCTCGGCGATCGGTCCTTCCTCAAGGACTACTTGACGATTTGCGACGTCGCGATCGCGCGAGAGATCGAACGCAACGGAGAACTGATCGGTACCGCTGACGGAGGATGACGTTGAGTGGACCAGTTGGGAAATGGTCAAACGCGCAGACCAAGTCACGGGGCGCGCCTTCGCCGCGTGCGTGGACGAGCTTCGATACTACGCTGGGAAGGTGGAGCGTTGGTGGGAGGCGGGTTGGGACCTCCTGATCTTGCCGACTGTAACGCGTCAGACGCCGGAAATTGGGGAACTCATGCCCGCCAAGGGAACCGACTTGGAAGGGCGTCACACCGCCTTTATCTCGGGCAGTCTGCGGATGCTGGCCTTCACCGTTCCCTTCAACGTTTCGGGGCAGCTTATCTCCCTCCCCATCGGCATGTCTAGCGATGGGATGCCGATTGGGGTGCAGATCGTCGCGGCCTATGGACGCGAGGACCTCCTCCTTCAGGTGGCCGCGCAGTTGGAAGGGGCGCTGCCATGGGTCGCTCGGCGGCCCCAATTGCTGAACCCGTCGCGGAAGATCCCAGCGGCCTGATGCTTGCGGGAGATGGGGTCCGACAGATACGGGCCGGGCCCAGGTTTCGTCCCCAACTGGCACCCCACACCGCCTTAGTGAAGGTCCGCCTCGGGGACGCCCCACAGCCGGATTGAGGCCACTCTTTTCTGTGCTGGAACCCCGGCCTGTCGTCGCCTGCTTGTGAGCTCGCACCACGGTCGAGCTTAGCATCAGGTACTGAGTGTCTCAATCCTTCGTCAGTTCGTCGATCAGACGCTCCCACACCGCCGCCCACCGACTGAAGGGCTCTGTTGCAAAGATTGGCGGCAGTCAGAGGTAGGCTGTCGCTCTGCGCCGATCAGGCGGCTGCTGCGAAATGGTGGTTGAGCATGCCCATGGCCTCCGTCAGCGCCGAGGGCCCAATGCCAAAAGCTCTCTCCACAAGGCGCACCTCGCCCCTGATGCCGGGCTGCAGGCACCAGGGGCGAGCCTGTCCTTTGCGCAGGGCTCGCATGACTTCGAATCCCTTGATCGTGGCATAGGCCGTGGGGATCGATTTGAAACCGCGCACCGGCTTGATCAGTATCTTGAGCTTTCCGTGATCGGCCTCGATCACGTTATTGAGATACTTCACCTGCCGGTGGGCCGTCTCCCGGTCCAGCTTTCCTTCGCGCTTCAATTCGGTGATCGCTGCACCATAGCTCGGCGCTTTGTCGGTATTGAGCGTGGCAGGCTTTTCCCAGTGCTTCAGGCCTCGCAGGGCCTTGCCCAGGAACCGCTTCGCTGCCTTGGCGCTGCGGGTCGGCGACAGGTAGAAATCGATCGTGTCGCCCCGCTTGTCGACTGCCCGGTACAGGTAGGTCCACTTGCCCCGCACCTTGACGTAGGTTTCATCCAGGCGCCAGCTCGGATCAAAGCCACGCCGCCAGAACCAGCGCAGCCGCTTCTCCATCTCCGGGGCGTAGCACTGGACCCAGCGATAGATCGTCGTATGGTCGACCGAAATGCCGCGTTCCGCCAGCATTTCCTCAAGGTCGCGATAGCTGATCGGATAGCGACAATACCAGCGCACCGCCCACAGGATCACATCACCCTGGAAATGGCGCCACTTGAAATCCGTCATCGTTCCGTCCGTCCAATCTCCGCCAAGCATGCTCAAGCTTCACGATTTTTGCAACAGAGCCCACACGGTCACTTGACAATCTAGGACATATGCATAATATTTCGGCTGTCGGCGGTGTCGTCAGGGCATGCGCCGGAGCTGTCGCGGTAGGTTATTGTCCACGCGGCTTAGACCAGCAGAAGGAGCGCGACAGTGAGCAAGGTGGACCTTTGGCAGGATGCGACGGCCCAGGCCGAACTCGTGCGCTCGGGAGAGATAAGCCGGACCGAACTGCTGGAGGCGACGATCGCTCATGTCCAAGCTGTGAACCCAGAGATCAATGCCGTCATCATCCCGCTCTTTGAGAAGGCGCGGCGTGAGAGCGAGTTGGCCTCCGGGCCCTTCGCTGGCGTGCCCTATCTTCTGAAGGACCTCACCGTCGTGAGCCAAGGCGATATCAACACGTCCAGCATCAAAGGCATGAAAGAGTCCGGCTACAGAGCCGACCACGATGCCTATTTCGTGCAGCGGATGCGCGCGGCGGGGTTCGTTTTGCTCGGCAAAACGAATACACCGGAGATGGGCACGCAGGTAACGACGGAGCCCGAAGCGTGGGGCGCCACTCGGAACCCTTGGAACCTCGGACGGTCGGTTGGCGGATCCAGCGGCGGCTCAGGGGCTGCGGTAGCCGCGGCTCTGTCACCGGTTGCGCACGGCAATGACTCGGCAGGTTCCGTGCGCATACCTGCCAGCGTCTGCGGCGTCGTCGGCCTCAAGCCGACGCGTGGGCGGATATCCTCAGGCCCCTTGGTCACTGATTCAGACAACGTCGCAGGAACCGCCCATGAAGGCCTCTTTGCGCGAAGCGTGCGGGACATCGCGGCGTTACTGGACGTCGTCAGCGGCCATCGGGCGACACGTTCTGCGCACCGACAGCGTCACGGCCCTACGCCCAGGGCATAAGCGAGAATCCGGGCAGTCTCCGCGTGGGGTCCTGACCCACAACCCCGTTGGCGACTTCGCTCTGGATCCGGAATGCGCCGCGGCGGCACGGGGCGCCGCTGCGGCGCTTGCCGCGCTCGGCCATGACGTGAACGACGCCTACCCAGAGGCGCTCGGCGATCGGTCCTTCCTCAAGGACTACTTGACGATTTGCGACGTCGCGATCGCGCGAGAGATCGAACGCAACGGAGAACTGATCGGCTGACGGAGGATGACGTTGAGTGGACCAGTTGGGAAATGGTCAAACGCGCAGACCAAGTCACGGGGCGCGCCTTCGCCGCGTGCGTGGACGAGCTTCGATACTACGCTGGGAAGGTGGAGCGTTGGTGGGAGGCGGGTTGGGACCTCCTGATCTTGCCGACTGTAACGCGTCAGACGCCGGAAATTGGGGAACTCATGCCCGCCAAGGGAACCGACTTGGAAGGGCGTCACACCGCCTTTATCTCGGGCAGTCTGCGGATGCTGGCCTTCACCGTTCCCTTCAACGTTTCGGGGCAGCTTATCTCCCTCCCCATCGGCATGTCTAGCGATGGGATGCCGATTGGGGTGCAGATCGTCGCGGCCTATGGACGCGAGGACCTCCTCCTTCAGGTGGCCGCGCAGTTGGAAGGGGCGCTGCCATGGGTCGCTCGGCGGCCCCAATTGCTGAACCCGTCGCGGAAGATCCCAGCGGCCTGATGCTTGCGGGAGATGGGGTCCGACAGATACGGGCCGGGCCCAGGTTTCGTCCCCAACTGGCACCCCACACCGCCTTAGTGAAGGTCCGCCTCGGGGACGCCCCACAGCCGGATTGAGGCCACTCTTTTCTGTGCTGGAACCCCGGCCTGTCGTCGCCTGCTTGTGAGCTCGCACCACGGTCGAGCTTAGCATCAGGTACTGAGTGTCTCAATCCTTCGTCAGTTCGTCGATCAGACGCTCCCACACCCTACCGCCGCCCACCGACTGAAGGGCTCTGTTGCAAAGATTGGCGGCAGTCAGAGGTAGGCTGTCGCTCTGCGCCGATCAGGCGGCTGCTGCGAAATGGTGGTTGAGCATGCCCATGGCCTCCGTCAGCGCCGAGGGCCCAATGCCAAAAGCTCTCTCCACAAGGCGCACCTCGCCCCTGATGCCGGGCTGCAGGCACCAGGGGCGAGCCTGTCCTTTGCGCAGGGCTCGCATGACTTCGAATCCCTTGATCGTGGCATAGGCCGTGGGGATCGATTTGAAACCGCGCACCGGCTTGATCAGTATCTTGAGCTTTCCGTGATCGGCCTCGATCACGTTATTGAGATACTTCACCTGCCGGTGGGCCGTCTCCCGGTCCAGCTTTCCTTCGCGCTTCAATTCGGTGATCGCTGCACCATAGCTCGGCGCTTTGTCGGTATTGAGCGTGGCAGGCTTTTCCCAGTGCTTCAGGCCTCGCAGGGCCTTGCCCAGGAACCGCTTCGCTGCCTTGGCGCTGCGGGTCGGCGACAGGTAGAAATCGATCGTGTCGCCCCGCTTGTCGACTGCCCGGTACAGGTAGGTCCACTTGCCCCGCACCTTGACGTAGGTTTCATCCAGGCGCCAGCTCGGATCAAAGCCACGCCGCCAGAACCAGCGCAGCCGCTTCTCCATCTCCGGGGCGTAGCACTGGACCCAGCGATAGATCGTCGTATGGTCGACCGAAATGCCGCGTTCCGCCAGCATTTCCTCAAGGTCGCGATAGCTGATCGGATAGCGACAATACCAGCGCACCGCCCACAGGATCACATCACCCTGGAAATGGCGCCACTTGAAATCCGTCATCGTTCCGTCCGTCCAATCTCCGCCAAGCATGCTCAAGCTTCACGATTTTTGCAACAGAGCCCACACGGTCACTTGACAATCTAGGACATATGCATAATATTTCGGCTGTCGGCGGTGTCGTCAGGGCATGCGCCGGAGCTGTCGCGGTAGGTTATTGTCCACGCGGCTTAGACCAGCAGAAGGAGCGCGACAGTGAGCAAGGTGGACCTTTGGCAGGATGCGACGGCCCAGGCCGAACTCGTGCGCTCGGGAGAGATAAGCCGGACCGAACTGCTGGAGGCGACGATCGCTCATGTCCAAGCTGTGAACCCAGAGATCAATGCCGTCATCATCCCGCTCTTTGAGAAGGCGCGGCGTGAGAGCGAGTTGGCCTCCGGGCCCTTCGCTGGCGTGCCCTATCTTCTGAAGGACCTCACCGTCGTGAGCCAAGGCGATATCAACACGTCCAGCATCAAAGGCATGAAAGAGTCCGGCTACAGAGCCGACCACGATGCCTATTTCGTGCAGCGGATGCGCGCGGCGGGGTTCGTTTTGCTCGGCAAAACGAATACACCGGAGATGGGCACGCAGGTAACGACGGAGCCCGAAGCGTGGGGCGCCACTCGGAACCCTTGGAACCTCGGACGGTCGGTTGGCGGATCCAGCGGCGGCTCAGGGGCTGCGGTAGCCGCGGCTCTGTCACCGGTTGCGCACGGCAATGACTCGGCAGGTTCCGTGCGCATACCTGCCAGCGTCTGCGGCGTCGTCGGCCTCAAGCCGACGCGTGGGCGGATATCCTCAGGCCCCTTGGTCACTGATTCAGACAACGTCGCAGGAACCGCCCATGAAGGCCTCTTTGCGCGAAGCGTGCGGGACATCGCGGCGTTACTGGACGTCGTCAGCGGCCATCGGGCGACACGTTCTGCGCACCGACAGCGTCACGGCCCTACGCCCAGGGCATAAGCGAGAATCCGGGCAGTCTCCGCGTGGGGGTCCTGACCCACAACCCCGTTGGCGACTTCGCTCTGGATCCGGAATGCGCCGCGGCGGCACGGGGCGCCGCTGCGGCGCTTGCCGCGCTCGGCCATGACGTGAACGACGCCTACCCAGAGGCGCTCGGCGATCGGTCCTTCCTCAAGGACTACTTGACGATTTGCGACGTCGCGATCGCGCGAGAGATCGAACGCAACGGAGAACTGATCGGTACCGCTGACGGAGGATGACGTTGAGTGGACCAGTTGGGAAATGGTCAAACGCGCAGACCAAGTCACGGGGCGCGCCTTCGCCGCGTGCGTGGACGAGCTTCGATACTACGCTGGGAAGGTGGAGCGTTGGTGGGAGGCGGGTTGGGACCTCCTGATCTTGCCGACTGTAACGCGTCAGACGCCGGAAATTGGGGAACTCATGCCCGCCAAGGGAACCGACTTGGAAGGGCGTCACACCGCCTTTATCTCGGGCAGTCTGCGGATGCTGGCCTTCACCGTTCCCTTCAACGTTTCGGGGCAGCTATCTCCCTCCCCATCGGCATGTCTAGCGATGGGATGCCGATTGGGGTGCAGATCGTCGCGGCCTATGGACGCGAGGACCTCCTCCTTCAGGTGGCCGCGCAGTTGGAAGGGGCGCTGCCATGGGTCGCTCGGCGGCCCCAATTGCTGAACCCGTCGCGGAAGATCCCAGCGGCCTGATGCTTGCGGGAGATGGGGTCCGACAGATACGGGCCGGGCCCAGGTTTCGTCCCCAACTGGCACCCCACACCGCCTTAGTGAAGGTCCGCCTCGGGGACGCCCCACAGCCGGATTGAGGCCACTCTTTTCTGTGCTGGAACCCCGGCCTGTCGTCGCCTGCTTGTGAGCTCGCACCACGGTCGAGCTTAGCATCAGGTACTGAGTGTCTCAATCCTTCGTCAGTTCGTCGATCAGACGCTCCCACACCGCCGCCCACCGACTGAAGGGCTCTGTTGCAAAGATTGGCGGCAGTCAGAGGTAGGCTGTCGCTCTGCGCCGATCAGGCGGCTGCTGCGAAATGGTGGTTGAGCATGCCCATGGCCTCCGTCAGCGCCGAGGGCCCAATGCCAAAAGCTCTCTCCACAAGGCGCACCTCGCCCCTGATGCCGGGCTGCAGGCACCAGGGGCGAGCCTGTCCTTGCGCAGGGCTCGCATGACTTCGAATCCCTTGATCGTGGCATAGGCCGTGGGGATCGATTTGAAACCGCGCACCGGCTTGATCAGTATCTTGAGCTTTCCGTGATCGGCCTCGATCACGTTATTGAGATACTTCACCTGCCGGTGGGCCGTCTCCCGGTCCAGCTTTCCTTCGCGCTTCAATTCGGTGATCGCTGCACCATAGCTCGGCGCTTTGTCGGTATTGAGCGTGGCAGGCTTTTCCCAGTGCTTCAGGCCTCGCAGGGCCTTGCCCAGGAACCGCTTCGCTGCCTTGGCGCTGCGGGTCGGCGACAGGTAGAAATCGATCGTGTCGCCCCGCTTGTCGACTGCCCGGTACAGGTAGGTCCACTTGCCCCGCACCTTGACGTAGGTTTCATCCAGGCGCCAGCTCGGATCAAAGCCACGCCGCCAGAACCAGCGCAGCCGCTTCTCCATCTCCGGGGCGTAGCACTGGACCCAGCGATAGATCGTCGTATGGTCGACCGAAATGCCGCGTTCCGCCAGCATTTCCTCAAGGTCGCGATAGCTGATCGGATAGCGACAATACCAGCGCACCGCCCACAGGATCACATCACCCTGGAAATGGCGCCACTTGAAATCCGTCATCGTTCCGTCCGTCCAATCTCCGCCAAGCATGCTCAAGCTTCACGATTTTTGCAACAGAGCCCACACGGTCACTTGACAATCTAGGACATATGCATAATATTTCGGCTGTCGGCGGTGTCGTCAGGGCATGCGCCGGAGCTGTCGCGGTAGGTTATTGTCCACGCGGCTTAGACCAGCAGAAGGAGCGCGACAGTGAGCAAGGTGGACCTTTGGCAGGATGCGACGGCCCAGGCCGAACTCGTGCGCTCGGGAGAGATAAGCCGGACCGAACTGCTGGAGGCGACGATCGCTCATGTCCAAGCTGTGAACCCAGAGATCAATGCCGTCATCATCCCGCTCTTTGAGAAGGCGCGGCGTGAGAGCGAGTTGGCCTCCGGGCCCTTCGCTGGCGTGCCCTATCTTCTGAAGGACCTCACCGTCGTGAGCCAAGGCGATATCAACACGTCCAGCATCAAAGGCATGAAAGAGTCCGGCTACAGAGCCGACCACGATGCCTATTTCGTGCAGCGGATGCGCGCGGCGGGGTTCGTTTTGCTCGGCAAAACGAATACACCGGAGATGGGCACGCAGGTAACGACGGAGCCCGAAGCGTGGGGCGCCACTCGGAACCCTTGGAACCTCGGACGGTCGGTTGGCGGATCCAGCGGCGGCTCAGGGGCTGCGGTAGCCGCGGCTCTGTCACCGGTTGCGCACGGCAATGACTCGGCAGGTTCCGTGCGCATACCTGCCAGCGTCTGCGGCGTCGTCGGCCTCAAGCCGACGCGTGGGCGGATATCCTCAGGCCCCTTGGTCACTGATTCAGACAACGTCGCAGGAACCGCCCATGAAGGCCTCTTTGCGCGAAGCGTGCGGGACATCGCGGCGTTACTGGACGTCGTCAGCGGCCATCGGGGCGACACGTTCTGCGCACCGACAGCGTCACGGCCCTACGCCCAGGGCATAAGCGAGAATCCGGGCAGTCTCCGCGTGGGGGTCCTGACCCACAACCCCGTTGGCGACTTCGCTCTGGATCCGGAATGCGCCGCGGCGGCACGGGGCGCCGCTGCGGCGCTTGCCGCGCTCGGCCATGACGTGAACGACGCCTACCCAGAGGCGCTCGGCGATCGGTCCTTCCTCAAGGACTACTTGACGATTTGCGACGTCGCGATCGCGCGAGAGATCGAACGCAACGGAGAACTGATCGCTGACGGAGGATGACGTTGAGTGGACCAGTTGGGAAATGGTCAAACGCGCAGACCAAGTCACGGGGCGCGCCTTCGCCGCGTGCGTGGACGAGCTTCGATACTACGCTGGGAAGGTGGAGCGTTGGTGGGAGGCGGGTTGGGACCTCCTGATCTTGCCGACTGTAACGCGTCAGACGCCGGAAATTGGGGAACTCATGCCCGCCAAGGGAACCGACTTGGAAGGGCGTCACACCGCCTTTATCTCGGGCAGTCTGCGGATGCTGGCCTTCACCGTTCCCTTCAACGTTTCGGGGCAGCCTATCTCCTCCCCATCGGCATGTCTAGCGATGGGATGCCGATTGGGGTGCAGATCGTCGCGGCCTATGGACGCGAGGACCTCCTCCTTCAGGTGGCCGCGCAGTTGGAAGGGGCGCTGCCATGGGTCGCTCGGCGGCCCCAATTGCTGAACCCGTCGCGGAAGATCCCAGCGGCCTGATGCTTGCGGGAGATGGGGTCCGACAGATACGGGCCGGGCCCAGGTTTCGTCCCCAACTGGCACCCCACACCGCCTTAGTGAAGGTCCGCCTCGGGGACGCCCCACAGCCGGATTGAGGCCACTCTTTTCTGTGCTGGAACCCCGGCCTGTCGTCGCCTGCTTGTGAGCTCGCACCACGGTCGAGCTTAGCATCAGGTACTGAGTGTCTCAATCCTTCGTCAGTTCGTCGATCAGACGCTCCCACACCCTACCGCCGCCCACCGACTGAAGGGCTCTGTTGCAAAGATTGGCGGCAGTCAGAGGTAGGCTGTCGCTCTGCGCCGATCAGGCGGCTGCTGCGAAATGGTGGTTGAGCATGCCCATGGCCTCCGTCAGCGCCGAGGGCCCAATGCCAAAAGCTCTCTCCACAAGGCGCACCTCGCCCCTGATGCCGGGCTGCAGGCACCAGGGGCGAGCCTGTCCTTTGCGCAGGGCTCGCATGACTTCGAATCCCTTGATCGTGGCATAGGCCGTGGGGATCGATTTGAAACCGCGCACCGGCTTGATCAGTATCTTGAGCTTTCCGTGATCGGCCTCGATCACGTTATTGAGATACTTCACCTGCCGGTGGGCCGTCTCCCGGTCCAGCTTTCCTTCGCGCTTCAATTCGGTGATCGCTGCACCATAGCTCGGCGCTTTGTCGGTATTGAGCGTGGCAGGCTTTTCCCAGTGCTTCAGGCCTCGCAGGGCCTTGCCCAGGAACCGCTTCGCTGCCTTGGCGCTGCGGGTCGGCGACAGGTAGAAATCGATCGTGTCGCCCCGCTTGTCGACTGCCCGGTACAGGTAGGTCCACTTGCCCCGCACCTTGACGTAGGTTTCATCCAGGCGCCAGCTCGGATCAAAGCCACGCCGCCAGAACCAGCGCAGCCGCTTCTCCATCTCCGGGGCGTAGCACTGGACCCAGCGATAGATCGTCGTATGGTCGACCGAAATGCCGCGTTCCGCCAGCATTTCCTCAAGGTCGCGATAGCTGATCGGATAGCGACAATACCAGCGCACCGCCCACAGGATCACATCACCCTGGAAATGGCGCCACTTGAAATCCGTCATCGTTCCGTCCGTCCAATCTCCGCCAAGCATGCTCAAGCTTCACGATTTTTGCAACAGAGCCACTTGACGATTTGCGACGTCGCGATCGCGCGAGAGATCGAACGCAACGGAGAACTGATCTGCCGACCGCTGACGGAGGATGACGTTGAGTGGACCAGTTGGGAAATGGTCAAACGCGCAGACCAAGTCACGGGGCGCGCCTTCGCCGCGTGCGTGGACGAGCTTCGATACTACGCTGGGAAGGTGGAGCGTTGGTGGGAGGCGGGTTGGGACCTCCTGATCTTGCCGACTGTAACGCGTCAGACGCCGGAAATTGGGGAACTCATGCCCGCCAAGGGAACCGACTTGGAAGGGCGTCACACCGCCCTTATCTCGGGCAGTCTGCGGATGCTGGCCTTCACCGTTCCCTTCAACGTTTCGGGGCAGCTATCTCCCTCCCCATCGGCATGTCTAGCGATGGGATGCCGATTGGGGTGCAGATCGTCGCGGCCTATGGACGCGAGGACCTCCTCCTTCAGGTGGCCGCGCAGTTGGAAGGGGCGCTGCCATGGGTCGCTCGGCGGCCCCAATTGCTGAACCCGTCGCGGAAGATCCCAGCGGCCTGATGCTTGCGGGAGATGGGGTCCGACAGATACGGGCCGGGCCCAGGTTTCGTCCCCAACTGGCACCCCACACCGCCTTAGTGAAGGTCCGCCTCGGGGACGCCCCACAGCCGGATTGAGGCCACTCTTTTCTGTGCTGGAACCCCGGCCTGTCGTCGCCTGCTTGTGAGCTCGCACCACGGTCGAGCTTAGCATCAGGTACTGAGTGTCTCAATCCTTCGTCAGTTCGTCGATCAGACGCTCCCACACCCTACCGCCGCCCACCGACTGAAGGGCTCTGTTGCAAAGATTGGCGGCAGTCAGAGGTAGGCTGTCGCTCTGCGCCGATCAGGCGGCTGCTGCGAAATGGTGGTTGAGCATGCCCATGGCCTCCGTCAGCGCCGAGGGCCCAATGCCAAAAGCTCTCTCCACAAGGCGCACCTCGCCCCTGATGCCGGGCTGCAGGCACCAGGGGCGAGCCTGTCCTTGCGCAGGGCTCGCATGACTTCGAATCCCTTGATCGTGGCATAGGCCGTGGGGATCGATTTGAAACCGCGCACCGGCTTGATCAGTATCTTGAGCTTTCCGTGATCGGCCTCGATCACGTTATTGAGATACTTCACCTGCCGGTGGGCCGTCTCCCGGTCCAGCTTTCCTTCGCGCTTCAATTCGGTGATCGCTGCACCATAGCTCGGCGCTTTGTCGGTATTGAGCGTGGCAGGCTTTTCCCAGTGCTTCAGGCCTCGCAGGGCCTTGCCCAGGAACCGCTTCGCTGCCTTGGCGCTGCGGGTCGGCGACAGGTAGAAATCGATCGTGTCGCCCCGCTTGTCGACTGCCCGGTACAGGTAGGTCCACTTGCCCCGCACCTTGACGTAGGTTTCATCCAGGCGCCAGCTCGGATCAAAGCCACGCCGCCAGAACCAGCGCAGCCGCTTCTCCATCTCCGGGGCGTAGCACTGGACCCAGCGATAGATCGTCGTATGGTCGACCGAAATGCCGCGTTCCGCCAGCATTTCCTCAAGGTCGCGATAGCTGATCGGATAGCGACAATACCAGCGCACCGCCCACAGGATCACATCACCCTGGAAATGGCGCCACTTGAAATCCGTCATCGTTCCGTCCGTCCAATCTCCGCCAAGCATGCTCAAGCTTCACGATTTTTGCAACAGAGCCCACACGGTCACTTGACAATCTAGGACATATGCATAATATTTCGGCTGTCGGCGGTGTCGTCAGGGCATGCGCCGGAGCTGTCGCGGTAGGTTATTGTCCACGCGGCTTAGACCAGCAGAAGGAGCGCGACAGTGAGCAAGGTGGACCTTTGGCAGGATGCGACGGCCCAGGCCGAACTCGTGCGCTCGGGAGAGATAAGCCGGACCGAACTGCTGGAGGCGACGATCGCTCATGTCCAAGCTGTGAACCCAGAGATCAATGCCGTCATCATCCCGCTCTTTGAGAAGGCGCGGCGTGAGAGCGAGTTGGCCTCCGGGCCCTTCGCTGGCGTGCCCTATCTTCTGAAGGACCTCACCGTCGTGAGCCAAGGCGATATCAACACGTCCAGCATCAAAGGCATGAAAGAGTCCGGCTACAGAGCCGACCACGATGCCTATTTCGTGCAGCGGATGCGCGCGGCGGGGTTCGTTTTGCTCGGCAAAACGAATACACCGGAGATGGGCACGCAGGTAACGACGGAGCCCGAAGCGTGGGGCGCCACTCGGAACCCTTGGAACCTCGGACGGTCGGTTGGCGGATCCAGCGGCGGCTCAGGGGCTGCGGTAGCCGCGGCTCTGTCACCGGTTGCGCACGGCAATGACTCGGCAGGTTCCGTGCGCATACCTGCCAGCGTCTGCGGCGTCGTCGGCCTCAAGCCGACGCGTGGGCGGATATCCTCAGGCCCCTTGGTCACTGATTCAGACAACGTCGCAGGAACCGCCCATGAAGGCCTCTTTGCGCGAAGCGTGCGGGACATCGCGGCGTTACTGGACGTCGTCAGCGGCCATCGGGCGACACGTTCTGCGCACCGACAGCGTCACGGCCCTACGCCCAGGGCATAAGCGAGAATCCGGGCAGTCTCCGCGTGGGGGTCCTGACCCACAACCCCGTTGGCGACTTCGCTCTGGATCCGGAATGCGCCGCGGCGGCACGGGGCGCCGCTGCGGCGCTTGCCGCGCTCGGCCATGACGTGAACGACGCCTACCCAGAGGCGCTCGGCGATCGGTCCTTCCTCAAGGACTACTTGACGATTTGCGACGTCGCGATCGCGCGAGAGATCGAACGCAACGGAGAACTGATCGGCTGACGGAGGATGACGTTGAGTGGACCAGTTGGGAAATGGTCAAACGCGCAGACCAAGTCACGGGGCGCGCCTTCGCCGCGTGCGTGGACGAGCTTCGATACTACGCTGGGAAGGTGGAGCGTTGGTGGGAGGCGGGTTGGGACCTCCTGATCTTGCCGACTGTAACGCGTCAGACGCCGGAAATTGGGGAACTCATGCCCGCCAAGGGAACCGACTTGGAAGGGCGTCACACCGCCTTTATCTCGGGCAGTCTGCGGATGCTGGCCTTCACCGTTCCCTTCAACGTTTCGGGGCAGCTTATCTCCCTCCCCATCGGCATGTCTAGCGATGGGATGCCGATTGGGGTGCAGATCGTCGCGGCCTATGGACGCGAGGACCTCCTCCTTCAGGTGGCCGCGCAGTTGGAAGGGGCGCTGCCATGGGTCGCTCGGCGGCCCCAATTGCTGAACCCGTCGCGGAAGATCCCAGCGGCCTGATGCTTGCGGGAGATGGGGTCCGGTACAGATACGGGCCGGGCCCAGGTTTCGTCCCCAACTGGCACCCCACACCGCCTTAGTGAAGGTCCGCCTCGGGGACGCCCCACAGCCGGATTGAGGCCACTCTTTTCTGTGCTGGAACCCCGGCCTGTCGTCGCCTGCTTGTGAGCTCGCACCACGGTCGAGCTTAGCATCAGGTACTGAGTGTCTCAATCCTTCGTCAGTTCGTCGATCAGACGCTCCCACACCCTACCGCCGCCCACCGACTGAAGGGCTCTGTTGCAAAGATTGGCGGCAGTCAGAGGTAGGCTGTCGCTCTGCGCCGATCAGGCGGCTGCTGCGAAATGGTGGTTGAGCATGCCCATGGCCTCCGTCAGCGCCGAGGGCCCAATGCCAAAGCTCTCTCCACAAGGCGCACCTCGCCCCTGATGCCGGGCTGCAGGCACCAGGGGCGAGCCTGTCCTTTGCGCAGGGCTCGCATGACTTCGAATCCCTTGATCGTGGCATAGGCCGTGGGGATCGATTTGAAACCGCGCACCGGCTTGATCAGTATCTTGAGCTTTCCGTGATCGGCCTCGATCACGTTATTGAGATACTTCACCTGCCGGTGGGCCGTCTCCCGGTCCAGCTTTCCTTCGCGCTTCAATTCGGTGATCGCTGCACCATAGCTCGGCGCTTTGTCGGTATTGAGCGTGGCAGGCTTTTCCCAGTGCTTCAGGCCTCGCAGGGCCTTGCCCAGGAACCGCTTCGCTGCCTTGGCGCTGCGGGTCGGCGACAGGTAGAAATCGATCGTGTCGCCCCGCTTGTCGACTGCCCGGTACAGGTAGGTCCACTTGCCCCGCACCTTGACGTAGGTTTCATCCAGGCGCCAGCTCGGATCAAAGCCACGCCGCCAGAACCAGCGCAGCCGCTTCTCCATCTCCGGGGCGTAGCACTGGACCCAGCGATAGATCGTCGTATGGTCGACCGAAATGCCGCGTTCCGCCAGCATTTCCTCAAGGTCGCGATAGCTGATCGGATAGCGACAATACCAGCGCACCGCCCACAGGATCACATCACCCTGGAAATGGCGCCACTTGAAATCCGTCATCGTTCCGTCCGTCCAATCTCCGCCAAGCATGCTCAAGCTTCACGATTTTTGCAACAGAGCCCACACGGTCACTAGACAATCTAGGACATATGCATAATATTTCGGCTGTCGGCGGTGTCGTCAGGGCATGCGCCGGAGCTGTCGCGGTAGGTTATTGTCCACGCGGCTTAGACCAGCAGAAGGAGCGCGACAGTGAGCAAGGTGGACCTTTGGCAGGATGCGACGGCCCAGGCCGAACTCGTGCGCTCGGGAGAGATAAGCCGGACCGAACTGCTGGAGGCGACGATCGCTCATGTCCAAGCTGTGAACCCAGAGATCAATGCCGTCATCATCCCGCTCTTTGAGAAGGCGCGGCGTGAGAGCGAGTTGGCCTCCGGGCCCTTCGCTGGCGTGCCCTATCTTCTGAAGGACCTCACCGTCGTGAGCCAAGGCGATATCAACACGTCCAGCATCAAAGGCATGAAAGAGTCCGGCTACAGAGCCGACCACGATGCCTATTTCGTGCAGCGGATGCGCGCGGCGGGGTTCGTTTTGCTCGGCAAAACGAATACACCGGAGATGGGCACGCAGGTAACGACGGAGCCCGAAGCGTGGGGCGCCACTCGGAACCCTTGGAACCTCGGACGGTCGGTTGGCGGATCCAGCGGCGGCTCAGGGGCTGCGGTAGCCGCGGCTCTGTCACCGGTTGCGCACGGCAATGACTCGGCAGGTTCCGTGCGCATACCTGCCAGCGTCTGCGGCGTCGTCGGCCTCAAGCCGACGCGTGGGCGGATATCCTCAGGCCCCTTGGTCACTGATTCAGACAACGTCGCAGGAACCGCCCATGAAGGCCTCTTTGCGCGAAGCGTGCGGGACATCGCGGCGTTACTGGACGTCGTCAGCGGCCATCGGGCGACACGTTCTGCGCACCGACAGCGTCACGGCCCTACGCCCAGGGCATAAGCGAGAATCCGGGCAGTCTCCGCGTGGGGGTCCTGACCCACAACCCCGTTGGCGACTTCGCTCTGGATCCGGAATGCGCCGCGGCGGCACGGGGCGCCGCTGCGGCGCTTGCCGCGCTCGGCCATGACGTGAACGACGCCTACCCAGAGGCGCTCGGCGATCGGTCCTTCCTCAAGGACTACTTGACGATTTGCGACGTCGCGATCGCGCGAGAGATCGAACGCAACGGAGAACTGATCGGTACTGACGGAGGATGACGTTGAGTGGACCAGTTGGGAAATGGTCAAACGCGCAGACCAAGTCACGGGGCGCGCCTTCGCCGCGTGCGTGGACGAGCTTCGATACTACGCTGGGAAGGTGGAGCGTTGGTGGGAGGCGGGTTGGGACCTCCTGATCTTGCCGACTGTAACGCGTCAGACGCCGGAAATTGGGGAACTCATGCCCGCCAAGGGAACCGACTTGGAAGGGCGTCACACCGCCCTTATCTCGGGCAGTCTGCGGATGCTGGCCTTCACCGTTCCCTTCAACGTTTCGGGGCAGCTATCTCCCTCCCCATCGGCATGTCTAGCGATGGGATGCCGATTGGGGTGCAGATCGTCGCGGCCTATGGACGCGAGGACCTCCTCCTTCAGGTGGCCGCGCAGTTGGAAGGGGCGCTGCCATGGGTCGCTCGGCGGCCCCAATTGCTGAACCCGTCGCGGAAGATCCCAGCGGCCTGATGCTTGCGGGAGATGGGGTCCGACAGATACGGGCCGGGCCCAGGTTTCGTCCCCAACTGGCACCCCACACCGCCTTAGTGAAGGTCCGCCTCGGGGACGCCCCACAGCCGGATTGAGGCCACTCTTTTCTGTGCTGGAACCCCGGCCTGTCGTCGCCTGCTTGTGAGCTCGCACCACGGTCGAGCTTAGCATCAGGTACTGAGTGTCTCAATCCTTCGTCAGTTCGTCGATCAGACGCTCCCACACCCGGCCGCCGCCCACCGACTGAAGAGCTTGCCGTATTCCACTTGCCGTACCGCTCGAGCATGCGCTTACCAGATCGAGCCGGTCGTGGGGCTCTTCCAGTCGACGGCAGGCAAGAGGGCTCTGTTGCAAAAATCGTGAAGCTTGAGCATGCTTGGCGGAGATTGGACGGACGGAACGATGACGGATTTCAAGTGGCGCCATTTCCAGGGTGATGTGATCCTGTGGGCGGTGCGCTGGTATTGTCGCTATCCGATCAGCGGCTCTGTTGCAAAAATCGTGAAGCTTGAGCATGCTTGGCGGAGATTGGACGGACGGAACGATGACGGATTTCAAGTGGCGCCATTTCCAGGGTGATGTGATCCTGTGGGCGGTGCGCTGGTATTGTCGCTATCCGATCAGCTATCGCGACCTTGAGGAAATGCTGGCGGAACGCGGCATTTCGGTCGACCATACGACGATCTATCGCTGGGTCCAGTGCTACGCCCCGGAGATGGAGAAGCGGCTGCGCTGGTTCTGGCGGCGTGGCTTTGATCCGAGCTGGCGCCTGGATGAAACCTACGTCAAGGTGCGGGGCAAGTGGACCTACCTGTACCGGGCAGTCGACAAGCGGGGCGACACGATCGATTTCTACCTGTCGCCGACCCGCAGCGCCAAGGCAGCGAAGCGGTTCCTGGGCAAGGCCCTGCGAGGCCTGAAGCACTGGGAAAAGCCTGCCACGCTCAATACCGACAAAGCGCCGAGCTATGGTGCAGCGATCACCGAATTGAAGCGCGAAGGAAAGCTGGACCGGGAGACGGCCCACCGGCAGGTGAAGTATCTCAATAACGTGATCGAGGCCGATCACGGAAAGCTCAAGATACTGATCAAGCCGGTGCGCGGTTTCAAATCGATCCCCACGGCCTATGCCACGATCAAGGGATTCGAAGTCATGCGAGCCCTGCGCAAAGGACAGGCTCGCCCCTGGTGCCTGCAGCCCGGCATCAGGGGCGAGGTGCGCCTTGTGGAGAGAGCTTTTGGCATTGGGCCCTCGGCGCTGACGGAGGCCATGGGCATGCTCAACCACCATTTCGCAGCAGCCGCCTGATCGGCGCAGAGCGACAGCCTACCTCTGACTGCCGCCAATCTTTGCAACAGAGCCGTCCCGGTGGCGCGCGGCGGCGTGGTGCCCTCCGCCGCGCCGGTGATGCGCAGGGCGGGGGCGGGTGCGGCGGCCATGGGAAGGATCTGCGGCATCACAGCACCACCATCTCGGCCTTGAGCGCGCCGGCCTGTTTCAGCGCTTCGAGGATGACGACGAGGTCGGACGCGCCCACGCCCAGCATGTTGAGCGCATCGACGATCTCGGCAAGATCGGCGCCGCCGGGCATCAGGCTCACCTTTCCGCCATAGTCTTCGGCGCTGACGTTGCTGGAGGGTTCGAGCGCGGTGCGGCCATCGCTGAACGGGGCGGGCTGCACCACCATCGGGTTTTCCTCCACCCGCACGACGAGGCGGCCATGGCTGATCGCGGCGGGCGACAGGCGGACGGCCTGGTTGATGACGACGGTGCCCGAACGGCTGTTGACGATGACCTTGGCGGCGGTTTGCGCCGGGTTCACCTCGATCGTTTCGATCTCCGCCATCATCGCCGAGCGGATGTCGGCGCCATGCGGCAGGACGAGCGACAGCGTGACGCCATCGACGATGCTGGCACAGCCGGGAAAGCGCGAATTGATCGCATCGCGCAGCCGCCGCGCGGTCAGGAAATCGGCATCGTGGAGATTGAAGCGCAACGAACCTTCGGAATCGAAACCGGTGGCGACGCCGCGTTCCACCGTGGCGCCGGCGGCGATGCGCCCCACGGTCGGCACGTTGATGGTCAGGCTGGACCCGTCGCGGCCCGTCGCGTCGAGCCCGCCGACGGCGAGATTGCCCTGCGCCATGGCGTAGATCTGCCCGTCCGACCCGATCAGCGGGGTGAGGATGAGCGCCCCGCCGCGCAGCGATTTCGCCTGCCCGATGGTGGACACGGTCACGTCGATCCGCTGCCCCGGCTTGGCAAAGGCGGGCAGTTCGGCGGTGATGATGACGGCAGCCGCATTTTTCAGGCCAGGCTCGACGCCCGGCGGCAACGGCATGCCGAGCCGGCCCGACACGCCGCGCATCGCCTGCGTCACATATTCCAGATTGTTGTCGCCGGTGCCGGGAAGGCCCACCACCACGCCATATCCGGTGAGCTGGTTGGGACGCACGCCCTGAAACTCGCCGAGATCGCGCACGCGTTCCGCATGCGCGGGAACCGTTGCGACCATGCCCAAACAGGCGGCCATCATGGCGAGAAGGAATTTGCGGAACATCACGGGCACTTTCTCAAGGGTCAAAACGGGCTGATGAGGCCGAAGAAACGGCTGAGCCAGCCGGGGCGGCTCGCCTGCTGCACCGCGCCGTCGCCGGCGTAGATGATCCGCGCATCGGCGACGGCGGTCGACGGAATCTGATTGTTGTAATCGATGTCGACGAGCCGGATGATGCCGGAAAACTGCACCCATTCGGTCCCCTGGCTCAGCAACATCTGTCGTTCTCCCTTGATCAGCGCGGTGCCATTGGGCCGCACCTCCGCGATGGTGACGGCGATCGCGCCGCTCAGCGCAGAACCCTGCGCCGCGTCGCCCCGGCCATTGAACGACGATTGGGCCGCGGCCTTAAGAGCCTCTGGGTTGAGGAAATCGAGCGGGCCGGATGCGGGCGGAGTGATCGACGCGCTGCCGTTGCGCTGCGTGCGGGCATCGGCGTTCTTCGTGGCGTCGATGAATTCCACGAGCAGCACGGTGACGGGATCGCCGACCCGCGCCGCCCGCGTGCCCGAATGCAGCCCGGCATAGCCGTCCGCCACGTGAAAGATCGCCCCGTCGCGCGGTGCATAGACCGGCGGGGGCGCGGGCAGGGCGGCCTGATAACCGGGCTGCGGCTGCGTCGTGGCGCAGGCCGACAGCGTGAGCGCCACGATACCGAGCGAGAGGGGGGCGAGGGTACGCATCACAGCGTCTGGTTCGCGTTGCGCAGCATTTCGTCGACGGCGCTGACCATCTTGGAATTGATTTCGTAGGCCCGCTGCGCCTCGATCATCTCGACCAGCTCCTCGACGACGTTCACATTGCTCGATTCCAGCATGCCCTGGCGGATGGCGCCGCGGCCTTCCTGTCCGGCGACGCCCTGCTGCGGGTCGCCGCTCGCCGCGGTGGCGCGCAGCAAATTGTTGCCCATGGCCTGCAATCCGTTGGGATTGACGAAGCTGGTGACGGTGATCTGCCCCAGCTGCACCGGCGCCGCGTCGTCGGCGAGCACTGCGGAGACCGAGCCGTCTTCGGCGATGGAGATGGATTGCGCGCCTTCGGGAATGTCGATGCCGGGCTGCACCGGATAGCCGTGCGAGGTGACGAGTTGCCCCTCGCCCGACAGGGTGAAATTGCCCGCGCGGGTGTAGCCGGTCGTGCCGTCGGGCATCTCGATTTCAAAGAAGCCATCGCCGTTGAGCGCCACGTCGAGGGCATTGCCCGTGCCGTTGAGCGTGCCCTGCGAGTTGATCCGGCTGGTCCCCTGGATCGCGACGCCGGTGCCGAGGTTGATGCCGACCGCATAGGCGGTGTTCTCGCCCGATTGCTGACCGGCGACGCGGGCATCCTGATAGGCGAGCGTGGCGAAATCGGCGCGGTCGCGCTTGAACCCGGTGGTGCCGATATTGGCGAGGTTGTTGGCGATGACGCGCATGCGGGCGTCCTGCGCCTCAAGCCCGGTGCGGGCGACGTGGAGAGCGGAAACGGGCATGGATTATACTCCTTGGCAAATGCGCGCGCGGATCAGCGCAGCGACATCAGGCGGGCGGTGGACTGGTCCAGCTCGCTCGCGGTGGAAAACAGTTTGGACCGGCGATCGAAGCTGCGCTGCGCCTCGATGATGTCGACCAGCACCTGCGAGGGATCGACATTGCTCTGCTCCAGCGCGCCGGTCAGCAGTTCTGCGGTCGGGTCGGCCGGCAGCACGCCGCCGCCCACGACCCGCATGAACCCGTCGAGATCCTTCTCGATCCGGCTGCCGACGGGATTGGCGAGCTTGATGCGGCCGATATCCTCGGGGGTTCCTCGGGCTGTGCCGGGTCGGCGGCGCGGACGGTGCCGTCGTCGCTGATCGTGACGATGCGGCCCGGGGGCACGGTGATCGGTCCGGCCTCGCCCATGACGGGGCGGCGGTCGCCATTCTGCAACACGCCGCCCACGCCCACGGACAGATCGCCGCGGCGCGAATAGACCTCTGCCCCGTCGGCGGCCTGCAAGGTGATGAGCGCCTCGCCCGACACCGCCACGTCGAGTGGCTGGCTGCTCCGCACGATCTCGCCCGCCGTCATGTCGGCGCCGCGCACCGTGCCCTGCGTCTGCGCGCGTGCTTCGAGTGCCGGACCCTTCAGCGTCTTGGTCTGGACGGCGAAGGTTTCGGCGCGAAAGCCCGGCGTCTGCGCATTGGCGAGATTGCTGGCGACGGCGCGTTGACGCACCATGGCCGAATCCATGCCGGTGAGCGCGGTGTAGATCATGCGGTCCATGGGTCTTAGCTCCGCAGGTTCAGGATCGTCTGCGAAAGCTGCGTCGCGGTATCGACCGCCTTCGCATTGGCCTGGAAGTTGCGCTGTGCGGTGATGAGACCGACCATTTCCTCGGCCAGATCGACGTTCGACCGTTCCAGGGCGCCCGACAGCACATTGCCGTAACGCCCGATCCCCGGCATGCCATAGGTCGGATCGCCCGAAAGGCCGGTCGATTCCCACTGCGAATTGCCGAGCTGGCGCAGGCCCGTCGGCGCGATGAAGCTGACGAGTGCGACGCGGCCGACCGGTTCGATCGAACCATCGACATAGGACGCGGTCAGAACGCCGTTCTTGCCGATCGAGATGCCCGACAGTTCGGCGCCGGCGCCGTTCGCCTGCGGGATTTGGGCGTCGATGGTGGTGGTCGTGTCGATGACGTCGCCATTGGCATCGACCGCGTAAAGCTGCAGCCGGTTGTTGAAGCCGTCATGCATGAAACCCTGCCCGTCGACGGCAAAGGCGCCATTGCGGGTAAAGGCGGTCTTGTTGTTTTCGGCGCCGCGAATGGCAAAGAAACCGTCGCCGTTGATGGCAAGGTCGGTGGTCGCGCCGGTCTGTTCGGTGGCGCCCAGCTTGAAGTTCTGCTTGATCGAGCTGACCTGCGCGCCAATGCCGACGGTGAGGCGCGGGTCCGCGCTCCGGCCGCCTGCGACGAGGTCGGAAAATTCGGTATCGCTTTTCTTGAAGCCGGTCGTCTCGGCATTGGCGATGTTGTGCGCGATCACGCCAAGATCGGTCTGCGCATTTCGAAGGCCGCTCAGCGAGGTGTAGAAGGACATCGGTTATTCTCCGCTTGGTAAAAGGGTCAGGACGCCGCGGTCTGCGCCGCGATCAGCGCATCCAGCTTGCCGGAAATGTCCGACAGGCGTTCGTTGGTTTCATTGGTGCCGGCGAGGCTGGAAAACTGGGCCATCTGGGCCAGCATGTCCTTGTTGTCGGCGGGATCGGTGGGGTCCTGCTGCTGCAGCTGTGTCATGAGCAGGCGCAGGAAATCGGCATGGCCGAGCTGTGCGAAACCGCCGCCGGCCGGCGAGGTGGTCGCCGCGCTGACATTATTGGCGGCGGTCAACTGATTCAGGCTGGTTACGGTCATTTCATCCTCATCGTATCGATCATCAATTGCTTGGCGGTCTGCATCGCCTCGACCAGGTTCTGGTACTGTCGGCTGCTTTCCATGATCTCGACCATCTCGGCCGTCTCATCGACGGAGCTGTCCCACACATCGCCGTTTTCGTCGGCCATCGGGTGACCGGGGTCGTGGCGGCGGATGGGGGTATCGTCGCTGCGGTAGACGCCGTTGACCTGCACGGTGGACAGGCCCGAGGCACGGTCGAGATTTTCGCTGAACACCGGGCGCAGCGGGCGGTAGGCGTCCTGCTCGCTCCCCGCGACGGCGCCGGCATTGGCAAGGTTGGACGCCGCGGCGTTCATGCGCACGAGCTGTGCCGACATGCCGCGTTGAACGACGGAAAACAGGTTGAGATTATCGGCCATCACTCGCCCTTCAATGCGCGGTTGACGGTGTTGACGCGCCCTTCGACGAAGGACAGCGTGGCCGAATAGGCGACTGCGTTCTCGGCAAAGGCCATCTGCTCGTTGGCAAGCTCCACCGTGTTCCCGTCGAGCGAGGGCATCACCGGAATGCGGTACCGCGTGGCGCCGGCAATGGCGCGGCCGGTGTCGCTCCCCCTTCGCGCATGACGAGGGCGGTGGCGAAATCGATGTCCTTCGCCTTGTACCCCGGCGTCGCGGCATTGGCGATGTTGGAGGTCAGCATGCCAAGACGCTGCGAGCGCAGTTCGAGCGCGGCGCCGTGAATGCCGAAAAGACCTTCGCTCATGTGCGGGTGCCTTTCTGTGTGTTCGTGCCCATCGGACGTGTCCCTGATCGTGTGAATGCCGGATCGTATGACTGGCTGTGCCGGGGTATCAGCAAGGTGCGTGCCAGTTTTGCCCCGCGGCCCGATTTGCGGGGCGTTCGCGGCGGTGCCGGGCGGGCCGGACGCGGGGGCGGCAAGCGTTTGCCGCATCCGGCAAATGAACGCCGCGCCCTGAAAACGGCGAGCGTCCTGCCGTTCTTGCCGGGGAGAAGGAGAACCCCGTTCGATGCCCGCATCCGTCCCATCCGATCCATCGCTCCCCGGTTCCGTGTCGGATGGCTGGCTGTCGCTCGCCGCGATGCCGGGCGAATTTGCGCTGTTCGACTGGAGCAGTGCGGCCATCGTCATCGGCGGGACGCTGCTGGCGACCGTGCTGCGGTCCGGGCGGGCGGATCTCGCCGCGACGGGACGGGCGCTGGCGGGGCTGCGCGCGCGGGCGTTTTCCTACGACGATGCGCGCGCGCAGGTCGCGCATGCGGTGGAGGATCTGCGCCATGACGGGCTCTATCGCCCCGGCGATCTGCCGCGCGACGATGCCGAAACGGCGGAGGCGCTCGACGCGCTGGTGACGACGCGCTCGCTCGATGCGCTCGGCGCGGTGCACGATGCCTCCGCGCGCAGGCGGCGCGTCCTTCGCAACGGGGCCTTGCGCGTGTTGCAGCAGGGGGCGGAGCTCGCGCCGGTGTTCGGCATGGCCGGCACGCTCGTCGCGCTCGCGCAGGTGCCGCAGGGGGGTTATGTCGCGGGCGCCATGGCGGGCGCGGTGGCGCGCGCGGTCCTGACCACGCTTTACGGCCTGCTGCTGGCGCATCTCGTGCTGATGCCGCTTGCCCGCTATATCGAGCGGCGGGGCAAGCGGGAGGACGAGGATCGCGACCGGCTGGTCCACTGGTTGAGCGAGCAGCTCGCCGAGGCCGTCCCGCACGAAGAGCTGACGCGTCCGGTCGAGCGCGAGGCGGCATGAGCGGCATCGGCAAAAGCTGGCAGGTGATGCTCGCCGATCTGGCGATGATCCTGTTCCTGGTCGCGGCATCCGCCGTGCCGGCGCGCGACATCCTGCCCGCCGCCGTCGTTCTGGCCGAGCCTGCCGTCGCGGGCGAGCCGAGCGCCGTGTTCCGCGACAACGGGGAGGACGAACGCTTTGCCCGCTGGCTCGACAGCCGGTCGGCGGACGCGCGCGAAACGCTGACCATACGGGGCGGACCGCGGGAGGGGCGCTATGATGCCGCACTGGCGCGGGCGGCGGCGCTCGTCGCCATTGCCGCGGCGCGGGGCGTGGCGACGCGCATCGTGCTGGAACCCGAAAGCGGGGACGCGGTGGTCGCCGTGTTCGCGTTCGACCGGCGCGGGGCGGCATTGCCGGGACCGGTCATGACAGGCAACAAGGAACTCGCGGTATCGCTCAATACGCCGCTTGGCACATAGCTTGCATTGAATCGCGCATGACACGCGTTTCAAGAGGCAGACCCATGACATTTCACACCGCCGCCATGCTGGCCGCGACGCTGGCGCTGGCCGCGCCGGGTGCGGCGCTGGCGCAGGCGTTCACGGATCCCGCGGCGATCGACGCCGCCGTCGCCGGCTTTACCGGCGCATCCATTGGCGAACCGCGCGGCGCACGCGGGCCGGTCGACCGACGCCTGAAACTCGCGCGCTGCGGCGTTCCGCTCGCCCTGGAATGGCATGGCCGCCGGCAGGATACGGTGCGCGTGGCCTGTCCGGATGCCGGGTGGCACGTGTTCGTCGCCGTCGATCCGGTCCGCTCCACCGCGGCCAAGGTCGCCGCCGCCCCGGTGGTAAAGCGCGGCGACCGCGTGACCGTGATGGTGCGCGGACGCGGCTTTACCGTGTCGCAGGGGGGCGAGGCGACCGCCAATGGCGCCGCCGGCGAATGGATCACGGTGCGCATGGACGGTTCGCGCGAAGAGGTGCAGGCCCGCGTCGAGCGCGCCGGAACGCTCGTCATTCCGGCGCTGTCCTGAGATTATGAAAAATCGGTGGGGGCGCGATTAATAAAATCGCCCGCGCGCCGTTCTGAACCACGAACGCATGATCCATAGGAGACCTCTTGTGTCACCCTTCGATATTTCCGCCGTCAATTCCTCTGCCCGCACTGGTGCGGTGTCGGCGCGCGACATGGGCCAGACCTCGGTTTCTGCGCAAGCGGACGTGGCACGGTCCCTGCCCCAGGGGCGCAACGATGCGGTTCGCGTCGAGACCAGCGCGACCCCGACGACCGGTGCGCCCTTCGATGCCGACCGGGTTTCGATCATTCGCAACGCGCTGCGCGACGGAACCTACCCGATCCAGCCGGCCAAGATCGCCGACGCGATGATCGCGGGGCGCCTTTTGTTGAGCATCCCGCAATGAGCAGGCGCGTGAAACCCGCGCCACGGCCGAACGGACCCGAGGCGGCATTGCGGCAAATGATTGCCGTTCTGCACAAGGAGCGGCAGGCGCTTGCCGATCTCGACCTCAACGGACTGGTCGGCTCGGCGGAAGAGAAGCAGTCGCTGTGCAGCGCGCTTGATCGCATCACGCCCGCCACCCTGCCCGAAGAATGCCGCAGCCTGGCGGAATCGGCGCGCCAGATGAACGAGGTCAACCGCAGGATCCGCAACCTTCTGGCGGCGAATGTCGCGATGCGCCTCGAAATGATCGGCGGCACGAGCGGGCTTTACCGGCCGCGCTGATAATCTTGCGCGGACAGGCGCGCATCTGGCACGGCTCTTGCTGAAACAATCCTCGAAGACAGTCTTCGAGGATTTCGCATATGAGCGGTCAGAACCCAATCGCGCTATCGCCGGTCGCCATGCCCGGCATCCCGGCCGATCGCACCCGCGCCGCCATTGCCGGTGCGGCGCAGGCCACCGGCACCGATTTCCACTTCATGATGGCGCAGGCCCGTATCGAATCGGGGCTCAATCCCTCCGCCCGCGCGCGGACATCCTCGGCCACCGGCCTCTATCAATTCATCGACAGCACCTGGCTCGCCACGCTCGACCGGCATGGGGAGGCGCTGGGGTATGGCGCCGCCGCGCGCGCCATCGCAATGCGCGGCGGGCGCGCGGTCGTCACCGACCCTGCGCAGCATGCCGCGATCATGGCGCTGCGCTACGATCCGCAGGCGAATGCGCTGATGGCCGGCGCGCTGGCCAATGACAATCGCGCGGCGCTGACCCCGGTGCTGGGGCGGGAGCCGGATTCGGCGGAGCTGTATCTCGCCCATTTCCTGGGGGCGGGCGGGGCGTCGCGTTTCCTGACCGCGCTCAATGCGGCGCCGGAACAGTCCGCCGCCGCCGTAATGCCGCAGGCGGCCGGTGCCAATCGGGCGATCTTCTACGATGGCGGTCGGGCCCGTTCGCTCGGTGAAGTGATGGGCGTGATCCGGGGCAAGATGGAGCACGCGATGCGCGACGACGGCGCCGTGCCGCAATTTGCGCCGTTCGATCCGTCCGCTGCCGCCGGTCCGGGGCAACCCTGGCGGATGGAGGCGGCGCGCTGGGCAGCGGATCATCCCGCCCGCTCCGCGCAAACGCCTGCACCGATGGCGGCGCCCGCGCATCATGCCGCGCCGGTATCCGACATGCTGCGCACCAATTTCGCGCTCGACGCCAATGACGGACCGGGCGGTGCCCATGTGCGACGGGCCTATGCGCGCCTGCGGGCGGCGGGGCTTTGACGATGCAGACCGCTGCGTCGAAGGCGCCTGCATTCCGGGCGGCGAGCATGGCCTTGCCGGTCGGTATCCTGACGCTGATCACATTGATGGTGCTGCCGATCCCGGCGGTGATGCTCGATGTCTTCTTCGTCCTCAATATCGCGCTTTCGGTGGCGGTGCTGATGGCGGCGATGAATGCGATGAAGCCGCTCGACTTCTCCTCATTTCCATCCGTGTTGCTGTTCGCGACCTTGCTGCGGCTCGCGCTCAATGTCGCGTCCACCCGCGTCGTTCTGGTGAGCGGGCACGAGGGCGCGGGCGCGGCAGGCGATGTCATCGAAAGCTTCGGACAGTTCCTCGTCGGCGGCAATTTCGCGGTCGGCATTTTCGTCTTCGTCATCCTGCTCATCATCAACATGATCGTCATCACGAAGGGCGCGGGGCGCGTGTCCGAGGTCAGCGCGCGCTTCACGCTCGACGCGCTGCCGGGCAAGCAGATGGCCATCGACAGCGACATCGCCGCCGGGCTGATGACCTCGGACGAGGCGAAGGCCCGCCGTGCCGAAGTCGCGACCGAGGCCGATTTCTACGGCGCGATGGACGGCGCGAGCAAGTTCGTGAAGGGCGACGCGATCGCGGCCCTGCTCATCCTCGCCGTCAATATCATCGCCGGTTTCTGCCTCGGCATGATCAGCCACGGGCTGACCGCGGCGGAGGCTGCGGAAAGCTACATCACCCTTGCCGTTGGCGACGCGCTCGTCGCGCAGGTGCCTGCGCTGCTGCTGTCCATCGCGGCGGCCGTGATCGTCACCCGCGTCACGGACAAGAGCGACCTTGCCGGCCATATCGGCGGACAGTTTTCGGACCCGCGCAGCTGGATGCCGGTTGCCGTCGTCATGGGCGCGCTGGGCATGATCCCCGCCATGCCGCAAAGCGTGTTCCTGCCCGCCGCGGCCATCGCCGGCTATCTGGCCTGGCACCTTAAGAAACGCGCTGCGCAGCCCGAACCCGTGGCGGAGGCGCCGCCGGTGTCGCCCGACCGCATCACGATGGAGGATGTGAGCGACCGCACGCTCATCACCATCGAGATGGGCTATGGCCTCGTCCATCTCGTCGACAAGGCGAAGGGGGCGCCGCTGGTCGCGCGGATCACCGGCGTACGGCGCCAGCTGTCGCAGACCTTCGGCTTTATCGTGCCGCAATTCCGCGTGCGCGATTCGCTCGACATCGACGCCAATGCCTATCGCGTCCTGCTGGGCGGGGTGCATATCGGCGGCGCCACGATCCGCAACGCGCGCGTGCTCGCCATCGACATCGGCGACGTGCGCGAAGGCCACGCGATCGAAGGGGAACCCACCTTCGATCCGAGCTTTGGCTGTCCCGCGCTCTGGATCGAGGAGAGCGAGCGCGACCATGCCACGGCCGAAGGGTTCCTGACCGTCGATCCCTCCACCGTGATCGCCACCCATCTCGATCAGCTGCTGTCGCGGCGCCCCGATGCGCTGCTCGGGCCGGAAGAGGTGCGCGCCTTGCTCGACACGGTGAAGGAGGATTCGCCGGGCCTCATTGAGGCGATCCATCCCGACCCGCTGTCGCTGTCCAAACTGACCCGCGTGCTGCGGGCGCTGCTTGCCGATGGCATATCGCTGGCCCATCCGCTCCCCGTGCTGTCCTCGCTCGCGCTCGCCTTGCAGCAGACGCAGGATTTCGAGGCGCTCATCGACCGGGTGCGGATCGACATGGGCGGCTGGATCGTCGGCAAGATCTGCCCTTATGGCGAGGTGCTGCCGGTCGTGACGCTGGATGCGCGGCTGGAAAGCGCGATCCTGCAAGGCATGCGCGACCCCGCGACCGGGCAACCGATCATCGAGCCCGACCTTGCCGGCATGATCGGCGAACGCCTCGCCCGGATCAGCGCGGATCTCGCGCAGCGCGACACGCCCGCCAATACGCCCGCGCTTGTGGTGCAGCCGCCGGCCCGCCGCGCGCTCAACGCGCTGGTGCGTGCGCGGGCGCCCGATTGCGTGGTGATGGCGCTGGCCGAATTGCCCACCTCGCAGGCCGTCGAGGTCATCGCCGTCATCGGCGCCGAAGAGGAACAGGCCGAACCGCAAAACGCCCGGCAAGAGGAGCTTGCAGCATGAAGTTGGACCATCGACAGTTCCGCGCCGCCAGCGCCTATGGCGCGCGCGACGGGGCGGAGGACCGGATCCGCCGGTTCCTGCCCATGGTGCATCGCGCCGCCTGGCACATCAACGGGTCGGGGCGGGCCGGGCTGGAAATCGACGATCTGGTGCAGGCCGGGATGGTCGCGCTCACCGAATGCGCGCGGCGGCATGACGGCCCGACGGAGGATGGTTTTGCCGCCTATGCCCGTATCCGGGTGCGCGGCGCGATGTTCGATGCGATCCGCCGCACCCTTCCCGATTCGCGCGGCGCGGTCCGCCGCCGCCGTCAGCGCGAGGAAATGCGGCAGAAGCTTACCGGCGAGCTCGGCCGCGAGCCCGACCGGGCCGAGCTGAATGCCGCGCTCGACCATATGCCGGGCGGGCATGGGGCGGACGAAATGCCGGTGCGGCTGACCTCGCTCGATGCGGATTACGACGATGGCGACGGGCGGTTCGCGGACGATACGCCCGATGCCTTCGACCTCCTTTCGGGCGCCCAGGACCGCAGCGCGCTGATCGTGGCGATTACGCAGTTGCCCGAACGGCAGCAGCTCGTCCTGCAGCTCTATTTCACCGAGGAATTGAACCTGACCGAGATCGCCGCCGTGCTGGAGGTATCGGTCCCCCGCGTGCATCAGATCAAGGCCGCGGCCCTCAAATCGCTGCGAAGCTTGCTGGAACAGGACGAGGCGGCCTGAGCGCATGAAAAGCCCCGCCGGCCACGGGGGCGGGCGGGGCAATTCCTGTCCGGTCCGGTCAGCGCTCGCCGTCCATCACGGGTAGCGCATGTTGATGCGCGTCGCGAGCCCCGGCTTCGCCACGTTCAGCCGTACCGAGCGGAAGGCGGGCAGGCCGGCCACCGTGCTGGGATTATTGGTGAAGCCGAACCCTTCGGTCGGGAGGCCGAACGTGCTGCGGTCGATCTTCCGGTTGGCGTTCTCGTCATGATAGACCGCGATCGCCCAGACCCCGTTCGACGGCAGCTTGAGGCAGGCCTTCGTCGTGCCTGCCTGCGCCGGAATGCGTTCGACGTCGCGCGATCCGCCACTTGCCAGAAACTTGCTGCGATCGTCGTCATACAGCGTCAGCGTGACATAGCCGTTCGAATTCTTGACGCCCGCCACCTCGACATAGATCCAGCTTTTCCCGCTGGTATCGCCGTTGCATCCGGCGGGGGCGGCATGGGCCGGTGCGGCGCCCAGCGCGAGGCCGCCGACACCGACGGCCGCCGCGGCCATGGCCGCCTTGCCCCATTGGCTAAACTTGGTTTTCATCGTCTCGGTCATAATGTCCGGTCAGTCCTGATTCCATGATGCATCGGCAAAAGCTGGGCTGCGACCCTGCGCGACGCAAGGTTTTTCGAAAGGCAGAAGCGCAATGGATCGCATGGCCGTGTTTGAATACGGCTCGATCCTTGTTGCCGTAATGGCGGTTACACGGTGAATAGTCCCTGAATTTGCTTAGGCCCGCGCTGCTGCGCAATACGGCCCGGCGATGTCGGCCATCAACGGTTGGGGCGGTCCGTCTTTTCGCCATTCTCGTCGCTATCGGAAAGCCATCGCGCGAGATCGCCGCCGGCCTGCGCCTCGGACCGGGCGCGCGAGGTGCTGGCCTGCGCGATGGTGCGGATCGCGCGATTGCCGAGCCAGCGCAGCCGTCCTTCGGGCGCAGGTTCCGCGAAACCGGCGCTCAACCGTTCGAACATGGTCGAAACCATGCCGCCGCCCTGCGCCGCCTCGACCGCGAGCTTCACCTGGTCGCGCGTCTCGAAATCCTGAAGGATCAGGTTCTCGCCCCATGCCATCACGTCGTCCGGAACGGTGGCGGCGGCATCTCTGCCCTCAATCGCCCCGAAATAGCGTTCGACCAGCGCAAGAACGAGCATTGCGCCCGATTCGTAGCCGGCCTCCTGCGCACGGGCGGTGAATTCGGCCCAGTCGATCGTGCTGTCCCGACAGAGCATCGCGATATCCGACAGGGCGAGCGGACCGCAATCGAAACGATGATTATAGGCGGCATGCACGACCTGATGGGCGAGCATGTGCTGCGCGCTGGGGTAGCGGACCGCCTGCCCGCTCAGCATCCGGGTCCGCGCCTCGGCGAGGATGTCCTCGGTCGCGATATGGGGGACGAACGGGCCGCGCGGCTTTTGCGGCTCCATGATGCGGTGGTGGGCTCTGTTGCAAAGATTGGCGGCAGTCAGAGGTAGGCTGTCGCTCTGCGCCGATCAGGCGGCTGCTGCGAAATGGTGGTTGAGCATGCCCATGGCCTCCGTCAGCGCCGAGGGCCCAATGCCAAAAGCTCTCTCCACAAGGCGCACCTCGCCCCTGATGCCGGGCTGCAGGCACCAGGGGCGAGCCTGTCCTTTGCGCAGGGCTCGCATGACTTCGAATCCCTTGATCGTGGCATAGGCCGTGGGGATCGATTTGAAACCGCGCACCGGCTTGATCAGTATCTTGAGCTTTCCGTGATCGGCCTCGATCACGTTATTGAGATACTTCACCTGCCGGTGGGCCGTCTCCCGGTCCAGCTTTCCTTCGCGCTTCAATTCGGTGATCGCTGCACCATAGCTCGGCGCTTTGTCGGTATTGAGCGTGGCAGGCTTTTCCCAGTGCTTCAGGCCTCGCAGGGCCTTGCCCAGGAACCGCTTCGCTGCCTTGGCGCTGCGGGTCGGCGACAGGTAGAAATCGATCGTGTCGCCCCGCTTGTCGACTGCCCGGTACAGGTAGGTCCACTTGCCCCGCACCTTGACGTAGGTTTCATCCAGGCGCCAGCTCGGATCAAAGCCACGCCGCCAGAACCAGCGCAGCCGCTTCTCCATCTCCGGGGCGTAGCACTGGACCCAGCGATAGATCGTCGTATGGTCGACCGAAATGCCGCGTTCCGCCAGCATTTCCTCAAGGTCGCGATAGCTGATCGGATAGCGACAATACCAGCGCACCGCCCACAGGATCACATCACCCTGGAAATGGCGCCACTTGAAATCCGTCATCGTTCCGTCCGTCCAATCTCCGCCAAGCATGCTCAAGCTTCACGATTTTTGCAACAGAGCCCTTCGCGTACACTGGCGGGGAGAGCCTGGATACCGGTCAGCGGCGACAAGGGAGCGCTGCCTTCCATCAGGCTTGCTTCGGCGAAGGCATAGTTGGCTGCCATGATGGCCGCGATCCTCGGGCCGTCATAGTCGCGCGCCGCGCGCATCACCGCCTCGTAATGACGGAAGGATCGGCGATAGCATTCAGCAACCAGCGTCTCCTTATCGCCCAGATTATGATAGATTACCTTCTTGGTCACCCCGACGCGCGTTGCTATCTCATCGAGCGAGGTTGCATCGACCCCCTTCAGATTGAAGAGCCACGATGCTGCGCCCAGCAGCGCCTCCTGCTTCGCCGCCGCCACGGCCTGCCCGTCGAACAAATTCACGTCAGAGATGTGACCGAGAGCGATGTCGATCGGGCGAAATTCAACATTCGAGCGGCGATCGGTCGCAACGCCCTCGCGAAGAATGGCTTTCAGCGCCTCGACAAGATCGCGGTGAGAGAGGCTCTCGTTGCTCCGCCACTGGCGCGCGATCGGAACCCACAACACAAGCCCCAATATGGCGGGGGCGATGATGCTGGCGCGGCTTTCGCGCAGTTCCCCGCGTGCCGCGCCCGCCGCCAGCAGACCCGCAATGCCGGCTTTGACGGCTTGGAAACGGCTGCTGATGATCGCGCGTCGTTCGGGTGCGAGATAGGCGAGATCGCTGAGCGCCGCGAGCTCAGGCGCGTCATCTGCCAGCAGCGAATCGACTAAGCGTAGCAGCTTGGCCATGGCATCGCCGCCAGCCGCCTCCGCAGCGGCAAGTTCCGTCGCCATTGTCTCGCACGTGCGCTGATAGCTTTGGAATACGAGATCTTCCTGATCTTCGAAATAATAATAGAGGGCGGCGCGCGATACCCCGAGGCGGGTCGCGACCATCGGAAGCGAGGCGTTTGAAACGCCATGGCTATTCAGCGTGCGCGCCGCTTCTTCCATGACGCGCTTGCGCTTCGAACCCTTGGCTATGCGAACCTTGGCAGATGGGGTGGACATGTTCCTTTTCACCATAGGTGTGCTTTTACGTCAATCGCTCACATGGAACTCATTTGTAAATTTTCTTGACTCGGATTTTGCGTTATGATGTAGGAGTGCCCTCAAATGTAAAAAGTCGGGGATGCGATCATCATCCGGCACATCGGGTGAGGAAAATTCGACCATGCCAAATTACCGCAACCGCCTTTTGTGCGCCGCCGCTGCGATGGCGCTCCCCTTCCCCGTCCTCGCGCAGGAGGCGGACACCGGAGCCGAAGAGGTCAACGCAGGCGAAATCGTCGTCACGGCGCAGAAGCGCTCACAGTCCATCCAGCAAGTCCCCGTCGCCATTTCGGCGCTGAACTCGGAGATGCTGGAAGAGCGCGGCATTTCAACCGCCGCAGGTCTGCAATTCAGCGTGCCCAGCACCCAGATTGGCAATCTGCTTGGCCAGACATCGGTGACGATCCGCGGTGTCGGCCTCAATCAGGGCGCGCCCGGCGTGGCGATCCACGTCGATGGTGTCTATCAGCCGCGGCCTTCGATGGGGGACCTCCTCCAGATCGATCTCGAGCGGGTCGAAGTTTTGCGCGGGCCCCAAGGAACGCTCTACGGACGCAACGCCAATGGCGGCGCGGTCAATTTCATCACCAAGGCGCCGACCGACGAATATGAAGGCTATCTGCTCGCAAGCTACGCCAACTATGACGAGGCGCGCGTGCAGGGAATGGTCAACGTCCCGCTTGGCGAGAATATCCGAGGCCGCGTTGTGCTCGACTGGAACCGCCGCGGTGATGGCTTCGTCAAGAATATCATCGCGGGCGGGCAGGATCTTGATCGCGGACGCACCTTTTCGGGCCGCCTGCGCTTCGACATGGATATCACGCCCAACTTCGAGCTGAGCCTCGCTACAACCTTTCTCGACGGCACGGGCCCGACGCAATATTTCGTGCTGAGCAACCCTCCGACGGCGCCGGTGGTGTCGGTCAATCCGGCGCTCGCCTCCGCCTCCTATTCGTTCGAGCCTTGGCGCACGGCCGCCAATGATCCGGTCAACACCGAGCGACGGCTGTCGATGAGTTCGGCGACCGCGACCTGGTCGCTCGGCGACGTTACACTGAAATCGATCAGCGCCTACACGACGCTTCGCGACGACTCGCTCGCCGATGACGACGGGATCAACGTCTCGATCTTCCCGGCCCGCCGCTTCTATGACTCGAAGAGTTTTTCGCAGGAACTGAATGTCGGCGCGAGCTTCGACGCTGCCGATGTCGTTGCCGGAATTTACTATCTCAAGGACAGCTACAAGCACATCCTCGACTATGACCTACTCGAAGGCGTGGCGCCACTGTCGCCGCTCGGCCTGCCGCCCGGAAGCGACCTCGTGTTCGACGTTCGCGACTATGATACGAGCGTCAAGGCCGCATTCGCCGACGTCACGGTCCGCGCGATCGGCGATCTCAGCCTGATTGCCGGTATCCGCTACTCCGAGGAAAAGCAGACGCAGGTCCAGCGCAATACCATCTCAATCGGCAAAATCGCGACGATCGAAACCTGCCCACTGACGACCAACGAAGCAAAATTCACCTCGACGACGCCCCGCATCGGAGCGCGCTATGAATTTTCGCCCGCGGCGAACGCCTATGCGACCTTCTCGAAAGGCTACAAGGCGGGCGGTTTCAATCTCAACGCGTGCAGCAACCAGTTCAATCCCGAAAAACTTGATTCCTATGAGGTCGGGCTCAAGACGCGGCTTCTGAATCGCACGCTGACGCTCAACCTGTCGGCCTTTTACTACGATTATACCGATCTCCAGATCAGCCAGGTCGTCGGGCTTGCCCGCTTCATCACCAACGCGGCGGCGGCAAGGATCAAAGGCGCCGAGTTCGAAGCCGACTGGCAGCCGGACGAGCATTGGTCGATCAACGCCAACGCGACCTATCTCGATGCGACCTACAAGCGCTTCTCGAACACCGACGGACTCGATCCGGCTGCCGGAGTTCAGCTGCTTGACGGCAATCGGCTCAATGAAGCGCCGAAATTCTCAGGCAACTTGGGCATCGCCTACCGTACCGCCGCGAGCGATTTGGGCCGTTTCACGATCCGAACCGACCTCAGCTATCGCAGCCGATATTATCTCCGCGAGTTCAACGGCCCGCTCGACACGCAGGAAGCCTTCGCGCTGATCAATGCCGGACTCATTTGGGACAGCCCCGACGAGCGTTTCCGCGTTCGGCTGTTCGTCAACAACCTGACCAACAAGGCCTATATCGCGCGAATGGACTCGTCCGACAATTTTGGCGCGCGATTCATCTCGTGGAACGCGCCGCGCCAATATGGCGTCGAACTGCGCACCAATTTCTGATCCCTGCTCCCTCCTGCCGGGGAGCGGTGAGCTCCCTGGTAGCCAATCGGACGATCTCAAACAAATGACGACAGCAGCCTTCGACTGGGCCGACCCGTTCGGCTTTGATGCACAGCTCTCAAGCGAAGAGCGCATGATGCGCGAGGTGGCACAGGACTATGCCCAAAATCGGCTGCTGCCTCGCGTGGTCGACGCTTTCGCCAACGAAACGTCCGACAGCGGGATATTTCGGGAGCTGGGAGCGCTCGGCCTGCTCGGCCCCACCGTCCCAGTCGAATATGGCGGAGCGGGCGCTTCCTATGTCGGATATGGACTGATCGCGCGCGAAATCGAGCGGATCGACTCCGGCTATCGATCAATGTTCTCGGTGCAGTCGAGCCTGGTGATGCACCCGATCCTCGCTTACGGCACGGAAGCGCAGAAGCGGCGCTATCTCCCGAAACTTGCGACCGGCGAATGGATCGGCTGTTTCGGCCTCACCGAGCCCGATGCAGGGTCGAACCCGTCGCAGATGCGAACGCGTGCCGATCGGGTCGATGGCGGCTATATCCTGAATGGCAGCAAGACATGGATCAGCAACGCACCGATAGCCGATGTCTTCATTGTTTGGGCAAAGTGTAGCGAGACGAACGTTATTCGCGGCTTCGTCCTTGATCGCGGCGCCAAGGGCCTGTCGACCGCCAAGATCGAGGGGAAGCTCAGCCTCCGCACATCGATCACTGGCAGCATTCATTTCGACGGGGTCGAGGTGAGCAATGACGCGCTGCTCCCCGGCGTGAGCGGCCTCGCGGGGCCGTTCGGCTGCCTTAACCGGGCCCGGTTCGGGATCGCCTGGGGCGCGGTCGGCGCAGCCGAAGCCTGCTATGCCGCCGCGCGCCGATATGGCCTCGAACGGCTCTGTTGCAAAGATTGGCGGCAGTCAGAGGTAGGCTGTCGCTCTGCGCCGATCAGGCGGCTGCTGCGAAATGGTGGTTGAGCATGCCCATGGCCTCCGTCAGCGCCGAGGGCCCAATGCCAAAAGCTCTCTCCACAAGGCGCACCTCGCCCCTGATGCCGGGCTGCAGGCACCAGGGGCGAGCCTGTCCTTTGCGCAGGGCTCGCATGACTTCGAATCCCTTGATCGTGGCATAGGCCGTGGGGATCGATTTGAAACCGCGCACCGGCTTGATCAGTATCTTGAGCTTTCCGTGATCGGCCTCGATCACGTTATTGAGATACTTCACCTGCCGGTGGGCCGTCTCCCGGTCCAGCTTTCCTTCGCGCTTCAATTCGGTGATCGCTGCACCATAGCTCGGCGCTTTGTCGGTATTGAGCGTGGCAGGCTTTTCCCAGTGCTTCAGGCCTCGCAGGGCCTTGCCCAGGAACCGCTTCGCTGCCTTGGCGCTGCGGGTCGGCGACAGGTAGAAATCGATCGTGTCGCCCCGCTTGTCGACTGCCCGGTACAGGTAGGTCCACTTGCCCCGCACCTTGACGTAGGTTTCATCCAGGCGCCAGCTCGGATCAAAGCCACGCCGCCAGAACCAGCGCAGCCGCTTCTCCATCTCCGGGGCGTAGCACTGGACCCAGCGATAGATCGTCGTATGGTCGACCGAAATGCCGCGTTCCGCCAGCATTTCCTCAAGGTCGCGATAGCTGATCGGATAGCGACAATACCAGCGCACCGCCCACAGGATCACATCACCCTGGAAATGGCGCCACTTGAAATCCGTCATCGTTCCGTCCGTCCAATCTCCGCCAAGCATGCTCAAGCTTCACGATTTTTGCAACAGAGCCCGGTGGTGCAGTTCGATATGGCGGTCGAAGGCGGGAAAATAGATCGGATCGACATGTTTTTCCCGCAGCGCGCGCGCGATGGCCGCATCCCGATCGTCGGGAATGACGCAGCCCAGCGCGCCCATGACCGACAATGCCGCCGGCAGGTCGTCGGGCGCGACCAGTATGTCGACATCGCGCATCGGGCGCAGAGCCTCGTTCGGATAGTCGAAGAAGGCGAGCTGCGCGCCTTTGAGCGCCACCATCGGCACGCCCGCGTCGGCAAAGCCGCTTGCCAGCCGCACGATCGCCGCCTTCGCGGTCAGCGCGCCGATCACCCCTGCCTGATACGCGCGCCGCCATCGTTCGCGCAGGGCGTCGGGCATCGGCCATTGCGGATCGGCATGCTCCGCCCGCATGTGGAGCCAGGGATAGAGCCGGTGCTGAAACGCCATGGCGTCGATCGCGTGCCAGTCGCCATCGGACAGGTCGGACAGGGTCGCAGGGTCCGGATCGGCGACGGCTAGGGCCATCAATGCCATCAACAGCGCCTTGAGCTCCTCGATCGGGCGTTTCATGCCGCATCCTCCCTGCCGCTTCGTATGTCGACGATCCGCCCTTCGGACAGTTCGACGATGCGGTCGACATTTTTGATCAGCGATCCGCGATGGCCGATGATGACGATTGCACGGCTTCCGCGCACCTGGCGAATGGCGCGCGCGATCGCCGCCTCGCTCCCTGTATCCAGCGCGCTCGTCGCCTCGTCGAGGATGAGCAGCGCCGGATTGCGCAGCAACGCGCGGGCGAGCGCGATCCGCTGCCGCTCGCCGCCCGAAAGCTGCCGCCCCGCATCGCCGACCGGAGTGTCCATGCCCATCGGCAGGTCGAGCACGAATTCCGCCGCGGCCATGCGCAGCGCGCGTTCCAGATGCGCATCGTCGGCATCCGGCTCGGCCCAGCGCAGATTGTCCCGCACGCTCGCGTTGAAGAGCACGGCTTCCTGATGGACATAGGCGACGTGTCGGCGCCACGCCCGCCGTTCCGCATGGCCGACCGGCTGCCCGTCGAGCAGGAGCGCGCCTGCGTCCGGCCGCGTCAATCCGCCCAGCATGTCGGCGAGCGTGGTCTTGCCCGCACCCGACGCGCCGACGAGCGCGACCGTTTCGTCCGATCGGACGGCAAGGTCGGCATCGTGCAGCGCGGCGGCATCGCGCCCGTCGTGCCGCACCGTCACGCCCCGCACCGCGATGGTGTGTGCGGGCCGCGCGACGACGGTGCCATCGTCGGGTTCCGCGGTCGCATCGGCACGGGCGATGAGCTGCTGTGCCTCCTGCGCCGCGGGAATGGCATGGGACCAGTTCGCCCAGCTCGTCTGCAACGTGTCGAGCAGGGGAACCGCGCGCGCGAAAAGCGCGACCAGCGGGATCAGCACGGCCGCCTCCACCCCGCGGGACAGCGCGATCCCCGCGACCAGCGCGAGCACGCTCGCCGCGCCGATATGGAGCATCGCCTGGCCCAGCCCTGCCATGCGTTGAAACGCGATCTGCGTTTCGCGGACGGAGCGGAACCCGTGGGTGAGGGCGTGGGCGCTCGCCTCCTCCTGCCCGAAGCTCTTGATCAGACGCAGCGCGCCCAGCCCTTCGCCAAGGCGGGCGTGGACGGCCTGATGCGCGAGGTTGAGTTCCTTGCCCATCATGCGCGCCCGGCACCGCAAGCGCGCATAGAACGCGAGCACGAGCAGCCCGCCCCCACCGATGCCCAGCGCGAGCAACGGCGAAAGCAGCAGCGCCGCGAGACCGAGCGCGCCGAACGCCACGAGCGCCGACACGGTCTGCACCAGGCTGCGAAAGCCGAAGCCCAGCATGTTCACATGGTCGAGGATAAGGCTGCTGTTGTCCGCGAGGCGAAGGCTGGCCGCAAAGCGCAGGTCCGCGTTCAGCAAGGCGCGGTAGATCCGGTCCCGCAACCCGTCGACCAGCGTGAGTTCCAGCCGCGCCGCCTGCATCCCCTGCGCGTATTTGAGCGCGGCACGAAGAGCGACGAGCGCCACGAACGCGAGCAGCAGCGGACCGATGCGCAGCGGTATGCCGACCGCCGCGATGGCATCGGAAATATGCGCCACGATCCCCCCCGGCGCCGGGCCATCGGCCATGATGGCGAGCAGCGGGACGAGCATCACGATGCCAAGCCCCTCGGTCAGCGATGCCGCGACGATCGCTGCGAAGACCAGCACGACGGACCCGTGCGGCACCATCCGCCAGACGAAAGCGAGCGGCCCGAGCCCGCGCGCCGCATCCGGTGAAGGCTCAGACATCGTTGCGCCCGTCGACGTAATTGGCAAATCGTGCGGTGACCACCGCCGCGCTGATCGCGTTGAACAGATCGCTGCGCGCGGTGTCCGTCACCGGCTCGCTCTCCGGCCAGTCGGCGAGAAGGGCGCGCGCACGGTCCACGTCGATGATCTGCGCCAGATCGGGATGGTCGCCGATCCGGTCGATCTCGGCGCGCAATTCGGAAAGGCGCGGGGTCATGCGCGCGTGCCAGTCGGCGTGATGCAGGCCGTAATCGCGCATCTCCGCCTGTCGCGCCGGCATTCGCCCCTTGGCCAGGCGCCGGCCGAGATATCTCTGCGTTCCGCCGCGCACATATTGCGTGGTGGGCAGCCCATGGCACAGCTCGATCAGCGGGCGGTGACGCGGGATGCTGCGCAGGCGAATGCCGAAGACCTGCTCGTGCGCGGCGCCCATTTCGGTGCCCAGGTCGGCCATTTGCCAGCAATGGTCGATGAATTCGCGGCGGGAACGGAACCATTCGTCGTCGAGCCGCCCGCGCGATTGCTCCCGCCGTTCACGCAGGCGGAGCGTTTCGGCAAGCTCTGGCCGGATCAGATGATCGGCATGCGGCGTGTCATGCACCAGCCTGCGCAGCGTTTTGCGCAGGCGGGCCGGCAATTGCGGCATCACCGAACGGGCCAGCACGCGGCGCGCCATCGGGCGGCTGTCGCCCGGATGATCGCGCAGCATCTGCCACAGCTCGCCCCACTCGCCGGTGCGCAGAAACTCGCTAAAGGCCCAGCGTCCGTCAATGCTGAATGTCTGGTTTCCGAAATCGGCGGAAAACAGCCAGTCGCATCCATGGTCCGCCGCCGCCTGCATCGGCCCGTGATAGGCCGCCGTCAGGTTCATGTGCCGGTGCGCGGTATCCGCCGCGATGAACAATCGGTCGAGCCTGCTGTCGAAACCGATGTCGCGATTGTCGGTAAAATGCGGGTCGAGCCGGGGATGCATCGCGGCATAGGCCTCGACCAGCGGGCGTTCGTCGGCAAAACTGCCCGCCGGCACATGGCCGTCCCATTCGGGGAGCGTGGTGAAAGTGAACGACGCCAGCCGCGCGCTTTCGGGCATTTGCGCCATCATCGCATCGGCGACCGTCCCCGAATCGAGCCCGCCCGACAGCATGATCCCCGGCTTTTTCGCAGGGCGCAGCGCGGCCGCACAGGCCTCGCCAAGCTTTTCGGCGACCGCATCGACGTAATCGGCATCGCTGTTGAGGCGGATCGCCGGAATGTCATGGGGATCGTACCACCGGCCGATCGTCGCACCATCGGGCGACACGGTGACGATACTGCCCAAGGGCACGCGGTTCAGGCCGCGATAGAAATATTCGGTGCGGCCAATATCATGGTCCGGCCCGTGGAGCATTTCCGCCATGCGATCGGGCAGCAGCACCTTGGGAAAGCCGGCGGCGAAGATCGGCCGGGGAATTGACGCGGCGGCGGCGGCATCGCGGTCCGCGGCCCAGAACAGCGCCTGCTGGCTCCACGGCGAACGGGAGAGGCGGAGCGATCGGTCCGGCTCCACGACGATCGCCACATAGCTGCCGACGATCCGGCGTTCCGCACGGTCGCCCCACGTGTCGAGCGCGGCGCCATAGAGCGCGGCATCGTCACCGCCCGCGAAACCGAGTTCGGCCTTCAGCGAATCGGCATTGTCGATCCAGCCATCGAACAGAACCGGCCTACCCGACAAGGAAAGAGCCACGCGCCAGCCCTTTCGGGGCCGTCCGCGTGGCGTCTTTAACTGGGCGAAAATCGCCCCTTCGGTGACCTGGCTATCGGATTCGCATCCGGCAAAGAGTCCCAGCGATCGGGCAATGCGCTCCGGCTGTAGCCAGGACGAATCGCCCCAGCTCATTCCAATTGCAATCATTGCCGGTCGATAGACCCAACCAGGGCGTACCGAAACCTTTTCGTGGCGATCAGCTGTTCGCGACCGAACCCGTGCTCCGGCCCTGGTTCTGGACGGTGCCGTTACCGGCAACATCGGCCATCGTGCCGAGCACGCGCAGTTCGGGGCGGGTCCATGCTTTCGTCGTGGTCTTGGTCATAGCAATATTCCTCAAATAAAACGCCTCAGGCTTTGGTTTACAAAGCGTTAAACCCAAGATGCATGCTTTGCCGCTTTGCCGCTTTGCAGCAATGCTGGCGCTATCGTCCTGAAATTCCTGTTCCAATTCGGGACGCCATTGAAATGAGGGGAACATGCCTTTTGCCGCTGTCGCCGATTTCGATTCCGCGCCAGCTCCTGATCCAGGCGTGGAGCCTGTCCTCGGTATCGACAGCGGCGCCCGGAAGGAACCCGATGGTCAGTACCGACGGCAGTTTTCGGCGCGAAAGCATCCATTGCAGCGCCATCGCCTGCGGCAGGCAGATCGCGCCGGGCACGTAGCGGGCGCCGCGCCGAATCGCGGTGCGGCACCCGTGCATCCGTTCGTCGGCATCGGATCGCGCCGGGCGCGCGACCTCGCGATCATGCGCGACGGGCGTGCCGAGCATCGTTTTCCAGTTCGCAAAAGGCACCAGGCCGATGAAGAGACGAGCCGCGGCGAGGAGCGCGATCGCCTCGGCGACCCTCAGCCGGTGGCGAATCACGAAAGGCGTCGCTCCGCAATGAGCCCGGCATCCGTCAGCGAATTAATGAAGGCCAGCACGTCGGCTTCGACGTCCCCCGGCGCGACGTCGTAATCGTCCGCGACCACGGTGACGATCGCGTCCCGGTCACGCACCCCGTCGATCGCGGTCCAGATCGCCAGTCCGCTGTCGCGCAGGGAATAGAACTTCCCGTCCGAAAGCTTCATCAACACGGATTCGCCGTCGATCTCGGTTTCGACATAGGCGGAGGGGCATTTTTCGGTCACGATCATCACAACAGCTGTTCTTCAAGGTTTCGCTGCGTAAAATCAAGCATTTGTGCGAAGCGATCGCTGTCCATCGGCCGGGTGAGCCGCCAGCACGGCACCGCCGACGCCAGCGTGACCAGTGCCCGCAACCGCCCCGCCGGGCCGTCGCCCGATGCGACCTCGTGCAGCCGGGCGATATAATGATCGTCGTTGAGCGCCGCGATCTTTTCCCCGCCATGGAGCGGTTCGAACGCGAAATCCTCCCCCTGTGCGAGCACGACGATCCCGGCAAGCGGGCAGGGTTCGTCGTGTGCCGGTCCCGCCTGCGCCACATAATGCTTGCGATAATCGGGCGATACGATGTCCCCGGCCTGCGCCCCGGTCATGGCGACCGCATCGGGCCACAGCTTCATCCGCTTGTGCCCCGGCAAGCAGACCGGCGCGGGTTTTGCCCCGCCATCGTCAATGCCGGCATCGTCGGCCCCGCCATCCGGCATGGCGAGGATCAGCGTATCATCGGCAAGAAGGCCCATCCCCCGCGATGCCAGCCCGGCGCTCAACGTGGATTTCCCCGCACCTGACGGCCCGGTGATGCCGATCGCCCGGCCGTTCGCCACCACGGCGGAGGCATGCACCGGATACAGCCCGTTCATGCACGCGATCGCCGCATGGGTAGTGCCCGAAAGATAGAGGTCGAGCCTGCGCTCGGCGTCGGCACTCGCGACATCCACGCAAATGCCGTGGCCCGTGCGGTAATAGATCGTGCAGCCGCCCGCGCGGAGCAGGAATTCCTCCCCGATCAGCGCCCATTGCCCGTCCGCGACGCGCTCGCCGCCGATGGTGTCGGGGACGGCGCCGCGGCGGACGCGCGTTTCCCGCCGCATCAGCGCGGCGGCGCGTTGTCCCCGACCTTGCGAACCCGATCCTGCCATGCCCGATGCGCTATCCCGCCCGGCGGCACGAGGCAAGCGGGACATGGCGCACGGGACGGGTTCGGCGATGCGCTGCGACCGGACGCCCTGCACGCGGCGCGAACCGTGTTCAAAACGCGATGATCCCGCTTGTGCCTTTCAACCGTGGGGGGGTAAGGGCAGGCCATGCCGATTCCCTTGATTTCCCCGTCGATTCTGTCCGCCGATTTCGCCCGCCTGGGCGAGGAGGTGCGCGCCATCGACGCCGCCGGTGCCGACTGGATCCATGTCGATGTGATGGACGGGCATTTCGTGCCCAACATCACCATCGGACCCGCCGTGGTAAAGGCGTTGCGCCCGCACAGCGACAAACCCTTCGACGTGCATCTGATGATCAGCCCGGTGGACGCCTATCTCGAAGCGTTTGCCGAGGCTGGCGCAGACATCATCACCGTCCATCCCGAGGCCGGGCCGCACACCCATCGCACGGTGCAGGCGATCAAGGCGCTGGACAAGAAGGCCGGCATTTCGCTCAATCCCGCGACGCCGGCAAAGATGCTCGACTATCTCATCGACGAGATCGACCTCGTCCTCGTCATGAGCGTCAATCCTGGATTCGGGGGGCAGAGCTTCATCGCCTCGCAATTGAAGAAGATCGAGGCGGTGCGCCGCATGATCGATAAATCGGGCCGCGACATCAGGCTGGAGGTCGACGGCGGCGTCAATGCCGAAACCGCGCGTCAATGCGTCGATGCGGGCGCGGACGTGCTCGTCGCCGGGTCCGCCACCTTCAAGGGCGGGGCCGATCACTACGCGGCGAATATCGCGGCGCTCAAGAATCATGGGTAAGGTGTGGACCGGTGGCGACCCCAACGATCCGGTGCGCACCGCGGGTGAGGACCGTCCGTCGCTGTCCGGCGGAGCGGACCGGCGCCCCGACCCACGCCCCGACCCACGGGCCGCGCGCATGACGCAGGACGAACGCGCATCCGCCCCCATCGCGCCTCACACCCCGCACGATACCGAGCATGCCCCGGCGCAGGCCGCGCCGCGCGACATGCGGGGGGAACCGGCGCTGCCCGATCTGCGTCCGCCGCAGCTCGGCGCGATCGACCGGGCCATCCGTTTTGCCTATGCGCAGGGGGTGTCGGCCCGCACGCTGACCCATCCGTTTCGTAAACCTGCGCGGCTGCGCCTGCTTGCCACGGTGGCGGAACCGGTGCCGGGCGAACGCGCCGCGGGCATGGCGCTTCGTGCCGGGCATTTCCTCGTCGCGGGAAAGCGTGTTGCCATCGACGGTTTTACCGGGCGCGCGTTGACGCCGCTGGCCGCGGCCTACGTCCATCGTTTCGCGTGGTTGCCCGATCTGGAGGCGGCGGGCCCGCGCGACCGCATTACCGAGGTGGCGGAGGAGATCCTGCGCCGCTGGCTGCTGGTCCATCACGAAATCGGCGAAACGCCGGCATGGGGCGTGGCCGATACGGGGCACCGGCTGATGAACTGGCTCGTGCATGCGCCGCTGCTGCTGTCGGGCGGGGACAAGATGTTCCGCGCCAGCCTGCTGCGCCATGTCGCGGCGACGGCGTCGTGGCTCGACCGGCAGACGGGCCGCTCGCTCCCCGCGGCCGATGCCATTCCCGCCTGGGCCGGGCTGACCGCGGCGGGGTTGCTCCTGCCCGAAGGCAAGCCGCGCCGGCTTTATGCCGAGGCGGGGCTGATTTCCGCGTTGGGCGACGCGGTGGGCGAGGATGGCGGCATGCTGTCGCGTCGCCCCACCGATCAGCTGGAAACGATCGTCCTGCTGCTGCGCGTGATGGCCTGCTATCGCGCGTGCCGGATGGAACCGCCGCCGCAGATGGAGGCGTTCCTCACCATGATGATGCGCGCGCTGCTCGCGCTGACCCATGCCGACGGTTCGCTCGGCAGCTGGCAGGGCGCGCTCCCGGTCGCCGCGGGCCGCATCGGGCAGCTGCTCAATGCCGCGAACCTGCGCAACCGGCCGCTGCGCGATGCCGGGCCCTGGGGGTATCAGCGCATGGCCGCCGGACAGGCCGTGGTGCAGTTCGACAGCGCGCCGCCGCCCGCCGGTCGGACGGGGCATGGGCAGGAAACGGCGGCGGCCTGCGCCTCCACCCTCGCCATCGAATTCAGCCACCGGGACCAGCGTATCGTCGTCAATTGCGGCGGCGCGGCGGTCGTGGGCGGGGCCGTGCCGATGCGCATCCGCGACGGGCTGCGCTCCACCGCCGCGCATTCGACGCTCGTCCTTCACGATGCCGATTCGACCGAGCTTCGCGAGGACGGCACCATGGGCGCGGGCGTGCGCGAGGTGCAGCTCGAACGCGACCGCGCCGAGGCGGGCGAGGCGATGTGCGGCATCCACGACGGCTATCTCGCGCGGTGGGGGCTGGTCCACGAACGGCAATTGTCGCTGGCGAAGACCGGGCTCCTGTTCGAAGGCATCGACATATTGACGCCGAAAAACCGCCGCGCGCGCAAGGGCACGCACCCGTTCGACATCCGCTTTCACCTCGGCCCCGGCGTCGGGGTCGACCATGCGCTGCACGGCGGGGGCATGACATTGTCGCTACCCGACGGCAGCTTCTGGCGCTTTCACAGTCCGGACGTACCGGTCGCGGTGGAAGAAAGCCTCTGGGTCGATGCCGATGGCCGTCCGCAGAACGTGCAGCAGCTCGTCCTGTCCGAAACCGTCGATGGCAAGGGCGGTGCGATCCGCTGGAGCTTTGAACGGATGAAGTGAACGCGGCCCACAGGTCAAAGCCGCGCCCCGCGCGACCGGGCGCTTGACCTGTGGGCGGCGGGGTTTATGGGCGCAGCGTGACCCCCCGTCCCGACGCCAGAGGAACCGCAAGCCCCATGACCGATCTCGTCCCCGTCCGCCGCGCTCTCCTGTCCGTATCGGACAAGACGGGCCTCGCCGATCTTGGCCAGGCGCTTGCCGAGCGGGGGGTGGAGCTGGTGTCGACGGGCGGCACCGCGCGCACGCTGCGCGAGGCGGGACTGACCGTGAAGGACGTGTCCGACATCACCGGCTTCCCCGAAATGATGGACGGGCGGGTGAAGACGTTGCACCCCATGGTGCATGGCGGTTTGCTCGCCGTGCGGGACAATCCCGAGCATGCCGCCGCGATGGAAGAGCACGGCATTGGCGCCATCGATCTCGTCGTCGTCAATCTCTACCCCTTTGCCGAAACGGTGAAGAGCGGGGCGGACCGCGACACGGTGATCGAGAATATCGACATCGGCGGCCCGTCGATGGTGCGTTCCGCGGCCAAGAACCATGCCTATGTCGCGATGCTCACCGATCCTGCCGATTACGATGAATTGCTGAACCAGATCGATGCGGGCGGCACGAAGCTGTCGTTCCGCAAGCGCATGGCCGCCAAGGCGTTCGCCGCCACCGCCGCCTATGACGCCGCGATCAGCCAGTGGTTCGCCTATGTCGATCAGGAGGAACGCTTTCCCCCCCGACGCGCGATGGCGAGCCGGCTCGTCACCTCGCTCCGCTATGGCGAAAACCCGCATCAGAAGGCCGCGCTCTATGTGCCGGAGGGGCCGCATGTCGCCGGCCTGCCGCAGGCCGAGCAGGTGCAGGGCAAGGCCTTGTCCTACAACAATTACAACGATGCCAATGCGGCGCTCGAACTGGTGGCGGAATTCGCGGGCGGCCCGCCGACCGTCGTCATCGTGAAGCATGCCAACCCGTGCGGCGTCGCCACCGCCGATACGCTGGCCGAGGCGTGGGAACGGGCGCTGGCCTGCGATTCGGTGTCGGCATTCGGCGGCATCGTCGCGGTCAATCGCCCGCTCGACGTGGCGACGGCGGAGCGTATCGCGAAAATCTTTACCGAGGTGGTCGTGGCCCCCGGCGCCGATGACGACGCCCGCGCCGTGTTCGCGAAAAAGAAGAACCTGCGCCTGCTGCTCACCGACGGTCTGCCCGATGCGCGCCGCGCCGGCGTGACGCAGGTCGTGATAGCGGGCGGATTGCTGGTGCAGGACCGCGACGCGGCCCATGTCAGCCCGGCCGATCTGAAAGTCGTGACGAAGCGCGCGCCGACCGATGCGGAGCTGAAGGATTGCCTGTTCGCATGGACGGTCGCCCGCCACGTGAAATCGAACGCCATCGTCTATGCCAAGGACGGGCAGACCGCCGGTATCGGCGCGGGACAGATGAACCGCCGCGACAGCGCGCGCATCGCCGCAATGAAAGCCGCCGAGGCCGCCGAAACCTACGGCTGGAGCGAGGCGAAGACGGTCGGCAGCGCGGTGGCGTCGGATGCGTTCTTCCCCTTTGCCGACGGGCTTCTCGCCGCGTCGGAGGCAGGCGCCACCGCGGTGATTCAGCCAGGCGGTTCGATCCGCGACGACGAGGTGATCGCCGCCGCGGACGCGGCCGGGCTCGCCATGGTGTTCACCGGCATGCGGCATTTTCGCCACTGATGGAAACGGGTTGGGGCAGGGCGGCATTCAGCGCGCGCTCATGGCGACTTGTGTAGAACGGTCGCCATGAAAACCGAAAACCCTTCCCTGTCCGATACCGCCCTTGTGTCCCGCCTTGCGCTCGGCTTCGGCCTTGGCGCGGGCTTGCTGTCCTTCATCAACGGCCATGCCTTCATTGCGCCCGTCGCGGCGATGGTGGCGTCATGATGGGTTGGGCACGAGGCGTCGCGCTCGGCGTGTCAGCATCGGTGCTGGCGTCGTGCATGACCCCGGCGATGGCGGCGGAGGAACCGGTGAATGCACCGGCCGCGACCGCCCCGGCGAGCGAGCATGGCACGCAGACGGCGATATTTGCCGGCGGCTGTTTCTGGGGCGTGGAGGCGGTGTTCAGCCATGTAAACGGCGTGAAGAGCGCGGTTTCCGGCTATCACGGCGGGACGAAGGCCGACGCCGATTACAGCGCGGTCAGCGCAGGCGGCACCCGCCATGCTGAGGCGGTCAAGGTCACCTACGACCCGGCCGTCGTGCGCTACGACGAATTGCTGCGGATCTATTTTTCGGTCGTGGCCGACCCGACCCTGCTCAACCGGCAGGGCCCCGACCGCGGGCCGCAATATCGCAGCGCCATCGTCCCGACGAGCCGCCATCAGGCCAAGATCGCCCGCGGCTATATCGCGCAGCTCGACAAGGTGGGGTTGTGGGACCGTCCCATCGTGACGCGGCTGGAGCGGTTGCAGACCTTCTACCCGGCGGAAACCTATCATCAGGATTTCGCGCTCAAGAACCCGCGCCATGGCTATATCGTGCGGTGGGATGCGCCGAAGGTGCGCAATCTGAAGGCGATGTACCCCGACGATTACCGGGTCCGTTTCGTCACCGGATAAGCGCGCCCCATTTGCCAGCGCGCGCCGGGCCACCTATATGGAGGGCATGTCCTGCTCCGCCCACGCGCATGTCGAACACCATGGAACCGCCCTCGTGACCGAGGCGCGCGGCGTGCTGACCGACGCGGGCGAACAATGGACCGACATGCGGGCGCGGGTGTTCGACGCGCTGGCGAATCGCGATGCGCCGGCATCGGCTTACGACATTGCGGAAACACTCTCCGCATCGGAGGGGCGACGCGTTGCGGCCAATAGCGTGTATCGCATTCTCGACCTGTTCGTACGAACCAATCTGGCTAATCGGATTGAAAGCGCCAACGCCTATCTGGTGAACAGCCATCCCGGTTGCCGGCACGATTGCATCTTCCTGATCTGCGATCATTGCGGGCGGGCCGAGCATGTCGATGACGACCGGCTGACCCATTCGCTTCGCGAGGCGGCGGACAAGGCGGGTTTTTCCGATGTGCGCCCGGTCGTCGAGCTGCGCGGGACGTGCGCGGCCTGCAACTAGGCGCTACGCGTCTTCGCCGTAATTTTCGCCCGCGTCTCCGCCTGCCTGCTGTTGCATCACGCGCACGGCGCGCGCCATCGCTTCGAACCGGAAAGTCTCCACGAAGGCGAGGCCATATTCCCTTTGCTTGCGCCAGCGCACGGTCGCGACGACATCGCCCAGTTCGGGAATGGCGAGTTTGAGCCGCTGATCGATCGCGAAATGGGCGGCGCATAGGATGCAGGCCCCCTCGTGCGAGAGATTGCGGATGGTGACGTCCTGCGTCCCGCTGAGTGCGTGGACATGGCTCGGAACCGCAACGGCGACGCGGATCGCACGTTTTTCATAAGGCCCCTGCGGACACAGCAACCTCTGCCGGTCGGCCTGCTCGCAAAGGCGAAACCCCGCTTCGGTCCCGCGTTGCCAGATCAGCATGACGGCGATCGTCTCCCCGTCGCCGAACGCCAGCTCCATCGGCGATACGCGCATCGGCAAGGGCCCGAACAGCCGCACCCGAAGCCGGTCCTCCCCCACTTCGCGCAGGACGCAGGGAAATTCGCCGCCCTCGCCGACGAGCTTGGCAAAGCGGATGATCGTGGTCCGGCCGTCCCCGCCGCCGTCGAAGGGGGCGGGCCGGGTAAAGCTGTTCGTCTGCTGCATGGTTTCGCATTGCCCCTGTTCGCGCCCCGTCGACAGGCTCATCGCACCGAAGAGCGAAACCCATCCTCCATCGGGGGTAAGGGGAATTGGTTAAGGAGGCGTTTGCAAATCCTAAAGATCGGTCCGGAACCGGGTATGGGATGCGCATGGTGCGGGCGGCGGGACTCGAACCCGCACGAGCACAGCTCAGGGGATTTTAAGTCCCCGGCGTCTACCATTCCGCCACGCCCGCACGCTGCGCGCCCCGTGTTAGCCGCCCGCCAGCCGCGCCGCAATCGGTGACTTCGAGTGAGGGTTTCGGGCTCTTTTCGCGGAGAACCAGCGAGGCCGGAGCATCGGGAAAACGCCTGCCTCGCGGCAATCCCGGGGCCTGGCGCGCGTCAATCGGTGTCGTTGAGCCGTTCGCGCATTTCCTTGCCCGGCTTGAAATAGGGGACGCGCTTTGCCGGGACGTCCACCGCTTCGCCGGTGCGCGGATTGCGCCCCGTGCGGCCGTCGCGCTGCCGTGTGGAGAAGGCGCCGAACCCGCGCAGTTCGACCCGCCCGTCCTTGGCCAGCTGATCGCTGATGGCGTCGAAGAACACGGTCACGATCGCATCGACTTCGTCGGGACGAAGCTCCGGATTCTCGGCGCTTAGTTCTTGAACAAGTTCGGACCGTATCATCGTATTCCTTGGGTATGGTTTGTGCGCGACCCGCGAGATTCGATTTGTGTCATGGCAGGTGGAGCCCCCCTCCATGGCCGATGGATCGAAAGATCCTGAATGCCCTGCTCCTAGGGATTTCTACCTAGAACAGAAACGCCCTTACTTCCATAGATCCCGCAATATCAATCCGCAAAGGCGTCGGATGCGGTAAGATCCGCAATATCGATGTCGAGCAACCGCATCCGTGCGGCGATATCAGGCCATTCGGCGTTCAGGAACTGGCGGCGTTCTGCCTGCTTCAAACGTTGCCGTGCCCCTTCGAGCACGCGAATGCCGATGCCGCGCTGCACCTCGATCAGGCCGTCGTCCTGAAACTGCTGATAGGCCTTGGCAACGGTGAGCGGATTGGCGCCCTGATCCGCGGCGAAGGCGCGCACCGATGGCAGCATCTCCCCTTCGCAGAACGTCCCGTCGATAATGGCGGCCGCGATGATTTCGCGCAGGCGCATGTAGACAGGCTTTGCCATACCAGCCCCCGCACCCGGCAAGGGCGCCACGGACCGGGTACCGGCGGGGCGGTTTGCGGTCGTGGCGGCTCGATCGGGCATGGTGGTATAGTGCCATAACACAGCGAGTCGGTCAATTGCGCAGGTGACGCTTCGTGCGCTGCGGCTTCGCGATCAACCCGGTTTCGGACGAAACAAATGCGCTTCACATCAACGCAATATGCTTTAGGGTCGCGCGCTTGTGAAAATATAATCGGGGGATCGATCGCTCATGGCGACCCAATACGCGCAGGACGGCGACGCAGCCGGCACGTTTCTCGGCCATCCCAAAGGCCTTTTCGTGCTGTTCTTCGCCGAGATGTGGGAGCGTTTTTCCTATTACGGAATGCGCGCCCTGCTCATTTTCTACCTCACCCAGCACTGGCTCTTTTCCGATAGCCAGTCCGGCGTCATCTACGGCGCCTATACCGCGCTCGTCTACATCACCCCGGTTCTGGGCGGCTATCTCGCCGACAAATATATCGGGCAGCGCAAGGCGACCGCGTTCGGGGCGATGCTGCTGACTTTCGGTCATTTCCTGATGGCGTTCGAAGGGACCGGCGGCCAGGACGATGCAACGATCAACATCTTCTGGCTCGCGCTCAGCTTCATCATCATGGGCACCGGCTTTCTGAAGGCGAACATCTCGGTCATGGTGGGGCAGCTTTATCCCCGCACCGACGTGCGCCGCGACGGCGCGTATACGATCTTCTACGTCGGCATTAACCTCGGCGCGGCGTTCGGTTCGCTGCTCTGCGGCTATCTGGGTCAGACCTATGGCTGGGCCTATGGCTTTGGCGCGGCGGGTGTCGGCATGCTGGCCGGCCTCATCGTGTTCACCATTTTCCGCCCCCTGCTGCTGGGCCGCGGCGAACCGCCGATCGCTTTGTCGAAGGCGCGCGAACTTACCATCTACGCCGTTTCGGTCGCGGGCATCGCGGTCCTGTGGGCACTGATCCAGTATCAGGAAATGGTCGGCTGGCTGCTCATGGTGGCGGGCGTCATCCTCGTGGGCTACGTGTTGATCGTGGCGGTGACGAAGCTGGAGCGGCATGATCGCGACCGGATTTTTGCCGCGATGTTCCTCATCATCGGGTCGATCCTGTTCTGGGCCCTGTTCGAGCAGGCGGGCTCCTCGCTCAACCTGTTCACCGACCGCCATGTCGATCGCGGCGGCGTTCCGGCCTCCATGTTCCAGTCGATCAATGCGATCTATATCGTGCTGCTCGGCCCGGTGTTCGCGGGTCTGTGGACGCTACTCGGCCGCAAGGGGCTCGAACCCTCGGCTCCGGCCAAGTTCGGCCTAGCGCTGTTGCAACTAGGCGCGGGTTTCCTCGTGCTGGTCGCGGGTGCGGCGGCGGCGGGGCCGGCATTGGTGCCGGTCCTGTTCATCTTCCTCATCTATCTGCTGCACACCACGGGTGAGCTTTGCCTGTCGCCGGTCGGTCTGTCGGCGATGAACCGTCTGGCCCCGGCGCACATGGCCTCGCTCATCATGGGGACCTGGTTCTTCGCATCGGCGACCGGCAATTTCGTCGCCGGCCTGATCGCGGCGGCGACCGGATCCGAGGCGGCGAGCGGCGAAGGTGCGGCGCGCGAAACGGTGATGGGCGTGTACAGCCAGATCGGCTGGATCTCCATCGGCGTCGGCGTGGTCGTGCTGGTGATTTCGCCGCTGATCAAGAAGCTGATGCACCTCGACACGCTGGCCGATAACAATGTCGGCGACGACCTCCTGGGTCAGGCCGAAGTCGGCGAGCAGCAGGCCGCCGGGGTTCACCCCGAAACCCGGCCCAGCTAAACCCGGCCGCCCTGCCGAACCACGACGCCCCCGCCGCCCCGCGCGCCGGGGGGCGTTTTGCTACAAGGACCGGCCATGACCGATATTTCTCTCCTGCTCTCCGCCGCGATCGTGTTCGTGGGCACGCATATCCTGCTCTCCGGCCCGCTTCGCCCGCTTGTGGCCGGGTGGCTGGGGGAGCGCGGCTTTGCCATCGCCTACTCGCTCATCGCGCTCGTCACGCTGGGCTGGATGGTGCGCGCGTTCCGTCATGCGCCCGCCGCGCCGATGCTGTGGGACGGGTGGCATATCGCAAGCTGGCTTGCGGGGAGCGTGCTGACGCTGCTGGCGCTGGTCTTCCTCCTCGGCAGCGTGGTGCGCAATCCGGCCCTCCCGCACCCGGAGGCGGAGGCCGTGGCACAGGCGCGCGAGGCGACCGGCATCTTTGCCGTCACCCGCCATCCGATGATGTGGGGCATCGCCCTGTGGGCCGCGGCGCATATCGTGGTCGCGCCCAATCCGCGCACGCTGGTCCTTGCCGGCGCGCTCGGGTTTCTCGCCCTCGCCGGCTCCCGCGCTTCAGGACGGGCGCAAGGCGCGCCACATGGGCAAGACATGGGCGGCATGGCGGGCGCGCACGACCTTCTGGCCCCGGCTATCGCGGCTGGGTTCGGTGCGCTGGCCGTTCTGGGTGGGGGCGGCGGTGCTCTGGCTCGCCATTACTCGGGCGCACGGGCCGGTCGGCGGGATTCCCGCCGGGCTCTGGCGCTGGTTGTGAGGCGGCCTTAATGCGCCGCCTCTCACGCGGGAGAGGGCCGCCTACGCGCTGGCTTCCGCGATGCCGGCGCTGTTGTGGCGCAGCGCTTTCAACACCGTGTCGACGATCTGCGGCGCGTTCAACCCGGCGATGTCATACTGCCTGTCCGGCGCATCATGGTCGAGGAACGCGTCGGGCAGGCGCATCGTCCGGATCTTCAGCCCGCCATCGGTCAGCCCCTCGTCGCTCGCCATGGTGAGCACATGCGCACCCAGCCCGCCGATGCTGCCTTCCTCGACCGTGACGACGACCTCGTGGGAGGCGATCAGCTTGCGGATGAGATCCTCGTCCAGCGGCTTGGCAAAGCGCATGTCGGCGATGGTGGTCGAAAGCCCCTTCGCCTCCAGCTCGTCCGCCGCCTTGCGCGCCTCGCCGAGACGGGTGCCCAGCGACAGGATCGCGACCTTCGACCCTTCGCGCACGATGCGGCCCTTCCCGATTTCGAGCCGCTCCGGCACTTCGGGCAGGTCCAGCCCCACGCCCGAACCGCGCGGATAGCGAAAGGCGATCGGTCCGTCGTCATATTGCGCGGCGGTGTGGACCATGTGGGTGAGTTCGACCTCGTCCGCGGCAGCCATCACCACCATGTTGGGGAGCGAGGCGAGATAGGTCACGTCGAAGCTGCCCGCATGGGTCGCCCCGTCGGCCCCGACCAGCCCGGCCCGGTCGATGGCAAAGCGCACCGGCAGATTCTGTATCGCGACATCGTGCACGACCTGATCGTAGGCGCGTTGCAGGAAGGTCGAATAGATCGCGCAGAACGGGCGCATTCCCTGCGCCGCGAGGCCCGCGGCGAAGGTCACCGCATGCTGCTCGGCGATACCCACGTCAAAGCTGCGCTCGGGGAATTTCTCCGCGAATTTGTCCAGTCCGGTGCCCGACGGCATCGCGGCGGTGATCGCGCAGATGCGGTTGTCGCTCTCCGCCTCGGCGATCAGCGCCCTGGCAAAAATGTTGGTATAGCTGGGCGGACCGCCGGCGGATTTCTTCTGTTCGCCGGTGACGACGTCGAATTTCTGCACGCCGTGATATTTGTCGGCGGATTTTTCGGCCGGGCCGTATCCCTTGCCCTTCTGCGTGACCACATGGACGAGGCACGGACCCTCGCCCGCGTCGCGCACGTTTTCGAGCACGGGGATGAGCGCGTCCATGTCGTGCCCGTCGATCGGCCCGACGTAATAGAAGCCCAGCTCCTCGAACAATGTGCCGCCCATCGCCATGCCGCGGGCGTATTCGTCGGTCTTGCGCGCCGCATTCTGCAACGGGCGGGGCAATTTGCGCGCGAACCTGCGCGCCAGCTCGCGAAAGCCGAGGAAGCGCCCGCTCGACACCAGCCGCGCCAGATAGCTCGACAATCCGCCGACCGGCGGCGCGATGGACATGTCATTGTCGTTGAGGATCACGACGAGGCGATTGCCCGCCGCCTCCGCATTGTTCATCGCCTCGTAGGCCATGCCCGCGCTCATCGCGCCATCGCCGATGACGGCAATCGCCTTGCCCGGCGCGCCCGAAATCCTGTTCGCGGTGGCAAAGCCCAGCGCGGCGGAGATCGACGTGCTCGAATGCGCGGCGCCGAACGGGTCGTATTCGCTCTCGCTGCGCTTGGTAAATCCGGACAGCCCGCCGCCCTGCCGCAGGGTGCGGATGCGGTCCCGGCGTCCGGTCAGGATCTTGTGCGGATAGGCCTGGTGCCCGACGTCGAAGATCAGCCGGTCGCGCGGCGTGTCGAATACGTAATGGATCGCGGCGGTCAGCTCGACCACGCCGAGGCCGGAGCCGAGATGCCCGCCGGTCTGACCCACCGCGGCGATCATCTCGCTCCGCAGCTCATCGGCGAGTTGGCGCATTTGCGCAGGCTTCAGCTTGCGCAGGTCAGCAGGCGTGTCGACGGTATCGAGAAGAGGCGTGGCCGGTTCGGCAGTCATCCCCCTGTCCTATACGGCCAATTCACGCTTGTCGAATGGGTAAGTGGATCGGCGGCGGCAAAGGTTGCAGTTTTCGCGCCGCATCACGCCGGACGGAAGTCCATCGCCGCGCCGTTCATGCAATAACGCTTGCCGGTGGGCTTGGGCCCGTCGTTGAACACATGGCCGAGATGTCCGCCGCAGCGCGCGCAATGGACCTCCGTTCGGGGCATGCCGATCTTGTAATCGGTGGACGTGCCGACCCCGCCCGGCAGCGGGCGATAGAAGCTCGGCCAGCCGGTGCCGCTTTCGAATTTCGTCTCGCTCGCGAACAGGCGATTGTCGCACCCTGCGCAAATATAGGTGCCGGCGCGCTTCTCCGCGTTCAGCGGCGAGGAATAGGGCCGCTCCGTCCCCGCCTTGCGCAGGATGCGGAACTCCGAGGCGGACAGCTTCGCGCGCCAGCGGTCCTCGCTCATCGAAACGGGGAAATCCTTTGCCTGGGCCGGGCCGCCGCCACATGCCGATACGAATGGCGCCGCCGCACAGGCCGAAAGCCAGGAAAGAACGCTGCGTCGTGAACTGTTTTTCATGGGGATGAGCATAGAGGAGGGCGGCTGACCCGTCCATGAACCTTCAGCGTCGAGGCAGGCTTGCGGGGTCGCGCCGCGCCGGGCAATGCGGCATAGGAGGCCGCATGACCGACACCGCCCACGCCCAAACCGCCACGCTCGCCGATCTGCGCACGCGATTGCTGGCGCAGGCCGCGGAGGAAGGGTTCGCCAGCGTCGGGATCGCCGATGCCGCCGCCAACCCCGAACGCAGCGCCCGTTTCGCGCAATGGCTCGCCGATGGTCACCACGCGACGATGGCCTGGATGGAGGAACGCCGCGAACAGCGCGCCGACCCGCAAGCCCTGTGGCCCGATGCGCAGCGGGTCATCGCGCTCGGCATGAGCTACGCCCCCGGCCGCGATCCGCTCGCGCTGGCGGATGCGGGCGATACCGGGCGGATCTCGGTCTATTCGCAGGGGCGCGATTACCACGATACGGTGAAAAAGGCGCTGAAACGGCTGGCGCGGTGGCTGGTCGCGGAGGCGCCGAAACACGGGTATCCCGACCCTCAGGTGAAGGTGTTCGTCGATACCGCGCCGGTCATGGAAAAGCCGCTTGGCGCCGCCGCCGGGATCGGCTGGCAGGGCAAGCATTCCAACATGGTGAGCCGCCGCCACGGGAGCTGGCTGTTCCTCGGCGCGATCTATACCAACCTGCCCTTCGCGCCCGACGCCGCCCATGCCGACAATTGCGGATCGTGCCGCCGCTGTCTCGACGCATGTCCGACCGACGCGTTTCCCACGCCCCGCACGGTCGATGCGCGCCGCTGCATTTCCTATCTCACGATCGAGCACAAGGGCCCGATCTCGACCGAATTTCGCAAAGCCATCGGCAATCGCATCTATGGCTGCGACGATTGTCTCGCCGTCTGTCCGTGGAACGGCTTTGCCGATGCGGCGGCGGCGAACCGGGCCTTCCTGCCGCGCGCCGAACTGTCCGCGCCACCGCTCGATGCGTTGCTCGACCTTGACGATGCGGGGTTCCGGGCGCTGTTTTCCGGCTCTCCGATCAAGCGGATCGGGCGGGGTCGGTTCGTGCGCAACTGCCTGATCGCGGCGGGAAATTCAGGCGATCCGGCCTTGCTAGAGAAGATCGATGCCCTGCGCGCCGATGCCGACCCGGTGGTGGCCGACGCGGCGCGCTGGGCATGGGAGGAACTCAGCTCGCCTTCATCTCCTTGAGCGCGACATCATTGTCGGCCAGCAGGTCGGGGTCGATCACCGCGCGGCGTTCGACCAGCTTGCGCCCCTGCACGTAATCCTTGATCTTGTTCACGCAATCGAGCGCGATGATCCGACCGTCCTTCAGGTAGATCACCGAAAAGCTGCGGTCCGCCGGATCGCCGCGCAGCACGGTCCGATCATGGTCCATCGACAGGCCGACCGTCTGCAATTTCAGATCGTACTGATTCGACCAGAACCACGGCGTCGCGGCATAAGGCGCTTCCTCGCCGCAGATCGCCTTGGCCGCGACCGTGGCCATGTCATTCGCGTTCTGCACCGATTCGAGCCGGATGACCGCGCCATCGGCGAAATCGTTGCCATGCGCGGCGCAATCGCCGATGGCGTAGACGTCGGGCAGGCTCGTGCGGCAGAATTCGTCCACCTCGACCCCGTTCGCGCCCGCCGCGCCCGCCACGATGAGCGGGCCGATGCACGGCACGATGCCGATGCCGACGATGACCATGTCGGCGGGCACGATGGACCCGTCCGCCATCTTCACGCCGTTGAGCTTCTCTCCATCGCCCTCGATGCAATCGACCGCCGCTTCGAGGCGGAGATCGACGCCATGCTTGCGATGCTCCTCTTCGTAGAAGCGGGACAGATCCTCGCCCGCGACGCGCGCCAGCACGCGGTCCAGCATTTCGAGCAGCACGACCTCGACGCCGAGCTTGCGCAGGACGGCGGCTGCTTCCAGCCCAATATAGCCGCCGCCGATGATCACCGCACGGCGCGCGCCCGCGTCGATTTCCGCCATCATCCGGTCGACATCGGCCCGATTGCGCACCGAATGCACCCCGGCAAGCTCGGCGCCCGCGCACGACAGCCGCCGCGCATCGCCGCCCGCCGCCCAGATCAGGTGATCATAGCCCATCTCGCTCCCGTCGGAGACGGTCACGCGCTTTGCCTGCGGATCGATGGCGGTCACCTCGCGCCCGAGCATGAGCGTCACGTCCTTGTCGTCCCAGAAGGAGGGCGGGCGGATATAGAGCCGTTCGAATTCCTTCTCCCGCGCGAGATATTCCTTCGACAGGGGCGGCCGTTCGTAGGGCGGTTCCTGTTCGCGCCCGATCAGCGTGATGGTCCCCTCAAAACCGTTCTGACGCAGCGCGAGTGCCGCCGCGGCGCCGCCGTGGCCCCCGCCGACGATGATGACATTTGCATGATCCATAAGAGCCCTCTCTCTCCCTGTTTGTGCCGATTGCTAGGGCGCGGGCGGGAAAGGGGCAAGAGTGCGGGATGATTTTCATGCCCGCGCCCGCGAACGTGCGGCGACGACTATAAGGGGATCAGGGGGCAGGGCGACGCATGGTTGGTTGGTCCCGAAACGCCGCATGCCCGCCCCCGGACACCCAAGGTTACAGCGCGCCTGCCAGCCCGGCGATGATGTCGAGCGACCGATGCCGCGCCTGCGGATCATAGGTCGAACCCGACAGCATCAGCTCGTCCGCGCCGGTGCGCTGAATGATGGATTGCAGCGATTCGCGCACCTCGTCCGGCGTGCCGATGGCGCTGACCGAACGGGTGGCCTGCAACATGGCATGCGCCTGCGGGGGCAGGTCGTCGCGGTAGCCGCGCACCGGTTTCGGCAGCCGTCCGGGGTTCCCGGTGCGCAAGGCCACGAAAGACTGATCCATCGAGGATGCATGATAGAACGCATCCTCCCGCGTATCGGCGGCATAGGCATTGACCGCGACCATCACGCGCGGCTGGTCGAGCGTTTCGGACGGCTCGAACCGTTCGCGATAGGTGGCGAGCGCCTCGTCCAGCGCGGCGGGCGCGAAATGCGCGGCAAAGGCGTAGGGCAGGCCGAGAATGGCGGCGAGCTGCGCGCCGAACAGGCTGCTTCCGAGCATCCACATTTCCACCTTCGCGCCGGCGCCGGGCGTGGCCTGCAACGGCAATTGCGGGTCGCCTTCGAACAGGGCGCGCAATTCGACGACATCCTGCGGGAACGCCTCGGCACTGCGGTGGAGATCCTTGCGCAGGGCACGGGCGATGCGGCCGTCGGCCCCGGCGCGCGTCCCAGCCCGAGATCGATGCGCCCCGGATAGATCGCGTCGAGCGTGCCGAATTGCTCGGCAATGACGAACGGGTTGTGATTGGGCAGCATGATCCCCCCCGCGCCGAGCCGGATGGTCGAGGTCGCCTTGCCCACATGGGCGAGACAGACCGAGACCGCCGCGCTGGCGATGCCGGGCATGGCGTGATGCTCCGCCATCCAGAACCGGTGAAAGCCGGCGTCCTCTGCCTTTTTTGCAAGCGCCACGCTGTCGTCGAGCGACTGGGCCACGCTGCCGTCTTCGGTGATGGATGCGAAATCGAGTATGGAAAGGACGGTCATCGACCAATCTCCTGGGAATCCGGCGCCTGTGGCGAGGTCGCCTGTGTCGCGGGGGCGGCGGGTTCGTCTGCCCGCATCGCGTCGAGCTGTTGCAGATAGAATTGCGCGCGTGCGGCGGTTTCGCTGCCGGGCGTGCTTTCCACGATGCGGCGCCACGCACTGGCCGCGGTCATGTCGTCGCCCGCCAGCGCCGCGATCAGCCCGCCTTCGAGCATGATGTCCGGATTGCCCGGTGAAAGCGCGTCGGCAACCGCGATGGCGCGCGCGGCATCGGCCAGCCTGCCCGTGCGCCGGGCGAGCGTCGCGCCGAGGAGGAACGCCGTCGCATCCTGCGGATTGCCTTCCTGCGCGAAGATCAACGCCTGCGCCGCGTCGTCATCGCGCGACAGGGCGACGAGCGCGCGGGCGCGGTCGACGTGCAGCCCCGCGGCCACGCGCCCCGGAACCGCCGTCCCGGCAAGCGCGCCAAGCCCTGCGTTAAAGCGGGCGAGCGCGCCGGCCGCATCGCCATTGGCGAGCGCGGCATTGCCCGCCTGCGCATGCAGCGCGGACAGGCGGCGCGGATCGGGGGCGGGGCGCGCGGCAAGATCGGCGGCGGCCTCGGCAAAGGCGGCCTCGGCCTCGGCCCACATCGACCGGTTGGCATAGGCAGTGCCGAGGCATTGCAGCGGAAGCGCCCGCGAGCCGGACGTGATCTCGGCCCGCCATTGATCCGCCTCGGCCATGGCGGCGGCGGAATCGCTGCGCGCCTGCGCAAGACAGCCCGACAGCCGCGCATCGGCCAGCGTCATGGCCTGAGGCGGATTGGCGGGCGGATTGGCGGCTGGCGGTTCGGCGGGCGCGCCCTGCATCAAGAGCAGCAGCGGCGAAAGCAGGGGAAGAATGGTCATGCCCCCTATTTAGGGAGCCTGCGCTGAACCCCAAGTGTCGGCGCCGTCCCGCGCGGGATCAGCCGGCGAGTTCGTCGAGCGTGGCGAGCAGCAGCGCGATATCCGATTCGCGCGAAAGACGATGGTCGCCGCCCTTCACCAGCGTGATGCGGACATCGCCGCCCTCCAGCCGTTCCGCCAGCCGCAGCGCGATGCCCACCGGCACCTCGGGATCGTCCTGTCCATGGAGCAGGCGGGTGGGGCAGTACAGCGCAATGGTGTCGCCAAGCATGCGCTGCGCCTGTCCGTCACGCCAGAACCGCGCATGGGTCGGCATCGGATCGTAGCCGTAATTGTTCTCCTCGAACACGGTTTCACCGGCGGCCAGCGCGGCCTTTTGCGCGTCGTCGAAACCCCAGTCGGTGAAATCGGGCGCGGCGGCGATGCCCACCATGCCCGCGACCGCCGCATCGCCGCCCCGGCTCACCAATGCGCGCGCGATCATCAGCATGAGCCATCCCCCCATCGACGAGCCGACGAGCAGCACCGGCCCCGACCGCGCCCCGCCCGCCACATGGTCGAGCAGGGCGATCGTCTCCGCACACCAGCGCGACAACGTGCCATCGGCGAAATCGCCCCCGCTCTGCCCGCAGCCTGCGTAATCGAGCAGCAGGCAGGCGCGGCCCTTCGCCATGGCATCGGCCATGACGCGGGTCGCCTTGCCGCCCTCCATGTCGGACATGTAACCGGGCAGGAACACGATCGTCGGCCCATCGCCCGGATGGTGGCGATAGGCGATGTCATCCGCATTCGGTACGGTGAAATGGCGGACGGGGGGCAGGGCGGTTTCGGCGGTCTGGGTCATGGGTGTGGGATAGGGCGGGGCCGCACGGCTGGCAATGCGCGGCACGGGTTCAATCCGCCTCGCGCAGGAAAATCTCCTCGATCCGCATGGCGAACAGGTCGGCGATGCGGAAGGCCAGCGGGAGGGACGGGTCGTAGCGGCCCTTCTCGATCGCGTTCACGCTCTGCCGGCTGACCTCCAGCCGGTCGGCGAGATCCTGCTGGCTCCAGTCACGCTCGGCGCGGAGCACTTTCAGCCGGTTCTTCATGATTCGCCGTCCGCGCGATTGCGCAGCGACATCCAGCATTGCGCAAGGCCCATTCCCATCGCGTAGACGGGAACGGTCCACCAGCCCGGCACATGCGGCACCAGTTCGAAGGTTTCGAGAAAGCCCCAGAACGACCCGACCGCGAGCACCGCGCCCAGCCCGATCAGAGAGGCCTGTATCGCCCGGTGGCGCAGATATTCGTCCTGCTCCTCCACCACGTATCGCCCCATGACATAGATGACGGCCAGCGTCGGAATGGTCGGCAGCAAGGCGACGAAGAACATCACCGACGGACTCAGCGTCATCTGGTCATGGATGCGCACTGCGATGCCCAGCCCTGCGACATAGGCGAGCGCGGCGACCATGATGCCCGTGTTGTAGCGCCGGCCCGCCGTGCTCGTCGTGCAATTGCGGCTGCGGTTCATGGCGCGGGTCGCGGGGATGAGCAGGGTAAAGCTGAGGGCGAGCAGGATGAAACCGACAGGTGCCCCGATCACGCCGCTCAACCGAAGGCCGGCCACGATGCCGATGCACCCCATCATCAGGCCGAGCCACAGGCCCGGCCTTGCCGGATCGCGCGGGGATTCGTCGCGCAAGCGTCCGGCGCGGTTCATGGCCGCGCGTCCCGGCGGATCGCCCCGCAACGGCGCGCGGTGAAGAACGGCATCGTCAGAATGGCGGCGAAGGTGGCCCAGTCGGGCAGCACGTCGAGAATGTTGAGAAGCGCGACGAGAATGACGGCGAGGCCCCAGGCCATGGCGATATGTTTCGGCACCGGCTTTTTCGGGATCGGGCAATGTGACATAGGACAAGTTCCCTTGCTGTTGTGTAAAGCCTACTTAACAACCGGCAAAATTGGTGTCAAGCGTGGTTTACAAAAGGAAGCGATCGCTTGTCTTTCCGATCCCGGATGACAGCGGCGATCCGTGCTGCTAAACGCTTGGCGCATGCGGATGTTTGCACCTTTTACGACTACCACCCGGATCCGTCCGGGCACGGTCCGCCCGGCCTGAAAGCCGGCGCGATACCGCCGCCCGGCGTTGCGGGTGGACGGCATCCCCATCCGTTTCGCGACCGATTCGATTCTACCCTAGCGATGCCGCACCTTTCGGTTGCCGCGCGCCTGTGTCATGGGCATCGCGAACGCGGACCCGAACGGGCCGGAATGAGAGATCCTGTGTCATGAGTGAGCTTTTGAAGATCAGCCTGCCCGACGGTTCGGTGCGTGAGGTCGCGCCCGGCAGCACGCCTGCCGACATCGCCGCCGCCATCGGGCCGGGGCTGGCCAAGGCGGCGATCGCCGCGCGCGTCGATGGCGAATTGCGCGACATCATGCGGCCCTTCGACGGCGATGCGCAACTCGCGCTCGTCACCGCAAAGGACGAGGCCGACGCGCTCGATCTTGCCCGCCACGATTACGCGCATGTCCTGGCCGAGGCGGTGCAGGCGCTCTGGCCCGATACGCAGATCACCTTTGGCCCCTCGACCGACGACGGGTTCTACTATGATTTCGCGCCGGGCGAACGCGGCCCGTTCACCGATGAGGACCTGCCCGTCATCGAGGACAAGATGCGGGAGATCATCAAGGCGGACAAGCCGCTCCGCCGCGAGGAATGGGACCGCGACCGGCTCATCGTGTGGTTTCGCGACCATGGCGAGACGTTCAAGGCCGAATGGGCCGGCGAACTGCCCGAGGGCGAGGCGCTCACCGTCTATCATTCGGGCGAAGACTGGCTCGACCTGTGCCGCGGGCCGCATCTGGCCAGCACGGGGAAGCTCGATCCGGCCGCGTTCAAGCTGACCCGCGTGTCGGGCGCATACTGGCGCGGGGATCAGTCGAACGCCATGCTCAGCCGCATCTACGGCACCGGCTGGCTGAATAAGAAGCAGCTGAACGCGCATCTCGTCCGGCTGGAGGAGGCGGCGAAGCGCGACCACCGCAAGCTTGGCAATGAAATGGACCTGTTCCACCTTCAGGCCGAGGCGCAGGGCAGCGTGTTCTGGCACCCCAAGGGATACCGCATCTGGCGCGAGCTGGAATCGTACATGCGCCGCAAGATGGACGGCGCCGGCTATAGCGAGATCAAGACGCCGCAGCTCATGGACGTGCGCCAGTGGGAGCAATCGGGCCACTGGGGCAAATATGCGGAGAACATGTTCGCCGTGCCCGACATGGTGCCCGAAGTGGACGACAGCGGCGCAGGATCGCATCCCAGCGTGGCGAAGGATGCCGACTGGATGGCGATCAAGCCGATGAACTGCCCGGCCCACGTGCTGGTGTTCAAGCAGGGCATCACCTCCTATCGCGACCTGCCGATCCGGCTGGGCGAGATGGGATGCTGTCATCGCAACGAACCGCATGGCGCACTCCACGGGCTGATGCGGGTGCGGCAGTTCACGCAGGACGACGCGCATATCTTCTGTACCGAGGCACAGGTCGTCGACGAGGTCCGCGCCTTCTGCAAGCTGGCGGACGAAGTCTATCGCGATTTCGGGTTCAGCTATCATGTAAAGCTCGCGTTGCGCCCGGAAAAACGGTTCGGCAGCGACGCCGACTGGGACAAGGCGGAGCAGGAATTGCGCGACGCCGTGGCCGAGGCCGGCATGGCGAATGACGATTATGGCTGGGAAGAATTGCCGGGCGAGGGGGCGTTCTATGCCCCGAAGCTGGAATGGCATCTCACCGACGCGATCGGCCGCACCTGGCAGGTCGGCACGATACAGGGGGACCGCGTGCTGCCCGAACGGCTCGACGCGAGCTATGTCGGGGAGGATGGCGCGCGCCATCGCCCGGTCATGCTGCACCGTGCGATCTTCGGCAGCTACGAACGTTTCATCGGCATATTGATCGAGCATTTCGCCGGGCGCCTGCCGGTATGGCTCGCCCCGGTGCAGGCGGTCGTGGCGACCATCGTGTCCGATGCCGACGATTATGCGAAGGAGGCCACGGCGAAATTGCAGGCCGCGGGCATCCGGGTCGAATCGGACCTGCGCAACGAAAAGATCAATTACAAGGTGCGCGAACACAGCCACGCGAAGGTTCCGCACATCCTCGTCGTCGGCAAGCGGGAGGCGGAGGAAGGCACCGTCGCCGTCCGCACGCTGGGCGAGCAGGCGCAGCAGATGATGACACTCGACGAGGCCATCGCCGTGCTGAAAGCGAAGGCGACGCCGCCCGATCTCGCCTGACGGGCGGCGCGCGGTTCAGTCCGCCTGCGTCTCGTCCAGCAATCGGGCGAGACGCAGGCCGGCCTGACGGATGCGGTCCTGCACGACCGGCACGCTGGCCTCGATGTCGGCCTCGGTCCATGCGGTTGCGGGGATCGGGCCGTCTTGCGAGCACGGAGCACCGTCGGCGGCGCGCGGGTAGATCAGCCCGCGCCCGATTTCCCAACTTTCCCGGCCCCAGTCGCCCGGCCCGCCCGTGGCAATGGCGCGCCGTTCCGCCGGGCTGTAGCGGCGCACGAGATCGCGCCCGCCCGCACTGATCGCGCGTTCGGCCAACGGGCCGTCCCACACGGCATGCAGGTTGAAGCCGGGCACGATGCCATAGCTCGCCTCGACATCGTTGCCGCCGCGATCCTCGTGATCGCCGGAGTGCAGCGGTTGATGCACGTCGCCGGTCATGTGCACGACATAGGACAAGGCGCGCAGACGCTCGTTCGCGGGGAGCGTCCGGTCGGCGAGCCGAGCCGCCTGCGTCCCGATCGCGGCATTGACGCAATCGCCATCCTCGCAATTGTCGTCGGGGGCGTAGGGGAGGCACACGTCATGCGTCTGATAATGCCAGGCCGCGGTGTTCCGGAACCCGTCCACGCGGCGGATGCAATCGGGCCATGTCGCGGCATCGTCCATGGTGGAAAGGTCGCAGCCGGCGCCGACGTCGCCATCGGCTTGGCGGAACAGCGCGTCGATCTTTGCGCGTGTGGGGGGCGCGACATTTTCCATCGCGATGTCGGCAACGGTGCGATGGCCGAACCCGCTCCACGCGGAGGCCGGGGCCGCGACCATCGCCGCCATCGCAGCCGCCATCAGTGCGAGGGCGCGCATCATGCCTCCTCCATCTCGAAGCTTTCGATCACCCAATCCTCGTCTTCGGCGGCATTGATCCATTGCTGCATCCAGTCATGCTCCCACACCGCCTGCATATAGGCCTGCGCGAAACCGGGCACGCCCACGCCATAGGTCATGAAGCGCGACACCACCGGCGCATAGAAGATGTCCGCCGCGCAGAACGCCCCGAACAGGAAAGGCCCGCCCCCGCCGAATCGCGAACGCGCCTCCGCCCATAGGGAGAGAATGCGCACGATATTGCCGGTCGCGTCGTCGGATATACGGTGCCCTTCGATGCGGCGGCGCACGTTCATCGGCATTTCGCGGCGTAGCGGCAGGTAGGAGCTGTGCATTTCGGCGACCATCGCGCGGGCCATGCCGCGCGCGACGTCATCCTTGGGCCAGAAGCGGTCGCGCCCGACCTTGTCGCCGAGGTATTCGAGGATCGCGAGGCTGTCCCAGATCACCGCATCGCCGTCCCACAGGATCGGCACCTTGCCGGAGGAGGGCTGCACGTCGCCCCATTCCTTCTTCTGCGCTTCCCAATCCTCGCCCGAAATATTGACGGTCAGCTCCTCGAACGAAAGCCCCGATTGCTTCGCCGCGAGCCAGCCGCGCAGGCTCCAGCTCGAATAGTTCTTGTTGCCGATGACCAGTTTCATGCATGTGCCCCGCTGTTTGCAGGGGCGGAGGTAACGGCTGGCGGCGGGCAAGTCGAGAGTGGCCTCGCGCTCTGCGGTTCAGCCTTCGGCGCTGTCGAGGACGAAACCGCGCAGGGCGGCAATGCCCATGCCCTTTTCCGCGCTGGTGATCGAAATTTCGGGATGGGCGGCGGGACGCTTGCGGATTTCCGCACGGGTGCGGTCGGCAACGGCGGCAAGCTCGCTCGCCTTGATCTTGTCCGCCTTGGTCAGGCAGATGCGATAGGACACCGCCGCCGCGTCGAGCATTTCCATGATGTCGGCGTCCACCGGCTTGATCCCGTGGCGCGCATCGATCAGCAGCAAGGTGCGTTTGAGCACCACGCGTCCGCGCAGGAAATCGTTCACCAGGAACCGCCATTTCTTGACCACGGACGGCGGCGCCTTGGCGAAACCGTATCCCGGCATGTCGACCAGCCGCAAGACGGCGGGATCGCCCACGTCGAAATAGTTGAGCTCCTGCGTCCGGCCCGGCGTGACCGAGGTGCGCGCGATCGCCTTGCGCCCGGTGAGCGCGTTCAGCAGCGAGGATTTGCCCACGTTCGAGCGTCCGGCAAAGGCGATCTCCGGCACCGTCGGTTCGGGCAGGAAATGCAGCGCGGGCGCCGATTTCACGAATTCGACCGGCCCTGCGAAAAGCCGCCGCGCGCGCTCTTCCATCTCGGCGAGGCGGAGCCCTTCGGCGTCGGGACCGGTGGCATTGCTCATTTTTTCGGCTTTCGCTTGGACGCACCGTTTTCGACCACCTGCGCGGCGGGCGATTTGGCTTCCTCCGCCTGCGCCTGAAGCTGCGGATGGCGGGAATAGAGCCATTTCTGCTGCGCGATGGTGAGCGTGTTGGACGTGATCCAGTAGATCAGCAAGCCGGCCGCGAACGGCGCCATCACGAACATCAGGATCCACGGCATGAACATGAAGATCTGCTGCTGCTGCGGGTCCATCTGCGCCGGGTTCAACCGGAACTGCAGCCACATGGAGAAGCCGAGCAGGAGCGCGAGCACGCCGATGGCGAGGAAGCCCGGCGGCTGAAAATCGAGCAGGCCGAACAGGTTGAGGATCGTCGCCGGATCGGGCGCGGACAGGTCGCGAATCCACAGCGCAAACGGCTGATGCCGCATCTCGATCGCCAGCATCAGCACCTTGTACAGCGCAAAGAACACCGGAATCTGCAGGAACATCGGGAGACAGCCGGCGAGCGGATTGACCTTCTCCCGCTTGTACAGCTCCATCATCTCCTGCTGCAGCTTGGGCTTGTCCTCTTTATAGCGTTCCTGCAGCGCCTTCATCTTGGGCTGCAACGCCTTCATCGCGGCCATGGACTTGAACTGCTTCTGCGCGACGGGGAACATCACCAGCCGCACGAGCAGCGTCAGCAGGATGATCGCCACGCCGAAATTCCCGACCAGCGCGAACAATTGCTTCAGCAGCCAGAAAATCGGTTTCTCGAACCAGCGGAACCAGCCCCAGTCGATCGCGAGGCCGAAATTGGCAATGCCCTGCGCCTCGTAAGCGTCGAGCACATTGCTTTCCTTCGCGCCCGCGAACAGCCGGGTGGTGGTGGAATACTGCCGCCCGCCGGACACGGTGACGGGGTCGTAGATCACGTCGGCGCGATAGCTCTCGCCGCCCAGCGCGCGAAACGCCGCCTCCGCCTGCGCGCCATCGTCGGGCACGAGCGAGGACAGCCAGTAAATGTCGGTGAACCCGATCCAGTCGGCCCGGCCCGCAGGCTCGATCAACCGGTCCTCGTCGATATCGTCGTAATCATTGTCGAACGCGACCGACCCATCGAACGCGCCAATGGGGCCGGAATGCACGGTCCAGGTATCGGTGCTCGCCGTCGTCGACGTGCGATTGATGAAGCCATAGGGCTGCACCGCGACCGACCCGCCGCCGGTGTTGGCGACCGTCTGCGTCGCGGTGATCATGTAATGATCGTCGATGGCGAAGCGGATCTGGAAAACCTGCCCCTGCCCGTTGTTCCAGCGCAGCGTGACGGGATTGTCGGCGGTGAGAACCTCGCCATCGGCCTGCCACACCGTATCGGGGCCGGGGGTCGGCACCCCTTCGCCCAGAAAGCCGAATTGCGCATAATATTGCGCGGGCGTGCCGGCGGGGGAGAACAGGCGAACGGGGCCGCTGTCCTTCTCGATGGTCTGCCGATGGGTTTTCAGCGTGACGTCGTCGATCTTCGCGCCGACGGGATTGATCGAGCCGGCGATTTCCGGCCCGTCGATGCGGATGCGGTCCGCCTGCGTCAGTTCGGTGGCGAGGTCGCGTTGCTCCTCGGCAATGGCGACGGGATTGGTCAGCCCGCCTTCGCGCGTGCGCTTGACCGGGGCATCGCCGGGTTCGGCATTCTCGATCACCTCGCCGCGCGGCTGCGGATAGAAATAGCCTGTCGCGGCATCCCAGCCGAACAGCAGCGCGGCGACTAGCACCACGGCCAGGAGGAGGTTGCGCTGCTCGTTCACGTCAATTCCCTAATTCGCAATGGCAAAGGCGGACCGGCCGGGCCGTCTGCGCCTGTCGTCGTCGGTCGTGGCGGGGCCGCCCTGCCGGTGTCCGCATGCCTCATGGCACGGGATCGTGGCCGCATCCGCCCCACGGATGGCAGCGCAATAGCCGCTTGCCCGCCAGCCAGCCACCCTTAATCGCGCCATGCCGGCGAAGCGCCTGTATCGCATATTCGGAACAGGACGGCGTGAACCGGCACGACGGCGGCAGGATTGCCGACGGGCCGATCTGCCACAGCCGGGCAATGGCAATGAGCAGGTATTTCATCGGCCCGCGTCCTTCGGTGCATCGCCGTGCCGCCCGCTGGTCGCAGGTTTGCGGCGTCCGCGCGCATTGCCGCGTGGATTGCGCCCCCGCGGGGGATCGCCCTTGCCATCGCGCGCACGTTTCAGCGCGGCGCGCAATTCACCGGCAAGCGTCTCGAAATCCCGTTCGACCCCGCCGTCGCGCCCGATCAGGACATGATCGTGCCCGGCCAGCCCGCATTCGGGCAGGATCGCCCAGAGCAATTCACGAAACCGGCGCTTCATCCGGTTGCGCACCACGGCATTGCCGATCTTCTTCGTGACGGTAATGCCATAGCGCATGGTTTGCGGGTCGAGCCCGTTGGGCCGCGCAAGCAGCACAAAACCGGGCCGCGCGACACGCACGCCCCGGTTGGCGGCCAGATAGTCGGCCCGCCGGGACAATCCGGACGGGCGATTCGGCATAAGAGTGGTTTAGGCCGACAGCTTCTTGCGGCCGCGGGCGCGGCGGGCACGCAGAACCTTGCGGCCACCGGGGGTGGCCATGCGGCTGCGGAAACCGTGGCGACGCTGACGCACGAGATTGCTCGGCTGAAAAGTGCGCTTCATGGCGAAATCCTGTATCTCTGGTTGGCCGGGATGCAATGGCGCGAAACCGGCACGAATAAACAGGGCCGCCAGACAATGGCGACCGCGTGATGGGCTGCCGTTACGGTCCGCGCGGCGCGGAGTCAAGCGCGAAGCAAGGGCGAGGCCGCTCTCGACATTGGCAGGGATGCGCGTCACAAGCCCGGGGGACGGCGCGAAAAAGGGCACGAAGCGATATGGTCGCACTGGTATCTACGGTTGCCTATCTCGGGCTCGACGCGCGCCGGGTCGAGGTGCAGTGCCAGCTTGCCGCCGGATTGCCCGCGTTCAATATCGTGGGCCTCGCCGACAAGGCGGTGGGCGAAAGCCGCGAACGCGTGCGCGCCGCGCTGGCCGCGATGGGGCTGGCGCTTCCGGCCAAGCGGATCACGATCAACATGTCGCCCGCCGACCTGCCGAAGGAAGGCTCGCATTTCGATTTGCCGGTTGCGCTCGCGCTCCTGGCTGCGATGGAGGTGGCCGATGCCGAGCAATTGTCCGACTATGTCGCCGTCGGCGAACTCGCGCTCGACGGGCGGATCGTCGGCTCGCCCGGCGTGCTGCTCGCCGCGATCCACGCGGCGCAGGCGGGCAAGGCGCTCATCTGCCCCGCCGTGCAGGGCGCCGAGGCGCAATGGGCGGGCGGCGCATCGGTCGTCGCCGCGCCCGATCTGGTCAGCCTGCTCAACCATCTGAAAGGCACGCAGCAATTGCCGGTGCCCGCCCCCGGCATGGTGGAGGAGCCGGTGCCCGGTCCCGACATGCGGCAGGTAAAGGGGCAGGAAACGGCAAAACGCGCGCTCGAAATTGCGGCGGCGGGCGGGCATAACCTGTTGATGATCGGGCCGCCGGGCGCGGGAAAATCGCTCCTTGCGAGCTGCCTGCCCGGCATATTGCCGCCGATGACCTCGACAGAGGCGCTCGAAAGCTCGATGGTGCAATCGGTCGCCGGCATGCTGGAGGATGGCCGTATCCGCCGCGCCCGCCCGTTCCGGACCCCGCACCATTCCGCCTCGATGGCCGCGCTCACCGGCGGCGGGCACAAGGTGAAGCCGGGCGAGATCAGCCTCGCCCATCTCGGCGTGCTGTTTCTCGACGAATTGCCGGAGTTTCAGCGCGCGGTGCTCGATTCGCTGCGACAGCCGCTGGAAACCGGCGAGGTCAGCGTTGCGCGCGCCAATGGCCACGTGACCTTTCCCGCCGACGTACAGCTTGTGGCGGCGATGAACCCATGCCGCTGCGGGCATCTGGGCGATCCAGCACTGGCCTGTTCGCGCGCGCCGAAATGCGCCGCCGATTATCAGGGCAAGATTTCGGGACCGCTGCTCGACCGGATCGATCTGCATATCGAGGTCGACCCGGTCTCCGCGCGCGATCTGGCGCTGCCGCCCGCGGCGGAGGGCAGCGCAGAGGTCGCCGCGCGCGTCGCCGCAGCCCGCCGGATACAGGCCGAACGCCTGGCACAGACCGGCGCGCGCACCAATGCACAACTCAATGGCGAGGCGCTGGACCGGTTCGCCACGCCGGACGAGGCGGGCCGCGAATTGCTGTTCAAGGCGGCCTATGCGATGCGTCTTTCGGCGCGCGGCTATACCCGGATCCTGCGCGTCGCGCGCACCATTGCCGATCTTGCCGGCGCGCGCGACATCGGGCGGGTGCACGTGGCCGAGGCGCTGTCCTACCGCCGGCAGGCGCCGCGCGCGTAAACGCTTATCCCGCGACGCGCGCGACGGGCGCGGTAAAGCGGACGGTCATGCCCTCCTCGCCGAAATCGACCTTCGCGCTTCCGGCGGGGTCGAGCCCGCTCTGCACGAGCCGCATGCCCAGCCCCTTTTTCTCCGGTTCGGTGGCGGGCGGACCGCCGATTTCGCGCCAGACGATGACGAGCTGCGGCTCATCGGCGTGATCCTCGACATGGCTCGCGATTTCGGCGCGGCCCCCTTCGACGGACAACGCGCCATATTTCATCGCATTCGTCGCCAGCTCGTGCACGAGGATGGAGAGCAGCAGCGTGGGGCGCGAGGCAAGGTTGAAATCCGCCCCCGACCACACGATCCGCTCCTCCATGCCGAGCCGCGACAGCACCGCCTCCACCACCGCGCGGAGCGAGCCTGCCGCATGCGTCCGGCTCAACAATATGTCGTGCGCCGACGACAATGCGGCGATGCGCCGGTTGAATTCCATCACCGGTTCCGCATCCGCCACGCCGCGCAGCGTATGGCTCGCGATCGCCTGCACCAGCGCCAGCGAATTCTTCAGCCGGTGGGACATTTCCTGATTGATCGCGCGCTGTTCCGTGACATCGGTGATCACGCCGTAAAGCCGGTCGGGCTCGCCCTTCTTGCCCGGCGCCAGTTCCGCGCGTCTTTGCACCCATCGGCGCGCGCCGCCCGGTTGCTCGATCTCATATTCCGAAACGCGCAGATCGTCGGCATCGTCCACCGCATCGAATGGCATCGCATCGCCAAGCTGCATCGCCGACAGCATCGCCACGTCGACCGCGCTCACATCGTCGAGGCCGTAGATTCGGCGAAATTCGCGCGTCGTTTCGGCGATTCCGGTTGTCAGATCCACTTCGAAGGCGCCGACATGGCCGGCTTCCTCGGCAAGGCGCATGCGCTCCACCGTGCGGCGCATGATCGCGGTTTCGCGCTCGGCATCGGCGACCTCGCGCCGGAGTTCCAGGCTGGTGACGACCTGTTTCGCGAGGCCCGTCATCATGCGTTGCTGTTCGCGGGTCAATCCGCCGGGGCGGGGCGCGGTGTCGATCACGCAGAGCATGCCGATGATCGTCCCGTCGGGCGTGATGAGCGGCGCGCCGGCATAGAAACGGATCTGCGGATCATGCAGGACGAGCGGGTTTTGCGCGGTGCGCGCATCCTTCGTCAGATCCTCGATGATGAGCATCCGGTCGCTGTCCATGCCATGGCGGCAGACCGACTGGCTGATCGGGGTTTCGCACGCCTCGAACCCGATGCGTGCCTTGAACCACTGCCGGTCCGCCTCGACCAGGCTGATGAGGGCGACCGGCGCGTCGCAAAGCTGTGACGCGATAAAGACGATCTCGTCGAACGCATCCTCGGCCGCGGTGTCGAGCACGCGATAATCGTCGAGCGCACGCCGGCGCTTGCGTGCCGCGCGGTCCCGTGCGGGCGGCGGGGTCTGCGCCGTGTCGGCGGTATCGGAGGTCGCGTCGTCGCGGGAGGGGTCTGCGGTATAACTCATGATGCAAGGCGATCGTAACATGGTGGGCGGGCGGCATGGGCACGGGAGCCGACGCGGCGGTTATCAAGGCAATTGACGCTATCCACGGGGCAGGTCCATAGCATAGCCATGCTGCTTCGTATCAAGTTTTCTGCACGAAAGGCGATCGGAATGGCGGTCGGCGCCGCGTTCCTCGTCCCCGCCATCACGGCTCCGCTGGCGCAGGATACGGACGCTGTGGCCGTGCCCGTGGCGGAGGACCGCGCGGCCTTGCGCTGTGCCGCGGCGTTTGCGCTGGCGTCGGGGGCGGATGCGCGCGGCGAACCCGTGCCCGGCTATGCTGGAATCGGCGAGCGGGGGCGCGAATATATGGTGCGCACCGGCGCGCGCCTGACCGCCGCGGGATGGAGCCGCGCCGATGTCGCCGCCGCCATGCGCGATGCGGCGGGGCAGGTGGCCTACCAATTGCCGCAACTGGCCCCGGCGTGCAATGCGCTGCTCGATGCCGAGGTGCCGCCTGTGCAAACCGCGAGCCGCGCCCGGTGCGTCGCATCGTTGCAGATCGCCGCCGCCGCAACGACGGGCGCGGAGGCGGAACGTTTGCGCGCGCGTGCGGCCCGGCTGGGCGAAACGCTGCGCCGGGACGAAGGGGCCGAAACCGCCGAGCGCGCCATCGCCGCCGCGCGTGAGGGCATGTTGAACGGCCGTGCGGGTTCGCTCCCCGCGGATTGCGACGGGGGCGGCGCTGCGCCCGGTTTGGAACTGGTCAAACCGGATTGAAGCGCGCATGATGGCGAACGCGTATCGAAGGGGATGCGCGAGGACCGGGAACCGCCATGTATATCGCTCTCATCCTGATCGTCGTGCTGGCGATCGTCATCCTGTTTTCCAGCGTGCGCGTGGTCCGGCAGGGCTATGTCTACACGATCGAGCGGCTGGGCCGGTTTACCAAGCCTGCGCATCCCGGCCTCCATGTGATCGTGCCGTTCGTCGATCGCGTCGGTCAGAAGATCAACATGATGGAGCAGGTGCTCGACATTCCGGGGCAGGAGATCATCACCAAGGACAACGCCATGGTCGGCGTCGATGCGGTGGTGTTTTTCCAGGTGCTCGACGCGGGCAAGGCGGCCTATGAAATCTCCGGCCTGCACAATGCGATACAGGCGCTCACCACCACCAATCTGCGCACGGTCATGGGGTCGATGGACCTCGATGAAACCTTGTCGAAGCGGGACGAGATCAATGCCCGGCTGCTGTCGGTCGTGGATCATGCGACCTCGCCCTGGGGGCTGAAGGTGACGCGGGTCGAGATCATGGACATCCGCCCGCCCAAGGATATTTCCGACGCCATGGCCCGGCAGATGAAGGCCGAGCGGCTGAAACGCGCGCAGATCCTCGATGCAGAAGGAAGCCGGGCCGCAGAAATCCTGCGCGCGGAGGGGGAGAAGCAGGCCCGCATCCTGGATGCCGAGGGGCGCCGCGAATCCGCATTCCGCGATGCCGAGGCGCGCGAACGCGAGGCCGAGGCCGAGGCCCGCGCGACACAGGTCGTGTCCGATGCCATCGCGTCGTCGGGGACGCAGGCGCTGAACTATTTCGTGGCGCAGAAATATGTGTCGGCGGTGGAGGAATTCGCCCGCTCGCCCAATGCGAAGACGATCCTGTTCCCGGTCGAGGCGACGCAGCTCATCGGCTCGCTCGGCGGGATCGGCGAGCTGGTGCGCGATGCGGTGACCCCGCCCGCCGGCGCGGCCAAGGCGGATGCGCCGCGCGCCCAGCCCGCGCCTTCCGACAATGGCACGCCGTTCCCGCCGCGGCCCACCGTTCCCGCCACCCGGGACGATCGCGCGTAATGGACTGGCTCGGCGAACTCGATGGGGAATGGGCATGGGTCGTGATCGGCATCGTGCTGGCGACGGCGGAACTGATCGTGCCGGGCTATTTCCTGATCTGGATGGCCGCCGCCGCGCTGGCCACCGCGCTGATCGCGGCGGTGACGGCGGTGGGGATCGAGATACAGCTGCTCAGCTTTGCGGTGTTTTCCGTATTCTCGGTGGCGGCGGCGAAGAACTGGCTCAATTCCTATCCCATCGAATCGTCCGATCCGTTGATGAACGATCGCGGCGGGCGGTTGATCGGCCAGGGCGTCATCGTCACGCAACCGATCGAAAGCGGCGAGGGGCGCGTGCGCCACGGGGACAGCGAATGGTCCGCACGCGGTCCCGATGCGCCGGTGGGCACGCGGCTTACCGTCATCGGGCACGATGGCACCACGCTTGTTGTCGGACCGCCGAAGGCTCCCCATATCGGCAGCAACAGCGAAATCATGCCGTAAGGAATTGACGATGGCCGACAAGATGAACCTCTCCGACGCGGAATGGCGTGACCGGCTCACGCCAGAGGAATATCACGTCCTGCGCGAAGGCGGGACCGAGCGGGCCTTTACCGGTGAATATAATGCCAAGAAGGAACCCGGCATCTACAAATGCGCGGGCTGCGGCACGCCCTTGTTCCCGTCCGACACCAAATATGACAGCGGTTCCGGCTGGCCCAGCTTCTACGCCCCGCTGGACGAGAGTGCGGTCGAGGAAAAGACCGATACCTCGCACGGCATGGTCCGGACCGAGGCGCGCTGCGCCACGTGCGAAGGGCATCTGGGCCACGTGTTTCCCGACGGGCCGAACCCGACCGGCCTGCGCTATTGCATGAACAGCGCGAGCCTGGACTTCGAACCGAAGGACGATTGAGCGCGGCGCACCCCGTTTCGCCCGTCGCCCGCTTCCTGCCTTGCGTTCATCGAAGGTTGTGGCACGCCTGTGCATCTGTCGCTAGACACAGGCGCGAAGCGGGGCCTTCCCGCGGCAGATTGACGGATCAGAATGGCGAACGACAGCAGGCGGCGACCCACTCCGCGCCGGCCGCGCAAACCCGAAAAGCGGAAACGGCGCTGGCTTGGCCGGGTGCTGGGCTGGGGGACCGCGCTCGTGGTTCTGGCCGCGGTGGGCCTGTTCCTTGCCGTGGCGTTTACCGCGCGGTCCCTGCCGAGCTACGCCGCCCTGCGCGCGAGCGAGCATGGGCAGATGATCGTCGTGCGGGCGCGCGACGGGACGGAGATCGTCCAGCTCGGCCCCAGCTATGGCGAATGGCTCAATTCCCGCGAAATTCCGCAGGTGATGAAGGGGGCGATGATCGCGGTCGAGGACCGGCGGTTCTACTCGCACTACGGGGTCGATCCGGTCGGCGTGCTGCGCTCGCTCTGGGTCCGCGCGCGCGAAGGGCGCTGGCGGCAGGGCGGCTCCACCATCACGCAGCAGCTCGCGCGCAACATCTTCCTCAACAACAATCGCACGTTCGAGCGCAAGGCGCGCGAGGCGATCCTCGCCCTCGCGCTGGAGCAGAAATTCACCAAGGAGGAGATTCTCGAACTCTACCTCAACAAGGTGTATTTCGGCGGCGGCGCCTATGGCATCGATTCGGCGAGCCGGCTGTTCTTCAGCCATCCTGCGACCGAGCTGTCCACGCCGGAAGCCGCGATCATCGCAGGCTTGGTCAAGGCGCCGTCGCAATATTCCCCCACCGCCGATGCCGAGGCCGCCGTTTCGCGGGCGAGCATCGTGCTCCGCCTCATGGCGCAGGAAGGCGTCATCAGCCCGTATGAGGCGCGCAATGTCGACCCCGAAACGGTCCGACTGAAAAAGGACCACGGACAGAATTCGGTCCGCTATTTCACCGACTGGGCGCTGCCGCAGCTCGACATGCTGCTCCCCAATACGTTCGAGCCGATCGAGGTGTGGACCACGCTCGACCCCGGATTGCAGGACGCCGCCACCGCCGCGATCCGCAACAACGCCCCCTCGGGCGCGCAGGGCGCATTGGTCAGCATGGACCGCGACGGCGCCGTGCTCGCGCTGGTCGGCGGTGCGGATTACGTCAAATCGAACTATAACCGCGCGACGCAGGCGGTGCGGCAGCCCGGCTCCGCGTGGAAGCTGTTCGTCTATCTCGCCGCGCTGGAGGCCGGCTACACCCCCGATTCCGCGGTGGTCGACAAGCCCGTCACGATCGAGGGGTGGAGCCCGCGCAATTCCGGCGGCCGCTATGCCGGACAGATCGACCTGCGCAGCGCCTTCGCCTATTCGAAGAACACCGTCGCGGCGCAACTGGGCGAGGAGGTCGGCTTCGGCACGGTCGCCAGCATGGCACGGCGGTTCGGCATCACCACGCCGATTTCGACGTTTCCGTCAATGGTGCTGGGCGCGTCGGAAACGCGGCTGATCGACATGACCCGCGCTTTTGCCGCCGTGTCGGCGCAGGGGCGTTCGGTCACCCCCTATGGCATTACGAAGGTGACGGGGGCCGATGGATCGCTCCTCTATCGCCGTCAGCCGGAACGCGAACAGATGCTCGTCGCGCCCTATGTCGCGGCGGCGATGACCGATCTGTTGCAGACCGCGGTGAGCACGGGCACCGGCCGCGCGGCGCAGATCGGCCTACCCGTCGCGGGCAAGACCGGCACGACAAGCTCGAACAAGGATGGCTGGTTCCTCGGCTTTTCGAGCGGGATCACCACCGGCGTGTGGATGGGCCGCGACGATGCAAAGGCGGTGAGCGGGTTGCAGGGCGGCGCCGCGCCGGCCCGCGCCTTTGCCGATTTCATGCGGCGCGCCGTTGCGAAACGTCCGGTCGAACAGTTCCAGACCGAATTGCAGCTTCCCGAATGGCAGCTCGAACCCGATGACGAGACGTGGTTCGGCAATCCCGACGATTATTATTTCATGGACGAGGACGGCAATCCGGTCGACCCCGTGCGCGGCGATGGCTGGGGCCGTTATGATCAGGGTTACGGGCAGGGTTACGGCGACGAATATGACGAGGATTACCGGTATCGCGGGAGCGAGCCGGATGAGCCGCGCGTCGTGCGCCCGCGCGACGAGTATCGCGGCCGGAACCGGGACGAAGGGGATCGCTTGCCGTCCACCCCGCCGCCGCCGCCCGCCGCGAATGAGGATTTCCTGAACCGGGCGACCGGACGCGGCGATGGCGGTGCATCGGGGACGCAGGGCGGGGCGTCGTCCGGCACTGCCGCCGCCCCGCCGCGGGCCCGTCCCTTGCCGACGCCCACCCCTGTCCCGACCCGGACCCCGATTGCGCCGCAGTCGCCCTGATCACCCGCCAAGGGCCATGCATGAAAAAAGGGCCGCCTCCCGATGGGGAAGCGGCCCTTTCTTTATAGGCGGACGGTGGTTTAGCGAATGCGGAGCGGGATATAGACCGCCTGCTGTCCGCGGCGCTGCACCCGCACCAGAACGGCCTCGCGGCCTTCGTCCTGTGCCATGCGGATCACCGCCTCCAGATCGGCATTGCTGCTGACCGAACGGTAATTGGCGCTGAGGATGATGTCCCCGCGGCGAAGACCCTTTGCCGCGGCGTCGGACGAGCGCGCGACCCCTGCGACGACAAGCCCGCCGGTGTCGTCGGACACGCCGAGCTGACGCGCGATCTGCGGCGTGAGAGGCGTGGTCGACAGGCCGAGCGCCTCGCCGATGGAGGAATCCTCGCCGCTCGGCTCACTCTGGTCCAGGCTGTCGCCGTTTTCCTCCGGCGCCATGAACTGGTTCTGCTGCGCCAGCTCCTCGGCAGTGGGGCGCTGTGCGATCTGGGCGGTCAGGCGCACGCGCTCGCCATTGCGGATCGCGATGATAGGCACGCGCGTGCCCGGCTCGATATTCGACACCACGAAGGACAGGGTCTGTTCGGGCGTTATTTCCTTGCCGTTGATTTCGATCACAACGTCGCCTGCGCGCAGGCCCGCTACGGCCTCGGCGCCGCCGGGCACCACCGATTGCACGAATTCGCCCCGGTTGCGGCGAATGCCGAGCGAGGAGGCAAGATCGTCGTCGACGGCCTGAATCTGGATGCCGAGATAGCCGCGTTCGATCTCCTCGCCGCTGATGAGCTGGCGCACGATGGGCGCGGCGGTTTCGGCGGGAATTGCAAAGCCGATGCCGACGCTGCCCCCGGTGGGGGAGAAGATGGCGTTGTTGATGCCGATCACATTGCCCTGCATGTCGAACATCGGCCCGCCGGAATTGCCCCGGTTGATGGCCGCGTCGGTCTGCAGATACCGGTCATAGGCGCCGCCGCCGCCCGTCGCGCGATACACGGACGAGATGATGCCCGACGTGACCGTACCGCCCAGGCCGAACGGGTTGCCGATGGCAATGACCCAGTCGCCGACGCGGGCCTGGCGCGAATCGCCGAAATTGACGAAGGGGAACGGATCGTCGCGATTGACCTTGAGCACGGCGAGGTCGGATTCGGGATCCGCGCCGACCAGCTCCGCCTCATATTCCCGCCCGTCGGGCAGGGTGACGGTGATTTCCTCGATCGTGGCGCGGCCCTGTGCGGTGACGACGTGATTGTTCGTCACGACATAGCCGTCTTCCGAGATGATGAAGCCCGAACCCAGCGATTGCGCCTCGCGCGTCTGCGGCTGTGCCCCGCCGCCGCCGCGCCGGCCGAACATCCCTTCGAAGGGGGTGCCGGCAAACGGGTTCTGTTCCTGCACCTCGACCCGCTGACGGGTGGAGATGTTCACGACCGCGGGGGCGAGCTGTTCGGTAAGATCGGCAAAGCTTGCGGGCGCACCGCTGCGCGGGACGACCCGGCTCATCGTGGCGTCGTCGTTCTGCGCGATCTGCGCCCCGGCGGGATAGCCGGTGGCGAGGGAAACCGCGGCGCCGCCCAGCAGCAGCGCGGTGGTAAGCGAATAGGCGTAGCGCAAAGGTTCTATCCTCGTTCGTTTCTGTTGCACCGGACCTGTGAGGTCCGGTAGTCCCATCCCCGGTCGGGCGTGATTTCACACCGCATCCCATGAATGGCCATTGAATGGCCCGATTTCAACGTCAGCGGCCGCCGCGAAACTGCCGCAGATATTCGTTGTTGGGCGACAGGATGATCGAACTGTTTTCATTGTCGCCGGCAAACACCGCATCGTAACTCTGCATCGCGCGGTAGAAATCGTAGAATTCCGGATCCTGGTTGAAGCTGTCGGCATAGGTGCTGGCCGCTTCGGCCTCGGCGCCGGCGCGGATGATCTGCGCCGCTTTCTGACCCTGTGCGCGGATCGTGTCGGATTCCTGCTTACGCGCGGATTCCATCCGGGTGAACGCGGTTTCGAGCGGACGGCCCGGCGGAAGATCGGCGCGCTTGATCTGCACGTCGATCACCTGCGCGCCATATTCGCGCGCCTGCCGGTCGAGCCCTTGCTGGATCTCCTCCATCGCTTCGCCGCGTTCGGCGGTCAGCAGCGCCTGGAAACTGCGCGTGCCGAGCCTTTGGCGCAGGACCGAGTTCAGGATCGGCTGCAATTGTTCGGCGACGCGCTCGGTGCTGCCGGCGGTTTCCACCATGAGCGTGGGATCGATGATGCGGAACCGGGCATAGGCATCGACCTCGAGCCTGCGCTGATCCCGGCTCAGGACTTCCTGGCGCTGCATGTCGACGTCGAGCACGCGCTTGTCGACCATCACCACCCGTTCGATGAGCGGAATGCGGAACACGATGCCCGCGCCCGTCTGACCATAGTCGAGATTGGGGCGGAAACGGTTCGCGACCCGTTCGGGCTTACCATTGCGGATGATCACGGCCTGCTGCGTCTCGGGCACCACCACGATCGACGCGGCGGCAATCAGCGCGAGCACGATCACCGCGATGATGAGCGCCTTGTACCGGTTCCAGATGTGTTCCATCACTGGCCTCCCGCGGCATTGTTGCCATTGGCGGCCGGTCCCCGCGACGGGGCGGAGGCACCCGGCGTGGCGGCGTTCGGCGCGGCATCGCCGCCGCTGCGCCTGCGGCTCACTTCGGGGAGGGGGAGGTAGGGCACGACGCCGTCGGCCTCCACGATGGTCTTCGGGGTCTGGCTCAACACGCGTTCCATGGTTTCGTAATACATCCGGCGGCGCGTGACCTCGGGCGCGAGGCGGTATTCGCTATACACCTGGTTGAAGGCCTCGGCCTCGCCTTCGGCGCGGGCGGTGACCTGCTCGGCCCAGGCGCGGGCGCGGTTGATGTCGGACTGCGCGTCCTGCTGCGCGGCGAGCACTTCCTTGAACGCGTCGATCACGCGGGTCGGCGGATCGGCCTTCTTGATCTCGACACCCTGCACCGCGACGCCCGAACGATAGGCGTCGAGCAATTGCTGCATTCGGGCGCGCACGGCCTGTTCGATCTGTGCGCGGCCCGCACCCGACAGCGCATCGTCGAGCTTCACCTCGGCGACGCTGGCGCGCATCGCGGCCTCGGCCACCTCGCGCACGGTTTCATCGGGTTCGGCGAGCTGGAAGCTGTAGAGCTTCAGATCCTTGATGTTCCAGCGCACGAGATAGGACAGGTCGACCAGATTCTGATCGCCGGTCAGCATCAGCTTCTCCTCCGTCCCGTCGGGGATATTGTCCCGCCGGATCGAGGTGACGTCCATGTCCGACACGCTTTGAATCGGCCATGGCAGGGTAAGGTGCAGGCCGGGGTTCAGCGTGCGGGTATATTTGCCCGCCGTGGTGACGATGCCCTGTTCCTTGGCGTTGATCTGGTGAACCGAACTCAGGAACAGCCACAGGAGTACCACCGCCACGATGATGTAGGGGGTCCAGCTCCTGCCGCCCGGCGCGCGGGGAAACTGCGGCGAACCGCCGCCACCGCCGCCGCCGCGCCGTTGGCGGGCGCGGAAGATATCCTCGATATTCGACGCCTTGCGACCTGGCGCACGACCGTCCGGGCCGCCTGGCCCCGTGGGGTCGCCGCCCGGCAGCCAGGGGTTTTTCGGCTTGCTGCCATCGCCCGTCGGCATGGTGTCCGGATCGCCGCCCGGGCCGCGATCCGAATCGTCGTCGCCCGACGATCCCCCCCAGGGGTTGCGCCCGGCCATTGCCAAAATCCTGTCCTTCAGGGACCCGCCCGTTTTATCCATGATGTCCTTATAGCTATTGAGAGGCGCAAAAACAGGGGCTGTCGGTGGCTTTTTGCGCTGTTAAATGCGAACCGGTGCGAATGATCGTAAAGGAAACACCATGAATGACGCCCAACAAGGCGCTGACCAGGGGCGCGAGGCCGCCATCCGTGCCGCACTCGCGCCGGTGGCCGGCGACCGTGTCGAAGGCGTGCGCCTGACCGAAAATGCCGTGACGCTGGTCGTCGAGGTGGGCGGACTGGACGATGGCGCGCGCGCCTCGCTCGAAGATCGCATGCGCGCCGCGCTGGCGGGCATGGATCTGCCGCCGCTGCGCATTGCGATGACGGCGGAGCGCGGCCCTGAAAAGCCGAAACCGCGCCTCATCGCGGTGGGTTCGGGCAAGGGCGGCGTCGGCAAATCCACGGTGTCGGCCAATCTCGCCGTGGCGATGAAGCGGGCCGGGCGCCGCGTCGGCCTCGTCGATGCGGACATCTACGGCCCTTCGCAGCCGCGCCTGATGCATAGCGAGGACAAGAAGCCGCAGGCGAAGGACAAGCAGCTCATCCCCGTGACCGGCGTGCTCGACATTCCGATGCTGTCGATGGGTCATCTCGCCACGCCGGATCAGGCGATCGCATGGCGCGGGCCGATGGCGGGCAATGCGCTGGCGCAGCTGATCGAGGCGGATTGGGGCGACGTCACCGATCTCGTCATCGACTTGCCCCCCGGCACCGGCGACGTGCAGCTCACCATGATCCAGAAGTTCAAGCCCATTGGCGCGGTGATCGTGTCCACGCCGCAGGATCTCGCCTTGATGGACGCACGCCGCGCCATCGCGTTCTTCGACAAGGCGGCGGTGCCCACCATCGGTATTGTCGAGAACATGGCCGGTTTCGCCTGCCCCCATTGCGGGGAGGTGAGCGACCCGTTCGGCGCCGGCGGGGCGGAGGCGGCGGCGCGCGAACTCGGCCGCCGCTTCCTCGGGCGCATACCGCTCACCATGACGCTGCGCGAGGAAAGCGACGCGGGCACGCCGCCCGCCGCAGGGTCGGGCGAGATTTCGGACCTGTTCGCCGACCTCGCCGGGCAGGTCATGGCCTTTGCCGACAGCGTGGACGCCGATGCCGACACCGCCAAAGCCTGATCCCGCATCGCGCTCCGGCGGGCGCCGTGTGCGCGTGACGCGGCGCGGCCTGCTCATCGGGGCGGCGGCGGGCGGCGGGCTGATCGCGGCGTGGACGTTCATCCCGCGCGACTACCCGGTGCCGATCCCGCCTGCCGAGGGGCAGCGCGCCTTCGGCAGCTGGATCAAGCTGTCGCGCGATGGCGTGGTGTCGATCGCGGTGCCCGTGCTCGAAATGGGGCAGGGGGCGACGACGCTGCTGCCCCGGATCGCGGCACAGGAGCTGGGCGCGGATTGGCGGCAGATCGCGGTGGAGCCCGCCGCGATCAGCGCGACCTATGCCGATCCGGTGCTCGCCGCGCATTGGGCGCAGCTCTGGGCGGGATGGTTCGCAAGGATCGCGGACACGCCCGGCGATACGCTGGCGAAACTCCATGCACAGCGTGAGACGCTGATGGCGACGGCGGACGGTACGGCGCTTGCCGCGTATGAAACGCCGCTGCGCGAGGCGGCGGCGGGGCTGCGTGCGGTGCTGTCGATGGCCGCGGCGGAGCGGTGGGACGTCGCGTTCGAGGAATGCCGGGCCGAGGGCGGCTTCATCATCCACGGCGACAAGCGCGTGCGTTTCGCCGATCTGGTCGATGACGCCGCCGGGTTCGAGGCGCCCGATCCCCCGCTACTCAACCCCACCCCGGCGAGCGAGACGGCCGCGCCGGTCTTTACCGGACCGCAGGAAAGCTACCCCCGGCTCGACGCGCCGTCCAAGGTCGATGGCAGCTTTCCCTTTGCCGCGGACATACGCCTGCCCGGCATGCTGTTTGCTGCCATCGCGCACGGGCCATTGCCGGGTGCGCGGTTGACGGGTTTCGATCATGAGGCGGCGCGGCGCATCACCGGATATGAAGGGCGGGTGGTCCACGACGAATGGATCGCCGCTCTGGCGCGCAGCACGTGGGCGGCGGAAAAGGCAGTGAAGGCGCTCGCCCCCCGCTTTGCCCCGACTGCGGAGTTGTCCGAGGATATTCGCATCGAGGCAGCGTTGCAGACCGCGCTGACCAGGGGTGAGGCGGTCGCGGTCCATGAAACCGGCGATCCGGTGCCTTTGCTCGACCGGCCCGACGCGATCGCGGCGCGCTACGACATTGCGCCGGCATGGCACGGCACCCTCGAAACCGCGAGCGCGACGGCGCGGCTCGCCGATGGCAGGCTGGAGCTTTGGATCGCGTCGCAGGCGCCGGAGCAGGCGCGGCGCGCGGCGGCGGGCGCGCTCGGCATGGGGGCGCGCGATGTCGTCGTCTATCCGGTGGGTGCGGGCGGGAGCTTCGATGCGCGGCTCGACATTCGCATCGCGCGGGAGGCGGCGCTGATCGCGCGGGCGGCCGGGCGACCGGTACAGCTGAGCTATTCGCGATGGCAGGAGATGCTGACCGAAATGCCGCGCGCGCCGGTCGCGGCGCAGGTCCGCGCCGTGCCGGGGCGCAACGGGCTGATCGCGGCGTGGCAGTCGCGCATCGCCACCCCGGCACCGGCGCGGCAGATGCACGACCGGCTGTTCGCGCGCATGGCACCCGGTGCGGCGATGGCGGCGAACGACGACGCGGTCGATCCGCCGGCGCTGTTCGGTGCGGCCCCGCCCTATCGCATTCCCGCCATGCGGGTGGAGGCGGTGCCCGCCGCGGTCGGCCTTCCGGTCGGGCGGATCCGCGGCAATGGCGATGCGGCATGCTGTTTCATCACCGAGAGTTTCATGGACGAGATGGCGGGCGCCGCGGGGGCGGAGCCGTTGTCCTACCGCGTGGCGATGCTGGGCGGGGACGTGCGGCTGGCCGAATGCCTTCAAGGCGCGGCGCAGATCGGCGAATGGGACGGCGGCGTCGCCGGATCGGGGCAGGGGATTGCCTGCTGGCACATGCGCGACCCTGCGGGCCGGGCCGATGGCGGCGGGCGGATTGCCGCCATCGTTCGCGCCCGGCGTGGCCCGATGGGCGTCGAGGTCGCCAGCATCGCGGCCTTCTGCGACATCGGGCGCGTCGTCGATCTCGAACTCGCGCTGCAACAGATCGAGGGCGGATTGCTGTATGGCATGGGCCTCGCGCTCAGCTCCCGCGCCAGCTACGCGCGCGGATTGCCGCGGGAGGAGACGATGGGCGCACTGAACCTGCCGCCATTGTCGCGCGCGCCGGAGATTACCGTGGGCTTTGCCCGCAACGATTTCCCGCCTTTCGATCCCGGCGAACTGGGCACCGTGGTCATTGCGCCCGCCATCGCCAATGCGCTGCACGCCGCGACGGGTGAACGGTTCCGCCGCCTGCCGATGGTTGCCGAACCGCTGGTGCCGCCGCCGCCGATGGCAGCCCCCACCGATGCCGGCGCGGCAGAGCCGGGCGATGGCCCCCCGCCGGTTGACCCACCCGAAGATTCTGGCGCCGATCCCGCCCTTTCGAATGAAAGCATCACATGACCGATACCCACGACGCCACGCCCGCAACCCCCATGCCGCGCCCCGCCGATCACCCGGCGGCGCCGACGGCACGCATTGCGGTGCTGCTGACCAATCTCGGCACGCCCGATGCGGCGGAGAAGGGCGCGGTGAAGCGTTACCTCAAGCAATTCCTGTCCGATCGCCGCGTCGTCGAAATTCCCGCCATCGCGTGGCAGCCGATCCTGCGCGGGATCATCCTCAACACGCGGCCCGCGAAATCCGCCCACGCCTATGCGCAGGTGTGGGGGGAGGACGGGTCGCCGCTCGCCGCGATCACGAAGCGTCAGGCCGAGCGGTTGCAGGACCGGCTGGGCGAGGGGGTCACGGTCGACTGGGCAATGCGCTATGGCAATCCGTCGATCCCCGCGCGGGTGCAGGCCTTGAAGGATGCCGACCACGACCGCATTCTTTTCGCGCCGCTTTATCCGCAATATTCCGGCGCGACGACGGCGACGGCGGTGGACGAACTTGGCCGCGTGCTGGCCGACATGCGCTGGCAGCCGGCGATCCGCACCCTGCCGCCCTATCACGACGATGCGGCCTATATCGCGGCGCTGGCGGAGGATCTTGCGCGGCAGATCGCGGCGCTCGCCGAAATGCCGGAGGTGTTGCTGCTCAGCTTTCACGGGATGCCCGAACGCACGCTGCATCTGGGCGATCCCTATCACTGCCATTGCCGGAAAACCGCGCGATTGCTGGCCGCGGCGCTGGCGCCCGCGTTTCCGGACCTGCGCATCGACACCACGTTTCAATCGCGCTTCGGCCGGGCCAAATGGCTTGAGCCGGCGACCGACACGGTGCTGGAGCAGGAGGCGAAGCGGGGGACGAAGCGGCTTGCCATCGCGGCGCCGGGGTTTTCCGCCGATTGCCTCGAAACGCTCGAAGAACTGGCGATCCGGGGGCGGGAAAGCTTTGTCGGCAATGGCGGCACGCAATTCGATGCGCTGTCCTGCCTCAACGACGGGGAGCCGGGGATGGCGATGCTCGAAACGCTGATCCGGCGGGAATTGTCCGGCTGGATCTAGGCTTCCAGCTCGATGTCCCAATAGAGCCAGTCGCGCCAGGTTTCGTGCAGGTAATGCGGCGGAAATTCCCGGCCGCGCTGCTGCAATTGCCAGTTGGTCGGGCGGATCGGTGCGAGTTTCAGTTGCATGCCGGCCTGTTTCGGCGTGCGTCCGCCCTTCCTCATGTTGCAGGGCGCGCAGGCGGCGACGATGTTTTCCCAGCTCGTCTTTCCGCCCAGCCGCCGGGGCACGACATGGTCGAAGGTCAGCTGTTTCGGGCTGCCGCAGAACTGACACTCGAACCGGTCGCGCAGGAACACGTTGAAGCGGGTGAAGGCAGGAAATTCCGACGGTTTCACATATTCGCGAAGCGCAATGACCGACGGGATCTGCATGTCGAGCGAGGGCGAATGCACCTGCCGTTCATAGCTTGCGACGATATCGACGCGGTCGAGGAACACGGCCTTGATCGCGGTCTGCCACGGCCAAAGCGACAGCGGGTAATAGGACAGCGGCGAATAATCGGCGTTGAGGACAAGGGCAGGACATTGGCCGAGCGCGCGGGTCGGATCCTCCCTTGCGCTGGCGAGCGTGACGCGTTGTTCGATCAGCGCGTTGCTGAACATGCCGTTATCCGGCCTCCTCCAATGAGTGCCGGGACGCTATCGCAGTGAGGCGTGACAGGTTGATGACGCATCGTAAGTGCCATTGCTGCCCGCAAGCGGCGATCCCGTCAAGACCATATGCGTAACGGACGCATGATCGCCCCTTTCGCAAGGGCGCACCGGCGCTATGCTGCACAGCGATGATCGTCACCCGCTTCGCGCCAAGCCCGAATGGCCCCCTGCATCTCGGCCATGCCCATGCGGCCATCGTCGCGCATGACCGGGCGCGGGCGGATGGGGGGCGGTTCCTGCTCCGGATCGAGGATATCGACGGCGCGCGCAGCCGGGAGGAATTCGCCGAAGGGGCGCTCGCCGATCTGCGCTGGCTCGGGCTCGGGTGGGACGGGGCGGTCATCCGGCAATCGGCGCGGATCGGCGCGCATGCCGACGCGCTCGCCCGCCTGCGCGCGATGGGGCTCGTCTATGCGTGCCGCTGCACCCGCGCGCAGATCGCGGCGGCGGCGACGGCGCACGGTCCCGACGGCCCGCTCTATCCCGGCACGTGCAGGGGCCGCGACCACGAGGCCGGCGATGGCGCGGCGGCGTGGCGGATCGACATGGCGGCGGCGCTGGACCGCGCAGGGCCGCTCACCTGGCATGACGAGCGGCGCGGCGAAATACGCGCGACGCCGGAAATCTTCGGCGACATCGTGCTCGCGCGCAAGGATGCGCCGGGCAGCTATCACCTCGCCGTGACGTGCGACGATGCGGCGGACGGCGTCACCTGCGTCACGCGCGGCATGGACCTGTTCGCCGCGACCCATGTGCACCGCCTGCTGCAAGGCTTGCTGGGCCTGCCGGTGCCGGTGTGGCATCACCATGCGCTGATCGTGCAAGGGGACGGGCGCAAGCTGGCGAAGCGGCGCGGTTCGCCCTCGCTCGCCGACATGCGGGATGCCGGGGTGGACGGGTGCGCACTGGCGGCGGATTTGCGGGCAGGGCGCCTTGGCGACGGGTTGTTCTGGGGCGATGGAAGAGGCGAGGGAACGGGGGCTGGAAATACGCCGTCGGTGCCCCTATCTTGAATGGCATGAACACCATTCTCGCCATCGTCATCGCCATCCTGGCCATCATGGTCGTCGTCTCGCTCGTGAAGGGGATCGTCGCGTTCCTGCAAACGACGAAACTCGATCTCGAAGGCGGCGATGAACGGATCGAGATGATGCAGATCCGCCAGAACAAGGCCATGTTCGCGCGCATCAAGTATCAGGGCGCCGCGATCATCGTCGTGGCGCTGCTGCTCGTCATCAATAGCTGATCGCACTTGGTCCGGCTCAACAGGATCTACACGCGCACCGGCGACGACGGCACGACGGGGCTGGTCGATGGGTCGCGCGTCGCGAAGAACGCGGCGCGCATGGCCGCGATCGGCACCGTGGATGAGGCCAACTGCGCCATCGGGGTCGCGGTCTGCGCCCTGCCGGATGGCGATATTGCGGGCGATCTGCGCCGGATACAGAACGACCTTTTCGATCTTGGCGCCGATCTCGCCACGCCGGGCGACGATTTCACGCCGGGTGAGATGCAGCTTCGCATGACGGACGCGCAATCCTCCTGGCTGGAGGCGCGGATCGATGCGCTCAATGAAAAACTGGAGCCGTTAAAGAGCTTCATCCTGCCGGGCGGGAGCGAAGCCGCGGCGCGGGTGCATGTGGCGCGGGCATCGGTGCGTTCGGCGGAGCGGGCATGCGTGGCGCTGAGCCGCGAGGATGCCGTCAATCCCGCGGCGCTGTCCTATGTCAATCGGCTGTCGGATTACCTGTTCGTGGCCGCACGCGCGCTCAATGACGAGGGGCGGTCGGACGTTTTGTGGGTGCCGGGGGCCAATCGCGGCTGATCGCGTCGGAACCGGGGAGGCTTGCCGCCCGTTCCTGTAGGCAAACGCAAACAGGAATTGAACCATGGCAGACCCCACCAACGACAACGCCCACGAAAATCTCAACACCGAACAGCGCGACAAGGATACGCAGGCGCAGACCGTTTCGCGCCAGGCGCAGGGCCGCCGCGTATCGAGCTACTCGCTCGACGAGGATAGCGAGAAGCCCGAAAAAGGCCCGCTCGACGAAAGCACGCAAGGCGATCTCGTCGACAAGATGAAGCAGATGGACACCGGCGGCATCGACATGAGCGCCTATCGCGGCGAGCCGAACCACGACGATAACGAGAAGAAATACGGCAAGTCCAACATCATGAAGGACGAGCCGGGCAATTCCGACAGCTGATCCGGCTCAGCCGCCGACCCCGATGTCCCGCGCCAGCCATATCGCGATGGCGAGGATGATCGCGCCGGCGGCCACCGCATAGGCAATCCATTTCAGGCGCGGCATATCGGGCGAATCCACCTCGTGCGGGTTCATCCGGGTCAGCGCCCTGCACGCCCGCCGTTCCGCCCCGATGGCGAACATCGCGGCCAGCACCATGAACATCGTCGCGATCACGCGGGCAAGCCATGGCGGGTCCAGCTCCCCGAACAGGGCGCGAAACGCGATGCCGATTCCTATCGCGGCAAAGGCGGTGCGCATCCAGCCGTTAAAGGTGCGTTCCACCGCCATGATCGTGCGGTCCTCGGCGAGATGGGTCCGGCTGGAGGCGTCCTGCGACTTGATCTCGTCCTCTGTCATGGGCGAGAGCATGACGGCCCCCGCCGCAAGGGTCAATCGGCGGCCTCGCGCTTCAACCGGTAGAGCATGTCGAGCGCATCGCGCGGCGACAGCGCATCGACGTCGAGCGCGGCGAGCGTGTCGCGCAGCGTGTCGCACTGCTGCTCCTCCGCTTCGGCGGCGGCAGCGAACAGCGGCAATTCGCCCAGCCCCGCCGCGAGCCCGCCCGTTTCCGCGCGTCCTTTCTCCAGCTTTTCCAGCACTTTTTTCGCCCGCGCGATGACGGGCGCGGGCACACCCGCCAGCCGCGCAACCGCAAGCCCGTAGCTGCGATCCGCCGGCCCCTCCGCCAGCTCGTGCAGGAGGACGAGATCGCCCTTCCACTCCCGCGCGCGGACATGGTGGAGCGACAATGCCTCGCATGTTTCGGCAAGGCGCGAAAGTTCATGGTAATGCGTCGCGAACAGGCACCGGCACCCCACCATGCCATGCATGCTTTCCGCCACCGCCCACGCCAGCGCCAGCCCGTCATAGGTGGAGGTCCCGCGCCCGACCTCGTCGAGGATGACGAAGCTGCGGTCGGTCGCCTGCGACAGGATGGCGGCGGTTTCCACCATTTCGACCATGAAGGTGGAGCGCCCCTTCGCCAGATTGTCCGACGCGCCGACCCGGCTGAACAACCGGTCGACGAGGCCGATCGTCGCGCTCTCGGCCGGCACGAAACCGCCCGCCTGCGCGAGCAGGACGATCAGCGCGTTTTGCCGCAGGAATGTCGATTTGCCGCCCATGTTCGGCCCGCCGATGAGCCAGAGCCGGTCCGTGTCCGACAGCGCGCAATCATTGGCGACGAAACGGTCCCGCCCCTTGGCCAGCGCGGCCTCCACCACCGGGTGCCGCCCGCCGCGAATGTCGAGGCAGGGGGCATCGGCGATGTCGGGCCGCACCCATCCGCCCTCCGCGGCGCGCTCCGCCTGTCCTGCGCACACGTCGATCCGGGCGAGCGCATGGGCCGTGGCGGCGATCTCGCCGGCAAGGGCGGCGGTCATCGCGACCAGCTCCTCGAAATGCGCATCCTCGGCGGCGAGCGCGCGTCCGCCGGCCTCGGCAATGCGGCTCGCCTGTTCGTGGAGGGCCAGCGCGTTGAAGCGGACCGCGCTCTGCATCGTCTGCCGATGGGTAAAGCCGCTGTCCGCCGCCATCAGTGCATCGGCATGGCGCGAAGGCACCTCGATGAAATAGCCGAGCACGCCATTGTGCTTGATCCTGAGCGCGGCGATGCCGGTCGTATCGCGGTAATCCTGTTCGAGCGCGGCGATGGCCTGCCGCCCGTTCTTTGCGATGTCGCGCAATTCGTCGAGCGCGGCATCGTAACCCTTCGCGATATAGCCGCCCTGTGCCCGCTCGGTCGGCGGCGTTTCGATCAGCGCGCGCAGAAGCGTTTCCACCAGGGCGCCATGGCCGGTGAGCGCAGGGCGAAGCCGTTCGAACAGCGCCGGACGCTCGCCCATTTCCTCCAGCAGCAGGTGAAGATCGTAGGCGAGGCCGAGCCCGTCGCGAATTTGCCCGAGGTCGCGCGGGCTGCCCCGCCCGGCGACCACCCGGCCGAGCGCGCGCGCAATATCGGGCAGGCCGCGCATCAACCCGCGCAGATCCTCGCGCAGCAGGGCATCGCCGTAAAGCCGGTCCACCGCCGCCAGCCGTTCGCGGATCGCATCCGCCTCGGCCAGCGGGGCGGACAGATCCTCGGCGAGCAGGCGCGCGCCCGCCCCGGTCAGGCACCTGTCGACGCAATCGATCAGGCTGCCCGAACGCGTGCCCGATGCCGATTGCAGAATTTCGAGACTGGCCCGCGTCGCCTCGTCCATGGCGAGATGGCCGTCCGCCGCCCGCGCCTGTGGGGGCAGCAGCAGCGGCAATTGCCCGCGTCCGACATGGTCGAGATAGGCAATCAGCCCGCCTGCCGCCGCCAGCGCCGCCCGGTCGAACGCGCCGAACCCGTCGAGCGTCGACACCCCGTGCAGCGATGTCAGCCGCGCCTCCCCCCTGTCGGAGGCAAACTCCGCCGCCGGGCGCGCGGTGGCATCGGCGGGCGCGCCATCGGGTGCGAATTCCCACCCTTCCGGCACGACGATCTCGCTCGCCCCGATCCGCGACAGCGCCGCCGCGACGCCGCCCGCCTCGTGACTTTCGAGGATCATCGACCCTGTCGAAATGTCCACCGCCGCGATACCCACCCGGTCGCGCAGCGGCGCCAGCGCGACCAGCATGTTGGCCCTGCGCGATTCGAGCAGATTATCCTCGGTCAGCGTGCCGGCGGTCACGAAGCGCACGATGTCCCGCCGGACCAGCACCTTGGAGCCGCCACCCTCGCGCTTGGTGCGCTCTTTCGCTTCGGCCGGGGTTTCGACCTGTTCGGCGATGGCGACCCGGCACCCTGCACGGATCAGCCGGGCAAGATAGCTTTCCGCCGCATGCACCGGCACACCGCACATCGGCACCGGCGCGCCATCGTGTTCGCCCCGGCTCGTCAAGGCGATGTCGAGCACGGCGGCGGCGCGGCGCGCATCGTCGAAAAACAGTTCGAAGAAATCGCCCATGCGATAGAACAGCAGGCAATCGCCGGCCTGGCTCTTCAACGCGAGATATTGCGCCATCATCGGGGTGGGGCCGCCTGCCATGCCGCATCGCGTAGCGCAGCATGCGCGATTCGCCAAAGCCGGGCGTTTGGCTATCCCCCGCCGAAAAAGCCGGCACAATCGAAAACTTGGGCGCGCGCCCTATCCCGAACGCGATTTGCGCGATAGGGCGTATTAGTAGGTGAATTCCAACGGGAGGCCATTTTGGCGAATGACGGCGACAATCGGAACAGCAGCTTTACCGAGCGTGAGGCGCTGTTCTACCATTCCACGATCCGACCCGGAAAGATCGAGATCGTCGCGTCGAAGCCCATGGCGACGCAGCGTGATCTCAGCCTCGCCTACTCCCCCGGCGTCGCCGCACCCGTGCAGGCCATCGCCGACGATCCGTCGACCGCGGCGATCTATACCGCGCGCTCCAACCTCGTCGCGGTGATTTCCAACGGCACGGCCATTCTCGGCATGGGCAATCTCGGCGCGCTGGCGTCGAAGCCTGTGATGGAGGGCAAGGCCGTGCTCTTCAAGCGTTTCGCCGACGTCGATTCCATCGACATCGAGCTCGCGACCGAGGATCCCGAGGCGTTCATCAACGCCGTCGCGCTGATGGAGCCGAGCTTTGGCGGCATCAATCTTGAGGATATCAAGGCGCCCGAATGCTTCATCATCGAGCAGGCGCTTCGCGAACGCATGAACATTCCCGTCATGCACGACGATCAGCACGGCACCGCGATCATCGCGCCCGCCGGACTCATCAATGCGCTGCACCTCACCGGGCGCAGGATGGAGGACGTGAAGATGGTCGTGAACGGCGCAGGCGCGTCGGCCATCGCGTGTACCGCTCTCATCAAGGCGATGGGCGTGCGGCATGAAAACGTCATCATGTGCGACCGCTCCGGCCCGATCTATCCCGGCCGCGACGATGTGGACCAATGGAAATCGGCCCACGCCGTCGAAACCGACAAGCGCAGCCTCGAAGAGGCGCTGGTCGGGGCCGACATCTTCCTCGGCCTGTCGGCGGCGGGCGCACTGAAGCCCGAATGGGTGGCAAAGATGAACGACCGGCCGATCATCTTTGCCATGGCCAATCCGGAGCCCGAAATCCGCCCCGAACTGGCGCGTGCGGTCAAGCCCAATGCCATCATCGCCACCGGCCGTTCGGATTATCCGAACCAGGTGAACAACGTGCTCGGCTTCCCCTTCATCTTCCGCGGCGCGCTCGACGTGCGGGCAACCGCCATCAACGAGGAGATGAAGATCGCCGCCGCCGAGGCCATCGCGGAACTCGCCCGCGAACGCGTGCCGGAAGAAGTCGCCGCGGCCTATGGCGTCGATCATCAGTTCGGCGAGGATTACATCATCCCCGCCCCGTTCGATCCGCGCTTGATGGAGCGGGTGTCCGCCGCCGTCGCGAAGGCGGCGATGGATTCGGGCGTCGCGCAGGGCAGCATCGAGGATTTCGACGCCTACAAGATGTCGCTCAAGGCGCGGCTCAACCCCACCACCTCGGTCCTGACCAAGGTGTACGAGAACCTGCAGAAGAACCCGAAACGCGTCGTCTTTGCCGAGGCGGAGGAGGATGTCGTCATCCGCGCCGCGATTCAGTTCCGCGATTTCGGCTATGGCGAACCCGTGCTGGTAGGGCGTACCGGCGCGGTGTGCGACAAGCTGCGCGAGCTGGGCGTCGACGATCCCGAAAGCTTCGAGATCCAGAATTCCGCCGATAGCGAGCATGTGCCCGCCATGGTCGATTTCCTGTACGAACGGCTCCAGCGGCGCGGCTATACCGAACGCGACGTGCGCCGCATGGTGAACCAGGACCGCAACGTGTTCGCCTCGCTGCTGCTCGCGCTGGACAAGGGCGATGCGATGATCACGGGCCTCACCCGCCCGTTTGCACAGACCGCGCGCGAAGTGGCGCTGGTCCTCGATGCGAAGCCGGGCGAGGTGCAATTCGGCGTCCACCTGATGCTGGGCAAGAATTACACCGTGTTCCTCGCCGATACGACGATCAACGAACGTCCCGATGCGAAGATGCTCGCCCATATCGCGAAGGAAACGGCCAAGGTCGCCCGGCGGCTCGGCCATGAACCGCGCGTGGCGTTCCTGTCCTATTCCACCTTCGGGAATCCGTCGGGCAAATGGCTGGAGAACATCCGCGACGCGGTGCACATCCTCGACGAGGAGGATCCCGGCTTCGAATACGAAGGCGAAATGGCGCCCGATGCCGCGCTCAACCCCGACGTCATGAAGCTTTATCCGTTCAGCCGGCTGTCCTCGCTACCAACGTGCTCATCATGCCGGGGCTGCAATCGGCGAACCTGTCGGCGAAACTGCTGCGCGAACTGGCGGGTGCGTCGACCATCGGCCCGATGCTGATCGGCATGGAAAAGCCGGTGCAGATCGCGCCGATGACCAGCATCGCGCCCGAAGTGCTGACCCTCGCTGTGCTCGCCGCGGCCGAGGTGGTGGGGTAATCGCGGCCGGCGGGGCGGGGCGTTGCGCGCCCGCCCCGCCGCCCGCGTTCATGCGATCTCGAAGTCGCCTTCGTCCTCGCCATCCCAATAGGCCGCGCGGCTGGCCGCCACGTGCAGCATGACCACGCCGTCGGTGTCGATCCCGTCCTCGAACCAGCGATCGAGTTCGTCGACCCAGTGTTCGGCAAACGCGGCCTTGTCGCGCACGATCTTCGCCTCGCCCTCGATCGCGATGAAGATGCCGGGCGCGCCATCGGGCGATCCCTTGCCCTGGAGCGACAGGCCGACGTTCGGATCGGCCTCGATATCCTCCACCATGCGGGATTTTTCCCAGGTGAAATAATAGCTGTCGCCGTCGTAATCGACCTGGCGGTTGTTGCTCATCGGACGGGCGCCGATCCGGCCACCCTTCGTATGGGTGTTGAGCATGACGAAATCGATGTCCTTCATCGCCTTTGCGATATGGTCGAGATGATGTGCCGTGTCTGTTTGCGCCATGGTCGTTCCTTTGCTGGATAGACCGTGGAAACGGGCGGGACGGGCGCCCCGTTCCGCAGCGCGCCTACCGCTTCGCCGGTTTTTCCATCACCTTGCCGCGAAAGCTGCACAGATCCGCCACGGTGCAGCGCCAACATTCGGGCGTGCGCGCCTTGCAGACATAGCGGCCATGCAGGATGAGCCAGTGATGCGCACCCATGCGGAACGGGCCGGGCACCCGCTTTTCAAGCTTTGCCTCGACCGCTTCGGGGGTTTTTCCCTTGGCAAGGCCGGTGCGGTTGCCGACGCGGAAGATATGGGTATCGACGGCGAAGGTTTCCTGCCCGAACCAGCAATTGAGCACCACATTCGCGGTCTTGCGCCCGACGCCGGGCAGGCGGACGAGATCCTCCCGCGTATCGGGAACCGTGCCGCCATAGTCCTCCACCAGGAGACGGGAGAGCGCGATGACGTTCTTCGCCTTGGAATTATAGAGGCCGATGGTCTTGATATGCTCTTTCAGCCCGTCCTCGCCGAGGTCGAGCATCTGCTGCGGCGTTTCCACCTTTGCGAAAAGCGCGCGCGTCGCCTTGTTCACCCCGACATCGGTGGCCTGCGCCGACAGGGCGACCGCGACGACGAGTTGAAAGGCATTGCCATATTCCAGCTCGGTTTCGGGATCGGGATTGTCTTCGGCGAGGCGGCGGAAGAATTCGAAGATCTGGTCCCTGGTCATCGGATCAAAGGTCCAGCACCTCCGGCATGGTATAGCGTCCCGCGGCCCGCCCGATCAGCCATTCGGCCCCGCGCACCGCACCGCGCGCGAAGATCATGCGATTTTCCGCGCCATGCGACAATGTGATGCGCTCCTCCTCGCCGGCGAAGATCACGCTATGCTCGCCCGCGACCGTTCCCCCGCGCAGGGCTGCAAAGCCGATGGCGCCCTCGGCCCGGCGGCCGGTATGGCCGTCGCGCCCGCGCTCGCTCTGCGTCGCGAGGTCGATGCCGCGCCCGCGCGCCGCCGCCTCGCCCAGCAAAAGTGCGGTGCCCGATGGCGCATCGACCTTGTTCCGATGGTGCATTTCCACGATCTCGACATCGAAATCCGGGCCGAGCCGGGCGGCCGCCTCCTCCACCAGATGGGCGAGCATCGTCACGCCGAGCGAGGTATTGCCGGTTTGCAGCACCGCAATATCGCGCGCCGCAGCGTCGATGGCGGCGTGGTGCGCATGGCCAAGGCCGGTCGTCCCGATCAGCACGGCGGCCCCGCCCGCCACTGCCGCATCGAGCGTCGCGGCAAGCGCATCGGGCGAGGAAAAATCGACGAGCGCGTCGCTGTCGCGGGAAAGGGCGGCGATGTCGCCGGTATCGCGATCGACCCCGCCGGTGCATTCGTGGCCGGATGCGGCGATCGCGCTGGCCAGTGCCTGCCCCATGCGGCCGTTGATTCCGACGATGCCGATCCGTGCCATGTGTTTTGCCTTTTGCCTTGATGCGTGTTGTCGTGCTTCATGGGGGACATGAACGACAACATCAACGCATTGCGGAACATCGTCATCCTCACCGGCGCGGGCGTGTCCGCCGAAAGCGGCATCGACACGTTCCGCAGCGCCGGCGGATTGTGGGAGCAGCACCGGGTCGAGGATGTCGCCACGCCCGAAGGGTTCGCCCGCGACCCCGATCTCGTCCTCCGCTTCTACGACATGCGGCGCGAAGCGATCCAGACGAAGGAGCCGAACCCGGCCCACCATGCGCTGGCCCGGCTCGACCGCGAATTCGACGGCGAATTGCTGATCGTGACGCAGAACGTGGACGATCTGCACGAACGGGCGGGCGCGAACCGCGTGCTCCACATGCATGGCGAACATCTCAATGCGTGGTGCACCGCGTGCGATGTGCGGAGCCGGTGGACCGGGACGCTGATCGACCGGCCCGCGTGCCCGGCCTGCGGGGAGGCGGCGCTCCGGCCCGATGTCGTGTGGTTCGGGGAAATGCCGTATGAGATGGAGCGGATCTATGCCGCGCTGCGCGAGGCGGATCTGTTCGTGTCGATCGGCACGTCGGGCGCGGTCTATCCCGCCGCGGGCTTCGTCCAGGAGGCAAAGGCGATGGGGGCGGCCACGCTGGAGCTGAATCTCGAACGCAGCCAGGGGTCGGGCTGGTTCGACGAAACCCGGCTTGGCCCGGCGGGGGTCATCGTGCCCGAATGGGTGGATTCGGTGCTGGCGCACGGGGCATAGACGCCTTACCGCGAGGGTTTCCTGATGAAAGGATGATACGCTTGCGCCTGATACTGCTTCTTTCGTTCGTCGCGCTCACGGCCTGCGTAAAGCAGCAGGCGGTGCAGTCGGGCCTCACCGATGCGGGGGTGCGCACGCCGGTCGCGCGGTGCATGGCGGCGGAAATGGCCGATCGCCTGTCGGTCGCGCAATTGCGGAAACTGTCGCGGGCGAAGGCGCGCGATGGTGAACGGACCGAAAACCTGACCATCGCCGATTATGTCGAGCGCGCCCGCCGCGTCGGCGACCCGAAGGTCATCGCGGTGACGGGCGCCGCCGCGGCCTATTGCTCCGCCACCCGGTAAGGGGCGCGGCGCCCTATACGTCGTCGGCGGAGATCATCTCACGCCGGTCGATCTCGCCCGTCATCACCGCCACGGTGGTCGCCACCGCCGCATCGCCCGACACATTGGTGGTGGTTCGCATCATGTCCATGATCCGGTCCACGCCAGCGACGAAGGCGATGGTTTCCAGCGGTACGCCGACCGCCCCGAACACCAGCGCCATCATGATGAGCCCCGCGCCCGGGATGCCCGCCGCCCCCACTGCGCCCAGCGTGGCGAGGATCGAAATCAGGAAATAATCGGCCCAGCTCAGATCCACGCCGAAGATCTGCGCCCCGAACAGGGTGGCGAGCCCCAGATACATCGCCGTGCCGTTCATGTTGATCGTCGCGCCCAGTGACACGACGAAGCTCGCCACCGAATTCGACACGCCCAGATTACGCTCGGCACAGCGCATCGTCACCGGCAGCGTCGCATTGGACGATGCGGTCGAATAGCTGACCGCCATGGCATCGATGATCCCGCGAAAGAAATCGCGCACCGGAAGCCGGGCGAGGAACTTGATCATCGCCGAATACATGACGAAAATGATCAGCAGACAGCCCAGGTAATTGAGTGCGACCAGCTTCGACAAAGCGATCAGCGCGTCGAGTCCCAGCGTGCCGGCCACCCACGCCATCAGCGCGAATACGCCGAACGGGGTGAGTTCCATCACCACCATCGTGACCTTCTGCATGATGACGGCGCCGCTATCGAACACCTTCTGTACCGGCGTGCCTTCGTCTGCGGCCATCAGGATGCCGATCCCGATGAGCAGCGAAAACACGATCAGCGGCAGCACGGAGACGTCGGCCATCACCTGCACCGGGCTTTCGGGCACGATGGACAGGATCATGTCCACCGCCGTCGTCGGCACCGGTTCGGGCACCGCGCCCATTTCGATGGCGGAGGTATCGACCCCTGCGCCCGGCGCCAGCACCGTGCCGAGGAACAGCCCCAGCCACACCGCGATCTGCCCCGTCACCACGAAGATCAGCATCGCGCGCCCGCCGACCGCGCCCAGCTTGCGAAGGTCGCCAATGGCCGCCACGCCCGATACCAGGCTGAAGAAGATGAGCGGCACGACGAGCATCTTGATCGACTTGATGAAGAAATCGCCGATCCACTTGATGCTTTCCGCACCCGGCCCCCACCACATGCCGACCGCCACGCCGAGGATCAGCGCCGCGATCACCCGCTGCCACAAGGGTATGTTAAACCAGATACGGAACATGGGCTCGATCCCTCTCGCGCCTTGGAGCAAGCGGCCCTTGTGGCCTGCGCCGACGCGGCCCGCAAGTGGGCGGCGGCGGTTATGCGTTAAGTGCGGCCCGGACCGTGCGCGCATAAATGCGCGTCAGCACGTCGAGATCGGCCATCGCGACCGCCTCGTCCCGCTTGTGCATGGTGGCGTTGCACAAACCGAATTCGATGACCGGGCACAGCGCGCGCAGGAAGCGCGCGTCCGACGTGCCGCCGCTCGTCGACAATTCGGGGTCGATCCCCGTTTCGGCCCGGATCGCCTCGGCCAGCAGCGCCGAAAATTCGCCCGGCGGGGTCAGGAACGGCTCCCCCGAAATCACCGGGACCGCAGTGCCGCCATGGCTTTCGGCGATCGCCTTCACCCGCGCGCCCAGTTCGGCGCCGGTGTGCATGTCGTTGAAGCGGATGGAGATGCGCGCCTTCGCCTGTGCCGGGATGACGTTATGGGCGGGGTTGCCAACCTCCAGCTCGGTGATTTCGAGGTTCGACGGCTGAAACCAGTCGGTCCCCTCGTCGAGCGTCAGCGCATCGAGTTCGGCGAGCATCGCGACGAGCCGCGGGATCGGATTGTCGGCGAGATGCGGATAGGCGACGTGCCCCTGCGTCCCCGCGACGGAGAGGAAGATATTGACCGAACCGCGCCGCCCGATCTTCATCATGTCGCCGAGCCGGTTGACCGAGGTCGGCTCCCCGACGAGGCACAGGTCGGGCGCGACCTTCGCAGTCGCCATGTGTTCCATGATGGCGCGCGTGCCGTGGACGGCGGGGCCTTCCTCGTCGCCGGTGATGAGGAAGCTGATCGTGCCCGCATCGGCGGGGATGGCGGCGACGGCCGCGATCATGCAGGCGATCGACCCCTTCATGTCCACCGCCCCGCGGCCATAGAGGAGGTCGCCGCGAATGTCGGGTGCGAAGGCATCGGAATACCACCCTTCGCCCGGCGGCACCACGTCGAGATGGCCGGCAAAGGCGAAATGGCGGCTGCCCACCGGCCCTTCGCGCACGGCGAGGAGGTTTTCCACCGGCCCGTCGGGCGCCGCGCCGTCGACGGTGCGCGTCACGGCAAAGCCCAGCGGTTCGAGCATCGCGGCCATCGTATCGAATACCGCGCCGTGCGCCGGCGTCACGCTTTCGCATGCGATCAGACGGCGGGCGAGGTCGAGCGGTGAGGAAAGATCGGTCATGGCGCGCAGCGTTAGCGCAGCCGCCCATGAAAAAGCCAGCGTCGTTGGACGCAGCGCAGGATCAGAACGGAAGAAACGGCCCCGCCGCCGCCAGCGCCATGGCACAGCCCGCGATGACGCAGCTGCGCGCGAGGGCGCCGGGCGTGGCGGCCAGGCGGGACCGGACAATATGATCGGCGCGGGAGACGAAAGCGTTCATGCCTCCGAACGTAGCGCCCAATTCCTAACGCTTCGTTAAAATCAGCCCCGCCGCATCAGCCATTGATACAGCGCCGCCATGCACGACCGGCCGAGCTCGATACAGCGGTCCGGGCTCCACCCGTTGGTCGCATCGGCCATCGGGGCGTGATCCTTGAACGGCATTTCCAGCGTCATCGACACCGCGCCGAACCGACCGGCCAGCTGATTGGTGGAGATCGCCATGTTCGCCTTGCCCTTCGCGGTGAGGGGGTAGCCCTTGTCGGTCTGGAAATCGGGCGTCTGCGCCAGCAGCAGGTCGGAATAGAGGGTGTAGCCCTTCGCCTGCTCTTCGCTCGCGTCGGCGATGCCTTCGAACCCTGCGAGGAAGACGGCGGCGATTGCTTCGTCCCCGTGCACGTCCATCGCGAAATCGACGCCGGTTTCATCCATCGCGTTGCGGATGGCGAAGATTTCGGGCGATTTCTCGGGCGAAGGATCCTGCCATTCGCGGTTGAGATTCGTGCCAATGCCATTGGTGCGCAGATGGCCGCGGCGGCTGCCGTCCGGGTTGCAGTTGGGCACGATATGGAATGTCGCCTTCTGCCGCAGGGCGCGGCCCACCGGGTCGGACGGATCGGTGAGCAGGGCGATCGCCCCTTCCATCCACCATTCCGCCATCGATTCGCCGGGATGCTGCCGGGCATAAAGCCAGACTTGCGTATCGCCCTCACCCATTTCGAGGCAATCGATCGCCTGCCCGTCGAGCGTTTCGCCCAATGTGCGATGGGTAACCCCTTCGGTCAGCGCGGCCTGCGCAACGAGATCGTTGTGCCGGTCCATCGAATAGGGCGCGAAATAGGCGAACCACGCGAGATCGCCCATCGGCGTGTAGCGGATGGTGAGCGTGCCCCCATCCTCGCCCGGCGCCCATTCGGTATCCGCGCGCAGCCATTCGGCGCGATCCTCCGACACGCACGCCTTGTAATCGGCCCAGCCATCCGGATAGGCAGACTGCGCAAGTCCGGTGATCCGCAGCGTCAGTTCGCGCCCCGCCGCCCCGGCGACGCGGAAATGGAACCACTGGAAAAATTCGCTCTGCTCGTCCTTGCGGATGGTCAGCCATGCCTCCGCCCCCGAAACGCGCGTCACCGCGATATTGCCGGCATCGAAGGCGGCATTGATGGCAATATCGGCGTTTTCGTGGGTGGTATCGGTCATGGGGTCGGATCAGTCCTTTACGGTGTAGGTTTCGCTGGGTTCGCCCGGAAAATCGGCGAACAGGGCGGCGGCCAGCCTTTGCGCGGCGGTGGCCGCGTCGGCAAGCCCGGATTTGGCCTCGACATATTGATCGGCGCGGCCTTCCCACACCGATTCGCCGCTGGCCCGGTCGCGGATCACGACCGAAAGCTCGTTCGACACCTGCTCGGGCGGCGGTCCGCTGAGGTCGATGCCGACGCCCACGCCGACGCCCGAACCGTATCCGCCGGTCGATCCGCCGACCCCGACGCTGACCGGGCCGCGGCGGCGTTCGGGGCGCATCGTGTCGCGGCGCACGAAAATTTCGGCGACTTGCGCGCTGTCGGCGCGGTTCGTCGGGGTATAGCCCGCCTCGGCGAGCTCTGCCGCGACCGCGGCGCGCCACGGCTCCAGCATGAGCGAGCCGCCCGGCATGTCGGGGGTCACGATCTCCACCGTGCCGCGGTCGGCCAGGTTCAATCGTTCGGGCGCGCTGAACCGCGTGACATCGACGGGCGGCGTCGTGGCGCACGCCCCCAGCATCGCCGGCGCCACGAGTGCGAGCGCCAGCATGGGCAGGGTTCCTGGCGTGAATGCGCGAAATGTCATGATCGTCTCCCGAACCGGCGAAATAATGTGAGGCGTCCGATTAGGGGATGCATCGTGTATTCGCGCTTAACTTGCAGGCCGGGTTCGAATAGGTCACCCATCGACTATGGACCAAATGCCGAGGAGCCCGCGATGGTGAAATCCGACGACAGTGCAAAAGTTCCGGTGCTGGTGACCGGCGGGGCCGGATATATCGGGAGCCATGCCGTGCTGGCCCTGCTCGACAAGGGGTGGGACGTCGCGGTGATCGACGATCTGTCGACCGGCTTTCGCTGGGCGATCCCGGACGAGGTCGCGTTTTATCAAGGCGACATCGCCGATGCCGAATTGCTGTCCCGCATCTTTGCCGAGCAGGGCACGCGCGCGATCATGCATTTCGCAGGCTCGATCATCGTGCCGGAATCGGTGTCGGACCCGCTGAAATATTACGACAACAACACGGTGAAAGGGCGCGCCCTGATCGCGGCGGCGGTCGAACATGGCGTGCCGCACATGATCTTCTCCTCCACCGCCACGGTGTATGGCGAGCCGGACCTGAAACCGCTGCAGGAGGATCTGCCGCTGTCGCCGGTCAATCCCTATGGCATGTCGAAGCTCATGACCGAGCGGATCCTTGCCGATTGTTCGCGCGCCTACGACCTCAACCATTGCGTGCTGCGCTATTTCAACGTGGCGGGCGCCGATCCCGATGCGCGCAGCGGGCAGTCCAGCATCGGGGCGACCCATCTCATCAAGGTGGCGGTCGAATCGGCCTTGGGCAAGCGCGGGCCGGTCGGCGTGTTCGGCACCGATTATCCGACCCCCGACGGCACCGGGGTGCGCGATTACATCCACGTGTCCGACCTCGCCGATGCGCATGTCCTCGCGCTGGAGGCGTTGATCGCGCAGCCGGAGCGCAGCCTGACCATGAATGTGGGGTATGGCCGCGGTTTTTCCGTGCTCGAAGTGCTCGACGCGGTGGACCGGGTGGTGGGACAGCCGGTGCCGCGCGTGATGGAGGGGCGCCGCGCGGGCGACGTGCCCTCGCTCGTGTCGGACAACAGCCGGATCATGGACACCGTGCCATGGCAGCCGCGGCACGACGATCTGGAAACGATCATCGGTCACGCGCTGCAATGGGAAAAGCGGCTGACTGGCCTGCGTGAGGGGCAAGGTAGCGGGCAGGGCGGGTAACCCGCGCGCCAAACGTGCCTTGACTCAAGGCTGGGCTGCACCTATCCGCCCCACCTTGATTTCGGCGGGTTCGCGTCCATATGGATCGCACCCCCGCCACAGACGGATGCCCACCCGGTCATCTGTCGGAATGCGCCCGGTGGGGTCGATCTCTCACCGGCAATTGGGAACGAGACAATGAAGATTCGCAACAGCCTCAAATCGCTGAAGAACCGTCACCGCGACAACCGCGTGATCCGCCGTCGCGGCCGGGTCTATGTCATCAACAAGACCAATCGCCGGTTCAAGGCCCGCCAGGGCTGAACCCATGCGTATCGGGCCGTTTGCCGGCCCGGTGGCCTTGCGTGAAGATGCGCCGCCGGGGCGACCGGGCGGCGCTTTCGCGTATGCGTGCGCGACGGGAGTGATCTGGTGATAGATGATCGCACGGTCGACCATGTCGTGTTCGATGTCGGCATGGTGCTGTTCCGCTGGGACCTACGCTATCTTTATCGCCCGATGATCGACGATCCGGCGCGGCTCGAATGGTTCGTGACCCATGTGGTGACGCCCGAATGGCACCACGGCCACGACGAAGGGCGTGACCTCGCCGAGATGGTCGCCGAGCGCAAGGCCGCGTTCCCGGACGAGGGCGCGCTCATCGACGCCTATGCGACGCGGTTTACGGAATCCATCCCCGGCCCGGTTCCAGGCTCGCTCGAGCTGGTCGAGGAGCTGGACGCCGCCGGCGTTCCGCTCTGGGCGATCACCAATTTCGCCGACAGCTTCTGGAAACAGTTCCGCGCGACGCAGCCGGTTTTCGACCGGTTTCGCGACATCGTCGTGTCCGGCACGGAAAAGCTGGCCAAGCCGGAGCCGGAAATCTTCGACCTTGCCGCGCGCCGTTTCGGGATCGCGCCTGCGACCGCCCTGTTCATCGACGACCGCCGCGACAATGTCGAGGCCGCCGCCGCGCTCGGGTGGCAGGTGCATCATTTCACCGATGCGCCCACGCTGCGCGCCGATTTCGAGCGGCGGGGCCTGCTCGGTTCGTGATGGCGCGGGTCGGGTGCTTTCGTGCGCGGGTGCTTTGCGGTAGGGCGGGCGCACGATGACTCGCCTGACCGTCAACGATCGCCCGGTCCAATTCCTGATGGATGGGGATACGCCGCTGGTCTGGGCGCTGCGCGATGCGGCGAATCTCACCGGTACGAAGCATGGCTGTGGCAATGGCGATTGCGGCGCGTGCATGGTCATCATCGACGGGCAGGCGATCCGGTCCTGCCTCGTGTCGCTGGCCGAGGTGGAGGGGCGATATGTCACCACGATCGAGGCGCTGTCCCCCGACCGTTCGCACCCGCTGCAACAGGCGATGGTGGCCGAGGGGGCAATTCAATGCGGCTTCTGCACGCCGGGCATCGTTATGGCGGGGGCGGCCCTGCTGGCCCGCGATCCGGCGCCGGGCCGCGCCGCGATCGACGATGCGATCCGCAATCTGTGCCCGTGCGGCGCGCATCCGCGGATCGTGCGGGCATTCGAACGGGCGAGCCGGTCGCTCCGCCGCCGCGAACCTGCGGGCGACGTGCCCGCCCCCGGCATCGACCCGGCGCAGGCCGCGCGCGACGTGCCCGCCATGGCGCCCGGCAACCCGACTATCGCAAGTGAGGAGAACGACGAATGAAGGCCACCATCTGGCACAATCCGAAATGCGGCACCTCGCGCAAGACGCTCGCCATCCTGGAGGACACGCCAGGCGTCGAGGTCGAGGTGGTCGAATATCTGAAAAACCCGCCGAGCGCGGCGCGCCTGCGCGGCCTCTACGAAAAGGCGGGCATCACGCCGCAGCAGGGCCTGCGCATGCGAGGCACGGATGCGGCCGAACGCGGCCTGCCCGATGCCGACGATGATACGGTGCTCAACGCGATGGCGGCCGAGCCGATGCTGATCGAGCGGCCGCTGGTCGAGACGGAAAAGGGTGCCCGTCTGTGCCGGCCGCAGGATACGGTGCACGAAATCCTTTAACTTACCGATGTTTGCACCGATGTATGCCCCGGCGCTTGCAAAGCGGGCCGCGATTTGCCACGCCCGCGCCACGATCGGTTAAGAGGCGGAGACGATTATTTCATGGCGGGTACCGAATTGACGCGCGAGACCATCACGCGCCGGGCAAAGCGCCGCCTTTCCCGGGCGCTTGGACCCTGGGGCGTGTTCTTCAAAGGGTTCGTGCAGCACCCGGTAATGGTCGGTTCGATCATTCCGTCCTCGCGCTTTACCATCGACCGCATGCTGTCGCGCACGGATTGGAGCCGGTGCGATCTGTTTGTCGAATATGGCCCCGGCGTCGGCACGTTCTGCCAACCGGTGCTCGACCGGATGAAGCGGGATGCCGCGCTCATCGTGATCGACACCAACCCGCTCTACATCGATTACCTCAACCGCACGATCGCCGATAGCCGGTTCACCGCCGTGCTCGGCTCCGCCGCGGATGTGGAGGCGATCATCGCCGCGCATGGCCATGACGGGGCGGATTACGTTCTTTCGGGTCTGCCGTTTTCGACCCTTCCGGATGGGGTGGGCCCGGCCATCGTCGACGCCACCCACCGCGTGTTGCGACCCGGCGGCGCGTTTCTCGTCTATCAGTTTTCGGCCAAGGCGCGCGATTTCATGGCCCGCCGGTTCCGCCGGATCGACAGCGATTTCGAACCGCTCAACGTGCTGCCGTGCAAGATGTTCTGGGGCTGGAAAGACGCGGGCTGAGCGTCACTCGCCGGGCGTCGCCGCAAGCTGTGCCCAGATCGCCGTCAGCACCGCCGTCGTGATCAGCGAATAGACCGCGCCCACCAGCGCCCCGATAAAGCCGACGACGACCGCCGCGCCATCCGCCCCGACGAGCGGGAGCAGGATCAGGCCCGGAATGAGCGTCGCCACCGTATAGACGATCAGCGCCGACAGCGTCAGCAGCGCGAGAAAGAACAGCAGCCGCGTCGCATTCCCCCGCGTCAGCCGCCACGCGCGCAGCAAGGCATCGAACGGATTGCGCACCCGCTGTGCCACCATGACCGGCGCGGTCAGCACCGCCCGGATGAAGAGATAGAGCGCGATGGCCAGCGCAATGAGCGTGCCGAACGCCCCGGCCGAAGAGGCGCTGCCTGCCGCCGCCCCCGCCGTCGCGACCGGCACCAGCACGAGCAGCATGACCACGCCGATACCCGACAGAAGCACGAGCTGCGCCGCGACATAGCTCGGCAAATAGCGCAGCGCCTGCTTCATCGCCTCCCCCACGGTGGGCCGCGCCGGATCGGCGAGCAGCGCGATCACGGCGAGCACGCCCACGCTCTGCATCAACAGCGAGGCGAGCAGGACCGGCCACCAGCCGGCGAAAAGGTCGAGCATCGCCTGCGTCGCGGCATCCCCCTCCAGCCCGTCCTGCGGCGAGGGGAGGACGAAATTCACGAGCAGCTGCGGCAGGAGAAAGAACACCCCCGCCACGATGAGCAGCAATTGCCGGTTCGCCGCGATCATCGCCGCGGCGCGCGACCATGCCCGGCCGATGTCGAGTTTTGCAGGCGGCGGCCCCTTGGGCGCCGGTTTCCATGAAGGTAATGCCATGGGTCTTGATTGGCACGGCATTTGCCGCCACGCAACGCGCGATGACCGATGAAACGAGGGATATGCCCGCCTCCGCACAGGACGGGATCGAATGGCGCCATAGCTATGAGCAGGTCGCCTATCGCGATGCGCTGGCCGAGATGGAGGTCCGCAATGCCGCGATTCGCGACGGCGCGCGCGAGCTGATCTGGATGCTCGAACATCCGCCCGTCTATACCGCGGGGACCAGCGCGAAGGATGCCGATCTGCTCGACCCGCGATTCGACGTGGTGAAGGCCGGGCGCGGCGGGCAATTCACCTATCACGGGCCGGGGCAGCGGATCGGATACGTCCTGCTCGACCTCAGCCGCCGGGCGCGCGACGTGCGCGGTTTCGTGCATGCGCTCGAAGGGTGGGTGATCGACACGCTGGCCGATTTCGATGTCGAAAGCTGGCGGGCGGAGGGACGCATCGGCATCTGGACCCGCGACATCGACGGGCGCGAGGCGAAGATCGGCGCGATCGGCGTGCGCGTGCGCAAATGGGTGACGATGCACGGGTTCAGCGTGAACCTGTCGCCCGATCTTACCCATTTCACCGGCATCGTGCCCTGCGGCATCAGCGAATTCGGCGTGACCAGCCTCGAACGGCTCGGCCGCGCGGTGTCGGCGCGCGAATGGGACGAGGCGATGGGGCGGCACAGCGAAACGTTTCTCTCCGCGCTGGACCGCAAATGCCCGACGGAGTAATCAGCGACGCCATGGCGAAAACGATCCTCACCCTCACGATGGCGGCGCTGCTGCCGCTCCTGTCCGGCTGTAACGACACGGCGGACGCTCCGGCCGAGGCCGAGGGCGCGGCGGCGCAGGGCGAGGTGCTTCCCGGCACGATCGACGATGCGATGATCCCGCTCGATCAGCTCCAATCGCAGGGCATGCCGGTCAGCGAAGCGGAAGGGGAAGACGAGAACGCCGGCGAAGGCGCGGATGATGCCGATGCCGATGTCGATGCGGATACCGAAACCGACGCCGCGACGCCGGACGCCGAACCCGAAGACTAGTCCGCGGCCTGCCGATTGTTGCTGAGGTTCGCGCGGAAGGCGAGGTGCCGGTCGTGCACCTCGGCAAGGTCCGGCCCGCTCAACGCATCGGCGGCCTGGCTCATCAACAGGTCGCCTTCCTTCAACAGGACCTGCACGCGGTCGCGATTGTTGAGCGCGCTGGCGCAATTCTGCATCGCGTCGAACATGGCGAAGGTCGCCTTCCGGCTGGTCGCGACGACGGACCGCGCCGCGCCGAACCCCGCCGCGACATAGCCGTCGAACCCGGTCATGATCGGGATGACGCGCCGGTCGGTCGACTGCGCACGGTCGTCATTGGGCGAATCGGCGAGCACCCGCCCGCCCAGCTCCGCCGTGGCCGCCCCGATCCAGTGCAGCGCCGTCATCGCGGTGAACGGGTCGTTGATCCCCGGCGACAGCGCGCGCAGGGCAATCTCGACCAGCTCGTCGAGCAGAAAGCCCAGATCCTGCGTCGGCGTGCGCAGGCCCGACAGCACAAAACAGCCAAGAATCTCCTCGATCAGCGTATCGTCCGGGTCGTCGGCGGCAATCTGCACCAGCGCCATCGGCGGGTGCACGAAATCGCCTGCTTCCGCCTTCAGCACGATGACCGAATCGGTGCGCTTCGCAATGTCCTCCAGCCCGGAAAAATCGATGATCTCGATATAGCCGGCCGAAGTGACCGACACGATCTTGCCATCGGGCGGTTCGGGCTGTTCGATGTCCGAGCCGTTGTGGGGAAAGCGATGCTTGATCTGCCGGATGAGCCGCTCGCCGATCTGTTTCAGCACGGTGTTGATGCGGATCGAATCGGGAATATGGTTGAGGAAGAACACCAGCACCGCAATCGATGCCAGCATCAGTCCGGTCGCGACCAGCAGGGACAATTGCGGCACGAAACCCGGCAGGCCATCGGACGCGGCGGCCTGCGCCGAGGCGGCGGCCTCGTCCTCCGCCCGGACCACGCGCAGCACCATCACCGAATAGACGAAGGTGCCGATGAAGGTGGCAAGCGAAAGCTGATTGCCCTTGTCCTCCATGAAATTGGTGAGAAGGCGGGGGCCGTAGGTTCCGCTGGCATAGGCGACGGCGGCGATGGTGATCGAAAACACCGTCGCGGCGACGCCGATCGTCGTGCTGGCGATCACCTGGAGCATGGTGCTGGCGCCGTCGGGGCGGGCGGGCACGAGATATTTGGTGTTCGAGATCATCTCGGCCGCAAAGCTGCGATCGAGCATGATCGTCACCAGCGCCAGCACGAAGGCGAGGATCGAGAACAGCGCCGGATAGAACCAGTAGCTGGCATTGATCGCGGCCAGAAAGGAGCGGAGATGCGCGGTCACGGCTTACCCGCGCGATGGCGGGCGGGGGCGCGATACGCGGCTCCATGCGGCGATGTGTCGATGCGAATGGCGTGCCCTCCTGTCGTGCGACCGGAGAACACAACGCGGCACGCGCCGTTTCGTTGCCGCCCGTTCGGGGTGCGGCGCGGATCGGGCGCGGGGCCGGGTCCGCTCACACCCGGCCCAGATCGCCCTTGCCGATGGTGCCGGCCGCCATTTCGATCATCTTGTCGAGGCTCTGCTTCGCCTTCAGCCGCAAGCCTTCCTCGATCTCGATCCGGGGTTCGAGGTCGCGCAGCGCGATATAGAGCTTCTCCATCGTGTTGAGCGCCATGTACGGGCATATGTTGCAGTTGCAATTGCCGTCCGCCCCCGGCGCGCCGATGAAATTCTTCTCCGGCAGCGCGAGCTCCATCTGGTGGATGATGTGCGGCTCGGTCGCGACGATGAGCGTGTCGCTCTCGGTCGTTTTCGCAAATTGCAGGATGCCGCTGGTCGAGCCGACGTAATCGGCGTGGTCGACGATCTGCGGCGGGCATTCCGGATGCGCGGCGATGGGCGCGTCGGGATACTGCTGCTGCAATTTCAGGAGCTCGGTTTCGCTGAACGCCTCGTGCACGATGCACACGCCGGGCCAGAGCAGCATGTCGCGCCCGAACTTGCGATTGAGATAGCCGCCGAGATGGCGGTCGGGGCCGAAGATGATCTTCTGGTCTTCCGGGATCTGCTGAAGAATCGTCTCCGCGCTGGACGAGGTGACGATGACGTCGGACAGCGCCTTCACCTCGGTCGAGCAATTGATGTAGGTCAGCGCGATATGGTCGGGATGCGCCTCCCGGAATGCGCGGAACTTGTCCGGCGGGCAGCTGTCCTCAAGACTGCACCCGGCGTCGAGGTCGGGCAGCACGACGATCTTTTCCGGGCTCAGGATCTTGGCCGTGTCCGCCATGAACTTCACGCCGCAGAACGCGATCACCTCGGCATCGGTGGCCGCTGCCTTTTTCGACAGTTCGAGGCTGTCGCCCACGAAATCGGCGATGTCCTGAATTTCGGGCTTCTGGTAATAATGGGCGAGGATCACGGCGTTGCGCTCCTTGCGCAGCTTCTCGATCTCTTCGCGCAGGTCCATGCCGGTCAGATTCTCTCGCGGTTGGGCGGTCATGCGTCGTGTCCCCGTATTGTCGTGGCCCGTGGCGGGCGTGCTTGCCCTTCATCTAGGGACAAACCCCCGGCTTTTACAGGGCATTCAGCCGGCAAGCGCCCATTCTTCGCCATCGCGGCCCACCACGCCCCTTCGTTCGAGGTCGATCAGATGCGCCAGCACCGATTGCCCCGCCGCCCCGACCAGCCGCGAATCGAGCCCGACATACATCGTGTCGACCAGCGCCGGGATGGCGCGCGCCCCCTTGTCGAGCGTTTTTAGGATCTGCCGTTCGCGTTGCCGGCGATGGCCGATCATGCCCCGCACCAGTTGCCGCGTATTTTCGACCGGCGCGCCATGGGCGGGGTAGTAGATGCGATCCTCGCGGCCATGCAGCAATTCCATGCTGGCCATGTAATCCGCCATGTCGCCATCGGGCGGGATGACCACGGTGGTGGACCAGCCCATGACGTGATCGCCGGTAAACAGCGCGCCGCTTTCCTCCAATGCAAAGCACAGGTGATTCGACGTATGCCCCGGCGTCGCCACCGCCGTCAGGGTCCAGCCATCGCCCGAAATGCTCTCCCCATCATTGAGCACGCGGTCGGGCGCGTAGCCTGTATCGAACGGCGCATCGCCGCGCGGCCCGATGGATTCGAGCGCGAGCGCAGCGCAGCCCACGATTCTCGCCCCGGTGCGGGCCGCAAGCGGCGCGGCGGCGGGCGAATGGTCGCGATGGGTGTGGGTACAGCAGATGGCCGTGACTGTGCGATCCCCGATGGCGGCGATCAGCGCGTCGATATGCGCGGCATCGTCGGGGCCGGGGTCGATCACCGCGACATCATGGCCCGCGCCGACGATATAGGTCTGCGTCCCGTGCAGGGTAAACGCGCTGGGATTGCCGGCCAGCACGCGCTGCACCCGCTGCTCGAGCTGCTGCGGGGTGCCGATGGGCGGGGCGGGCTGTGTCTTGGCGGGCATGGGTGCCAATATGGGCAGGCCGGGCGCGGCTGTCGAGGTGGAGACCAGCCCCGCCCCTTACCGCCCGCCGCAAGCCCGGCATTGCGGGTCGGGCGCAATCCGGATCGTGCGCAGGCCCGGCCCCAGCCCGTCCAGCAAGTGCAGCCGTCCGAATTGCGGATCGCCCAGCGCGGAGACTCCATTCAGCAACACGCGCAACCCGTGCATCGCGCCAAAGCATCCCGCCATCCCGGCAAAGGCGCCGAGCACGCCCTGCTCCGCACAGGTGTCGCAATCGTCCGCATCGAAGGCATCGCCGACATAGCAGCGATAGCAGGGCTGATCCCCAAGGTGCCCGGCGAAATTGGCGATCTGCCCCTGGAACCGTCCGATCGCCGCACTGCTCAGCGGGACGCGCGCCGCGACGCAGGCATCCGATACGGCGAGGCGGGTGGCGAAATTGTCGCACCCGTCGAGCACGAGATCGGCCCCTGCGACGATCGCACCGGCATTATCCGCATCGATTCGCATGTCGCGTGCCGTCACGGCGATGGCGGGATCGAACCGGCGGACCCAGTCGGCGGCGCGCCCGGCCTTTCCCGCGCCGGTATCGCCGGGGGTGAAGATCGTCTGCCGCTGCAGATTGCTCACATCGACGACATCGCTGTCCACGATCGTCATGCGGCCCACCCCGGCGGCGGCGAGATACTGAATCGCGGGCGAACCGATACCGCCCGCCCCCACGACCACCACGTGGCACGCGGCGAGCCGGACCTGCCCCACGCCGCCGATTTCGGGCAGGACGATATGGCGGGCATAGCGCTCCATGCGTTCGTCGCCGTCCAGCATGGCGGAACGGGGCGATGGCGCGTCGGGATGGCGGGGCGTGGTATCGTGGGGCATGAGCTGTCCCTTGCCCCGGCGGGGGCGGCGGGGGCAAGCACTCGTTCGGATCGGCGCGACACGGCGGGCCGGAACGCCCGAAAAGCTTGACGATTCGCCGCTGCGGGGATATGCGCCGCGCTTTCACGTGAGGGGCATGCCCTTTCGCGCATGATTTCGTATCGGTCGGGTATCGCGCATTTGTGCGGGCCGGACCCGGAGCAACTCGCAAGTACCCCGTTTGAACAGGGCCGCCGCGCCGGCGGCCGCATAAAGGATCGACATGGCCAATACCCCCCAGGCGCGCAAGCGCATCCGTCGCAACGAGCGCCGCGCCGAAGTGAACGGCAACCGCATGGCGCGCATCCGCACCTTCCTGAAAAAGGTCGAGACCGCCATCGAATCGGGCGACAGCAACGCGGCCAAGACCGCCCTGCACGATGCGCAGCCCGAACTGGCGCGCGGCGTGGCGCGGGGTGCGATCCACAAGAACACCGCTTCGCGCAAGATGTCGCGCCTGTCGAAGCGCGTCGCCGCGCTCTGACGCCGACATCGCAGGACGATTCGCCGGACCGCCGGCGGATCGGGCCATGAAAGGGCCGCCGGGCATGATCCGGCGGCCTTTTTCGTGCCTGCGATCCGGGGCCTCAGGCTCGGATACGATCGCCCTCGAATCGGCGGAAATGCGTTGATTCGGATGGCGGTGTGACCAATAAAACGTTCCAAACCAATGGCTTGAAACCGCACTGTTGGAGTTGTGCGGGCTTGATTGAGTCAAGGCGCATTATTTCAGTTTTTTTACGCTGCAACCCTTGCCGGTGGACCATCCACAGCCCTACAAAATGAGGGCCGGGCGGTGACCCGCAACCGGCATTATTGAACATCGCGAAGATCGCTCGCCCACCGGATCGCTCCGGCGGACGGCGCCGTATTATGATGCGGCGCCGATGGGCGGATATTGCCGGTGACAGGACGGGTGGACGAAGGTTTTGGGGCAGGATTTGATGACGGCTATGATGCGCGAATCGGATGATACGAATGATGCAGGACATGGCAGTGCCGCGCCCCTTTCGTCCTCGCGCATCGCGAGCGGCACCGCGGATCGACGCGATGGGCGCGGCGGGGGCGCAGTGGCGTCCAATGTTTCGGGTGCCGGCGCTTCGGGGGCTGGCGATTCGGCGCACAGCGACGAGGCGCGCCGCCGCGCCGAGGATCTGCAGGCCGACTGGGCCGATATCTGCATCGGGCTGAAAAAGGATTTGGGGCAGCAGCTCTACAATCAATGGATTCGCCCGGTCGAACTCGGGCCGTTCTGCCGCGAGACGGGCACGCTCGACCTGTATCTGCCGACCGAATTTTCCGCCAACTGGGTCACGGACCGCTTTGCCGACCGGCTTTCGCTGGCGTGGAAGATCGCGAGCAGCGACGTGCGCAATGTCCGCATCTGCGTGCATCCGAACCGTCGCAAGCTGCCCGAATTGCGCGTCGGGTCCGCCGCTGCGGAACCGGCGGCGATGGCCGATCCCGCAGGCGCGCTGACCGATCTCGGCTCGGCCGGGCTGGACCCGTCGCTGACCTTTGCGAGCTTCGTCACGGGCGAGGGCAATGTGCTCGCCTATAACGCGGCGCAGCGCATGGCCGCGATCGAAACGCCGCAATTCTCGCCGCTCTATCTCAAGGCCGCGACCGGGCAGGGCAAGACGCATCTGCTCCATGCGCTGGGCCATCAGTTTGCCGCGGCGCGTCCGGGCGCGTGCATCTTCTACTGTTCCGCCGAACGCTTCATGGTCGAATTCGTGCAGGCGCTCCGCCATAATCAGATGATGGAGTTCAAGTCGCGGCTGCGCGGGTTCGACATGCTGCTGGTCGACGATATTCAGTTCATCATCGGCAAGGCCTCGGCGCAGGAGGAATTGCTCTACACCATCGATGCGCTGCTGGCGGAGGGCAAGCGCCTCGCCTTTGCCGCCGATCGCGCGCCGCAGGCGCTCGACGGGGTGGAGCCGCGGCTGCTGTCGCGCCTGTCGATGGGGCTGGTCGCGGATATTCAGCCCGCCGATATCGACCTGCGCCGCAAGATTCTCAATCACCGCCTCGCCCGCTTTACCGCGAGCGACGTGCCTGCCGACGTGATCGAATTCCTCGCTCGCACCATCAGCCGCAACGTGCGCGAGCTGGTCGGCGGTCTCAACAAGCTGATCGCCTATGCGCAACTGACGGGCCAGCCGGTCAGCCTGCAACTGGCCGAGGAACAGCTTACCGATATCCTGTCCGCCAATCGCCGCCGCATCACCATCGACGAGATTCAGCGCACGGTGTGCCAGTTCTACCGGCTCGACCGATCCGAAATGGCGTCGAAGCGCCGGACCCGCACGGTGGTCCGCCCGCGGCAGGTCGCGATGTATCTGGCCAAAGTGCTGACCCCGCGCAGCTATCCCGAAATTGGGCGCAAGTTCGGCGGGCGCGACCATTCGACCGTGATCCACGCCGTCCGCCTGATCGAGGATCTGCGCACCCGCGATGCCGACATGGACGGCGACGTGCGTAGTCTGCTGCGGCAACTGGAGAGCTGACCGCGGTGCAGTCCGCGCGGCTCCTGCCGGCGAGCGTGGCGGTCCTGCTTACGGGATGCGGCGCGCCGGCGGCGGACGCGGGCGCGAGGCGCACCGACCAAACCGCCGGCACCGCCGCGACGCCGGCCGCCGAAACGCGCAGCATCTATATCGCGCGCGACCCGGAACCGGTTGCGAGACCGGGAACCCCGCCGATCGCCAGGCCGCTCGCGCTGTTCCACGGGGCTTATGCGGTGCGAGACGATTGCCTCCTCTTCGTCATGGCGGGCGGCGATGCGGCGTTGCCCATGTTTTCCGCGGAAACATCGGTGATCGTGCAACCCGATCGCGTCATTATTGCGGGAACCGCGCATCCGTTCGGCGAAACCCTGTCGCGCGGCGGGGCCATGCGCGGGCCGGATGGGTACGCCGCTCTTGTCGAACCGCCGCCGCCGGCCTGCCGCTATTCCCTCATCGGCTGATCGTTCCTATCTGTGCGCTCATGCCAGAGCTTCCCGAAGTCGAAACCACCGTGCGCGGGCTGTCCGCCTTTCTCGATGGGGAAACCATCGCCCGCGTGCGCGTGAACCGGCCCGACCTGCGCCGACCGTTTCCCGACGGGCTGGTGCAGGCGATGACCGGGGCGCAGGTCACCGGCCTGTCGCGGCGGGCGAAATACGGGCTGATCCACCTTTCCCGCCCGCAGGTGATGGTGTTTCACCTGGGCATGAGCGGACGCTGGCGCATCGACCCCGAGGAAATGGGCAGGCACGACCATCTCGTGCTCGAAACCGGCAGCGGCCATGTGCTGGCATTGAACGATGCAAGGCGATTCGGATCGGTCGATCTGGTCGATGCCGATGGAATCGATGCGTTCGGCCCGTTCGCGGCGATGGGGCCGGAGCCTCTGGGGGCGGAGCTGACCCCGCACTATCTGCGCGAAGCGTTGTCGGGGCGGATTTCGCCGATCAAGATCATGCTGCTCGATCAGCGGATCGTGGCGGGGCTGGGCAATATCTACGTGTGCGAGGCGCTGCACCGTGCGCGCATCCGCCCGGACAAGGCGGCGGGCGCGGTGTCCCTGGCGAAGCTGAAGCTGCTGGTCCCGGCCATTCGCGACGTGCTGAACGAATCGATTGCGGCGGGCGGTTCCTCGATGCGGGATTATGCAAAGCCCGATGGTGAGCTGGGCTATTTCGCGACGTCGTGGCAGGTCTATGGCCGCGAGGGGAAACCATGCCATTGCGGGGGGACGGTGCAGCGTTTCGTGCAGGGCGGGCGCAGCACGTTCTGGTGTCCGAAGTGTCAGCGTTGAGCGAGGCAAAACGCGACACAATTGCTTTGCGTGGGGCGCATAACGCCCTAAACGCTTGTGCCATGACAGACAGCGAGACAGTTTCCTTCGGCTACGAACAGGTCGCCGCGCACGAGAAGGCGGACCGCGTCGGCGCGGTGTTCACCAATGTGGCGCGCAAATACGACATCATGAACGATGCGATGTCGGGCGGCATGCACCGATTGTGGAAGGACCGCTTCGTCCGCAGGGTCAAGCCGCAGCCGCACGAGCGCATTCTCGACATGGCGGGCGGGACTGGCGACATCGCCTTTCGCATGGAGGCGCGCGGCGCCGACGTCACCGTGTCCGACATCAATCAGGACATGCTGGACGTGGGGCTCGACCGCGCGGTGAAACGCGGCATCGACAGCCTCGTCTGGTCGCGGCAGGACGCGGAGGATCTGAGCTTCGAGGACAAGAGCTTCGATGCCTATACCATCGCATTCGGCATCCGGAACGTCACCCATATCGACCGTGCTCTGGCCGAGGCGCACCGCGTCCTCAAACATGGCGGGCGGTTCTTCTGCCTCGAATTCTCGACCACCGAATGGGCCGGGTTCAAGGATATCTACGACGCCTATTCGCACCGGCTCGTGCCCGAAATCGGCAAGCGGATCGCGGGCGACGCGGACAGCTATCGCTATCTCGTCGAATCGATCCGCCGCTTTCCCACCATGCCCGAATTCGAGGGCATGATCCGCGATGCAGGGTTCGCCATGACGAAGGTGGAGCCGATCATGGGCGGGCTGGTCGCGATCCATTCGGGCTGGAAAATCTGAGTTCATGACGCGCCCTGCGATCCATGTGATGCGGCTTCTGCGATGGGGCCGCACGCTCGCCCGGCATGGTGCGTTGCGCATCGTGGAGGAAAACCCCGCGACGCCCGCGCCGGTGCGCCGGCTGTGCCGGATTGCACGGTTCGGCACGCGCCAGCCGCGCATCCCCGATTACGCCGCCGCGTTTCAGGAGATCGGCCCCGCCGCGATCAAGCTGGGGCAGACGCTCGCCACGCGGCCCGACCTCGTGGGCGAGGAAGCGGCGCGCAACCTGCTGTCGTTGCAGGATTCGCTCCCTCCGGTGCCGTTCGAACGCATCTGCCGGGTGATCGAGGAAAGCTTCGAGCGCCCGATCGCCGCGCTCTATTCCAGTATCGAGGAAACGCCGATCGGCGCGGCCTCCATCGCGCAGGTGCATAAGGCGGTCACGACCGAAGGCCGCACCGTCGCGGTCAAGGTGCAGCGGCCCGACGTCCGTGCGCAGTTCGCGCGCGACATCGACACGTTCGAATGGGCCGCCGCCCATCTCGAGGCGTTCGGCGGGGAGGCGACGCGGCTGCGCCCGCGCCTCACCATCGCCAATTTCAAACGCTGGACCCTGCGGGAGCTGGACTTGCGGCGCGAGGCGGCGTCGGCGTCCGAACTGGCGCAGGGGATGAGCGCGGTGCCCGGTTTCCGCGTGCCCGACATCGACTGGGACCGGACCAATGGCCGCGTCCTGACGATGGAATGGATCGACGGGGTGAAAATCGCCGACCGGGACCGCCTGATCGAGGCGGGGCACGATTTGCCCGACATCGCCAACCGGCTGGTGCTGGGTTTCCTGCGACAGGCGATCAGCGCCGGGTTCTTCCACGCCGACATGCATCAGGGAAACCTGTTCGTGACGGCGGACGGCACCATCGTCGCCATTGATTTCGGCATCATGGGCCGCATCGACAGGCAGGCGCGAAGCTGGCTTGCCGAGATTCTCTACGGCTTGACCACCGGCGATTACCGCCGCGTCGCCGAAATCCATTTCGAGGCGCAATATGTGCCGAGCTACCATTCGGTCGAGGAATTCGCCACGGCCCTGCGCGCGGTGGGCGAACCCATGCGCGGCAAGCCGGTCAGCGAATTGTCCGTGGGACAGATGCTCGACGGGTTGTTCGCCATCACCCGCGATTTCGACATGATGACGCAGCCGCATCTGCTGCTTCTTCAAAAAACGATGGTCATGGTGGAGGGGATCGCGACCTCGCTCGACCCTGGCATCAACCTTTGGGACACGGCGGCCCCCTATGTCCGCGAATGGATCCGCGACGAGCTGGGCCCGGAGGCGGCGATTGCCGACCGCATTCGCGAGGATACGGATACGCTGCTGCGCCTGCCCGGCCTCATCCGCCGGATCGAGGACATGTTCCCGGCCAAGGGCGGCGCGCCGGAGGCACCGCCCCTGCCGCATATAGAGCTGATCTGGGAACGGCGGGAGCGCAAGGGCGGCGGGTTCTGGCCCTATGTGCTGTCGGCGGGCGTCGGCGCGGCGGCGGCCTATGGGGCGCTGGCGGCCGGGTTGTTCTGACGCGGGCATGGACGGGGCGGCATGAAGATATTGCTGATCATCGGCGGCGGGATCGCGGCCTATAAATCGTGCGAACTCGTCCGGCTCATCCGCAAGGGCGGGGGCGAGGTGACCTGCGTGCTGACCGAGGGGGGCGCGCATTTCGTCACCGCGATGACGCTCGCGGCCTTGAGCGAAAATGTGGTGCACACCACGCTCTGGGATCTCAAGAACGAGACCGAGATGGGGCATATCCAGCTTTCGCGGCAGGCCGATCTCGTCGTGGTGTGCCCCGCCACCGCCGATCTCATGGCGAAGATGGCGGCGGGCATCGCCGACGATCTGGCAACGACGCTGCTGCTTGCCACGGATAAACCGGTGCTGATCGCGCCGGCGATGAACGTGCGCATGTGGCAGCATCCCGCGACGCAGCGCAATGTCGCCCGGCTGCGCGCCGATGGCATCGCCGTGATGGAGCCGGACGAGGGCGCGATGGCCTGCGGCGAATACGGGCCGGGGCGCCTGCCCGAGCCGGATGCGATATTCGGGGCGATTCGCGAAACGCTCGACAACGGCACCGATCCGCTTGCCGGACAGCCCGATTTTTCCGCCACGGCACATCGCCGGCTGTTCGGGCGCCATGTGCTCGTCACGGCAGGTCCGACGCACGAGGCGATCGACCCGGTCCGCTACATCGCCAACCGGTCGAGCGGAAAGCAGGGCTTTGCCATTGCCGCCGCCGCCGCCGCGATGGGCGCGCGCGTCACGCTGGTCGCCGGGCCGGTCACGCTGGCGACGCCGCCGGGCGTGGACCGGATCGACGTGGAAAGCGCGCGGGAGATGCAGGCCGCGGTGGACGACGCGCTGCCCGCCGATGTCGCGGTGATGGTCGCCGCGGTCGCCGACTGGCGCGCCGCCGATGTGCGCGATCAGAAGATCAAGAAGGACGGGTCGGGGCAGATTCCTCCCCTCGCGCTCGAACAGAATCCCGATATTCTGCGCATGCTCGCCCAGTCGGATCGGCGGCCCGCGCTGCTCGTCGGGTTTGCCGCCGAAACGCAGGACGTGCTCGCCCATGCGGAGGCGAAACGCCGCGCAAAACAGGTGGACTGGATCGTGGCCAACGACGTGTCGGGCGACGTGATGGGCGGCGATGCGAATGCCGTGCATGTCATCGACGCCCACGGCACCGAAAGCTGGAATGCCATGGCGAAGGATGCGGTCGCCCGCGCGCTGGTGACGCGCATGGCGGACACGCTCGACAAGAAGGACAGGCCATGACCACGGTGCGTTTCAGCCGGGTGGAGGGCAATGATCTCCCGCTCCCCCATTATGCGAGTGCGGGGGCGGCGGGCATGGATCTGCGCGCGTTTTTGCCCGACGGTGCGGTGACGCTGGCGCCCGGCGAACTGGCTTTGGTGTCGACCGGGTTTCGCGTGGAACTGCCACGCGGGACGGAAATGCAGATCCGCCCGCGGTCGGGCATGGCGCTCAAGCACCGGATCATCGTGCCCAACAGCCCCGGCACGGTCGACGAGGATTATCGCGGCGTGGTGATGGTGGGACTGCACAATCTCGGCGATGCGGCATTCACGATCGCGCATGGCGACCGGATCGCCCAGGCGGTCATCGCCGACGTGCGCCGCGTCGGAATCGAGGAAGCCGACGCATTGTCGGACACCCTTCGCGGTGCGGCCGGCTTCGGATCGACCGGGCGGGATTGATACGAAAAAGGGCGGCCCGTTCGCAAGAGAACGGACCGCCCGATGCGAATCGCAGGCGATTCGATCAATACATGTGTTGCCCGCCATTGATGCTGAGCGTGGAGCCGGTCACGAAGGTCGCATCCTCGGAACAGAAGAACGCGACGCCGCGCGCGATTTCGTCCGCATGGCCCAGCCGTCCGACCGGGATTTTCGCGATGATCTTTTCCAGCACGGGTTCCGGCACCGCCGCCACCATGTCGGTGTCGATATAACCCGGCGCGATGGCGTTGACCGTCACGCCATATTTCGCGCCTTCCTGCGCCAGCGCCTTGGTAAAGCCGTGAATGCCGGATTTCGCCGCGGCATAGTTGACCTGCCCGTATTGTCCGGCCTGGCCATTGACCGACCCGATATTCACGATGCGGCCCCATTTGCGTTCGCGCATGCCGGGGAACGTGGCCTTCGCCATGTTGAAGCAACCGCCGAGATTGATCCGCATCACCTCGTTCCAGTCGTCCCACGTCATCTTGTGCAGGACCCCGTCGCGGGTGATGCCGGCATTGTTGACGACAATGTCGATGGGGCCGACATCCTCGGCGATCTGGCCGCAACCTTCCATCACCGCGTGGTGATCGCCGACGTCGAACTTGGCCGTCTTGATTCCGGTGCGCTCGCTGAACGCTTTCGCCTTTTCGTCATTGCCGGCGTAGTTGGCGACAACCGTGCATCCCATCTCGCGCAGGGCGAGGCTGATCCCTTCGCCAATGCCACGTGTTCCGCCCGTAACCACTGCAATTTTCGACATGAACATCCTTTCCGCCTGCTCTCCTCTTCAAAAGGTTAGGGATAGCGGCGGACGGTCACAACCTCTTATTCGGTCGGATCGAAACTATGGCAATGCAGCAATTCGGCCACGCATCTGCGGCAGGAATCAGAAGCGGAACTGCGTCCCGACATAGACGGCCTGCGCGTCCTGCTCCTCATCCGTGAGCGGGGCGATCCGGTTGCGGTCGGCGGAGTAGCGAAGGCCGGCGGTAACCTTCAAATTGCGGGCCACGCGATAGGCGCCGCCGACATCGACAGACACGTCGGACCCGGTTTCGCCGCCCCGGACCGTATCGACCGGGAACTGCCTCTCGTCGAGATTGACCGTGGCGCTGAACCGGCTGGGCTTTGCCTTCGACGGGGTAAAGCTGGACAGGTCGGGCATGTCGAGCTTGCGAACCTCGCCCGGCAGGGTCAGCGTGCGGTTCGCGCTTCCCGCAATGCCCGCGCCCGATCCGGCACGGCCGATCGTGTTCGATTCGCCGCGCTCGACGCCAAAACCCTGATAACCGCGCGCCATGCCCAAGTTGAAGGCGACAGGCGAAATGCTGGGTATCGACGCGCCGCGACCGGCGTCCGATCCGCCGACCGCACCGGCGCGCATGGAAATGGCGCGGACCGTATCGGTGTTGACCCGTACGGCGACCGTCACGGCGCGCTTGCCCGTTTTCTTCGCGCCGGCGGGGGTGAAACGGAAAATGCCGCTGTTGTCCTGCGCGTCGCCCTGCGCGCTGCTCAACCGTGCGAGCAGGCGGGGATCCGCGGAAGACGGGGTGAAAGCGGCAAGCCCGTCGGAGCCCACCGAAAGAATGCGCCCGGCCATCGATTCTGCGTCCGCCGTATCGATCAGGCCATTGCTGGCGGCGGCGACCGCACTGGGCAGGGCCGCGACGAACGCAGCACCCGCCAGCAGGGCAATGCCCCACCGTTTCGTGCCGAATTTCGTACCTTGCGACGCCACAGTCGTGATCCCCTGAATCTCACACGCCTTCCTTATACACTGGAAAGCTTTCGCCGTCATGACCCGATTGCAGGGTACGGCGACATGCATGCATAACCTGTCGAAGGGCGCACTGCCAACCGAATGCGTAAGTTGGATGACAGTTCCCTGACCGACTGTTGCATCGAATCGACAGCCGCGTCGTCATGGGGCACGCGGTTCGGCCTTCGTTCACGCCGGATCGGGCATCGATGGCGTGCGTGCAAAAACTTGCCGCCGAGGCGCGCACGGTGATAGAGCGCGCGAAACATGTGGCCCGCCCATCGCGGCGCGGGCCGATCCCTTGTGCCAGATGCGTTCGCCCCGGCGGGCGAATCGACGAACGAAAGTCCCGCAATGACCGGTCAACGCCCCCGCTTTTCCACTGTTTCTGCCGCTATCGCAGGGCTGGCCGCCCTGTCCGGATTGTCCGGGTGCGGCGGGTCCGAACGCGTGCAGACCGAAGCCGCCGCCGCGCAGGTCGCGACCATCGGCGTCAACAGCTATCTGTGGCGCGCCAGCCTCGACACGCTGTCCTTCATGCCGTTGGTGCAGGCCGACAGCGCGGGCGGGGTCATCGTGACCGACTGGTTCAGCAATCCCGAAAATCCGGTAGAACGCATGAAGATGACGGTCAGCATCCTCGACACCGACTTGCGCGCCGATGCGCTGCGCGTCGCGGCCAGCCGGCAGGTCGCGCAGGGCGGCGGATGGGTCGATGCGCCGGTACAGGCCGCCACGGTGCAGAAGCTGGAGGACATCATCCTCACCCGCGCCCGCGAATTGCGCCGCAACGCGGTGATCGGCTGATCCGGGGGATACGCGAGGCATGAGCGAAGAGCGTTTCGATCCGTCGCAGGCTGACGGGCGCTGGCAGCGCGCGTGGGACGATGCGGAAACCTTCCGCGCCGATTCGGCGAGCGCGAAGCCCAAAAGCTATGTGCTGGAGATGTTTCCCTACCCGTCCGGGCGCATCCATATCGGGCATGTCCGCAATTACACGATGGGCGACGTGCTCGCGCGGTATAAAAAAGCGACGGGGCACGAAGTGCTGCACCCGATGGGCTGGGACGCGTTCGGCATGCCGGCCGAGAACGCCGCCATGGAAAAGGGCGTGCACCCCGGCGGATGGACCCGCGAGAATATCTCCAACATGAAGGCGCAGCTCAAACGGCTGGGCTTCGCGCTCGACTGGACGCGCGAATTCGCCACCTGCGATCCCGAATATTACGGGCATGAGCAGGCGCTGTTCCTCGCGCTTTACGAGGCGGGGCTGGTCTATCGCAAGGAAAGCGCGGTCAACTGGGATCCGGTCGACATGACCGTGCTCGCGAATGAGCAGGTGATCGACGGGCGCGGCTGGCGTTCGGGCGCCTTGGTGGAAAAGCGCAAGCTGTCGCAGTGGTTCTTGAAGATCACGCAATTTGCCGACGAATTGCTCGACGGTCTTGGCAATCTCGACATGTGGCCGGACAAGGTGCGGCTGATGCAGGAGAACTGGATCGGCAAGTCGCAGGGCCTGCAATTCCATTTCAAGGGCAGCAATTTCGACGAGGAGATCGAGGTCTACTCGACCCGGCCCGACACGATCTTCGGCGCCAGCTTCATCGCCATCGCGGCCGAGCATCCGATTGCCCGCGCACTTGCCGACACGTCGGGCGAGGCGGCCGCCTTTATCGAGACGTGCCGCGCCGGCGGCACCACCGCGGCGGAGCTGGAGACGGCGGAGAAGCTGGGATACGATACGGGCCTTCGCTCCGCTCACCCGTTCACGGGTGAGGAATTGCCGGTCTATATCGCCAATTTCGTGTTGATGGATTACGGCACCGGCGCGGTGATGGGCGTGCCCGGCCATGACAGCCGCGACTTCGAATTCGCGACCAAATACGGCCTGCCGATCCGGCGTGTCGTCGCCGCCAGCGCGGAGGAGGCGGACAAGCCTTTCGCCGGGGAGGCCGAGGCGGGCGAGGGCGTCATCGTCCATTCCGATTTCCTCGACGGCATGAGCGTCGCCGATGCCAAGGCAGAGGTGATCGCCCGCGCGCAAAAAGGCACGTGGGGCGAAGGCAAGACCGTGTGGCGCCTGCGCGACTGGGGCGTGAGCCGTCAGCGTTACTGGGGCACGCCGATCCCGTTCATCCATTGCGCGGATTGCGGCGTGGTGCCTGCGCCATTGGACAGCCTGCCGATCACGCTCCCCGAGGATGTCGATTTTCAGACGCCGGGCAATCCGCTCGAACGGCACGCGACGTGGAAGCATGCCGATTGCCCGAAATGCGGCGGCAAGGCGGAGCGGGAGACCGACACGCTCGACACTTTCGTCGATTCCAGCTGGTATTTCCTGCGCTTTGCGAGCCAGCCTGCCGACCGGCCGTTCGATCCGGCGGAAATTTCCGCATGGTTGCCGGTCGATCAGTATATCGGCGGGATCGAGCATGCGATCCTGCACCTGCTCTATGCGCGGTTCTGGACGCGGGCACTGAAACATATCGGCATGATCGACGTCGCCGAACCGTTCCGGCAATTGTTCACGCAAGGCATGGTGACGCACGAGACCTACTCGCGCACCGGTCCCAACGGGCAGCCGGTCTATTACGCGCCGTCGGAAATCAGCCGTGCGGCAGAGAGCGCCACGTTGAAGGACGACGGCGGCACGGTCGACATCGGCCGCGTCATCAAGATGTCGAAGTCGAAGAAGAACGTCGTCGACCCGGACGAGATCATCGCGCAATATGGCGCCGATGCGGTGCGCTGGTTCATGCTCTCCGACAGCCCGCCCGAACGCGACCTGCCGTGGAGCGAGGCGGGCATCGAGGGCTGTGGCCGCTTCGTACAGCGTCTGTGGCGCCTGTTCGGACAGATCGACGATGCCGCCACGGGCGAGGACAAGCCGCTCGCCCGCAAGACGCACCAGGCCATCGCCGCGGTTGGCGAGGATATCGAGGCCTTGTCCTTCAACAAGGCGGTGGCGCGGATTTACGAGCTGACCAATGCGACCGAAAAGGCGGCGCCATCGGCCAGCCGCAACGATGCCATTCGCGCCCTGATGCATCTCGCCAGCCCGATGATGCCCCATCTGTGCGAGGAAGCCTGGTCGCGCAGCGGCGCCGACGGGCTGATCGCCGATGCGCCCTGGCCGGATGTGGACGAGAGCCTGCTGATCGAGGACGAGGTCACCATCGCCGTGCAGATCAAGGGCAAGCTGCGCGATACGCTGACCGTGGCGAAGGGCTTGCCCAAGCACGAGCTGGAGCGGCTCGCGCTCGAAAGCGAGAAGGTGCAGCGCAATCTCGACGGGGCGGAAATCCGCAAGGTGATCGTGGTGCCCGACCGGCTGGTCAATCTGGTCGTATGATGCGCGCGGCGGCTCTTCTCCTCGCGCTGGCGGCGGGCTCGCTGAGCGGATGCGGGTTGCAGCCGGTCTATGCCGGCGGCGGCAACGGGGCGGTCGCGTCCGGCCTGTCCGACATCGCCGTCGCCCCGATCGAGGGGCAATCCGGCTGGCTGATGCGCGACGCCCTGATCGAGCGGCTGGGTGCGGGGGCGGATCGCGGCGGCGCGGCGCGCTATCGGCTCGACGTGCGGCTCGACAACCGGCTCGAAGGGTTGGGGCTGTTGAAGGATGACACCATCGGCCGCGAGCGCCGCACCTTGCGCGCGCGGTACCGGCTGGTCGACATTGCCAGCGGCGAAGTCGTGCTCGACACCACCTCCGGTTCCGACGCGGGCGTCGATGTCGTGTCGAGCGAATATGCCACCATCGCGGCGGAGCAGAGCGCGCTCGAAAACCTGACGCAGGTGGTGGCGGACCGGATCGTGGCGACGCTCGCGCTCAAATTGCGCGGTGGTCGCGGCGCCGCGACCCGGTGACGGAGACGGCGCGGTGAAGGCCCCACCGACATGAAGGCGAAGAACAGCAATTTCGGGCAAATCGCCCCGCGGGCGGCGCAGGCGGCGAAAATCTTCTTTTTCTGCGGACCGGACGAATCCGGCGCGCATGCCGCGGCAACCCGGATCGTCACCCTGCTGGGTGAAAGGGCGGGGGAGCGTGTCGAAATCGGCGGCGCCGAATTGCGCCGCGATCCGGTGCGGCTGGCGGATGAGACTCGCTCGACGTCGCTGTTCGGCGATGCGCGGCATATCGTCGTGCGTGCGCAGGGGGAAGAGGCGCTCGACGCGCTGAAAATCCTGACCGAGAGCGAGGCTGTCGCCGATGGCTGGCCCGTCCTGATCCTGGCATCGGGGGCGACGGACAAATCGCGCAGTGCCAAATTGCTGGAAAAGCGGGACGATGCGCTGGTCGCGATGTTCTATCCGCCCGACCTGCGCTCGGTAACGACGGACGTGCGGCAGATGGCCGATGCCGCCGGCCTGCGGATGGGCTCGGACCTGGCGCAGCGGATTGCGGGGTCGGTCGGTCTCGACACGCGCATGGCGGGCTCGGAGATCGCGAAGCTGGCGCTCTATCTCGATGCCGCGCCGGAAGCGCCGCGCACGGTCGAAGCGGCGGACATCGACGCGATCGGCGCGGAAACCGAGGACGATAATCTTAACCCGCTGGTCGATGCGGTGCTGTCGGGCGATCTGCGCCGATTGCCCGATGAGTTGTCGCGCTTCGTGCAGCTTTCGCTGAACCCGGTCGGCGCGGTGCTGGCGATGGAGCGCCGCGCTTCGCAGCTCAGCACCCTGTCGGCGCGCATGGGGAACCGGCCCGACGCCGCGGCGTTCGTCGGGCAGCAACCGGATGTTTTCTTTCGCGACAAGCCCGCGATCGCGGACCAGCTGGCGCGTTGGCGCGGGCCTCGGCTGGCGCGGCTCTGTACGCGGCTGGTCGATCTGCATCGGCAATTGTTGAAAGATAGCGCCGCTGCGGAACTTAATTTCCGGATCGCATGCACAAACATCGCCCGCGCCGCGTTTCAAAATAGAACATAAATAATTTCACGCATGCTGCGTTAGCTAAATGTTTGCCACTTTGGGGTTCGCGGCCTATATGCTGCTATGCAACATAAATGACCCAAGCGTCTCGGGTCGATCCGCGAGACGACGAACCCAGGACGGGATCATGCCATGATGCTCGATTCCACAGTACAGGGCGCCGAGCTTGGCGCGGATGGCGATGCGACCAAGGCGACGGTGTCCAGCCGCAGGCGCGAGCCGATGACGCCGGCACGTCTGGCGCGCATCCCCTCGCTCGAAAAGCGGCGCCTCCAGTGCTACCTGATGTTCGTGCTCGGCGATATTGCCGCGGTCGTGTTCGGTTACATGACGGCGGGGTTCGTCTATCTCGGTTCCTTCGTTTCGCCCGAAGCGATGATGCAGTTGCAACTCATCATCCCGGTTTTCCTCACCATCGGTCTCTATAACAGCAGCTATTCCATCAATGCGCTGCGCCGGCCCGCGTTTTCCGTGACGCGCGCGATCGGGGCGCTGCTGGTTGCGGCGGCGATCATTGCGTTCGTGGCCTTCCTGACCAAATCGGGGGCGCAATTCTCCCGCGCGGTGATGGGGCTTGCGCTCGCCTTCTCGATCGTGGGCATTCTGTTCATGCGTGACCAGATCCGCATTCTGGCGACCAGGATCTGCGGGCCGGTGGCCGAGAATTTCCTGATCGTTTACGATGGCGGGCCGACGATCGAGGATGAAAACGCATTCTATTTCGACGCCGGGCGCTTTGGCCTGCGCCCGGATCTGAGCAATCCGGAGGCGATCGAGCGCATCGGCCGCATGTTCCGCAATATGGACCGCGTGCTGATTTCCTGCGCGCCGGATCGCTGCGGGGATTGGGCCCTCGCGCTCAAATGCCTTTCGGTGGAGGGCGAAATTCTCGATGACGCGGTGCGCAAGCTCGGCGCGATCGGGGCGTATAGCCGCGATCAGCACGGCGTTCTCCATGTCGCCCGGCGCCCGCTCGGCGTGCGATCGCAGACGATGAAGCGCGCCCTCGATCTTGCCATTGCCGGGCCGGCGGTGGTCCTGCTCTCGCCGCTTCTTCTCATGATCGCGCTTGCCATCTGGATCGAGGATCGGGGGCCGATTTTCTTTCTGCAGAAGCGGATGGGCTGCGCCAACCAGCTGTTCTCGATCTACAAGTTCCGCTCGATGCGGGTCGAACGCACGGACAATGACGGCAACCGGTCCGCGTCGAAGGACGACGATCGCATCACGCGCGTGGGTCGCATCCTGCGCCGGACCTCGCTCGACGAGGTGCCGCAGCTTTTCAACGTGCTCGGCGGGAGCATGAGCATCGTCGGCCCGCGTCCACACGCGCTGGGCTCGCAGGCGGGCGAGAAGCTGTTCTGGGAAGTCGATTCGCGTTACTGGCAGCGGCACGCGCTGAAGCCCGGGTTGACCGGGCTGGCGCAGGTTCGTGGTTTTCGCGGTGCAACGGATACCGAGGGCGATTTGACGAATCGCCTGCAATCCGACCTGCAATATGTCGATGGCTGGTCACTTTGGCGCGATATTTCCATTGCCTTCGCGACACTGCGCGTGCTGGTCCACGATCGCGCATTCTGATCCAGATCGGGCCATAAGCTGCTTAGGCTAAAGCTTTTTCCGGAAATGATGCAATTATAGGAACACAGGGCGCCCGCGCTCATTCCCTCCTTAAGGGAGTGGTGCGGCGCTCGATATTCCGGACCCATCGAGAATACCAGGTTCGCTCCATGCGTCTTCGCAAGTGCAAAAATACCCTTGTGGTCGTGCTCGTGATGCCGTAAAAGGAACAAGAAGTAGGAACTGCGCTCCTAAGTTTAATTGCGTAGGACATTAATTAGGAGATTAACCATGAACTTTGTGAAAAAGGCGCTCGCAACCGCAGCAGTAGCCAGTCTTTCGCTCTCCGGCGTTGCTCAGGCGCAGGCGACCCGTTCGGGTGCCGCCATGCCCGCAGCATCGGAAAGCGTGACCCGTTCGTCGCAGAAGAGCGATGACGACAACGAGCTGATCGGCCTCGGCCTTCTGCCGATTCTCCTCGGCGCGGCTGCGATCATCGCGACTGTCGTCGTCATTGCCGACGATGATGACAACGACAGCGACGGCTGATTTCAGCGACGTCGTTGAATGACATGAAAGGCCCCATCTTGGTGATGGGGCCTTTTTTGATACGCGGTCCGGACGGCGAATCGGTATGAGCAGGGATCGAGGCACAATTACGGAAAGGGCGCTGCGAAGCAGGCTGGCCATTGCGGCTTGCGTGCTCATTGCCGTGGCTATCGTGTTCGGCGGTGGCGGGGCGCCCGCGCCCCTGACCGGGTTGCTGGTGCAATTGACCGCTGCGGTGGAAGGCATCGTATTCTTCCTGCAGCTTCCCACGGGCAAGAGGCCGCCGCGCATGGCGTGGGTTCTCGTCGCACTGACCGCCGCGATTCCCGTCCTTTATCTCATCCCGCTTCCGCCCGCGATCTGGCACATGCTGCCGGGGCGACAGTCGCAGATCGACGCGCTGACGCTGGTCGGGCTCGAAGAAAGCTGGCGCCCCGTCGCGCTCAGCCCGGCACGGACCCTGGCGTCGCTGCTTTCGCTGCTGCCGCCTGCGATGGTCCTGCTGATGGTGTCGTCGCTGCCGCCCGAAAAGCGTGTGTATGGCGGCGTGACGATCGTCGTCATCGGCATGATCTCGCTGCTTGTCGGTGTGGCGCAGGTCGCCGCGGGTTCCGGATCCGATGCATTTCGCCTCTACGCGGAAAGCAATTCGGGCTGGCTCGTCGGGTTTCAGGCCAATCGTAACGCGCAGGCCGATGTCCTTACCATCCTGCTGGTAAGCTGGGTGGCGTTTGCGATGGGACGTTCGCCGATCGCGCGCCGCATCGAGGGGATCGAACCGCCGCTGCGCGCATGGTTCGTGGGGATTGTCGCGTTCGTCATCCTTGTGGCCGTGGCCATGACCGGGTCGCGCGCAGGGCTCGCCATTGCGCTGCTCGTGGCGCTGATCCTCGCCGTGACCGCGGCGGCCCGGCGGCGTTCCGGAATGTCGCGCAAGACAACGGCACGCAGCGGCTTTTCGGTGCGGGGCCGGGTCATGGCCTTGGCCGGTGTCGGCGTGCTCGCCATCGTGGCCGCGTTCACGAGCACGCTTGGCGGCCTGTCGCGCGTGGCGGACCGGTTCGATTTCGCGGGTGAGCAACGCTTCAACATCTGGGCCGACAGCTGGTTCGCCATCGGGCAGGTCTGGCCATGGGGCGGCGGGCAGGGCAGCTTCGTGCCGCTGCTGATCGCGGTGGAACGGCTGGAGTTCGTGGACCGGACCCGGTAAGATCGCGCGCATAACGACTATCTCGAACTCGCGATGGAGGCGGGGCTGCCCGGATTGATCGTGCTGGCCGCCTTTGCCGCGATCGTCGTGGCGCTTTTCCTTCGCGCACGATCCGATTCGGCAATCCCTGGCTCGCATTCCACCTTTGCCGCGCTGACTATTATAGTCGTTGCCCTGCATTCCATCGTGGACTATCCCCTTCGCACACTTTCGATTGCATGCCTTTTCTCCTTTGCAATCGCGATCTTGCTGCCGCCGGCTGGTCATCGGTCCGCATCCGGCGTAAATGAGACCGAGGAATGAATATGCTGCATCGCGCCGCCGCGAGTTTCCTGCTCCTGTGTTCACTGGCGGTCGCGGGGTGTCAGAAAACGGTTTCGAGCGATGCCCCCGCCGGCCCGGCCGCCTACGAGGCGATCGCCGTGTCCGCGGCGGAGGCGTATCCGCCCTCCTACGTGCTGCAGCCCGGTGACCGGATCGACATTCGCGTGTTCCGCGAAGAGGAATTCAGCACGCAGAACATCCTCGTCGATGCGTCCGGCAATATCGCCCTTCCGCTCGTCGGGGAGGTGCGCGCCGCCGGCGTTTCGCCCGCCACGCTGAGCGATCAGGTCACGCAGATGCTCGGTCGCCGCTATTTGCGCGATCCGCAGGTGACCGTGACGCTGCGCGAGGCGATTGCCCGCACGGTGTCGGTCGAAGGCGATGTGGAGCAGCCGGGCGTCTATGAAATCCGGCCGAACTACACGCTCCTGTCCGCGATCGCGCTGGCACAGAGCCCGAGCGAGACGGCCAAGCTCGACGAGATCCTGATCTTCCGCGACATTGACGGGCGCCGCGCCGCGGGCCGGTTCGACCTCGCGCAGATCCGGGCCGGCAAGGCCGCCGATCCGCAGGTCCTGCCCGGCGACGTCATCGTGGTCGGCCTGTCCCGCACACGTCAGGCGTATCAGGATATCCTGCGCGCCGCGCCGCTCTTCAACGTCTTCACATTCCTTTAACGGACGCCTTCGCCCGTTCGCGCGCCTGCAACCAACGCTAGGATCAAGGTAATAACATTGGCTACAACCGCGCTGCCCACGACCGATCGCCAGTATGATTCGATGCCGCCGTCCAGTGACGAGCGTTCCAGCCTCGATCAGAGCATGCGCTATATCTTTGCGCTGGTGCGCCGGCGGCTGTGGTTCATCGTCGCGCTTCTCGCGATCTCGATCGCGGCGGCGGTCCTCGTCACCTTGCTGCAGACGCCGAGCTACACCGCGACCTCCACGGTGCAGATCAACGATCAGAGCGAGAGCGTGCTCGGCGAGGAAATGGACAGCGACAGCACCGCCAATACCGGGTGGGACGTCGACCGTTTCCTGAATACCCAGCTCGAAATCCTGCGCAGCCGCGGTCTTGCGCTTCGGGTCGGACGCCGGCTGAACCTGTTTGCGGACGAGCGTTTCTACAATGCGATGGAAGTCGAGTCGATCGGCGAAGGCGCCACCGAGCAGCAGCGTGAGAACCTCGTCGTCGCCCTGCTTCAGGGGAACATGAGGAGCAGCCTGCCGCGCCAGACGCGGATCGCGGAGATTACCTTCACCAGCACGGATCCCGAAATCTCCGCGCAGGTCGCCAACGCCTATGCCGAGGAATTCATCCAGGCCAACCTGCAGCGGCGCTACGACAGCTCGTCCTATGCGCGCAATTTCATCGAGGAGCAGCTGCAGGATGCCCGCGCCCGGCTCGAAAGTTCGGAGCGCGAGTTGAACGCCTATGCGCGCGAGGCCGGTCTCATCCGCACGCGCGACAGTTCGAGCAGCGGCGAGGGGGGCGGCTCCACCTCGGACGGGTCGGTGACCTCCGCAAGCCTTTCGCAGCTCAACGAGGCGGCCAATGCCGCGCGTGCCAATCGCGCGCAGGCCGAGGCCGCGTGGCAGGCCGAGCAGGCGCAGCCCTTGCTGTCCTCGCCGACGGTGCTCGCCAATCCGACCGTGCAATCGCTCATGACGCAGCGTTCGCGCCTGCAGACCGAGCTTGCCGCAGCGCAGTCGCGCTACCTCGCCGATCACCCGGTGGTGCGCGAGCTGAAAGGGCAGTTGAGCGCGACCGAGACGCAGCTGACGCAGACCGCGAACTCGGTCCGCAACTCGCTCCGCTCCGATTATCAGGCCGCCGTGGCCGCGCAGAACGAACTTGAATCGCAGGTCGCGGGCCTGACCGGCGATACGCTGGCGGAGCAGGACCGTTCGGTGCGGTACAACACGCTCGCGCGGGAGGCGGACACGAACCGCTCGATCTACGACGGGCTGCTGCAGCGTTATCGCGAGCTCAACGCGTCGGCCGGCATCGCGGCGAGCAATCTGTCGATCATCGACCGGGCCGAAACGCCGCAATCGCCGTCCGCGCCCAATCTCATTCACAATATCCTGATCGGGCTCGTGCTCGGTCTGGTGCTGGCGTTCGCGGTGGTCTTCCTGCGCGATCAGCTCGACGACGTGATCCGCGTCCCCGAAGATGTGAGCGAGAAGATCGGGATGCCGCTGCTCGGCGTCATTCCCTATTCCGAAGACGACAATCCGATGGAGGAACTGGCCGATCCCAAATCCGCGGTTTCGGAGGCGTATAACTCGCTTCGCGGGTCGCTGCTCTACGCCACGCCGCAAGGTTTGCCGAAAGTCGTGCTCGTCACCTCGACGCAGACCTCGGAAGGCAAGTCGACGACGAGCTATGCCATCGCCCGCGCGATCGCCAAAATGGGCAAGCGCGCCCTGCTCATCGACGGCGACATGCGCCGCCCGACGGCGCACCGCCGCTATGGCATCGCCAACGACCGCGGCCTGTCCGATCTGCTGACCTCGAATGCGCCGGCCCAATCGGTGGTACAGCGCGCGGCGAACGAGGAATTTTCCGTGATCGCCTCCGGGCCGACACCGCCCAGCCCGACCGAGCTGCTGGCCTCCAATCGCTTCGCCTCGATCCTCGAGGAGCTGTCGGCGCAATATGATTGCATGATCATCGACAGCCCGCCGGTCCTCGGTCTCGCCGATGCGCCGACCATGGCCGCGCTGGCCGATGGGGTCATCTTCGTCGTCGAATCGGCGCGCAGCCGTCGCGGCATGATGAAGGTGGCGCTCCGCCGGCTTCAGCAATATCACCCCCACATCCTCGGCGCGGTGATGACCAAGTTCGATCCCAGCCAGGCAGGCCACGGCTATTCGGCCTATTACGGGTACGATTATTATCGATACACCTCCGACGAAAATGCCAGCCCGGCCTGATCGCACGGCTCAACGCGGGGCGAGCGTTTCGGGCCGGATCGCGGCCTGGGCCGCGGTCGCGGGTCTGCTCGTCTACGGCGTTGCGGCATGGGGGAGCGCGTTCGACCGCGCCGCCGCGAAAACCGCGGTGGCAGAGCGTCTCGTCCCCGGTCCGTTTCGCGCCCACGCCCATGCGGCAGCCGCGCGGCTGGCACTGGCGCAGGAGAATTTGCCTGCTGCCATCGCAGCCGCGCGGCGCGCGGTGGCGACCGACCCGATCGACCCCGATGCGTCGTCCTTGCTGGGCAGTGCGCTTTATGTCGACGGACAGGCCGAGGCGGCAAGTTCGGCGTTTCGCGTCGCGGCGCAATTCGGCTGGCGCGACGAGGCGACGCAGATCTACTGGCTCGAATATGCCCGCCTGACGGGGGATTGGGATCTTGCCTCGCTCCGCGCCGATGCCCTGCTCCGCGCGCATCCGAGCCTGCCGCTCATGTCCCGCATCCTCGGTCCGTTCGAGGAGAACGCGACCGGGCGTGCGGCGCTGGCGGAGCGGCTCGCGTTTCGGCCGGACTGGACCCGCACCTATCTTCAGCCCGGGGAGACGACCGATACGGAGGTCGTGCGTTCGCGTGCGCGTCTGCTCGCCGCGATGCCGGATGCCGGGCTGAAGCCGCTCGGTTGTGGGACCGTGACCGCCATGACCGACAGGCTCGTGCGGGAATCGCTGTTCGATGACGCGCAGGCGGTCTGGTTCGCGCATTGCGAGCGTGCCGACGCCGCCAACCGGGTCCAGGATTCGCAGTTCCGGCAATTCGACCTGTCGAGCCAGCGGGATCCGCTCGGCTGGCGTGCGGTGCCCGATGGCAATGTCCGATTGGCGAAGGATGGCGCCGATGCCGGGCTGCGTATCGAATTGTCCGGCCCGAATACGAAACGCGTCCTGTTCCAGCCGATCCGGATTGCGGAACCGCAGGCCACCATACGCTGGACCGCGACCGACGCCGACGGCGACGCGAGCGACCGCATCGGCATCAGCTATGATTGTGGCGGACCGTCGCGTCCGGCAATCGGGGGGACGCGTGTCACTCTGTCGCCGCAATGCGCATTCGGCAATCTGAATGTCTGGCTCGCGCCGGGCAATGGGCCGGTGACCTTGAAATCCGTCGCGATTGCCGATTGAGCGGCGCGATCAGGCGCGGCGAAGATCGCGTGTGCGCACCGGTTCGGCGGGGTTGCCGCGATAGATCATGTTCGGCTCGGCATCCCGCATCAACACGCCGCGCGCGCCCAGAACGGCCTCGTCGCCCATGGTGACGCCGGGACCGACGAAGGCTTCCGCCGCGACCCAGCATTCGCGCCCGATCGTGATGGGGCGCAGCTGAAGCTGAAATTCCGGGTCGCGGACGTCGTGCGTGCTGGCGCAGATATGGCTGCGCTGTGAAATGATCGAGCGTTCGCCGATGCGGATATGCCCCTGATTATAGAGGCGCACGCCGGGTCCGATGACGGCATGTCCGCCGATGGAAAGATTGCCGGGATGCCAGATCGACACGCTGCCATAGATGCGGGCGTTGCCGCTGATGTCGGCGCCGAATGCGCGCAGGACGAGCCGGCGCCATTTGTGCAGCGGCGGCGGGGTCCAGCGCGCGAGCAGAAGCCAGCTCAGCCCCCACAGCACGCGGAAGATCCGGTTGCCGAGCGAGAAACTCGGCCCCCCCTCCATCGGCTTGGCCGTGCCCGCGTCGAGTGGGGTCATGCTTCGATCAGCTCCAGATAGGCGTCGGACCAGCGCGCGCGGACGGTGGCGGCGGAAAACGCCCCCTCCATCAAGTCACGCGCGGCGCCCGCCATCGCCAGCCAGGCGCTGTCGTCCATGGTGAGCGCGCGATACAGCGTCGCCGCGATCGTGTCCACCGCGACCCCGCAATCGAGCGCGGCACCGGCGGCGAATCCTTCGGGAAGGTTGCAATTCGTGGTCATGATCGTGGGGGTCGGGACGGCCCACGCTTCGAGCATGGCCATCGGCAAACCTTCGCTATGCGATGGCAGGGCGATGAAGCGGGAGCCGTGGAGGATCCTTTCCTTCTCCGCCCCGAAGACGGGACCGACGAATTGCGCCGTGTCACTTCCTTTTTTGAGCAAGCTCTTCAACGCGGCGACATCCTCCTCCGCGCCCCAGCCGGCAATGGTGAGCCGCGCATCGGACGGCAGCCGCCCTTCGCCGTCGAGCCGGTGCCACGCCTCGACCAGCGCCGCGATGTTCTTTTTGGGATGAATGCGCCCGATATAACCGATTGCGGGCGCGCGCCCCTCCGTCGGCATCGGGCCGGGGGCGGGGCCCGCATTGGGAATGACGATGCTGTCGCGCCGGCCCGCCTCCCGCGCGATGTCGGCTGCTTCGCTCCCGGTGAGCGCGTGAAGCACGCTGGCCCGCTTCCAGCTGCGCCGTTCATAGACCAGCCGGGCCGCCGCCTTCTTCGCCTTGCCGCGCGCCACGATCCACGGGTCGAGCATGCCATGCGGCGAGATTACATAGGGGCGCCCCGTCTTCGCGGCCCAGCGTTGCCCGGCATAGGACGCATATTGCCAGATCCCGTGGAGGTGCAGCAGGTCGAGCGGCGCGGACAGCATCGTATCGATGAGCGTGGGGGCATAGCCGATGGCCCCCGGACCGCGCCCGGCGACGGTGTGGACGATGGTATCGGGGTGGAAACGGCCGCGATCTTCCTCGCTATGCCGGTCCGCAAGCGCGAAGACGTGCACGCGCGCACCCGCCTCCCGCAGCATTTCGGAATGCGCGACGACCGCCTCGAACACGCCGCCGCCGAGCCGCGAGGCCCAAGGGGAGAGAAGGCCGATGGTGCGACCGGCAAGGGGTCCCTGCATCGCCATCGCCTCAGTTGCCCGCGGCCAAGGCCGCGCGCGCCTTGCGGCGGTCGGCGGGGGACATCTGCGTCTCCGGAACGATGCCGCTCTCTCGGGCCTGCATCCGGTCGATCCAGCGCTGCCGCAGCTTCTGCGCCGAGGGGATGTTGTAGGCCTTGGCCATGACCCACAGCCCCGCGACCGGCAAAAGGTAGAACGAGGTCTGCCGCACGATGGTCAGAAGGCCGCCATCGCGATAGGTCACGATCGTATTGGCGAGCACCACGCAATAGGTCAGCACCATGAGATTGCTCTGCTTCCCCCGCATCAGGATGCGATAGAGCCACCCGTAGAACAGCGCGAACAGGACGCATTGAATGATGACGCCGATATAGCCGAGCGAGTACCAGCCGCCGCCCGGCAGCGACGCGGTCATGCCGATGGGATTGCCGTAATCGAACAGGTTGAAAAGCGTGACCGGGGCGCCGGCGGGCTTTCCTTCCCACAGGACGCGCGGGATCGGTTCGGTGAACAGCTGCAGATTGCCGAGGAAGTAATCGTAGGTTCCGGTCCGCTGCGGAATGGCCCAGACGATGAACTCGAAATATTCCATGTTCGCGAGATCCATCCCCTCGAGCGGGGCGAGATTGTCCGTCTCTTCATAGACTTCGGCGGAATCGTCGATGAAGAGCGAGCGCACGGCCTTGCCGCGGTCGGCGACCACGGTGACAAAGGCGGCGGCGACCAGAATCGCGAGCACGGCACTGCGCCATTCGGGCCAGCGGCGGTGCGTGTCGTACAGGAACAGCATGGTGAGCAGGATCGCGCCGAACACGAACGTGCCGCGACCGCCGGTGCCCGCGCTCAACAAGAAGAAAATGCCGAACGGGATGAGCGACCACAGACGAAACCGGAACAACCACGCGAATATCGCCGTGAGCGACGCCAGCGCGGTCTGAATCTGATAGAAATAGCCGTTGCTCTCGGTGTTGATCATCACCTTGGTGGTGGCGTCGCGGACCATGGTCGATGCATCGGATGCGGCGGTGCCCCACGTGGACAGCGTCGAATAGAGCGCGATCGGCCCGATGAGCGCGGCCACGATCAGGAACGGTAGGATCAGCAGGTCGCGCTGACGGAAATCGAACTGGTCCTGCCGGAATTCCATCGGTTGTCCCGCGATCTTGAGCGAGGTGCCCATGAAGCAGAAGAAACCGAGATTGGCCGCGAGTATGACGGTGATCCGGTCGGACCAGCTCGGCATGTATTCGTAGAGATTATACACGAAATTATAGTCGTAGATCCGGGACAGGATCGGACGGACAACGAAGATCAGGCCGTGAAAGGCAAGATATATCGCGCCGGGATGCAGCAGCGACGCGCTTGCATGGCGAAGGTAGAGAATGGCGACGACGGCAAAGACCGCGACATTGACGCCCAGAAGAAGGTCATAGGTAAACATCGGTATCCCGTTCTTCGCGATCGGCGCGGGCCGACCATTCCATCCATCGACCCGTTTGCTGCGCTGCTATGCCATTGTCACGCCCCATCGCTGCGCGTGGGGTAGAAACGTGCGAAGGATCGCGTCGCCCGATCGCGGTAGAGCGGGGTTCGCGCCTCTGTCAGCTTCGCAAAATAATATGCGATTCCCACGATCGTTACCATGATCGCGACCATGGCGCCAAGCGATGCGAACGAGGGTTGCAGACGCTCCCCCCCCAGCATGGCCAGCAATGCCGAACACACGAAGATCGCGATGGGAAAATGGATGGCGTAGAGCGAGAAGCTGCCCTGCTTGCCCAGCAATACGAGAAAGCGCGGCGCCGACGGCAGCCAGTGCGTGGCCGAGATCGCCACGAAAAGCAGACCGGTAAAGCACACGGCCACCAAAAGATCGGAGGCCGCCCCCGCCACCGTGCGCGTGTAGAGAAGCACCACCAGGTTGAGGAGCAACATCCCGGCCAGCCAGCGTTTCGGCTTCGCCCCGATCCGGTCCATGACCGATTGATAGCGGATGATCGCGAAATAAAGCGCGGTGCCCATCAGCCAGCTCATGAAACCGAGCGTGACCTGCGGATAGAACCACGCCAGCAGCAGGGACACGGCAATCAGCGTAAAGCGCCGTTGGACGATGACGAACGCGATCGCCGGAAACCACGCATAGAACCAGAATTCATAGGCGAGGCTCCACAATGGACCGTTCGATCCGAAGGTCGGCCCCACGAGCCCCTGAAGAAAGGCGAGATTGATGAGCAACGTGCCGAGCCCGAGCCTGTCCCGGACGGCCATTTCCACCGTATGCGCGCCCGATTCGCCGGAATAGAGCGGCCAGTTCATCACCACGGACCCGACGTAATCGAGCACCCCGCCCAGCAGCAGCGCGGGGATCAGGACGACATAAAGCCGCGACAACCGGTCGAGCATGTAGCGTTGCCAGAAATCGGGCCGGTCGATCCGCCGCATGACCGAGCCCGTGATCCAGAACCCGCTGAGGACGAAGAAGATCATGACCGCCTCGTGCCCGTAACCGGCCATGAAATAGACAGGCGCCCAGATCCGCTCGCCATTGTAATCGACCCATAAAAGGTCACGCACATGGTTCAGCAGAACGACGACCGCCGCAAGCATGCGAAGCGCGTCCATCCAGTCATAGGCCCGGCTGGCCGCTGGAATGCTCTGCACAGGGGCCGCCGTGGCGATGATGTTCTTGGCGTGTTTCAATGGCATGGATCAGGGTTTCACTCACAGATGCGGCAACGCGCCGCAGGTGAAAGAGAGAGGGTCGTCATGGCTGGCAACCGGCGGGCGATCCCGGTTCAGGTCGATATGGCGGGACGCATGGGCGTGCGTCCGGTGGCACGCTGCTTCGCCAGATCGATGCTGTCGGCGATATTGTCGGCGATCCGGTCGATGGAGAAACGGTCGCGCGCAAGCCGCGCCGAGCCGGTCTGCAGCCGGCGTAGCAGCGCGTCGTCGCACACGATCCGTTCGATCTTATCGGCAAAATCGCGGTGGTCGCCGGGGGCGATCATGAAACCGGTTTCCCCGTCCACCACCGTTTCATGCGACGCGCCGTCGTTTTCGGAGATCAGCAGCGCAAGCCCGTGGTTGAGCCCCTCGAAACTGGCGAGCGAGCGGTAATCGACGAGGCTGGGCACGACGAGGATGTCGGCGTCGGCATAGAACGACCCCAGCGCATCATAGGATCGCCGCCCGACGAAGGAGACATCGCCGGAGAGGCCAAGCGCCTCGCTCTTGCGCTCCATCGCCTCGCGAAGCGGCCCGTCGCCGACGACCGTCAGATGCAGCCGCGAACGCGTGTCCGCGTCGAGCAGCGCCAGCGCGTCGAGCAAATGGCCCAATCCCTTGCGCTCATTGATGGAGTTGGCGAACAGGAGGCGGACCTTGTCCCCGCGCGCGACCGGCGTTTCCCCGGTCAGCGGAGGCCGGGAGGTGAGATAGGGCGAAACGCGCACCTTTTCGGCCTACACGCGCAATTCCTCGGTGATGTAGCGGAAGCCGTCCTCGTCATTGGTCTGCACGACATGGGCCTGCCGGGCGAACCATCGCTTCGCCCGTAGCACCCATTTGTTCCGGCTCCCGCCCCGCCGCGACGGATCGGATTCGATGAGCACCACGTGCCCGCAGCCGGGCAGCATCCGTGCCGCGATCGTTCCCAACATCGCCGCGGTCGTGAATTCGATGGTTACGATCACGCCCGGTCGCGCCTTGAGCAAGCGGGCGAGGAGGGCGGGGGACACGATCCGCACCTCGGTATCGTAGCGTTCGCCGTCGTCGGTCTGCCGCGCGACCGGAAGGGCGATCATCCGGAATGCAGGGCGCAGATCAAGCCGGTAGGGATTTCGGAACGATTGTTTCGATTCGACGCAGACATACAGCCTGGCGAAACGTTCGCGCAGCGCACGAAAGATCTCGCCAAAATACATAAGATCGTCGCCATAGCCAAAACCATGAGACACGAAGGCGACGGAAAAGTCGCGCGAATATGCTTCGCCCGGCATCGTTTACCCCTGCTCGATTGGTTCCCCGGCCAATCATCAATTCTGAACCTCGCATAAACGACTTTTTAACGAGCAGCAAGTCGCGGCCACCAATGGCGACCGCGACTCTTTGCGTGAATATCAATTTGATACAGAAACTTAATCGACGTTGACCGATGCTAACTCTGGAACCGATCGACTTTCATGTTCATCACGTGGGGTCCGCCCGCGAATTGGGTCGCACCGGCGTTGAACAGCACGATTTCCACCATGCCGGGTTCGATGACCTGGGCCGATGCCATGATCCCGGGACGGGGATCGCGGAACGCCGCCGTCACCAGCGAGCCGGGCACCGCATCCGCAACCGGGGTCGGGACACGTGCCGATCCGCCCGCCGGGATCGCGGGAATGGCGAGATCCGCCGCCTTCACGATGGCCATGCGTTCGCCGGTCTGGAACCCGACTTCGTACCATGCATCGGTCCGCGCATTGTACGACAGGTCGAGGAAGTCGCCCTTGCGCTTCAACACGCGCGGCGCCATCAGCCTCAGCGTGCTGTCCGGCGCGATGCGAAACGAATGCACGCCGGTCACCGAATCATGGACCAGCCGCACCACCTGCCCGTCGGCATAGCCGTAGGGACGCACGAACTTCGTCTGAATCGTCACATTCTGCACGGTGGTATCCTGCGTGCGCAGGGCGATCACCGGCGAGCGAGGGTGCAGGGACGGCCCGTCGTACGTCGTGTCGTGCACGCCGCCGCCGAACATGGCCGGATTCGCGCTTTCGGGCTGCGAATTGCGGAACCGTCCGGTGATGAACCGCGGCATGGCGAAGGGGACACCCTCGTTGGTCGGCTGGTTCGCGGCTTCGCAATCGGGCAATTCGACGACGATCGTATCCTGATCGAGATAGCCGTAATAGCTGACCGGGCGCATCCATTGCAGGCCCGCATCCTTGGCCGCGCGGCTCTGATGACAGCGCAGACGGACATGGATATGCGAGGGCGGTTCGATATAGGTGCCATCGGGAGCGCTGCCGATCTGCTGCGTCAGGCTGTCGGGGCCGATGATATGCAGCGGGGCGGTGATCCGCTGCATGTCCTTCCACGCGGCGAATTCGGCCGGATCCTGGTCGATCCACGCGTCGATGGCGAGATCGACATCCTGAAGATTATGCGCAAGATAGCTCGACAGGATGACGCTGCTGTCGACAAGGCGGATCGAACCGCGCGTCCACGACGTAAGGTAGATGCTGCGCACGCGTTCGAATTCGCAATTGATGAAGCGGTTCGTCGCGGCGGTGCCGTCGCTGTTCCGCCATGCGATCCCGGGATTGTAGCGCCCGCCCTTGTCCGGCCAGGCATGCACGGTGAACGTGTCGCAATCGTGGAACACGGTGTTCTTGTAAACCGCCCGCCCGAATTGCTCCAACCCCGCATGGGCGTTGCCGAATTCGCAATTGCTGACCGAGATGACCCCGCTGCCGCCGGGGTTGATCGCGCTCCCGTTCGTTTCGCGGAAGCGGCAGTTTTCGAGGACGGTTTCCTTCGGCCCTTCGCCGCCGCAATAGAACAGCTCGCCCTTGAATCCCTCGATCTCCACATTGCGCAGGTGGATGCGTTTGACGACCACCTCCCACAGGCCGATGCCCTTTGCCGTCACGTCCCAGCCATCGCCGGTTTCCACGCTGGCGGGATAGAGCGGGCGCGCGTCGGTCTTCTTCTGCCCGCCGATGAGCCGGATATTCTCGATCCGCAATTCCTCGATCGACAGGTCGTTGAGGTCGGTGGGAAAGCCGCCCATATCGCCCAGGATCATGATGCCCCACCCGCGCCAGATCGCGTCGGGCTCCGTCGATGCCGCGTTGGTGCGCACCGTCTGCCAGTTCGTTTCCAGATCCTCGCCGTTCGGGCCGTAGAAATAGAGGTCCGACATCTGCTTGCCGCGCAGGGTGACATTGCTGGTGATGACGATGGGCTGCCCGTCGCGGGCGGTGATCGTCTCCACCGGCGAATGGCGCACCGGATTGAACAGGGTGTAGCGCCGCTGTGTCAGCACGACATCGGCGATATGCACCGCCGCTGCATAATCGAGCGTGGCCTGAATCGCAGGCTGGTCGTTGATCTTGCCCGTGCAATCCTTATCGCCGAGCGCGCCGCCCTGTTCCACCGTCACCATTTCGCCCACCAGGCGAAAGATCTTCCCATTGGCGGAGCGGAACACGAAACGCGGATGCGCGGCCAGCAATTCGGGCGTGCACAGCGCGTCGCAAAGATAGGAGGCGACGCCCAACCCTTCACGCGAATGGCCGGTGGTCTCGATCCGGTGCGTATTGTCCGGAATCTCGCGGCTGCTCATCTTCGAAAACAGCGTCGGGTTGCGCAGAAGCGACGACTTGGCGAGCGCGCGTGCCGTAAAATCCAGGGTCATTGTGCCACCTCGTAGGACAGCGTGCCGCTATCGATCTGAATGAACAGCGCGAGCTGCGCGCCCGACACCGGCTCCTGCCAGAACGGTTCGCAGGCATTGGCGGTATACACGCCCCAGCTGCTCCCGCCGGCGGTGAGATTGTGGAACGTCGCGCCGCCGTCGCCCGACCGGCGGATCGTCACGGACCCCGTCCACTCGCCCGACAGGGTCAGCACCACCGGGCGGTCGGGGGCCGGCTCGAACGATGCGCTCTGCATCGATTGCGCCGTCTCGCCGCGCAGTGCCGGTGGCGCGGGGACGGAGCCGGTCGGACTGGGCGCAAGCCCGCCGCCCGCGATCACCACCGGAAGCGGGTTTTGCGGATTGATCAGCGAGATATACCCCTCGGTATCGCTGAAGCCGATGGCCTGGGCACCGGCATAGCTGGCAGGCATCTTGATTTTTACGGGATCGTCCATGGTTCATCCTTCTTCGGGTCGTGAACCAATGCGGTTATTTACTTGCGACAATGTAGGAAAATAAAACTTTGCCTGTGGCCGCGAATTCAGGCAGTCAGTGCGCGCTTGAGAACAGGGGGCCTCATGGACGTAGCGGTATTCCATCCCGGCACGCAGCACAGCTGGCAGACCGCCACCGCGTTGCAGCAGCTGGACCGGCTGGCCTGGTTCGCGACCAGCATCTTCTACCGGCCAGACCGGTTCCCCTACAGGCTGGAACGCTATGCGCCCGGCGCGCTGGGCCGCATGATGCATCACGAATTCTCACGCTTCGACCATCCCGCGCTCGATCCGTCCAACGTGCGGACGGCGGGCATGCTGGAATGGCTGGAAAGGATTGCCGCGCGGCTCAAGGCGCGCCGCGTCGCCGAAACGTTCGACCGTTGGGGCAATGCCCGTTTCGGAAGACAGATCGGCAAGGCACTGACATCCGACGCGCCGTTTCACCTATGGGGTTTCAACAGCTCTGCGCTGACCAGTTTCGAGATTGCGAAACGGCATTCGCGCACCTGCATCCTCGACCGGACCATCGGCGACTGGCGGGCCTATAACCGCGCGGTCGACAAGATCTGCGAAACCCATGCCGACTGGTTTCCGGCCGGGCTGGGCCGGATCGACGCGGCAAAGATCGCGCTGGACGACCGCGAATATGCGCTGGCCGACACGATCCTGTGCGGGAGCGAGTTCGCCGCGGAGACGGTGCGCCGCGAATCGCCGGTTCCGGGTGTCGCGGACAAGGTGCGGGTGCTGCCCTATTGCTTCGACGAAACGCTCTTCGCACGCACGACCCCGGTCGCGCCGGTGCCGAGAGACGGCCCCATCCGCTTTCTCTTCGTCGGGCTCGTCGCACCGCGCAAGGGGATACAGCATGTGCTGGAGGCGATGGACCGAATTCCCGCATCGCAGGCGCAGCTTACCATCGTCGGGAACATGGACATTCCGACCTCGGTCTTCGCCCGCTATGCCGACCGGGTCACCTACCGCAGCACGGTCCCGCGGTCCCATATCCCGCAGATCATGGCCGAGCATCACGCGCTCCTTTTTCCCAGCTATTTCGAGGGGTCGGCGCTTTCGCTGATCGAGGGGCTGGCATCCGGGCTCGCGCTGATCCAGACGCCGCAATCGGGCAATGGCGCGACGCCGGATACCGGCATCATGCTGGACCGGCCCGATACGGACCTGCTTGTCGAGGCGATGCTGTCCGTGATCGAGGACCGCGACCGGCTCGACACGATGCGCCGCAACGCCGTGGGCGAATCGCGCAAATACAGCTTTGAAAACTATCGCCGCAATATCGCCGCCCTGCTCGACGACCTCGAATCCTGAGGGTCAGCGCGAGGCGCGAAACCGTTCGGGCAGGCGCTTCTCGACCAGTCGCCACACGCGAAAGGGCGCATCGCGCAAGGCGGAGCGGTTGACCATTTCGAGCACCACGGCCTGATACCCGACCCAGCCCAGCATCGCGACGTCGAGCAGGAGAAGCCCGATCGCGGCGCCGAGCGGGCCGAGCTCATGCGTGAGCAGATACGCGACCGGCAGCATCAGGATCGTGAGCAGCATGAACACATAGCTGAACCGCCCATGCTGATTGAGCGCGATGATCAGGTTCGAGATCGGCTGCCATATTCCGTTTACGAGCATCACGCACGACATCACCGCAATCAGCAGCCAGTCGGGCTCGACCGTGCCGGAGGTCCAGATCTCCACCACCCACTGGCCGAGCAGCAGCAGCCCGAAGAACGCCGGCACCAGGATGAAAAGGCTCGCCACGAGGCTGAGCGCGAAAAGATCGGCCTTGCGTTCGGTATGGTCGGTCGCCGCCGCGACGGTGAAATGCGGCATCGTCGCCTGATTGACCACGCCGGTAAGCTGAATCGCTGTCCGGGTCAGCGTGCGCACGACGGTGAACACCGGAACCGCCGCCGGTCCCGCCGCTGCCCCGACGACGAGAACCAGCCCCTGAATCGACAGGAGATAGGCGATGGGGACCGTCATCAACGCCATCGCCGGGCGGAACAGGCGCCGCAATTCCCCGAAGTTCGATTGCCAGCGCAGCGAGAGCAGCCAGCCCGCGCGCCTGTGCAGGAATGCGGACATCGCAGCGAGGCCGATCACCCGCCCGACGAAATAGGCGATGGCAACATGCAGCAGCGTGCCGCCCAGCATCACGGTCGCCAGCGCCATGAGGGTATAAAGCAGCGTCGTGATCGAGGTGATATACTGGCTTTGTGCGTAAAGGCCGGCTGCCCGCATCCCGGCCATGAGGATACCGTTGCTGAACGAGGTGACCGCGAACAGGATGAGCACGAAGGTCACCTCCTGCGCCTGACCGTCGCTCGCCGCCTGCGCGAATTCCAGCATGTGGTCGGCGGGGCCGAAGATCAGCACCGCGCTCACCGCCAGGATCAGGACACCGATCGCCGCCATCAACGCGCGGATCGCCTGATAGGTGGAAAGCGCGGAGGCCCGGTCCCCGCGGGCGACATCGGCGGTCATGTCGTTCGCCGCCGCGCCGCTGAAGCCGAGGTCGGCCATGTTGAGATAGGCCGGAATGGTAAAGAGGATCAGCCACACGCCATAGGTGTCCAGCCCCCAGTACGCGGTGAAAACCGGCACCGTGACGAGCTGCACGACGAGGTTCACGATCTGGTTCGAGCCATTCGCGCTGATCGCGCCGACGAGGCCCGACCCGAAGATTTCCTTGAACTTTATCATGCAGCGAAAACTTTCGGTCTAGCGACCCAGCATATCTAGCATCTCGCGCTCTACCGCGTCGATGATCGATTCCCTCGCCCACCGTTCCCGGGCGCGTTTTCGTGCCTCTTCGCCGAGCCGGTCGGCCCTCGCCGGATCGTCGGCCAGCGCCGCGATCGCATCAGCCAGCGCGGCCGGGTCTTCCGGCGGGACGACGATGCCGCAACCCTCGACCTCGTCGGCAAGGCCGGTGCCGCGCGCCGCGGTCGCGACGACCGGCCGGCCCGATGCGAGCATGTTCGTGAGTTTCGACGGCAGCACGAGATCGAGCGCATCGGCGAGCTGCGGCAACAGATGCACGAACGCACCCGACAGCATCTCTCCCATCCGCTCCGCCGGTTGAAGGTCGTGGAACTGCACATGGTCGAGCCCGCTCGCCAGCGCTTGCAGCCGCTTGCGGTTCGGCCCCTCGCCGCAAATCACGAAGGCGAGATCGTCGCGATGCGAGAGCCGCCGCGCCGCCTCGATCACGATGTCCAGCCCCTGCTTGTTCGCGATATTGCCCGAATAGAGCGCGATCTTGCGCTGTCCGACCCCCCATTCCTGGCGATAATCGCCAAGCGGCGGGGCAGCCGGATCGACCAGATGATTGGCCCAGTTGCGCATCTCGACGATCTTTTCCGGTGCGACGCCCTTCGCCGCCAGCCGGTCGCGCATCTGCGGGCTGATGGTGGAGACCCGGTCCGCGCTTTGCAGGAGGCGCCCCTCGACCGTGTCGGCCATGCGGGCCAGCGCGGATTTGCCGTCGATCAGGCCCGTGGCGATCGCGGCCTCGACCTCGAAATCCTGCACGTGGATCCACAGCTTTGCCCCGCCCAGCTTCGCGGCCAGCCATGCGACCGGCACCGAAAGCAGCGCCGGCGCGACGGCAAGCACGATATCGGGGCGCTTGGCCGCCTGTGAAATTGCGGGCGCGATGGCGGAGAGCGCAAAGCTGCTGTGATGGAGCAGGCGTTTCGCACCGCTCGGATTTTCGGGGATGTAATGCGGACAGCGCGTGATCCGTACGCCGCCTTGCTTCTCCGATTGCCAGCCGTGGTGCCCGCTATGGGCCTTCCACTGCGGGTAGTAGGGCTGTGCCGCGATGACCGAGACATCGTGCCCGCGCGCCGCCATGCTTTCGGCGAAACCGGCGCTATAGGGACCGATGCCGACCGGCTCGGGACTGTAATTGATGCCCAGGAGCAGGAGTTTCACGCCGAACGTTCCGCAGCGCCGGCCGGATCAGCCATTCATCACGACACGGCGCCCGCCATCGCTCTTCAGGAAATCATCATAGGCCGTCGCGATCCCCTCGCGCAGCGCGATGCTCGGCGACCATCCCATGTCCCGCAGCATGGTCGAATCCATGAGCTTGCGCGGCGTGCCATCGGGCTTCGTCGTGTCGAAATCGAGATCGCCCTCGAACCCGACGACCTCGCACACCAATTGTGCCAGTTCGGCGATGGTGATGTCGTCGCCATAACCGACATTGACGTGGCTTTCGTCCGAGTAGTTCTCCATCAAGAAAACGCAGGCATCGGCCAGATCGTCCACGTGGAGGAATTCGCGGCGCGGCGTACCCGTGCCCCAGATCGGGATGGAACCGTCGCTCGCGTTCTTCGCATCATGCGCCTTGCGGATCATGGCGGGCATCACATGGCTCGTCGCGAGATCGAAATTGTCGCCGGGGCCGTAGAGATTGGTGGGCATGGCGCTGATGAAGTCGGAGCCATATTCGCGGCGATACGCCTGACACAGCTTGATCCCGGCGATCTTGGCGATGGCATACCATTCGTTCGTCGGTTCGAGCGGCCCGGTCAGCAGCGAATCTTCGGTGATCGGCTGCGGTGCGAGCTTGGGATAGATGCACGACGAGCCGAGCATCAGCATCTTCTCGACACCGTTGCGATGGGCGGCATCGACGATATTCGCCTCGATCATCAGGTTGTCGTAAAGAAATTGCGCCGGATAGCGGTCATTGGCGAGGATACCGCCGACCCGCGCCGCAGCGACGATGGCGGCGTCGGGGCGATTCTCCTCGAACCATGCGCGCACCTTGTCCTGCTCGCGCAGGTCGGTCGAGCGGTCCGATGTCAGGATCGTGCAGTCCATGGCCTCCAGCCGGCGCACGATGGCGGAACCCACCATGCCGCGATGGTAAGCTACGTAAACGCGCTTTTTCGCAAGGGAATAGCTCATTGGGGGTCTTCCGAATTGATGATCGTCGATGGGTTGCGATTGGGTCGGTCTGCGATGATGCGGAGGTAGGGCGCGGCGAGATGCTTCAAGCGCGAGAGGGCCCGCCGGCATGGATCGCGACGAAACGGCGCCAATCCTGCGCATGCAGCTTGCCCTCCTCGGCCCAGCGCTGCCGCAGGCGGACGAGGCGCGGCTGCGAGGAATCGAGCGATCCCGTTACCGGGTTGGCGGCGCATGTCCCGCCGCTTCGCGAGGCGAGATACATCGGCACGCCCGACTCGCCCGCCCGGAATCCGTAGTCGAGATCGCCGTAAATATGCACGAAACGCGGGTCCATATTGCCGAGCCGCTCCTGCGCGGAGGCGGACACCAGCACCATATTCCCGCTGATCGTGTCGACGGGTTCGGGCTTTCCGGTCGGCTTGACCATGTTGAGCCGCAGGGGATTGGACGCGCTGGGCCGGCGATGCGCGCCATAGGTGATCGTGTCCGGTTCGCCCGGTTCGTTCGCCGCCGCGGCGACGATCACCGGGCCGCCGCGCGGCACCATGGCATCGGCGTCCGCCACCATCATCGCCAACGTCCCGTCGGCCAGCGCGACATCGTCATTGAGCCAGAGATAGAAATCGAAGCTTCGCGGATCGCGCGTCGCCGTGTCCCAGGCCAGCCGCATCCCGCCGTTCCAGAACAGCGACCCGGTGCCCTGGATCACCTGCGCCTCGGGAAATGCCTCGCGCACCGCGTCGCCGGTTCCGTCGCTCGACCCGTCGTCGACGAGGAACAGCGCGGAGGGATCGAACCCGTCCTGTCCGGCGAGCGTCGCAAGACACGCAAGCGTCAGCGCACGCCGGTTGAAGCATGTCATCAGGACGGCGATCTTCGCATCGGTCATGTCGCGTCTGCCTCGCATTTGGTGGCGGCCTCGCCCTTTGCACGATCGGCTTCGACCATGCGGCGCGCGACCTCCTCGATCGGGACCGACGCCTTCCAGCCAAGCTCGCGCATGGCGTGCGACGGGTCGGCGCCGCTCCACAACAGGTCCGACGGGCGGGCGAAACTTTCATCGTTGCGCACATGGTCGCGCCAGTTCAGCCCGACTGCGTCGAAAGCCAGCTCGGCAAATTGCGCAAGGCTGATCGAGCGGCCGGTCGCGATGACGAAATCCTGCGCCTCGTCGATCTGCAGCATGCGCCACATCGCATCGACATAATCCGGCGCCCAGCCCCAGTCGCGAATGATGTCGGTGCGCCCGAGCGTCAACGTCTCTGGCGAACCGGCCGCGATGCGCGCGGCGGCGGCGGTAATCTTGCGCGTGACGAAACGTTCGGGGCGAAGCGGGGATTCGTGGTTGAACAGAATGCCATTCGCCGCGAACAGCCCGTAGGCCTCCCGGTAATTCGCCACCAGCATATGGGCCGACGCCTTCGCCACGCCATAGGGGCTGCGCGGGCGGAAGGGCGTGTGTTCGGTCGCGGCCTCGCCATGGAGATCGCCGAAGCACTCGCTCGAACTCGCGTGATAGAACTTGATCGGCCGTTCGGTGAGCCTGATCGCCTCGAGCAGGTTCAGCGTGCCGAACACGATGGAATCGAGCGTTTCGGCTGGCATTTCGAAGGACAACCCGACCGAGCTTTGCCCGGCGAGGTGATAGATCTCGTCCGGTTCGGCGGACACCAGCGCGGTGAACACGCTACGAAAATCGTTGGGCGCCATCGACAGCAGCTCGACATCGTTCGCGATGCCCAGCGTTTCGAGATTGGCCAGCGGACCGCGATGAATATCGCGCGAGGTGCCCGCCACGCGGTACCCCTTTTCAAGGAGCAGCCGCGCGAGATAGCCGCCGTCCTGCCCGCCGATGCCGCAGATCAATGCGCGTTTCATGCGACCCCTTTTTCTGCAAGCCGGTGATAGACCTCGGCCGTTTCGCGGGCGCAACGCTCCCACGAAAACTGTGCCGCCTGTTCGAAACCGGCCTGGCGGAACCGTTCGGCGGTGGTCTCGTCATCGAGAATTCGACGCATCGCCGCGCCCAGCGCATCGGGCGATCCGTCCTCGGCATAGGCCGCCGCATCGCCGCACACCTCGGGCAGGGAGGCCGCGCGCAGCACGACGACAGGGCAGCCTGCGATCATCGCCTCCAGCGGCGGAATTCCGAAGCCTTCATAGGTGGAAGGATAGACCATGCAGGCGGCATGCCGGTAATAGCGCGCAAGCAGCGCGTCGTGCGCGCCCAGCTGATGCACCCGTGAGCCGAGCTTCGCGGCCTCGATCTCGGCACGCTCCTCCCCGGTAAATGCGCCGCCGCCGATGCAGATGAGATCGAACGATCCGTGGATCGCCGGATCGTTGCGATAGGCCGCGAACAGATTGCGGAAATTCTTATAATCGCGCGCCCGCTCCCCGATATAGAGGACATAGGGCCGGTCGTGCGGCGAGGGCGCGCCGGTCGTGTCGGGAAGCTGTGCCGACAGGTGAATGGTCGAGCTTTTCGCCGCCGAATGGGGAAACAGGCGGATCATGTCCTGCCGCGTGTTTTCCGAAATGCAGGTGATCCAGTCGGCCCGGTCGATCGCGTCTGCTTTCAATTTCAGCACGGGATCGCCTGCGAAGCTGTCGTCGAGTTCGTGGATCATGTCATACATGGTGACCACGATCGGTACGCCCCTGGGCGCGGGGCGCCGCGCCGCGTAATAGGTTTCGTGCACGACCTGCGCCCCGCATAGCCGCGCGGCCAGCGGAGCGGCAAAGGGTTGCACCCGGATGGCCGCCGCCTTTTGAAGGCGATTGTCGATCTGGTGCCCGATGCCGCCCACGAAACGTTGGGCGGGCAGGTCGCCGAGGTAGGCGTTCGCATGAAACGGCGCGAACACCTTCGGATCGATGGCAAAGCGCGGCAGGTTGCGGACGAGTTCGACAAAGAAGCGGGAAATCCCCCCGAACCGTTGCCGCATGAAGATGTCCTCGTTGAACATCACGCGCAGCCCGGTGGGATCGGCCTTCGCACTCGCCATTGCGCCGCTACCCGCCGCCACTAATCAGGCGCTTTTGTCGATCGGCGCGTTCTCCATGACCTTGAGGTCGGCCTGCACCATTTCGCGGGCGAGATCGCGCGGCGAGGTATCGTGGCTCCAGCCAAGCTTTTCCTTGGCCTTCGTCGGGTCGCCGATCAGCAGGTCAACCTCGGTCGGGCGGAAATAGCGGGGGTCGACCTCGACGAGAACCTTGCCGGTCTTCTGGCAATAGCCCTTTTCGTCGACGCCCTCGCCCTTGAACTCCACCGGGATGCCCGCATCCTCGAAGGCCCAGCGCACGAATTCGCGCACTTCGGTCGTCACGCCGGTGGCGAGGACGAAATCGTCCGGCTCGTCCTGCTGCAGCATGAGCCACATGCCGCGGACATATTCGCGGGCATGGCCCCAGTCGCGCTTGGCATCGAGATTGCCGAGATACAGCTTTTCCTGCCGGCCGAGCTTGATCGCCGCGGCGCCGCGCGTGATCTTGCGCGTGACGAAGGTTTCGCCGCGCAGGGGGCTTTCATGGTTGAACAGGATGCCGTTCGACGCGTGAATGCCATAGGCCTCGCGATAGTTCACCACGATCCAGTAGGCATACATCTTCGCCGCGCCATAGGGCGAGCGGGGATAGAACGGGGTGGTCTCGCGCTGCGGGACTTCCTGCACCAGACCGTACAGTTCCGAGGTCGATGCCTGGTAGAACTTCGTGACCTTCTCACGGCCGAGAATGCGGATCGCCTCCAGCAGGCGCAGCGTGCCGATACCGTCGGCATTCGCGGTATATTCCGGCGTCTCGAAGCTGACGGCGACATGGCTCTGTGCCGCGAGGTTGTAGATTTCGTCGGGCTGCGTTTCCTGCACGATGCGGATCAGGTTCGTGCTGTCGGTCAGGTCGCCGTAATGGAGGTGGAAACGCTGATTCTCGTTATGCGGATCTTCGTAGATATCCTCGATCCGGTAGGTATTGAAGGAGGACGAACGACGCTTCACGCCGTGAACCTCGTAACCCTTTTCCAGAAGCAATTGCGACAGATATGCACCGTCCTGGCCTGTGACGCCGGTGATAAGCGCAGTTTTCTTCTGTTCAGCCATGACGAACTCCAAGCAGCCATTGATACAATGCCGCCCTTTTAGAGCTTTTCACCTATGCTGCAATGCAAAATTATTTAACGTCCCAAATTGCACAATCGTGAGTTGAGACCCTTTGCGGACAAGGGGCGTCGTGCAAACAGGATCAGTTTTGCGGCACGGAAAAGCTGCCCGTGACGCGCCCGTCGGAGCGTGCAGCATTATTTCCCGCTGCGGCTGCGCTTGCCGGTGTGCTGCCGTCGACGCTCGATACGCCGGTGGTGAGATCGATGGTGAGCCGCCCGCCATTGAGCGTGTCCGAACCGCGGCGCAGCGCGACCCCGCCGGTGAGGGTGATGATACGGCGGTTGAAGTCGTAGACGCCGACATTCCCGCTCGCGATTTCGTTGCCGCGGGTGACGCGCACGCCGCCCGTCGCCGCGATCCGCTGAATGCGCAGGGCGCCGGCGTCGGAATAGTTGACGATGGTACGCTGCGCCGTCAGCCGCAGGTCCCCCTGATCGACGACGACATCGCCCGACAGGACGACGCGGTTCGAACGGTCCTGCAATTCGATGCGATCGGCGGCATAATTGACTGGCTGGTTCGAATTGAAACCGGCGATCGACTGCGCGGACAAAGGCGCACCGATGAACGCCCCGACCCCTGCGAGGGTGATGGCAAAGGCCGCCACGCCCGCCTTTGCCGGTGCCGGAATGCGGGACGGTGTTTTCGATCGGATCATTGCGGAAGCCTCAATTCGCCCGGAACCATGCGCAGGCGTGCATCGCCGATAAGCGAAACCGTGCGGTCCTGCAAATCCACTTCGAGCCGGTCGGCGCTGAACCGGCCCGACGGGATGGTACCCTCGATCCGCCCTTCGCCGACGAGCGATTGCGAGGCGAGATCGACCGACACGTTGCGCGCCATCAAGCGATAGCCGTCCGCCGCGGTGAAATTCACGACGCCGCCGACATCGATGCGCTCGTCCCCGAAATCATAGAGGCCGCGGCTGGCCGTGAGCTGCGCCGGCCCCTCGTTGAGCAGGATGCGCGCGATGAGCGAATCGAGCTCCACCTCGCGGACTGCCTCCGTGCGCTGCACCGCCTCGCCCGCGTTGATGGAGAACGGGCGCCCCTTGTCGTCCGCGCCGCGGTACATCGCCCGTTCCACCGCCATGCGGTTGTCGGTCAATGCCACCTTGTTGCGGTCGAGCAGGAAGCTGATCTCGCTGCGCGGAGCGAGCGGGGCCAGCACCATGAGCGCGGCCACCACGCCGATCGCGATGGGAAGCGCGAACAACAGAACCCGGATCAGCCGGTCATGCCCGCCACCGGGACGCGCCACGTGGCGGCGTTTGTCGCGGATGAGTTCGGCCTGTGCGGTCATGACGATCCATATGGGGGCGGGGCGCCGGATTGAAACCTGCGACCCGGGAGAGGGCGGCGCCGGCTATCCTCAGGCTTCGTGGCTGAATATATCCTTGTCTTCCCACCCGGCGATGTCGAGCAGCGCGCGCGTCGGCAGGAAATCGAAGCAGGCCTCGGCCATGGCGGTGCGGTTTTCGCGTTCCAGCCTTTCGCGGAAAATCTCGACCATCGCGTGCAGGAACCGGACGTCGGACGCGGCATAATCCTTCTGAGCATCGTTGAGTGTCGGCGCGCCCCAGTCGCTCGATTGCTGCTGCTTGGAAATATCCTTGTTCAGCAATTCATTGACCAAATTCTTCAGCCCGTGCCGGTCGGTGTAGGTCCGGGTCAGCTTGCTCGCGATCTTGGTGCAGAATACGGGCGCGGCCATCACGCCGAGGTAATACTGGATCGCGGCGAGGTCGAAGCGGGCGAAATGATAATATTTCTCCCGCGCCGGATCGGCCAGCACCGCCTTGAGGTTCGGCGCGTCATACCGGCTGTCGGGCGCGAACCGCACCAGATGTTCGTCGCCATTGCCGTCCGCGATCTGCACGACGCAGAGCCGGTCGCGCCGGGTGACGAGCCCCATGGTTTCGGTGTCCACCGCGATCGGGCCGGGGGCGAGCACGCCTTCGGGCAGGTCTTCTTCATGAAAATGCACTGTCATGCCCCTGCCCTTAGGCCGATTGGCGAAAGAGGGGAAGGGGGCTGGCGAGCGCCGCGCCACATGGCTAGGCACACAGGCCATGACCGACCATGCCGTACCGCCCGCCTGGGCCCCGATCCTCGCGCCCGTTCTCGACCGGCCGGAGGCGCGGCAACTCGGCGGCTGGCTCCGGGCGGAGGAGGATGCCGGGCGCACGATCTACCCGCCGCGCGGGCAGCGGCTGCGCGCATTGGAACTCACCCCGCCCGACGCGGTGCGGGTCGTGATCCTGGGGCAGGACCCCTATCACGGGCCGGGGCAGGCGAACGGGCTGGCGTTCTCGGTCGCAGGGGCGCAGAAGTTGCCGCCCTCGCTCCGCAATATCTTCAAGGAGCTGGAGGCGGATTGCGGGACGGCCCCGCCACCCGGCGGCGATCTGACGCGCTGGGCGGAGCAGGGCGTGCTCCTGCTCAACAATGCATTGACGGTGGAGGCAGGGGCCGCCGGCTCGCATCAGAAACGCGGGTGGGAGCCGATTACCGATGCGGTCGTGGCCGCCGTCGCGGCGCAGGGCGCGCCGACCGTCTTCATCCTGTGGGGCAGCCACGCGCAGGGCAAGGCGGACCGGATCGGCCTGTCGGACGATGGTCCGCACTGCGTGATCCGGTCGCCGCACCCCAGCCCGCTTTCCGCGCATCGCGGCTTTTTCGGCTCAAAACCGTTCAGCCGCGCCAACGCGTTCCTGTCCGAACACGGGCGCGGTAAGATCGATTGGTAAAGGGCGGGGGGGTCAGGCGGTTTCGTCGACCTTCAACGTGCCGCGCCGCACCTGGTCGCGCTCCATGCTTTCGAAGAGCGCCTTGAAATTGCCTTCGCCAAAGCCTTCGTCGCCCTTGCGCTGAATGAATTCGAAGAACACCGGGCCGATGCTGGCCTCGGCGAAAATCTGGAGCAGGAGGCGCGGCTGGCCGCCCTCGGTCGACCCGTCGAGCAGGATGCCCCGCTTGCGCAATTCGTCCACCGCGACGCCGTGACCGGGGAGGCGTTCTTCCAGCATCTCGTAATAGGTTTCGGGCGGCGCGCTCATGAACGGCACGCCGGTTTCCTTCAAACGATCCCACGTCTCGAACAGATTGTCGGAGATGAAGGCGATGTGCTGAATCCCCTCGCCATTATATTCGCGCAGGAATTCCTCGATCTGGCCCTTGCCGCCGTCGCCTTCCTCGTTGAGGGGTATGCGGATCTTGCCATCGGGCGCGGTCAGCGCCTTGGACGTGAGGCCGGTATATTCGCCCTTGATGTCGAAATAGCGGATCTCGCGGAAATTGAAGAGCTTCTCGTAATAATCGGCCCAGAACGCCATGCGCCCGCCATAGACATTATGGGTGAGGTGATCGATCCGGTCGAGCGCCGCCCCGCGCGGAAACCGTTCGACGCCGGGCAGATATTCGAAATCGATGTCGTAGATCGAAAGCGCACGTTCGCCGCCTTCCTGCTCCGGATCGTCATAGCGATCAACGAGGTAGATGATCGCATTGCCGATGCCGCGAATGGCAGGCAGGCGCAATTCCATCGGGCCGGTCTCGACCTCGACAGGCTCCGCACCGCGTTCGAGCAGCTCGGCATAGGCCTTGCCCGCGTCCTTGACCCGGAATGCCATGCCGCATGCGCTCGGCCCGTGTTCCCGGCTGAAGAACCAGGCCGGGCTGCGCGGTTCGTAATTGGTGACGAGGTTGATTTCGCCCTGGCGCCACAGCTCGACATCCTTGGACCGGTGGCGGGCCACCTTGGTAAAGCCCATGGCCTCGAATACCGGCTCCAGCATGCCTTTTTCAGGGGCGGAGAACTCGACGAATTCGAACCCGTCGAGGCCGATGGGATTTTCGAAAAGATCGGTCATATGGCTTGCTCCTTGTGAGCGATGGAATGGCGGTGGGGTGAATGTACGCGGTCGCCGTCCTGCACCTGTTCGGGCGGGAAGGGCGCGGCATCGCGGTATGTTTCGTAGATGGGTCCGAAATCCAGCCCGACGAGCTCGTCGATCAGTTGCTGCGTGCTGTCGAGCACGAAATAGACCTTCTGAAAATCGTCGATGGCATAGGCGGTGCGCATGACCCGCACCGGATCGAAATGCAGGCGCAGCACGTTTTCATCCTGCACCGAATAGACCGTTTCGCCCGAGGACGACACGATGCCCGCGCCAAACGCCTTCAGCCCCGCATCGGTCTGCATCAGCCCGAACTCAACCGTGTACCAGTATATCCGCGCCAGCATGTCGAGCGCGTCCATCGCCATCGCCTTTTCGCCCGCCTGTCCGTAGGCGGCGAGGAAATCGGCGAACACGGGATCGAGCAGCATCGGGACATGGCCGAAGAAATCGTGAAACAGGTCGGGCTCGACCAGGTAATCGAGCTCCTTCTCCTCGCGGATCCAGACGGTCACCGGAAAGCGGCGATGGGCGAGATGGTCAAAGAAATTGGCATCGGGAATGAACCCCGGCACGCCGACGAGGGTCCAGCCCGTCGCCGCCTCGATCACCGCGTTCGCATCCTCGAACCGGGGAATGCCGCCGGCGCAGTCCAGCCGGTCCAGCCCGGCGAGAAATTCCGGCGCGGCATGTTCGCGCACGATCGCGCTCTGCCGGGCATAGAGACGGCGCCAGCGGTCATGCTCCGCCTCGCTGTAATCTTCCCAACCCTGCGGCACGGTCCAGTCGTCCGCCGCCTGGCTGTAATCGCCGCGAAGGTCGCTGGTGCTCTTTGCTGTCGACGGTGTTTCCATGGTCCTCAAACTAACACGGACGGCAAAGGGTTTCCGTGCGCAATTGCCACGCGGGCAGGCGTCCGGTAGGGGATTTCACCAAGAATATGGGTTTTTGAGGGGGTTTTCGTTGGAACTCGACGCTTTCGACCGTGCGATCGTCGCCGCCCTGCAAAAGGATGGGCGGATGTCCATCGCGCAGCTGGCCGAAACCGTCGCCCTGTCACCCACGCCGGTCAGCCGCAGGCTCAAGCGGCTGGAAGAGGACGGGCTCATCACGGGCTATGCCGCGTTGCTCGACGGACGGATGCTGGACCTCGCGCTCGAAGCCTATGTGCAGGTGAACCTCGAACGGCACGAGGACGAGATCATCGCCCATTTCGAGGCGGAAATCGCCGCCAATCCGCATATCATCACGTGCCACGCGGTGACCGGCGACATGGATTACCTCCTCCATGTCGTGGCGCGCGATGTCGATCATCTCAGCCAGATCACGCTAAAGACCCTGCTCCGCATCAGGGGGGTGCGGGACGTGAAATCGGTCATCGCTTTGGAGGAAGTCAAGCGGACCCGGGCGCTGCCCCTGCAATAGGGCGCATCGCGGCATAGGCGGTGCGCAGGCCGGGCCGGAAACCGGCGCTTTCGTAAAACCGGTGAATGCGCGGATCGGCCCGCCCGCTCTGCAACAGCACCTGATGGCAGTCGAGCGTCCATGCGTGAGCGAGCGCCGCGGCCACGACCGACCGGCCAAGACCGCGCCCGCGCCATGCAGGATGCGTCATCACGTTTTCGAGGAAGGCGTGGGAGCGTCCCTCGCGCAGGATATTGGGCGCGGTGACGAGCATGGACGTCGCGGCAATTTCCTGCCCTGCGACCGCGACGAAGACATGCGCGAAAGGGCTGTCCATCGTCTCCTGCCAGATCGCCGCGGCCCGCGCAGGGGGCCGCGCTGCCGGGCTGACTTCGCATGCCGCGAAGAGCGCCAGCAGCGCGGGAAGATCGTCCATCCGCGCGAGGCGGGCGGCCGGCACCGGCCTCGTTACCGGGGCAGGTCGGTCCGCCCCATTAGCGCCTCGTCCACGCTGCGCGCGCACTGGCGGCCTTCGCGAATGGCCCATACGACCAGGCTCTGTCCCCGGCGCATGTCGCCGCATGCCCACACGTTTTCGTCGCTGGTGCGGTAATCGATGGTGTTCGCCTTCACATTGCCGCGCGCGTCATGCTCGACCGCGGCCTGGTCCAGCATCCCGGTCTTGCGCGGGCCGGTAAAGCCCATGGCGAGCAGGATGAGATCGGCGGGAAGTGTGAAATTGCTCCCCTCGACTTCCTTCATCTCGCGCCCTTCCCATTCGAGGCGAACGCATTCGAGGCCCGTGACTTTCCCGTTTTCGCCGACGACACGCTTGGTCAGGACGGAAAAATCGCGATCCACCCCTTCCTCATGGCTCGACGATGTCCGCATTTTCAGCGGCCAGTGCGGCCAGGTCAGCAGCTTGTCTTCCTTCTCCGGCGGCTGCGGCATGATTTCGAGCTGGGTCACGCTTTTCGCGCCCTGCCGGTTGGACGTGCCGACACAGTCGGAGCCGGTATCGCCGCCGCCGATGACGATGACATCCTTGCCCGTCGCGGTCAGCGTGCCGCGCGGTGCCGCACGCTGTTCATCGTCGCCGGCGTTGCGCTTGTTCTGCTGCGTCAGGAATTCCATCGCCAGCCGCACGCCGGACATTTCGGCGCCCGGAATGTCGAGCTGGCGCGCTTCCTCCGCACCGCCCGACAGGACGACGGCATCGAAATTCTCCTTCAGCGTCTTCATCGAGATATCGACGCCCACCTCGGTCGAGGTGCGGAAATGCACGCCCTCGGCCTCCATCTGCCCGGCGCGGCGATTGATGAGGTGCTTCTCCATCTTGAAGTCGGGAATGCCATACCGCATCAGCCCGCCGACCCGGTCGTTCTTCTCGAACAGGGTGACGGAATGCCCCGCGCGGGCCAGCTGCTGTGCGCAGGCCATGCCGGCGGGACCGGAGCCGACGACGGCGACGGTCTTGCCCGTGCGCTGTTTCGGCGGCTGCGGCGTGATCCAGCCTTCCTCCCATCCCTTGTCCACGATGGCGCATTCGATCGACTTGATCGTAACCGGTGCATCGGTGATGTTGAGCGTGCACGCCGCCTCGCACGGGGCGGGGCAGATCCGGCAGGTGAACTCGGGAAAATTATTGGTCGAATGGAGGTTGATCAACGCCTCGCGCCATTCGTTGGTATAGACCAGATGGTTCCAGTCCGGGATGATGTTGTTCACCGGACAGCCGTTGTGACAATACGGAATCCCGCAATTCATGCAGCGCGAAGCCTGGCCTTTCAGCTCGCCCTCGCTGTGCGGAATCGTGAATTCCTTGTAATGCTGCAACCGCTCTTCGGGTGCGGCATAGCTGCGGTCCTGCCGGTCGAGTTCGAGGAAGCCCGTTTCCTTGCCCATGTCTAATGCTCCCTTATTCCGCCGCGACCGTTTCGGCCTGCTGAGCCTCGGCTTCCAGCATCTTCAATGCGTTTTCATAATCGCGCGGCATGATCTTCACGAAACGTTTCAGCGTGGTATCGAAATCGGCGAGCAATGCGGCGGCCTTGCGGCTCCCCGTGTGCAGCTGATGCCGTTCGAGCAGGATGCGGATGCGTTCGGCGTCGTGGTAGAGCGGATCGCCCATGCCGAAATCCTCCACCCCGTGGCCGCGCTGTTCCGGGCGGTGGCCGGACATGTCGTCGTCCTGGCCCACGCTCCCGATTTCGCGCAGGTCGACCATGTCGGTGTTGCACCGCTTCGCGAACTGCCCGTCCTCGTCATAGACATAGGCGATGCCGCCGCTCATCCCGGCCGCGAAATTGCGCCCGGTCCGGCCCAGCACGCAGACCACGCCGCCGGTCATGTATTCGCAGCCATGGTCGCCGGTCCCCTCGACCACCGCGATGGCGCCCGAATTGCGCACGGCAAAGCGTTCGCCGGCCACCCCGTTGAAGAACGCCTCGCCCGCGATCGCGCCATACAGCACGGTGTTGCCGACGATGATGTTCTCGCCCGGATCGCGGCTCAGCCCATCGGGCTGCTTCACGATCAGGCGCCCGCCCGACAATCCCTTGCCGACGTAATCGTTGCAATCGCCGGTCAGCTGCATCGTCACGCCATGGGCCAGCCATGCGCCGAAGCTCTGCCCCGCGACACCGGTGAAATCGATGCGGATCGTATTATCGGGAAGCCCGGCATGGCCGTACTTCTTTGCAATCTCGCCCGACAGCATCGCGCCGGTCGTGCGGTTGACGTTGCGAATCTCGCGCGAGATCTGCACCGCCTCCTGCCGGTCGAGCGCAGGGGCCGCATCGCGGATCAACGTGCGGTCGAGCGCGGCATCCAGCCCGTGATCCTGCTCGTCCGTCTGGAACAGCTTCGTGCCTTCGGCCGGTTCGACCACGTGCAGCAGGCGCGACAGGTCGACGCCATCCGCCTTCCAGTGCGAAATCGCCTTCTTCATGTCGATGCGATCGACGCGGCCGACCATTTCCTCGACGGTGCGGAAGCCCATCTCGGCCATGATCTTGCGCAGTTCCTCGGCCACGAAGAAGAAGTAGTTGATGACATGCTCGGGCGTTCCCACGAAACGCTTGCGCAATTCGGGGTTCTGCGTCGCGACGCCGACCGGGCAGGTGTTGAGGTGGCACTTGCGCATCATGATGCAGCCCGCCGCGATCAGCGGGGCGGTGGCAAAGCCAAACTCGTCCGCGCCGAGCAATGCGCCGATGGCAACGTCGCGCCCGGTGCGCAGGCCGCCATCGACCTGCACCGCGATCCGGCTGCGCAGATTGTTGAGGAGCAGCGTCTGCTGCGTCTCGGCGAGGCCAATTTCCCAAGGGCTGCCCGCATGGGTCAGCGACGTCAGCGGCGACGCGCCGGTCCCGCCTTCGTATCCCGAAATGGTGACATGGTCCGCGCGCGCCTTCGACACGCCCGCAGCGACAGTGCCGACGCCGACCTCGGACACCAGCTTTACCGAAATGCGCGCATCCGAATTCACGTTCTTCAGGTCGTGGATCAGCTGCGCGAGATCCTCGATCGAATAGATGTCGTGATGCGGCGGCGGCGAGATCAGGCCCACGCCCGGCGTCGAATGGCGCACCTTGGCAATGGTCTTGTCCACCTTGTGGCCGGGCAATTGCCCGCCTTCGCCGGGCTTTGCACCCTGCGCCATCTTGATCTGGATATCGTCGGAATTGACGAGATATTCGGTCGTCACGCCAAACCGGCCCGATGCGACCTGCTTGATCCGGCTGCGCATGGTGTCGCCATTGTCGAGCGGCTTGAAACGCGCCGGTTCCTCGCCCCCCTCGCCGGTGTTCGAGCGCCCGCCAATGCGGTTCATCGCGACCGCCAGCGTGGTATGCGCCTCCCAGCTGATGGAGCCGTAGCTCATCGCGCCGGTGCTGAATCGCTTGACGATTTCGGCGGTAAGCTCGACCTCCTCGATCGGGATGGCGCTGTCGGCCTTTTTCAGGTCCATCAGCCCGCGAATGGTGAGCAGCCGTTCCGATTGCTCGTTCACCGATGCGGCATATTGTTCATACGTGTCGAAATTCTTGCCGCGCACCGCGTGCTGCAGGTCGGCAATGTTCGACGGAGTCCAGGCATGATCCTCGCCCCGGACGCGATATTGGTAGATTCCGCCGACGTCGAGCATCTTCGAATAGATCTGCTCGTCGCCATAGGCCGCCTCGTGCCGGCGCACGGTTTCGGTGGCGATTTCGGACAGGCCGACACCCTCGATCGTGGTGGCGGTGCCGGTGAAGAACCGCTCGACGAACGCGCTCGACAGGCCGACGGCGTCGAAGATCTGCGCCCCGCAATAGGACTGATAGGTCGAGATGCCCATCTTGGACATGACCTTGCGAATGCCCTTGCCGATCGCCTTGACGTAGTTCTTCTCGACCTCCTCGCGCGAAAGCGGGCTGTCGTTCTCACGGCGGATCTGTTCGAGCGTCTCGAACGCGAGATAGGGGTTTACCGCTTCGGCGCCATAGCCTGCGAGCACGCAGAAATGGTGCACCTCACGCGCCTCGCCCGTTTCCACGACAAGACCCGTCTGCATGCGCAGCCCCTGCCGCACGAGGTGGTGATGCACCGCCGCCGTCGCCAGCAATGCGGGCATCGCGATCCGGTCCTTGCCCTGCGCCCGGTCGGACAGGATGAGGATGTTGCGATCCTGCAGGACCGCCTCGGTCGCGGCCCAGCACATTTCCTTGAGCGCCATCTCCAGCCCCTCGGCGCCGGTGGAGGCGTCCCAGGTGATGTCGATCGTCTCGGTCCGGAACGCGCCGTCGAGCGCTTCCTCGACCGAGCGGATCTTGGCGACATCGGCATTGGTCAGGATCGGCTGCGTCACTTCGAGCCGCTTGTGCGTGCCGGCATCGTGGCCGAGCAGGTTCGGGCGCGGGCCGATCATCGACACCAGGCTCATCACCAGCTCCTCGCGGATCGGGTCGATCGGCGGGTTGGTCACCTGCGCGAAGTTCTGCTTGAAATAATCGTAGAGCAGGCGCGAACGCTGCGACAGCACGGCAATCGGCGTGTCGGTGCCCATCGAGCCGATCGGATCCTCGCCGGTGTTCAGCATCGGCTCGAGGAACTTGGTCACGTCCTCCTGGCTGTAACCGAAGGCCTGCTGCCGGTCGAGCAGGGTCGTTTCGTCGCCCTGCGGGGTATCGCCCGCCTCCGGCTCCACCGCGTCGAGATCCTTGAGCTTGTACTGCGACCGGTTGAGCCAGTCGGCATAGGGTTCGTCCGCCGAAAGCTTCGCCTTCAGCTCCTCGTCCTCGACGATGCGCCCTTCTTCAAGGTCGATCAGCAGCATCTTGCCCGGCTGGAGCCGCCATTTGCGCACGATGTCTTCCTCGGCGAACGGCAGCACGCCGCTTTCCGAGGCCATGCAGACGAGATTGTCCTTCGTCTCCAGCCAGCGCGCGGGCCGCAGCCCGTTGCGGTCGAGCGTGCCAGCAATCTGCCGCCCGTCGGTGAACGCGACCGCGGTAAGCCCGTCCCACGGCTCCATCAGCGCGGCGTGATATTCGTAGAACGCGCGGCGGGCCGGGTCCATTTCCTCGTTCTTGGCCCATGCCTCGGGGATGAGCATCATCATCGCATGGGCAAGGCTGTATCCGCCCGCCAGCAGCAGTTCGAGCGCATTGTCGAGGCACGCGGTGTCCGATTGCCCGTGCGGGATGATCGGCCACATCTTGTCGAGATCGGCACCCAGCAGGTCCGATTCCATGGTGCGACGGCGCGCGTTCATCCAGTTGACGTTGCCGCGCACCGTGTTGATCTCGCCATTATGGGCGATGAACCGGAACGGTTGGGCGAGCCGCCAGCTCGGGAAGGTGTTCGTGCTGAAACGCTGGTGCACGAGCGCCAGTGCCGACGTGCAATCGGGATCGCGCAGATCGTCGTAGAACGAACCCACCTGGTTCGCGAGCAGCAGGCCTTTATACACCACCGTGCGGGTGGAGAAGCTCGGCATGTAAAGCTCGGTCAGGCCGGGCAGGTCATGCTTTTCCGCCAATGCGGCAAGCGGGTTCTGCGCCTGCTTGCGAATGGTCAGCAGCTTGCGCTCGAACGCGTCCTGATCGGCGCAATTGTCGCCCATCGCGATGAAGCACTGCCGGATGACCGGCATTTCCTCGAGCACCGTCTTGCCCAGCCCGTCGAGCGTGGTGGGCACATCGCGCCAGCCGATCAGCGTCTGGCCTTCCTTGGCGATGAACTTCTCGAAATTGGCGATGGTGAAATCGCGGGACGGTTCGTCACGCGGCAGGAAGCACATCGCGACCGCATATTGGCCAAGCGGCGGCAGCGTCAGCCCCGCCCCCTCCGCCCAGCGGCGATAGAGCGCATCGGGCATCTGGATCAGCAGACCCGCGCCATCGCCCAGCAGCGGGTCGGCCCCGACCGCACCGCGATGGTCCAGGTTTTCCAGGATGGTCAGGCCCTGTTTGATGATCGCGTTCGATTTTTCGCCTTTGATATGAGCAACGAAGCCCACGCCACATGCGTCATGTTCGTTACGCGAATCGTAGAGGCCTTGAACCGGCGGAAAACCCATAGTCACCTATCCTGTCGGAACCCGGGCCTGATTGCCCGGAAATCAGGCGCAACAAACCGACCCACCCCGAAAGGCAGCGAAAAGTTGCGCGTTCAGCCCCCTTTGGCGAAAGGAAACTGTTTTTGCAACTATGCGACGCGGGTTTTTCGGCAAGACGCGACGCATCTGCGGCAAATTTTTCGCAGATGCGGCACGATCTGCCGGGTGACACGCGTGCGAATCGCCGGCGTCAGGCGACCGCCTTCAACGATTTGCGGCGGTTCGCGGCGATCCACTCCTCAACGATGGGTGCGATCTGGCCGCGCCATTTCGAGCCGTTGAAGATGCCGTAATGCCCGACGCCGGGATGCATGTGATACTTGCGCTTCGCCTCCGGCAGGTTGTTCACCATGTCGAGTGCGGCCTTCGTCTGGCCGATGCCGGAAATATCGTCGCGCTCGCCCTCGATGCACAGGATGGCGGTGTCGGTGACCGCGTCGAAATCGATTCGCTCGCCCCGATGGGTGAGCAGGCCGCGCGGGAGCAGATGCTCCTGAAACACTGCGTCGACGGTCGAGATGTAGAATTCCGCCGTCATGTCGCACACCGACAGATATTCGTCGTAGAAATCCTTGGTCGCATCCGCGCTTTCGCCGTCGCCCGCCACCAGATGCTTGAACATGCCGTAATGGCTCATGATGTGATTGCCGAGGTTCATCGACATGAAGCCGGCAAGCTGGAGAAAGCCGGGATAGACCTTGCGTCCGGCGCCCGCATACTGGGCCGGGACGGTCGCAATCAAATTCTGACGGAACCAGGCGAGCGGGCGTTTCGTCGCCATTTCGTTCACCTCGGTCACGCCTTCGCGGGTGTCGATGGGGCCGCCCATCATGGTCAGCGTGGCGGGGCGGGCGGGGTTGCCGTCCTTGGCCATGATCGCGGTCGCGGCAAAGGCGGGGACCGAAGGCTGACACACGGCCATGACATGGGTGCCCGGCCCGATATGTTCGAGGAATTCGATGACATAGTCGATATAGTCGTCGAGATCGAAGCGCCCCTCGGACAATGGCACGAGCTTCGCATCGGTCCAGTCGGTGATATACACCTCGGCGCTTTCGATCATGCGTTCGACCGTCCCGCGCAGCAGCGTTGCGTAGTGCCCGCTCATCGGCGCGACGATGAGAAGTTTGGGCGCGTCCTTGGCCAGCCCCTCGCGGCGGAACTGCTTCAGATTGCCGAACGGCTTGTGCAGCACGTCCGATTCGACGACCGGATAGTCCTTGCCGTCCACTTCCACGGTGTCGAGGCCGAATTCCGGTTTCCCGCGCGAGCGTGCGGCATGGGAAAACACCTCCAGCGCGCTGGCCGCGGACGGTCCGAAACCGTTATACCCCCAAGGATTGCGCGGATTTCCGAGCATTTGCGCCGCGACCGACGCGGCCGCGCTCGCCGAGGACAGAAAGGCGCGTTGCAGTTCGTAGAATTGATACAGCACCGTAAAAGTCTCCTGAAATTAAGCGGCGAGGGCGCGGGGGAAAGCAGCGCGCCTTCTTGATATTGCAATGCAGCACGGCCCATTTGGCTCCCGCAAGGGATATATACAAGTGTGCCGGGATGACGCGGCGATGATGCGCCGCGGCGCGCAACGAAAGAATAAGGCGCGCATACGGCTTCACCCGCTCTCCCGCTTGGGCTAGGGGGCGGCATGGCAAGCTCAAAGACCAGGGCCTCGCGCCTGCGTGGCGGTTCCACACCATCGAACGAACGTCCGCCGGCGGATACTCTGTCTCCGCTTTCGCTGCTGCTCGGCATGGCGCGGCAATATCCCGGCCGGCTCGCGGCGCGATTGCCGCGCTGAGCGTGACGGCGGCGGCGACGCTGGCTATCCCCTCGGGTTTCAAGCTGGTGATCGACCGCGGTTTTTCGGGCGATGGCGACATTGCGCGCTGGTTCGAATATCTGCTCGTCATCGTGGTGGTGCTGGCCATCGGCACGGCGCTGCGCTTTTATTACGTGTCATGGCTCGGCGAACGGATCGTCGCCGATCTGCGCGTGCGGGTGCAGGACAATCTGCTCTCGTTGCCGCCCGGCTTTTTCGAGGAAAACAGCCCGGCCTAGATTTCGTCGCGCATGACGTCGGACACCGCCATTATCGAGCAGGTCGTCGGCAGCACCGTATCGGTCGCGCTGCGCAACGTGCTCATGGCGGTGGGCGGCACGATCTATCTGTTCGCGCTGACGCCGGAACTGACGGCGGGATTGTTCATCCTCATTCCCATCGTCATCGTGCCGATCGTGTGGTTCGGGCGGCGGGTGCGCAATCTTTCCCGGTCGAGCCAGGACCGCATCGCCGATGTCGGCGCCATGGTGTCCGAAGTGCTGGGCGCGATGAAGATCGTGCAGGGCTTCAACCAGGAAGACCGCGAACGCGCGCGTTTTGCCGCCGCCGTCGACCGCAGTTTCCAGACCGCGCGCCGCCGCATCATCATCCGGTCGATCATGACCGGCCTCGTGATCTTCCTCATCTTCACCGCGCTGACGCTGCTCATGTGGAAAGGCGCCTCCGACGTGGCGGCGGGGCGCATCACCGGCGGCACCATCGCCGCCTTCGTCATCACCGCCGGGCTGGTGGCGGGCGCGTTCGGCTCGCTGACCGAGGTGTACGGCAACCTTCTGCGCGCGGCGGGCGCGACGCAGCGGCTGGGCGAATTGCTGGCCGCGCGTCCCGCCATCGCCGCGCCCGCCCGTCCGCAGGCGCTCCCCGATCCGCCGCGCGGAGCGATCGCGTTTCGCGACGTGACCTTCCGCTATCCCACCCGGCCCGACGCCGCCGCGCTCGAGGATTTCTCGCTCGTGGTGGAGCCGGGCGAGACGGTCGCCATCGTCGGCCCGTCGGGCGCGGGCAAGTCGACCCTGTTTCAGCTCGTCGCGCGCTTCTACGATCCGCAGGCGGGCAGCGTGCGCGTCGACGGGGTGGAGCTGACCCGTGCGGACCCGGCGGAGGTGCGCCGCCGCATCGCGCTGGTCCCGCAGGAAAGCACGCTGTTTGCCGCCAGCGCACGCGACAATCTGCGCTATGGCCGCTGGGATGCGAGCGATGCGGAGATTGCCGACGCGGTCGAGGCCGCCAATGCCGCGGAGTTCCTCGCCGCCCTGCCGCAGGGGCTGGACACGCAGCTGGGCGAAGGCGGGGCGCGCCTGTCCGGTGGTCAGCGGCAGCGCATCGCGATTGCCCGCGCGCTTTTGCGCGATGCGCCGATCCTGCTCCTCGACGAAGCGACGAGCGCGCTCGACGCCGAGAGCGAGCGGCTGGTGCAGGGCGCGCTGGACGAGCTGATGCAGGGGCGTACGACGCTGGTCATCGCGCACCGGCTCGCGACCGTGCGCGCCGCCGACCGCATCATCGTCATGGACGGGGGCCGCATCGTCGAGGAAGGCACGCACGACAGCCTCAGCGCGTCGAGCGGGCTCTACGCCCATCTCGCCGGCCTGCAATTCGACAGTTGAGACCGGCAATTCAGCAGGCTTTCATTCCGCGCCTGTTAAAGGTAGCATTTGAAACCGGATTTCGTAAGGCCGGCGCATCATGCGCCGCGTCCGGCACAGGGCGTTTGCCCGATGCAACGCAGGGCTTCCGCCCGATGAAAGAGGATCTTATCTCCATGAGAATGTCAAAACTTGCACTGTCCCTGTCCGCCGCCGCGGCCGCGCTGACCGCGCATGTGCCTGCGTTTGCCCACGGGATCGACGGCCACGATCACGCGGATGGCCACGGCGCCCACGCGCATGTCATGCAGGATGCCGCGACGGGCGAAGGGGCGGCCTACGATACGCCGACGATGAATTTCGGCAGCTGGGGCATCGACCCGAGCGAGATCGACACCACCATCGATCCGGGCGACGATTTCTACGCCTACATGAATCGCAAATGGATGCAGGCGAACACGATACCGTCGGATCGTTCGCGCTTCGGCTCGTTCGACCTCCTCGCCGTGCAGGCGGAGAAGGATTTGCGCACGATCGTAACCGACATGGCGGCGCAGGGCGGCTCGCTCGACACGCCGGAGGGGCGCGTGGCGGCGGCCTATGCGGCCTATCTCGATACCGACACGATCAATGCGAAGGGGCTGGCGCCCGCGCGGCCCTATCTCGACGCGATCTATGGCGCGGGCGATCTCGCGGGGTTGATGCGGCTGTTCGGGACGCCGGGTTATCCCGCGCCGCTGGGCCTCGGCGTCACGACCGATTCCAAGAACCCGGATCAGTATATTCCCATCCTCGCCGTGGGCGGGCAGGGGCTTCCCGATCGCGATTACTACCTCAAGGATACCGAGAAGAACCTCGAGATCCGGGCGAAATATCGCGAATATCTGACCTTCCTCGCAAGCCAGCTCGGCTATGCCGACCCCGGCGCCACCGCCGATGCGGTCTATGCGCTGGAGCGCCGGTTCGCGATGGCGGACTGGGACAATGCGATGTCGCGCAACCGCAACCTGACCTACAATCGCCTGTCGCGCGACGAATTGATGGCGCTGGCGGGCGATGCGCCGCTGGCCGCGATGCTGGATGCATCGGGCATCGATACGGATCAGTTCTGGGTCTATCACGTGACGCCCACGGCGGAGGAAATCGCGCAATACGGCCTCACCGATGCCGATCTGGCCAAGCTTGGCGGCGGGGTGGAGCAGCAGCTCGAAATCCTGTCCGAAACCGACATGGCGACGTTGCAGGCATGGGCCGCGCTCCATCTCATCGACAATCGCGCCTCCGTCCTTCCCGAGGCGATCGACAATGCGAGCTTCGAATTCTACGGCAAGACGCTTCAGGGCACGCCCGAGCAGCAGGCCCGGTGGAAGCGTGCGCTGTCCGCGACCGAGGGGATGATGGGCGAGACGCTCGGCAAGGAATTCGTGTCGCGCCACTTCCCGCCGGAAAACAAGGCGAGCATGGACCAGCTCGTCGCCAACCTGCGCAAGGCGATGGCCGTCAATCTCGAAGATCTCGACTGGATGGGCGCCGAAACGCGTAAGGAGGCCGTGGCCAAGCTCAACGCCTTCACGCCCAAGATCGGCTACCCGGACGAATTCGAAACCTATGACGGCATGGACATCGTTAAGGGCGATGCGTTTGCCAATGCGATGGCGTCGGATCGCTGGCACTGGAACGACATGGTGTCGAAGCTGGGGCAGCCGGTCGATCGCGGCGAATGGCACATGACGCCGCAGACGGTGAACGCCTATTACAACCCCACCATGAACGAGATCGTTTTCCCCGCCGCCATCCTGCAGCCGCCGTTCTTCAACGCGGGCGCCGACGATGCGGTGAACTATGGCGCGATCGGCGCGGTCATCGGCCACGAAATGGGCCATGGCTTCGACGATCAGGGCGCAAAGTCGGATGGCGAGGGCGTGCTGCGCAACTGGTGGACCGACGAGGATCTCGCCAATTTCGAGGCGCTGACCTCCTCCCTGACCGAGCAGTACAATGCGTTCTGCCCGTTCGACGATGGCGAAACCTGCGTGAACGGGAGCCTGACGCTGGGCGAGAATATCGGCGACCTGGGCGGGCTGAGCCTTGCCTATCGTGCGTACAAGATGTCGCTCGGCGGAAAGGACGCGCCGGTCATCGACGGGCTCACCGGGGATCAGCGGTTCTTCCTCGCCTGGGCGCAGGTGTGGCGCACGCTGATGCGGGAGGAAGCGGCCCGCACCCGCATGGCCACCGACCCGCACTCACCGAATCAGTACCGGGTGAACGGCATCGTCCGCAATTTCGACGAATGGTACGAGGCGTTCGGCGTCACGGCACAGGATGACCTCTATCTCCCGCCGGAGGAACGCATCCGCATCTGGTAATCCGCGGTTCGGCGCGCGAGTGGTTGCGTGCGCGCCTTTTGGTGGACGCCTGCAAACGCCGTCCGGTTCGCGCCGGGCGGCGTTTTGTCGTGGTGCGGAATCGCGCAAGATGGAACCATGGCGCGCCTTGCCCGGTTGTAGGAGACGAACGTACAATCGAAAGAAACGACGATGGGTATCATAATCGTGATCATCGTCGGTGCCATTCTCGGCTGGCTCGCCAGCATCGTCGTGCGCACCGGCGCCAAACAGGACGCCGCCCTCAACATGGTGGTGGGCGTATCGGGTGCATTGATTCCGGCGCTGCTGTTCGCCGGGCCGGACATCGTCACGCGGTTGAGCGCGGCGACCCTGCTTCTGGCCGTGGTGGGGGCGCTGGTGCTGTTGTCGACGGTGTGCATCTTTCGCCACCATCCGGCGTGAGCCGCCTGAGCCGTCTCATCCGGCGCGGGTGGATCAGGAACCGAAACGCCGCGCCCGCGCTATAGAGACAAAGCCCATCTGCCCATTTGTCCCGGAGCCTTTCCCATGACCACTACCCCCGCCCAGATCGCCACCGGCAAGCGTGACATGGAAGATGTCGTCGTCGGACGGTTCCGCTCGATGGGCGCGACCAACCCTGCCACCGCCGTCGATATCGTGCCGGCCGACCCGGTCGAGGCCGACCGTTTCGACCGCCTGCGGGCGCAGGGCGTGATTCGCGGGTCGGGCGGCGGGTTTTTCCTCGACGAATCGGCGCTTGCCGAATTGCGGACACAGCGCAAGGGCGCGCTCTATGGCGGGCTCGGCGGGGTGGCCGTGATCGGCGGATTGCTGACCTGGCTGCTGCGCCGCGGGCGTTGAGCCTTAGCAAAGCTTGACTTATCGACCGGCCTGCCGCAAAGGCGCAGGCATTCGGGGCGGCGCTGAGATACAGTGCCGCCTCGCCTGCTTTATCCGACGCGAATCGGATGGCGGGACATTTATCGAAGACCGAAACTGAGCGTATCCGGGCCGACCGGCGCGCGAAGCAATTTTTAGGATAGCGCCATGGCGAAGCCCGCAACCGTCAAGATCCGGCTGGTTTCCACCGCCGACACCGGCTTTTTCTACGTCACGAAGAAAAACCCGCGCAACATGACCGAAAAGATGGTTCAGCGTAAGTATGACCCGGTCGTGCGCAAGCATGTCGAGTTCAAGGAAGCCAAGATCAAGTGATCGCGGCTTTCCCGCAATAGTTGCGGGAACGCATGTCCTCTGCATGGTTTTCGGTTCACGGCGCGTTCAATGCCGCAATGTGAAAAGACCGATATGATGACCATGAAAACAAAACTCTCCGGGATCGCTCGTGCCATCGGTGCGGGCGCTCTCATGCTTTCGGTGCCCGCCGCGATGACGGCGGGCGTGACCCCGGCCATGGCCGCGACCGGCGATCTCGACCGGGCGGTGTCGGCCCTGCGCGCGATACAGACGATGCAGGCCGATTTCACGCAGGTGGGCCGCGGCGGACAGAGCGTCGGCGGGACGATGACCCTGAAACGTCCGGGCAAGATCCGGTTTCAGTATCAGAAGGGCGTCCCCATGCTGATCGTGTCGGACGGGTCGCGTCTGACCATGCTCGACTACGAAGTTCGCCAGAAGCAGGTGTGGCCCGTCGCCAACAGCCCGCTTGGTGCGCTGCTCGACCCCGGCAAGGACGTCGCGCGTTATGGGCAGATCATGCCGAGCGGCAATCCCAACGTCACCAGCGTCAAGTTGAAGGATCCCAAGCATCCCGAATATGGCGCGATCACGCTGATCTTTCGCAAGAAGTCCGGCGCGCCGGGCGGGATGGAGCTTGCCAGCTGGGTCGCGGTCGATGCGCAGAACAACGTGACCAAGGTGTTTCTCGACAATCACCGCTACGGCATGGCGGTCAGCGATTCGATGTTCCGGTACAAGGACGTCACCCCCGCCGCGCGCCGGGGCCGCTAAGCCGATTCGGTCCGGATGCGGCGATAATCCGTGTCTCGCTGGCGCCGGACCGAGAAGAGCGGAATTTTTGTTCAGCAATCCGACAGCGAATTCCCCCTAGAACGGGAAAGACAAGACGGGCGGTCCACCGGGTTTCCCCCCTGTTGCCCAGGTCCGCCGGATCGTCTTGGCAAAGCGTGACGAACGCGAAAAGGAACCCTCGTCCCATTGCCCCCGGGACGAGGGTTTTTTGCTGTTTCCCATCGATGGGCGGCCCTGTGAACTGGACATTGCGCGCGACCGCCCTATGGCCGTGCGCATGGTAAAGATCGCCACATGGAACATCAATTCGGTGCGCCTTCGCATCGACCAGGTCACCCGTTTCCTGAACGAAGAACAGCCCGACGTGCTGTGTCTTCAGGAGATCAAGGTTGCCGAGAATCTCTTCCCCCACGCCCCGTTCGAGGAATTGGGATATACCCACCGCGCCGTGCATGGCCAGAAAGGCTATCACGGCGTCGCCACGATCAGCCGCCTGCCCTTGCGCGAATTGTCGCGCCACGACTGGCAGGACAATGGCGAGGCGCGCCATGTCGGCGTGGAGGTCGGCGGCGCGGCACAGGGGATGCTGCTCGAAAATGTCTATATCCCGGCGGGCGGGGATGTCCCCGACCGGGCGGTGAACGACAAGTTCGGGCAGAAGCTCGATTTCCTCGAACGGATGGCGCGCTGGGCCGAAACGGTCGATCGGCCGAGCATGATCGTCGGCGATTTCAATATCGCACCGCTGGAACATGACGTGTGGAGCAGCAAGTCGCTGCAGAAGGTGGTGTCGCACACCCCGGTCGAGCGCGAGGCGCTGGTCCGGTTCAAGGATGCGCATGGATGGGTCGACATCGGGCGCGAGCATGTGCCGCACGATGAAAAAAGCTACAGCTGGTGGTCCTATCGCAATCGCGACTGGAAAAAATCGAACCGGGGCGCGCGGCTCGACCATATGTGGGCGTCCCCCGAACTGGCGAAGCAGGCGACCGGGCACGAGGTCCACCTGGCCTGCCGGGACTGGGAACGGCCGTCGGATCATATCCCGCTCGTCACCCGCTTCGAATTGTGAGAGCCTGAACCATGAAGGGCACCGCGTCATCCCGGCGGGCGGGGCAGGCGATCGACGCATTGCGCCACGGCTGGCCAATCCGGATCGAGGACAGGGTCACGCTGCTGCCGGCCGAAACCGGCTATGATGCGGGGGCGACCTCCCGGCTGCTGCTGATCTCTGCGGCGCGGGCGGTCACGTTGAAACTCGCGAATCAGAAGGACGCGGCGGCGCCCGATGCGCCGGCGCTAATCCGCGCGGCGGAACCGTTCGCGCTGCGCGATGCGCGCGAGCTGGCCGACCCGGCGCGCGACCTCGCCAATCCGCTGGCCGGTCCGTTTCGGGCGCAGCCTCGGGATTGGGAGGAGATCGCGGTCGCGGCGATGACGCTGGCGCGGATTGCGGGCTTGCTGCCGGCTTTCATGGTGGATCCCGCGATCCCGGGCGAAGACCTGTGTGACGAGGCCGTGCCCGTGTCGCTCGCCGATCTCGCGCAGTTTCAGGACAGCGCCCGGCTCACCGTGCAGGCCCGCGCCGCCTTGCCGACCGAGGCGGCGGACCATGCCGAGATCGTCGCCTTCCGCGCGCCGGACGATCTGCGCGAACATGTCGCACTCGTCATCGGGCGGCAGGGGGACGGGCGCGTGCCGCTCGTCCGGCTGCATTCCGAATGCCTGACCGGCGATGTGCTCGGAAGCCTGAAATGCGATTGCGGGCCGCAGCTCGACGCGTCGCTTGCCGCCATGGCGGAGGAGGCGGAAAAGGGCGGCTGGGGCGTCCTGCTCTACCTGCGGCAGGAAGGGCGCGGCATCGGGCTGATCAACAAGCTGCGCGCCTATCGGCTCCAGGATCAGGGGTTTGATACGGTCGATGCGAACAACCGGCTGGGCCTGCCGACGGAGGCCCGCGATTTTCCGGTCGCGGCGCGCATGTTGCATCTGTTGAACGTCGATGCAGTACGCTTGATGACCAATAATCCGGCCAAGGTCGCGGCATTGGAGGAGGTCGGCGTGACAGTCACTGAACGCGTGCCGCACCAATTGCCCGCCAATCCGCACAATGCCCGCTATCTCGATACGAAGCGCGACCGGACGGGGCACCTGTTGCGCTAGGCCGGTTTACGCGAACCGGCGGATCACGTTGAGAAAGGCGGTGCCATAGGCGTCGAGCTTTTTTGCACCCACGCCCGGCAATTGCGACAGTTCGCCGCGATTGGCGGGTTTCAGCCCGGCCATGTCGCGCAGCACCGAATCGTGGAACACCACATAGGGCGGCACGCCCGCCTCCTCGGCCAGTTCGCGGCGCAGCGTGCGCAATTCGTCGAACAGCGGATCGCCCACCGGGTTCAGCGCCTGCCCTGCGCCGCGCGTCCGGCGGCCCCGCCCCCGCTTGGGCGGCAGCACGATTTCGAGCGTCTGCTCCCCTTTCAAAAACGGCCGCGCATCGGGGCCGAGCATCAGCCCGCCATGCTCGGTCGGCAGCAACGCCCCGCGCACCTGCAACGCGCGCTGTACCGGTTTCAGGAGTGCGGCTTCCTCCCCCTCGACAATGCCGAAGACCGACAGGGTGTCATGCGCGTTCTGGCGGCTGCGGTCGCTGGACTGTCCGGTGAGCACGCTCTCGATATAGCCGCCGCCATACATTTGCCGCGTGCGCGCCACGGCGGACAGGTATTTCTGTGCCGTGACCGTCGCATCAACCGATTTGGGCGGGTTCAGGCAATTGTCGCAATTGCCGCAATGCTGCGCCGGGTTTTCACCGAAATGGCGCAGCAAGATCGCGCGGCGGCACCCCCCCGTTTCGACCAGCGCGCCCAAGGCCGACAGCCGCGCCCGCTCGCTTTGCCGGCGGCTCTCCTCGACCTCCATGATGCGTTGATTGGCGCGGGCGAAATCGTCGGCGCCCCAGAACAGATGCGCAGTGGACGGATCGCCGTCGCGGCCCGCGCGCCCGGTCTCCTGGTAATATCCCTCGATGCTCTTGGGAAGACCGGCATGCGCGACGAAGCGTACGTCGGGCTTGTCGATGCCCATGCCGAACGCGACGGTCGCACACATCACCATGTTTTCCGACGCGACGAAGGCGGCCTGGTTGCGGCTGCGCACCTCGGGCGGCATGCCGGCGTGATAGGCGCGCACCTCGCGGCCCGGCGTGGCCAGCGATTGCGCCAGCCGTTCGGTCGCGGCGCGCGTCGGTGCATAGACGATGCCCGGTCCCGGCTCTGCGGCCAGCAATTGCTGCAACTGGCGCGTCAGGCTGTCGCGCGGCGTAATGTGATAGCGGATGTTGGGCCGGTCGAACCCGGCGACGATCATGCCATCCTCGGCAATGCCGAGCTGGGCGAGAATATCCTCTCGCGTGTGTTCGTCCGCCGTCGCGGTCAGCGCAAGCCGCGGCACATCGCCGAATTCGTCCAGAAGCGGGCGCAGCAAGCGGTAATCGGGCCGGAAATCATGGCCCCATTCCGATACGCAATGCGCCTCGTCAATGGCGAAGAGGCAGACGCGCGCGCTGCGCAGCATGTCGCGGAAATAGGGCTGGCTCGCGCGTTCGGGCGCGACGTAAAGCAGGTCGAGCGCGCCATCGCGAAACCGCGCGATGGTTTCGGCGCGATTGTCGTCCGCGCTCGTCAGCGTGGCCGCCCGAATGCCGACCGCTTCGGCGCTGCGCAGCTGATCGTGCATCAGCGCGATGAGCGGGCTTACCACCACGCATGTGCCCTCCAGCATCATCGCGGGCAATTGATAGGTCAGCGACTTGCCCGCGCCCGTCGGCATCACGGCCAGTGTCGACTGTCCCGACAGGACGCGCGACACCACCGCCTCCTGCCGCCCGCGAAACGCAGAAAAGCCGAAGACGTCCTTCAATCGGGCAAGGGCATCGTCAATCGTATGCGGCAATGGGTTCAGTCCAGATTGGGACGCAGCCAGCGTGTCGCGGTCTCCATATCGACGCCGCGCCGCCGCGCATAGTCTTCAAGCTGATCCGGGCCGACGCGGGCGACGCCGAAATACTGGCTCTCGGGATGGGCGAAGTAGAACCCCGACACGGCCGATGTCGGCAACATCGCCTGGCTCTCGGTCAGGGTGATACCGGCGTTTTCCTGCGCATTCAGAAGGTCGAACAGAATCGGCTTCAGGCTGTGATCCGGACAGGCGGGATAGCCGGGCGCGGGACGAATGCCGCGATATTGCTCCTTGATCAGCGCCTCGTTCGTGAGCTGCTCACCCGTCGCATAGCCCCAGAGCGTCGTGCGGACATGCTGATGCAGCCGTTCGGCAAACGCCTCGGCAAACCGGTCGGCCAGCGCTTTCAGAAGAATGTCCGAATAATCGTCATGCGCCGCCTTGAACCGGGCGGAATGTTCGTCGATCCCGTGGATGCCGACCGCGAAACCGCCGATGAAGTCGCCATCCTCGGCAATGAAATCGGCGAGGCAGAAATTCGCCCGGCCCTTGCCGTCGCGCCCTTGCGACTTCTTCACCTGTTGGCGCAGGAACGGGAGACGCGTGCCATCGTCGAGCAGCACGTCGTCGCCATCGCGGCGGCAGGGCCAGATGCTGCACACCCCCCGCGCGGTGAGCCAGCCTTCCTCGACAATGCGGCGCAGCATGGCCTGCGCATCGTCATACAGCGCGCTGGCGCTGTCGCCGACGATCTCGTCTTCCAGAATGGCGGGGAAATTGCCGGCCAGCTCCCATGCGCGGAAGAACGGGGTCCAGTCGAACGTCTCGATCAGGTCGGACAGGTCCCAATTGTCGAAGACGTGGAGGCCGGGCCTTGCCGGCGCGGGCGGCTTTTGCGCCATGTCGGCGGAAAATCCGTTGGCGCGCGCCTCGGCAATGGGGAGCAGCGCGCTCTGCCCCTTGTTGGCGCGGGTCACGCGCACCGCCTCGTAATCGTCCGCGGTCTTTTTGACGAAGGGATCGCGCTGCGTATCGGACAGAAGCTGCGATGCGACGCCGACCGCGCGGCTGGCGTCGAGCACGTGGATCACCGGCCCGTCATAGGCATTGTCGATGCGCAGGGCGGTATGCACCTTGCTCGTCGTCGCCCCGCCGATCAGCAGCGGCATGGTCATTTCGGCGCGCTGCATCTCCTCCGCCACGGTCACCATCTCGTCCAGCGAGGGGGTGATGAGGCCCGACAGCCCGATCATGTCCGCGCCCGTTTCCTGCGCCCTGGCGATGATGTCGGGCCAGGGCACCATGACGCCCATGTCGATCACTTCGTAGCCGTTGCATTGCAGGACCACGCCGACGATATTCTTGCCGATATCGTGCACGTCGCCCTTCACCGTCGCCATGATGATGCGGCCCTTCGCCTTGGCGCCTTCTTCCTTCTCCGCCTCGATGAAGGGGATGAGATGGGCGACCGCCTTCTTCATCACGCGGGCCGATTTGACCACCTGGGGCAAGAACATCTTGCCGCTGCCGAACAGATCGCCGACCACGTTCATGCCGTCCATCAACGGCCCCTCGATCACCTCGATCGGGCGGCCGCCTACCTCGGCGGTGGAGCTACGCATTTCCTCCGTATCGTCGACGATATGCGCGTCGATCCCCTTGACCAGCGCATGTTCGAGCCGCTTCGCCACCGGCCAGCCGCGCCATTCCGCCGCCTGTTTCTCCGCCTCGGGCGATTTGCCCTTGTAGCTTTCGGCCAGCGCGATGAGCCGTTCGGTCGGGGTTTCGTCGCCCCGGGCCGGGCGGTTCAGGATCACATCCTCGCACGCCTCGCGCAGGACGGGGTCGATCTGATCGTAGACGTCGAGCTGGCCCGCATTGACGATCGCCATGTCCATGCCGGCGGGGATCGCGTGATAGAGGAAGACCGAGTGCATCGCCCGGCGCACCGTCTCGTTCCCGCGAAAGCTGAAGGAGAGGTTCGACAATCCGCCGCTGATGTGCACATGCGGGCAGGCGGCGACGATTTCGCGCGTCGCCTCGATGAAATCGACGCCGTAATTGTCATGCTCCTCGATCCCTGTCGCCACGGCGAACACGTTGGGATCGAAAATGATGTCCTCCGCCGGGAAACCGATCCCGGTGAGCAGGGCATAGGCGCGCTTGCAGATCTCGACCTTGCGTGCCTTCGTATCGGCCTGGCCTTTCTCGTCGAACGCCATGACGACGACCGCCGCGCCATAATCCATGCAGATGCGCGCATGGGTGAGGAATGCCTCCTCGCCTTCCTTCATCGAGATCGAATTGACGATGGGCTTGCCGGAAACGCATTTCAGCCCGGCCTCGATCACCTCGAACTTGGAACTGTCCACCATGATCGGCACGCGGGCGATGTCGGGTTCCGCCGCGATCAGTTTGAGGAAGGTGGTCATCGCCTCCACCGCGTCGAGCAGGCCTTCGTCCATGTTGACGTCGATTACCTGCGCGCCGTTTTCGACCTGGCTGCGCGCGACCTCGACCGCGGCGGGGTAATCGCCCGCCATGACCAGCTTCTTGAACCGGGCCGAACCCGTGACATTTGTGCGCTCGCCAATGTTGACGAAACGCGCGCTATTGTTCTGAGACATGTGTTTTCCGCTCGTGGCTCAACCGGCCATCACAAAGGGTTCGAGGCCCGCAAGCCGCATTTTCGTTTCCGGCGTGGGGCGTGTGCGCGGCGTCAGGCCGGCAACCGCCTTCGCCATGGCGGCGATATGCTCCGGACTGGACCCGCAACACCCGCCCAGCACGTTGACCTGCCCGCCATCCGCCCATTCGCGGACGAGCGCGGCGGTGGTGTCGGGCATCTCGTCATATTCGCCAAGCTCGTTCGGCAGGCCCGCATTGGGGTACACCATGATGAGCGTGTCGGCGATTTGCGAGAGCGTTTTGACATGCGGGCGAAGCTGCGTCGCGCCAAAGCTGCAATTCAGCCCGACGGTCAGCGGCCGGGCATGGCGCACCGCGTACCAGAACGCCTCCACCGTATGGCCCGAAAGATTGCGCCCCGAAAGATCGGTCAGCGTCATCGACAGCATGATCGGGATTTCGCGGCTAAGTTTCCGCTCCACCTCGCGCACCGCCATGATCCCCGCCTTGGCGTTCAACGTGTCGAAGATCGTCTCGATCAGGATGAAATCCGCGCCCCCGTCGATCAATGCCTCGACCTGCTGCGCGTAGACAGCGGTGAGATAGTCGAAATCGATCTCCCGAAAACCGGGGTCGTTGACGTCGGGCGACAGGGACAATGTCTTGTTCGTCGGGCCGATCGCGCCGGCGACGAAACGGGGACGCCCGTCGGCGGCGGCGAATTCGTCCGCGACCCGGCGGGCCAGCATCGCGCTTTGCCGGTTGATGTCGTCGACGAGGTGTTCCGCCGCGTAATCGGCCTGGCTGATGGTGTTCGCGCTGAACGTATTGGTGCAGGCGATGTCGGCGCCCGCCTCGAAATAGGCGCGGTGGATGGATTCGGGCACGTCGGGACGGGTGAGGGCGAGGATGTCGTTATTGCCCTTCGCATCCTTCGCAAGGGCAAGATCGCCCATGTAATCCGTCTCGACCAGCTTGCGGTTCTGAATCTGCGTGCCGAAGGCGCCGTCGGTGATGAGAATGCGCTTTTTCGCCTCGGCTTCGAAGCTTTGGCGGGCGGCGGATGGGGTGATGCTCATGCGGCCTGCTCCGTCTGCTCGGCAGCGACCGGGCGGCGGCCCAGCAGGTGGCAGATGGCGTAGGACAGGTCCGCACGGTTCAAGGTGTAGAAATGGAAATCCCGCACGCCGCCTGCGTAAAGTCGGCGGCAGAATTCCGCCGCCAGCGTCGCGGCGACCAGCTTGCGCGCGCCGGGCCGTTCGTCCAGCCCTTCGAACAATCCATCCATCCATGCGGGGATCTGCGCCCCGCACTGCGCCGCGAACTTGCGCGTCTGCGCGACATTGGAGACGGGCAGGATGCCGGGGACCAGCGGCGCATCGACGCCGTCCGCCGCGAGCCTGTCCCGGAAATCGAGGAAGCATTCGGGCCGGAAGAAGAATTGCGTGATCGCCCGGTCGGCGCCCGCGTCGAGCTTTCGTTTGAGATTGTCGAGATCGCTTTGCGCGCTCTGCGCCTCGGGATGGGTTTCGGGATAGGCGGCGACCGAAATCTCGAACGGGGCGATGGCCTTCAATCCGGCGACAAGATCAGCCGCCCCGGCATAGCCGTCGGGATGCGGTTCGAACCGTCCGCCCGGCGTGGTCGGATCGCCGCGCAGCGCGACGATGTGGCGCACGCCCGCCTCCCAATATTGTTCGGCGACGCGGCGAATGTCGTCCTTGCTCGCCTCCACGCAGGTCAGATGCGCGGCGGCGGGGATGCGTGCCTCGCGGATGATGCGTTCGACCGTCGCATGGGTGCGTTCGCGCGTCGATCCGCCCGCGCCATAGGTGACCGACACGAATTCGGGCGCCAGCGGGGCCAGCTTTTCCACCGCGTCCCACAGCTGCGCCTCCATCTTCTCGCTCTTCGGGGGGAAGAATTCGAACGACACGCCAATATCGCCCGGCAGGCTGGCGAACAGGGGCACGCCATCGGCGGTGATGCAATCGGCAGGGGAGGCGGAAACGGGATCGGTCATCGGGACATGGCCTTCGCTGAAAAATCGGAGGTCGGGGTCATCAGGGGCATATCATCGCGAAGCCCCGTCCAGATGCGGACGGTGAGCTCCTTGCCCGGAAGGGTACTGTCGGCCGCAGGGGTATAGCCCGCATGCGTCAAGAGCTGGTGCATCTGCGTATCCGTAAAGCCGAGCCGGGCATGGGCATGGCTTTCGCGCAATTCCTCGTGCCGGTGGGCGGCGAAATCGACGATCGCGATGCGCCCGCCGGGCCGGGTGACGCGCGCCGCCTCGGTCAGGACATCCTCCGGCGCCTGCGCATAATGCAGGACGAGATGGAACAACACGGTGTCGAACCGGGCATCGGCGAAAGGCAGCGCGCGAAAATCCCCTTGCAGCAGGGTGAGCCGCGCCGGGGGAAGATTTTGCAGCCGCGTCCGGGCGAGGCGTAGCATCTCCGGGCTCTTGTCGATGCCAGCGACATGGGCGGCGGCGGGCGCGAACAATTCGGCCATGCGCCCGGTGCCCGTGCCGACGTCGAGCAATTCGCCCAGGCTCGCCCCGTCGCCGGATGCGGCATCGTCCCTCGCGCCGACGCGCAGCAGGCGGGCGAGCTCCGCCTCCACTTCCCGCTCCGCAATGTGCAGGCTGCGCAGCGAATCCCATTCCTCTGCATGACGCTCGAAATAGCGGGCGGCGCTGGCCTCGCGCGCAGTGCGGATCGTGTCGAGGCGTTGGCGGTCGGCCGCGCATTCGGCGGCGAACGCGCTATCCTCACGCTCCGCCGCGGCGAGCAGCCGGTCCGCCGCCGCGCGCATCGCCGCCGATTCGCCGCGCGCCGCATCGAGCGGATCGTGCAGGCGGCTGCGCAAGAAGACCCAGCTTCCCTCCTTGCGCTTTTCGGCAAGGCCGGCCTCGGTCAATATGCGGACATGGCGCGAAATGCGCGGCTGGCTCTGATCCAGCACCTCGGCCAGTTCGCCCACCGCAAGCTCCATGCGCGACAATAGCCGCAGCAGCCGCAGCCGCGTCGGATCGTCGAGTGCGCGAAGAAGATCGCCGATGGTCATGGCGGCATCATATAAAGGAAGCTTTATATGTTTGCAACGATTGCGGAGACACGGCGCGCGCATTAGGGGAATTGCGTCACAACCCCCTATCCGTGAAGGATCGAACCCATGAAGAAACTTGTTCTTTTCGCCGGCGTAGCAAGCCTCGCCCTGTCCGCCTGCGGATCGACCGACGATGCCGACGCACCGGCAGAGGCCGACAATGTCGAGATGCCCGCCGATGAGGTGATGATGCAGCCCGGCATGGACGCGGATCCCGCCGTCGATCCCGCAATGGCCGGCGACATGGCCGGCCCCGAACCGCGCGAAACGCCCGAAACGGTCGAAACCCCCGCCGCCGAAGCCGTCGCCGACGATGCCGCCATGGCCGCCGACGACCTGACCGCCGCGATGAACGAGGATGCGCAGGACGCACAGTAAGGTCCGCGCCATGCGACGCATCCTGCCCGCCGTGACGATCGCCGCGATGCTGGCATCGTGCGGCGGGCAGGACACCGCCCCCGATCCCGCCCCGCCGCAGGACGAGGCTGCGTTCCTCGCCGATGCGGCGGCGATGCTGCCCGCCGATGAAACGCAGGATGCCGCGCGCGCCGACCCCGCTCCGGCCGATGAAACCGGCTCCGACGCGCCGGACTAGTCCCAGCCGGTGACGCGCCCGCGTTTCTCCTTGACCGCGCCGCGTTCCTTCTTCTTCTTCAATCGCTGCACCTTGCCGATGCGGTTCACGCGGGTTTTGGCGCGGGTCTTGGGCTGCCGGCGCGCCTCTTCCAGCAAATCGGTCAGCCTCTGGCGCGCATCGCTGCGGTTGGCGTCCTGCGTGCGGTGACGGCGCGCATCGATGAGCAGGTCACCCGACTGCGTCAGACGGCTCCCCGCCAATTGCTTCAGCCGGTGAAAGATCGGCGGCGGCAGGCCGAGCGCATAGATGTTGACCCGCAACTGCACCGCGGTCGCGACCTTGTTCACGTTCTGCCCGCCCGGCCCCGACGCCGTGACGAAGCGTTCCTCGGCCAAAGCGTGGGCGCGGTCGATGATCGATCCGCCGGTCACTCGGCCTCTCGCCGCGCCTCGACACGGGGGGCCGGTCCCGGATCGTCGAAGCCAAGGTCCGCGAAGGCGCGCGGAAAAGGCGCGCGCGCGGCGAGGGCGGGCTTGTTATCGCGCGGCACGCACAGCGCGGCGGCATGCAGCATCGTGCGGCGCGCGCGGGCGTCCGGCCGTCCATAGACCGGATCGCCGAGCAATGCCGCGCCCAGGCCGTGTTGTGCATGGATGCGGATCTGATGGGTGCGGCCGGTCTCGGGCCGGAACTCGACCAGGCTCAGCCCGCCGCGCACCGCGATCCGGCGCCACCGGGTCAGCGCGGGCTTCCCCTTCTTCGCCGCGATCATTCGCCATCCGTCTTTCTCGCTGCTGACCTTGCTTAGCGAGAGCGCGATCTCGCCCTCCGCCTCGGCCAGTTCGGTGCTCACGATGCCGAGATAGGTCTTCTCCACGAGCCGTTCCTCAAACGCGCGGGACAGCCGTTTCAACGCCTTGGGATTGCGGGCGAGCAGCAGGCAGCCCGACGTATCGGTGTCGAGCCTGTGCACCGGCACCGGTTCCCGCGCGAAGCCCAGCGTCAGCGCGCCGAGCCGGTCCGCGAGCGAGGGCGCGCCATTGCGCGGCCGGTCCACCGGCAGCCCCGCCGGCTTGTCGATGATCAGCGCCTCGGCATCCTCGAACAGGATGGGAATGTCGGTCATAATGCGGCCACGGCCCTTTCCATGCGGGTGAGCGCCTCTGTCAGGCTGTCATCGTCGGCGGCGAAGCTGACCCGGAATCCCTGTATCCCGCAATGCGCCCCGCCAAATGCCGAGGCCGCGACCACCGCAACCCCGTGTTCGAGCAGGTGCAGCGCGAGCGCATTGTCATCGGCGCAACCCTCGCCGATGAGCGGCGCGGCATCGACGAAGCAGTAAAACGCCCCATCCGGCACCGGGGTCGACAGGCCGGGGATCGCATGGATCGCCTCCACCACCCGGTCGCGCCGCGCCCGGAAAATCGCGCGCCAGTCGGACAGGAAATCCTGCGGCCCTTCGAATGCGGCGACCGCACCGGCCTGGCTGATCGAGCAGGGATTGCCGCTGCTGTGCGACTGGAGCCGTTCCATCGCCCGGATCAGCCATCCCGGCCCGGTCGCGACGCCGATGCGAAAGCCGGTCATCGCATGGCTTTTCGACACGCCCGACACGGTGAGGATGCGGTCCGCCAGATCGGGACGCAGCGCCGCGAGCGTCGCATGCGGCGTATCGCCATAGCGCAGCGGCGCGTAAATATCGTCGCTCATCACCATGATACGCGCGTGCCGGTCCAGCACGTCGGCCAGCGCGCGAAGATCGTCCGCCGTGTACACCGCACCCGTCGGATTGCCGGGGCTGTTGAGCAGGAGCCAGCGTGTCGCCGGCGTGATCGCCTTGGCAAGCTGCTCTGCCGAAATGCGAAAACCGTCCGCGGCCGTGGTCGGCAATGGCACCACCTGCGCGCCCGCGAACCGCGCGATTTCGGGATAGCTCACCCACCATGGCGCGGGAATGAGCACCTCGTCACCCGGATCGATCGTGGCGAGCAGCGCGTGGAAGATCGCCTGTTTTCCGCCCGCGCTGACCGTGACGTCGGCGGGTGTGGCGGCAATGCCGAGATCGCGCGTGAAATGCAGCGCGGCGGCCCGTTTCATCGCCGCGGTGCCGCCGACCGGCGTATATTTCGTGGCGCCTTGGTCGAGCGCATCCTTCACCGCCTCCACCACATGGGCCGGGGTGGCGAAATCGGGCTCCCCGACAGAGAGCGACACGATGTCGCGCCCCTCGGCCCGCAATGCGGTCGCGCGGTCGGTCATCGCGGTGGTCTGCGACGGGGCGATACGCGCCAGTGCGGCGGAGATCCGGTCCGCCGAACCCTGCTCCTGCGTCATATCAACCGTGCCCGCATCATGCCGCGAAGAGCGTTGCCAATGTGAAAACCGTCCTTCAGATCGTCGAGCGTCAATTCCGCCTCCCGTGCCACCCCTTCGTCGAGCAATTTCTGCCGCATGACGCCGGGCAACAGCCCGAGCGATGCAGGCGGGGTCAGCCATGCACCATCGCGTTCGACAAAGATATTGGTGAAGCTGCCCTCGGTCACGCGGCCGTCCTGCCGGACCAGAACCGCCTCCTCCGCGCCGAGACCCGCCGCCGCGAACCGCGCCGCATCGTAGAAATCGCGCAGGCTGGTCTTGTGCGACAGGCGCCAGTCATCTGCCTCCACCGGCAAGTCGTGGGGCATGCAGGGCACCGGCTGCGTCAGCGGGTCGGGCATGGCACCCCCCTCCAGTGTCCAGGATCCGTCCTGCGCCAGCATCACGCGCAAACGCGCCGGTTCGCGGTGGGTAAAGCAGAACGCCTGAATATCGTTGCGAATGGCATGGCGGTCGCAGGCAAAGCCGAGCGCATGCGCGCTCTGCTTCAACCGTTCGAGGTGGCGTTCGACCATCGGCACACCGATCAGCGGATCGAAATGCATCGTCTCGATGAGGTGGAAGGGCGCGAGATCCGGCGACGCGAACCGTCCCTTCACCAGGCATTCGTCCCATTCGGCCCGCGCGTCGGACCCCGCGGTAATCGCCGAGCCCACGCCCAATATCGCATCGCCCCCCGCATCGAGGCGCAAGGTGCGGATCGCCACGTTGAACGCCGCATCGCCATCCGGGTCGAACCGCCCGACGGCCCCGCAATACACGCCCCGCGCCGCGTCCTCCTCCCGGTGGATCAGCTCCATCGCCCGGATCTTCGGCGCGCCGGTGATCGAGCCGCAGGGCATGAGTGCGCGCAGCACGGCGCCGGCATCGCGTCCCGGCGCCAGATCCGCGGTGATCGTCGTCACCATCTGATGCACGGTCGGGTATGTTTCGATGGCGAAGGGCGCCGCGACCCGCACGCTGCCCGGCACGGCGACGCGGCTGATGTCGTTGCGCATCAGGTCGGTGATCATCAGGTTTTCGGCCCGGTCCTTCGCGCTGTGAAAAAGCGCATCGGCGAGCGCGCTGTCCTCCTCCGGCGTGGCCCCGCGCGGGCGGGTGCCCTTCATCGGTTTCATCGTGACGGTGCCGTCCATGACCGCAAAGAACAGCTCGGGCGAGAAGGACAGCGTCCAGTCGGTGCCATCGAACACGATGCCGCCGTGGCCCGCCGCCGCGCGCCCCCGGATCGCGGCATAGATGGCGAGCGGATCGCCGCGCCAGCGCCCCGCCAGCGCAAAGGTCAGATTCGCCTGATAGATATCGCCGGCCTCGATCGCGTCGCGCAGCGCGGCGAAACGGCGGGCGTATTCGTCGAATTTGCACGTAGGGCGAAGCGGCGAGAGATGCGTCGGCGGCAATCCGTTTTCCGCAATCCGCGCCGCCAGCCATTGCGGCACGTCGCCCGCCGAAATCGTTTCGCAGCCATCGAACGCGGCGAGCCAAACGAGCGGTGCATCACCTGCGCGGGCAAGTGGCGCCAGCCGCGGTTCGAGCGCGAGCCCGGCATCGTAGGCGATCTGGCCTGCGACATGGTGCCCGGCGGCAAGCGCCTCGCGCGCGGCGGCAAGCGCCGGTGCGACCTCGTCCCCGCGCCGCGCGACGAACGTCGCCCGCGGCTCGCGATAGAGCCGCGCCGGAGCGGGATTTTCCGCCAGCGGACGCGCATCGTCGAGAAGGATGAAAGCTTCGCTCATGCCGCCCCTGCATGGCGGCTGTCGCTGCGGGCGGCAAGGGCGAAGCGCTCGCGGCCTACACCGGCAGCGACAATTCCGCGCACAAACCCGTCGCCCCGCCATCATCCGCATCGCGATTGGCGAGGATGAGCGTGCCCCCGTGCTGCTCCGCGATCGCGCGAGCCAGCGTCAGGCCGAGGCCCGCGCCGCCGGTGCCGCGATTGCGCGACGGATCGCCCCGCGCGAACGGCTCCATCATCGCGGAAATCTGGCCGTCGGGAATGCCCGGTCCCCGGTCCATGACGCGCACGATGGCGCGATTGCCGCGCCGTTCCACCGACACGTCGGCGCCGCCGGCATAGCGCACCGCATTCCCGATCAGATTGCGCAGCGCCCGGCGCAGCCATGTCGCGCGTAGCGGGAGCACGATCCGCTGCGTCTCGCCCAGCTCGACCGGGTCGCCCATGTCCTCGAACTCTTCGACGACCGATACGACGAGGGCGGACAGTTCCGTCGTTTCGAGCGGGTCGGACGGCCGCCCCACCCGCGCGAGCGACAGGATGTCGTCGAGCGTGCGGACGATATCCTCGATCGTGGCGGCCATGCGGGCGCGCTCGTCCTCGTCCTCCACCGATTCGATGCGGACGCGCAGCGCGGCGAGCGGCGTCTTCAGATCATGGCCGATCGCGCCCAGCATCACGTTCTTTTCATCGAGAAGCGCGCCGATCCGCTGCTCCATCCGGTTATGCGCGATGATCAGCCGGCGCGTGTCGGTCGGGCCGGCGGGCTGCACCCGCGCGTCGGCCGACATGGCGGGGTCGCGCGAAAAATCCTCGACCCTGCCGGTCAACGCTTTCAACGGTCCGGTAATCCGGCGCAGCAGCAACGCGATCGCGCCGACGAGCACGATATAGGTCAACACCGTCTGTAGCAGCAGCAGGCGCACGAAACGCCCGGTGCGCGCAGGCGGAAGATCGCGCGCCACGATCCAGTGGCTGGCACCTGCGGGGCGCATCGCGGCGACGACCACCTGCGACCGGTCGGGCGGGGGGGAGGCGCCGAACCGGCGGCGAAGGAAATTCTGCGCCGGGGGGTCGTCGGCGAGCGGACGTTCGAAGACATCGAGCGCGGTAAAGGCAATGCCCTGCTCGCTCAGCACCTGCGCGAGGCGCTCCTGCAGATTGCCGCGCATGCGGTCCTGCGACGTGCGCGGCGAAACATTGGCCGAAACGAGCCCCATGGAGCGGCGCGCGCCTCTGCCCCGCATGCCGTGCATCGCATCCCGGCGCCCGACGCGCGCGTCGAACGCCTGCGCCCCGATCAGGCGGAAGGCCAGCGTGTGGGCGATCGAATTGTCGGCCCGCGCAACCTCCGCGCGGTAGATGATGACCGCACTGATCGCCTGACCCAAAAGCAGCGCGAGCGCGACCGCGAGCAGCATCTGCCCCTGCAGGCTGCGCGGCAATATCCGGCGCGACAGGATGGACAGCCGGCGGCGCAAGCGTTCAGCCAGACGCCGCGCGCGTCACGTCGGCGGCCAGCATGTAGCCGCCGCCCCGCACGGTCAGGATGAGCTGCGGATCGGAGCGGTCGATTTCGATCTTGCGGCGCAGGCGGCTGATCGCATTGTCGACGGCGCGGTCGAACAGATGCGCCTCGCGCCCCTGCACCATGTCGAGCAGGCGATCGCGGTCGATCACCTGTCGCGGGCGGTCGCAAAACGCCTTGAGCAGGCGGAATTCGGCCGAGGATATGGCCACCACCGCCCCTTCGGGATCGAGCAGCCGCCGCTTCAGCGGATCGAGCCGCCACCCCTCGAAACAGTAATCCGCCTCGGTCCCGGTCGGTGTCTCCGCCCGGCTCGCCCGGCGCAGAACCGACCGGATGCGCGCGACGAGCTCGCGCGGCTCGAACGGTTTCACCACGTAATCGTCGGCCCCGATTTCGAGGCCCACGATACGATCGGTCGCCTCCCCCCGCGCGGTGAGGAGGATGACCGGCACGCGCTGCGTCTCGACGAGATGGCGGGTGAGCGACAGCCCGTCCTCCCCCGGCATCATGATGTCGAGCAGGACGAGATCGGCCGCCTCGGATTTCAGCATGGTGCGCGCGGCGGCGGCGCTTTCGGCCTGCCGCACGGCGAAACCCTGCTTGGTCAGATATTGGCAAAGCGGCGTGCGCAACGCCTCCTCGTCATCGACGACGAGGATCCGGTCGGGCACGGTTTCGGGCGCGTCGGCCATCAGCCGCCGCGCCCTGATCGGTATGCGGGATGATGGGCGTCAGCCTGCATCGCCGCTCCGCTGCCGGTGCATGGCGCGCATCGCGTCGCGGGCGGCCTTTCGCTCCGCTGCGGTGACGGTGCCGTCGCCATTCGTGTCCATGCGGGTGAAATGGCTTTTCGCTGCGGCGCGCATTTCGGCGCGGGTGATGGCGTCGTCGCCATTGGCATCGGCCATTTTCACCATGCCCATACCCCTGCCGGCGCCGCGATGCGCCATCGGTCCGCGCTCTTCGCGCTGGCCGCGTGCGGCGAATTCGGTGCGGCTGATCTGCCCGTCCTTGTCGGCGTCGAGCCGGTCGAACATGGCGTCCTGGCGGGCCTGCCGGTCGGCGGCGTCAATCGTGCCATCGCCATTGCGGTCCATCCGGTCGAACAGGGCGAGAGCGCGGGCCTCCGCCGTGGCGAGCGTCATGGGTTCCATCGCGGGACGGTCGCGGTCCTGCGGCGCGGCGCGGGCGATATCGGGGGCGGCGACGGCCACGGTGCCAAGGCCGATGACGGCGATTCCCGCGGCAAGAACGGTCTTTTTCATGGTCGATCCATCCACTTGCAAAAAGGGTGAAGCCGCGGCCAGCGCATCGGGCCTTGGGGGAGGGGACATCAGGGGAAAACCCGAATGATGCGCCGTCCGCGACTTCGTGAAACCCTTATAGCGGCCCGCCTGTCGCAGGATTATGCCACAATCGGGAATAATTGTCGCAACGGGTATCAGGGACCGGCCCGTGTTCATCGGCGCGCAAGGGCTGGCGTCCCGTCACCCCTCCAGAGGCGCGCATTGCGCCGCGACCCAGGCCAGATCGCCCTCGTCGTCCATCACCGATTTCGCGATCTCCAGCGTGCGGGCATGGTAATCGTCCACCCATTGCCGTTCCGCCTCGGTCAGCATGGCGACATCGATGAGTCGCCGGTCGATCGGCACGAAGGTCAGCGTCTCGAACCCCAGCACATCGAGTTCGGCGCCGGGCACATCCTTTTTCACGGTCAGGATCAGGTTCTCGATCCGGATGCCGTATTCGCCGGCCTTGTAATAGCCCGGCTCGTTCGAGAGAATCATGCCCGCGTGGATCTCCTGCGCCGTGCCGGCCTGCCCGCCGCCGGGCTTTGCGATGCGCTGCGGCCCTTCGTGCACGCCGAGATAGCTGCCGACGCCGTGGCCCGTGCCATGCGCGTAATCGACGCCCGCCTGCCACAGATATTGCCGCGCGAACCCGTCGAGCTGGCCTCCGGTGGTGCCTTGCGGAAAGAGCGCGGTGTCGATGGCGATATGCCCCTTCAGCACGCGGGTGAAACGGTCGCGTACCTCGTCATGCGGGGCGTCCGGCCCGACCCATATCGTGCGGGTGATGTCGGTGGTGCCGCCCGGATATTGCCCGCCGCTGTCGACGAGATAGACGCTGTTGGGCTCCAGCTTGCGGTTGCTCTCCGCATTCACGCGGTAATGCGGGCTGGCGCCGTTCGGCCCGGCGCCCGATATGGTGTCGAAGCTTGTATCGCGCAGGTCGCCGCTCTGCGCGCGTTCGTTATAGAGCCTTTCCACCGCGGCAAGCTCGTCGATGTCGCCCTTGGGCGCTTCTTCGTCGAGCCATTTGAGGAAGCGGGACACCGCCCGCGTATCGCGGGCCTGCGCCTCGCGGTGGCCCTTGACCTCGGCGGCGTTCTTGATCGCCTTGGGAAGCATGATCGGATCGGTGAGCGTGACGGGCGTGGCGCCGGCAATCTCCAGCACGTCGTAGATGGCCGCCACGCCGCTGTCGGGATCGACCGCGACACGCTTGCCGCCAAGCTCGTTGAGCCCGGCCTCGATCTCGTCCCGGCCGCGCAGCGTGACCTGATTGCCGAGATGTTCGCGCAGGTCGCCATCGACCTTTTCGGGCGCGACGAACCATTGCGCGGTCCCGTCGGCGGCGACGATGACATAGGACAGCGCGACCGGCGTGTGGCTGACGTCCGCGCCGCGAATGTTGAGCAGCCATGCAATGGAATCGAGCGCGCCGATCACCGCGGCATCGCAGCGATTCTCCTTGAGCCAGCGGGCAACCGCCTCGCGCTTGTTCGCGCTGGTCTCGCCGGCGAGGTCGTTGGCGTAGGGCTGTGCCTTGGCCGGGGACGGTTCGGGCCGGTCCTGCCACACCGCGTCGATCGGATTGCTGTCGAGCGGGACGAGCTCGGCGCCGACCGCCTCGAGCGCCTTTTGCGTGTCGGCAACCCAGCCGCGCGCATGCAGCCACGGATCGAACCCGATGCGCGCACCCTTCGCGACATTCTTCGCCAGCCATTGCCCGTGGCTGGTCGCCGGCACGTTTTCATAGTCCCAGAACTTGCCATCGACCTGTTCGCGCACCTGGAGCGTATAGCGCCCGTCGACGAACATCGCGGCCTTGTCGCGCAGCACGATGGCGCTGCCCGCGCTTCCGCCGAACCCGGTGAGCCAGGCGAGCCGCTGGGCATAATCGCCGACATATTCGCTCATGTGCTCATCGCTGATCGGCACGACGAAGCCGTCGAGATCGCGGCGTTTCAATTCCTCGCGCAGGGCGGAGAGGCGGGCTTCGTGGGTGTGCATCAACATGGGCGTTACCTTGCAATCGGATCATCGGGCCAAAGTTCAATCGGCGGTTTAATCGGCGGGCGCGCTTGCAGGGGCAGGGGCGCGACCATAGATGCCCAACATAGACACGCCGACCCGCGCTTTAAAGCGCAGTCGGCACGCGGCCTGTGCGCATGAACGCCGCACCGGGCCGGATACCGCCATTGGAAGGGCATTTTCTTGACCGACACGACCCCCGCGACGCAGCCCCCCATCGCCCGGAAACAGGACGATCGCACGACCCATCACGGCATCGCGATTACCGACGAATATGCCTGGCTGCGCGATGCCGGCTATCCCAAGGTGGAGAACGCGGACATCCTCGCGCATCTCAACGAAGAGAACCGCTGGTTCGAAACGCGCATGAAACCGCACGAAGCGCTGGTCGAAACCCTGTTCAAGGAGATGCGCGCCCGGATCAAGGAAGCCGACGCCTCCGTCCCGCAGAAGGATGGCGACTGGTACTACTGGATCGAGTATCTCGACGGCGCGGAATACAAGCAATGGTGGCGCAAGCCTGCCGCCGGCGGCCGCGACGGCGAGGAGGGAAAGCAGCTGATCCTCGACGAGGCGGCGCTGGCCGAAGGGCACGAATATTTCAGCCTCGGCGCCTTTTCGGTGAGCGCGGATGGCACGATGCTCGCCTATGCGACCGATACCGACGGGTCGGAACGCTATGAGGCGCGGTTTCGGAACCTGACCACGGGTAAGGATCTGCCCGACGTCATTCCCGGCACGCTCGGCTCGCTGGTGTGGGTGAAGGGCGACAGCGGCATCGTCTATTCACTGGCCAATGAAAACTGGCGCACGGACAATGCGCGGCTCCACTGGCTGGGCCTACCGGTGGCGGAGGATACCGAGCTGTTTCATGAGGATGACGAAGGTTTCCGCGTCGGTTCGGGCCTCTCCGCGACGGAGGAATGGCTGATCATTGCGACGAGCGATCATGAAACGAGCGAGGCGTGGATCGTGCCCGCCGACGATCCGGAGGCCGAACCCGTGCTGATCCGCGCGCGGGAGAAGGGCGTCGAATATGATATCGACATGCGCGGCGATACGATTTTCATCCACACCAACGACACCCACGAAAATTTCCGCCTCGCCACCGCGCCGCTGTCCGATCCCGCCGCATGGACCACGCGCATCGAGGGGTCGGACGATTTCTACCTGACCGGTTTCGAACTGTTCCGCGATTTCTATGTGATCGAGGGGCGCCGCGACGGGCTCGACCAGATCGAGATCCGCTCCTACGACGATCCGGCGGACGTGCGGCCCATCGCCTTTCCCGAGGCCAGCTTCGTCGCCAGCCTCGGCAACAATCCCGAATATGCGGTCGATACGCTCCGCCTGTCGTATAATTCGATGGTCACGCCGGGCACCGCCTATGATTATCACCTCGCCGACCGGCGGCTGGAGGTGTTGAAGGTGCAAGAGATCCCGTCGGGCTACGACCCTGCGCAATATCGCACCGAACGCGTCACGATCACCGCGCGCGACGGGACCGAGGTGCCGGTGTCGCTGGTGATGCGGGCCGATACGCCGAAGGACGGTTCGGCGCCGCTGCATCTCTATGGCTATGGCGCCTATGGCATCGCGATCCCGCCCGGTTTTTCGACCACGCGGCTCAGCCTCGTCGATCGCGGTTTCATCTATGCCATCGCGCATATCCGCGGCGGCGACGATCTCGGGCGGCGCTGGTATCTCGATGGAAAGCTGGAGCGGCGGACCAATGCGTTCACCGATTTCGTCGATGCGGCGAACGGGCTGATCGACCTCGGCTATACGCGCAAGGGCCGGGTGACCGCCTCGGGCGGGTCTGCGGGCGGCGAACTGATGGGCGCGATCGTCAATACCGATCCCGATATCTGGGGCGCGGTGGTGGCGCATGTGCCCTTCGTCGACGTGCTCAACACCATGCTGGACGCATCCCTGCCGCTGACGCCGGGCGAATGGCCCGAATGGGGCAACCCGATCGAGGACAAGGCCGCCTTCGAACTCATTCGCAGCTACAGCCCCTATGACAATGTCACGGCACAGGATTACCCGCCGATGCTGGTCACCGCCGGGCTGAACGATCCGCGCGTGACATACTGGGAGCCGACCAAATGGGTCGCCCGCCTGCGCGATCGCAAGACCGACGACCATGAATTGCTGCTCAAGGTGAACATGGGCGCCGGGCACGGGGGCAAGTCGGGCCGGTTCGATTCGCTGCGCGAAGTGGCGGAGGAATTTGCCTTTATCCTGTGGCAGATGGGCATGACGAAGGCGGCGTGATGCGAAAACTTCTTGCCTTGCTGCTGTTTGCCGGGCTGCTTTTCGGCGGCTGGTACTATGCCTCACCGCGCTACGCACTGCACCGGCTGGAGCAGGCGGCGCGCGATGGCGATGCCGCCGCGTTGGAGGAGCGGGTCGATTTCGCTGCGCTGCGCGGCTCGCTCGTAAGCGAGCTCGATGAGGAGATCGGCGCACGTGGGGGCTCGCCGCTCGAACGCTTGGGCGCGCGGATCGCCGGCGTTGCGGCGGGGCCGGTGGTGGACCGGCTGGTCACGCCGGAGGGTGTTGCCCGGCTCCTGCGCGAAGGGCGCGCCGGGCCGGTCGTGATCCGTCCCGAGCGCGGCGACGATGGTCGCGAGGCGGAAACGCCCGACCTGCGTATTCTTCGCCGCGGTCTCGACGAATTTCGCGTGACCGGGGCGGCGACGCAGGGTGCGCCGGCGCTGATCTTTGCGCGGGACGGGCTGGGATGGACATTGGTCGGGGTGGATTTGTGAGCCGTTTTACCATGCGCTTTACCGCAAGGGCCGAACATATCGACATCATGGGCCATGTGAACAATGCCGTGTGGCTGCAATGGGTGCAGGACATCGCGGGCGCGCACTGGCACGAAATCGCCACGGCGGAGGAGAACGCGGCGGCGATCTGGCTCGTGACGCGGCACGAGATCGACTATCGCGGCAATATCGCACAAGGGGAGAGCGTCATCGCCGAAACCTGGGTGCCGGATCGCCCCGCCGGTGCGCGGTTCGACCGCATGGTCGCATTCCGGCGCGAGGCGGACGACGATGGCGCACCCGGACTGGCGCGGCCCATCGTGTCGGCGCGCTCGACCTGGGCCATGCTGGACCGCGAAACGCGCCGTCCCATGCGCGTGCCGGCCACGCTCGCGGACCGGGTGCTGACGGCGGATTAGGCGCCGGTCGGGCCGTTGTCCTCCGCGCGGCGCCCGCGACTTGTCTGCGGATTGCGGCGGTCCGCCGTGCGGCCGGGCGCCGAGAAGAATTGCATGCGTTCGCTGATCATCCGGTTGCGACCGCTGTTCTTCGCTTCGTACAAAAGCCGGTCGGCATGGGCGTAGAGCTGCCGCATGCTCGTCCTCGTGCCCGGCGGCGTATCGACCAGTCCCATGCTCGCGGTGACGACGAGGTCGATGCCGGGCATCTGATTGGCGACGCGGATGGGAATGGCGCTGCGGATGCGTTCGCAGCGTTCCTGCATGGCATTGCCCCGCACGAGCAGGACGAATTCCTCGCCCCCCATGCGAAAGGGAAGGGCCTCGTCGTCGCTGCTCAACACCTTGGCGACTTCCTGCAGGACGCGGTCGCCGGCGGAATGGCCGAAGCGGTCATTGACCTGCTTGAAGAAATCGAGGTCCACCACCGCGAGGCCGGTAAACCCCTCGGCCCGGAGTTCGGCGAACTTCTGCTCCAGCGCGCGGCGGTTGAAGATCCCGGTGAGCGCATCGCGGTCGACGAGGCCGGACAGCATTTCGAGCCGGGAGCGGGCCTGGTCGTGATCGCGGCGCAGGATGTCGAAACGATCGACCACGCCCAGCGACGTCATCAGCACCTCGAACGCGAGGGTAAGGAAAAACAGCTGTCCGACCCATGGCTGGCTTTCAGAAAGGCCGACGCCCTTGGCGATGCGTTCGAGGCCGAGCAGCAGCAACGGGGTCCAGCCGATGATCTGAAACCATACCGCGCGCGATCCGCGGCGGCGCGCCTGTATCATGGCGGCGACGTACACGAAGGTGAGGGGGAGGAACCCCGCGCTGAACATGCTGAGCGAGACGGTGCGGAACAGGGGCAGCGGCAGGAGGATCGTGCCCAGCACGGCAAACGTGGTCCACCCCGTGACGACGAGCGCGCGGCGCATGCCGGGGCCAAGCATCCCGGGCTCTAGAAAGCGGACCGTGAATTGCGTGCCGAGAAACGCGGCGGTCAGGAAGCTGAACGGGTAGAGGAACAACAGCACATGGATATTGGGCGTGACGAAATAATTGCCGAGCCCGCTCGCGAGCTTGATGTAGATCAGCATGCTGATGACGGCCGCACTGTGCCAGATGATGAACATCTTGCGCAGCACGCGGTAGAACGCGAGATTGTAGATCAGCGGCACGAGCATCAGTCCGCACAGAAACGCCATCAGCAGCATGGACCCACGGCCCCGGCCGAGCGACATCGCGCCGTCGTTTTGCGCCTGTTCCAGCATCGCGTCGGATGCGATGGCCCGGTTCCACGGTTTGGTGACCGTCACGATCAAGGCGTCCGCACCGCGCAGATCGGGGAGCGGCAGGGCGAAATTCGGCCCGTTCACGAACATGTCGATATCGTCGAGCGTGTAGCGCGCAACCTCCTTCGTCGTATCGCCGCGCCGCACCGCCATCGACAGCGTGTCGAAACGGGCGACGTGGCTGACGAAATGGGTGGCATGCGCCGCGGCGGCGAGGTCGCCCGAATCGAACAATATCCGGACCGGCCCGGTGACCGACCCGTGACCGACGGGTTCGCACACCCATTCGACCCCGCCCGGATTCGCCACCCCGGCATCGGCCGGGCCGAATGCAAAACACGAAGCCTTCACCGAATCCACCGGAAGCGGATGTGCCAGCGCGAGACCCACGACGCCGATCCCGCCGGTTACCGCAGCGAGAAACGAAAAGAGAATGAATATCAGCCGAATCGACATCGGACGGGCGTATAGGACAAATTTACAGCCTTCGAGTTAACGCATTCCCCGAAAAGACCGTTAGCGGGGGATCAGCCGATAGCCTGTGAAACCGGCAAATATTCGTATCCCAGTTCTTCGGCCACGGCGCGATAGGTAACATGTCCATTATGGACGTTAATACCCTGCGCGAGATGCGGGTCGGCCCTTGCCGCGGCCTGCCACCCGTCCCGCGCGATGGCGAGCGCATGGGGCAATGTCACGTTGTTGAGCGCATAGGTGCTCGTTCGGGCGACCGCGCCGGGCATGTTCGCGACGCAGTAATGCACGATGCCGTCCACGATATAGGTCGGGTCGTCATGGGTGGTGGCATGGCTGGTTTCGAAACAGCCGCCCTGGTCGATGGCGACATCGACGAGCACTGCGCCCGTCTTCATCGACGACAGCATGTCGCGCGTCACAAGCTTGGGCGCCGCCGCACCGGGGATCAGCACGGCGCCGATGACGAGATCCGCCTCGCACACCGATTCGAACAGGTTCGCCTTGTTCGAAAAACGGGTCTTGGCCCGGCTTTCGAAATGATTGCCCAGCCGTTCGAGCTGTTCCGGGCTGCGGTCGAGGATGGTGACATCCGCGCCGAGGCCGACCGCCATCTGCGCCGCGTTGAAGCCGACGACGCCGCCGCCGATCACCGCGACCTTCCCCGGCATCACGCCCGGCACCCCGCCGAGCAGCGTCCCGCGCCCGCCGTGCCGCTTTTCAAGCGCGGTCGCGCCAGCCTGGATCGACATGCGGCCGGCGACCTGGCTCATGGGTTTGAGCAGGGGGAGCTGTCCGTTCGGTCCCGTCACCGTTTCATACGCGATGGCGGTCACGCCCGACTTCACCAGATCGGCGGTCTGCGCCGCATCGGGCGCGAGGTGGAGATAGGTGTAGAGAATCTGGTCGCCGTGCAGCTTAGCGCGTTCTTCCGCCTGCGGTTCCTTGACCTTCACCACCATGTCGCAATCGGCAAAGATCGGATCCGGGCCGTCGACGATTTTCGCGCCCGCATCGACATATTGCCGGTCATCCGCACCGATGCCGTTGCCCGCCCCGCTTTCGACCCAAAGCTCGTGGCCCGCGGCGACGAGTTCGTGCACGCTCTCGGGCGTCAGGCCGACGCGATATTCGTGGTTCTTGATTTCGCGGGGGGTGCCGATGCGCATGCGGGTATCCTGTCGATGAATTGTCCTGTCCGGCCATGATACGCGGCATGGGGCGTAATGTTTCGCCTATTTCGCCTTGCCATGCGGGCATGGGTGGGAATAATTCCCGGCCTGGATCCAAATTGCGGGAAGATCATGCATGGACCGTCACGATGTTGCCCTGATCGAAGCGCTGCAACGCGATTCATCGCGGCCCATCGCGCAGCTTGCCGAAACGCTCGGCCTGTCCGCCTCGGCGTGTCACCGGCGGATCCGTGCGCTGGAATCGCGGGGATTGATCGCGGGCTATATCGCGCGGGTGAATCCGCGCGCGCTCGGCCTCGCGATCGAGGCGTTCGTCGAAATCACGCTGGTCAGCCAGAGCCGCGAGACGATGGACCGGTTCGAGACGGCCGTGGGCGATTTCGACGATATTCTCGAATGCCATCTGATGAGCGGGGCGCATGATTACCAGCTGCGCGTGGCGGCGGCCGATCTGTCCCAATACGACCGGATCCACCGCGAATGCCTGTCCCGCCTGCCCGGTGTATCGTCGATGCGGTCGAGCTTTTCCATCCGGCGGATCAAGCGGATGCGCGCCTATCCGGTCCCGGACGGGGCGGGCGGTTAAAGCACCTGCCCGTCCTTGTCGCGGTAGATTTCGCGGCGTCCCACATGGTTCGCCGGCCCGACCAGACCGTCCTTCTCCATCCGCTCGACCCATTTGGACGCGGTGTTGTAGCCGACGCCCATCTGCCGCTGAATCCAGCTGGCGGAGACTTTCTGTGCCTCGAACACCATCTGGCACACCTGCATGTATTTGCGGTCGTCGGGATTGTCCGCCGCCCCGTCGAGATCGTCGAAGCTGAACCCGCCGCCGTCCTCCGGCTCCTCGGTGACCGAATCGACATATTCAGGTGCCCCCTGCGCGCGCCAGTGGTCGGCGACCGCCTCGACCTCCTCGTCCGAGACGAACGGGCCGTGCACGCGGGTCAGCGGTTTCGAACTCGCCTTGTACAGCATGTCGCCCTTGCCGAGCAGCTGTTCCGCGCCCTGATCGCCGAGGATCGTGCGGCTGTCGATGCGGCTGGTGACGTGAAACGAGATGCGGGTCGGCATGTTCGCCTTGATCACGCCGGTGATGACATCGACCGAGGGACGCTGCGTCGCCATGATGAGGTGGATGCCCGCCGCGCGCGATTTCTGGGACAGGCGCTGGATCAGCACCTCGATCTCCTTGCCCACCGTGATCATGAGATCGGCAAGCTCGTCCACGATCAGCACGATCTGCGGCAGCACCTCGTAATCGAGCTGCTCTTCCTCGAACAGTTCCTCGCCCGTTTCGGGGTCGAAGCCGGTCTGCACCCTGCGGCCGAGCGGCTTGCCCTTGGCGGCGGCGGCCTTCACCCGTTCGTTGAAGCCGGTGAGGTTACGCGCGCCGATGCTGCTCATCATCCGGTAGCGGCGCTCCATCTCCTCCACCGCCCATTTCAGGGCGCGGACCGATTTGGCAGGCTCGGTCACCACGGGCGACAAAAGATGCGGAATATCGTCGTAGCTTTTGAGCTCCAGCACCTTCGGATCGATCAGGATGAGCCGGCATTCGGCGGGCGTCAGCCGATAGAGCAGCGAGAGCAGGATGCAGTTCAGCCCCACCGACTTGCCCGAACCGGTCGTGCCCGCGACCAGCAGGTGCGGCATCGCGGCGAGGTCGGCGACGATGGGTTCGCCCGCGATATCCTTGCCCAGGATGATCGGCAGCATGCCCGAATGATCGGCAAAGGCGGCGCTGGTGATCAATTCACGAAACGCGACCATCTGCCGGTCCGCATTGGGAAGCTCGATCCCCATGACGGTCTTGCCCGGAATGGGCGACACGCGGGCGGAAATCGCGCTCATGTTCCGGGCGATGTCGTCGGCGAGGCCGATGACGCGCGCGGCCTTCACGCCGGGGGCGGGTTCGAGCTCGTACATGGTGACGACGGGGCCGGTGCGCACGGCGGTGATCTCGCCCTTCACCTTGAAATCGTCGAGCACGTTTTCGAGCAGGCGGGCGTTGCGCTCCAACGCCATCTTGTCGAGCTTCGGCGCGCTATGTTCCGGCGGCTCGGCGAGGAGTTCGGGGCTGGGGAGGGCGAAATTGCTGTTGAAGAAATCGCCCTGGCTTGGCCGGGTGCGCATCTCGGCGGGTTTGGGCGGCGCCGTGGGGTCGGAGATTTCGGGCGCGCGGCGGGGCGGGCGCGGCGCGGCGTCGGCCTCGTCACCGGCGAAATCATCGTCGCCCGACGGGGCGGCGGGCGCGGCGCGGCGGCGTTCGGCCTTCGGTTCGGGCGCGGTATCCTGATGTGGCGCATGATCGCGCGCTGGGCGCAGGCGGTGCAGCATCGCGGGCAACGTCATCAGCCCGCGCCAGTCGATCGCGAACACCCGCCCGGCAAGGACCACCCCCGCCGCCAGCGCCGCAATCGCCAGCGCCAGAATGATCCACCCCGCATACACCGCGCCGGCCAATCCCGCGACCCCGGTGATCAGCATCGCGCCGCCCAGCCCCGCGATCCCGCCCATCCCCGCAGGAAGTCCGCCGACCGGATTGTCGAACACCAGCGCCATCACGGCCTACAGCAGCACCATCGACAGCAGCAAAAGGCCGAGCGGCCGCCACCAGCGCGGGCGCGCGCCATCATCCTCCGGGTCCGCCAATTGCCACAGCCGCCGCGCAAACACGTAGATCAGCGGCAGCAGCAGCGCCGCGACCGGCCCGAACAGCACGAGCAGCCGTTCCGCGGCAAAGGCACCGGCCTGCCCCATCCAGTTGGCGACATCGGTGCCCGCCGCCGTGCTGGGCGAGGGGTCGGTCTGGCTATAGCTGAGCAGCGCGAGCGCCAGGAACAGCGCGAGCGCGAAGAGCGCGGCGGCCCCTGCCATTTCCAGAGTGCGGCTTACGCTGCGCTGCCATGCCGCGCGCCAGTCGGGCGCGCCCCGTGCCGTGGTCGCCATGCGGCCCCCCATTGAACGAACGATCGAACGAAATCGCCGCGATTATGCGCCGCGCCGGGACTCCGCGTCAAGAAAGCGGCGCCCCCTTGCGACGAATGTGCAAAACTCGCCCCGCCGCCTGTCCGCTCAGCCCGTCGATCGCGGCCCAGCCATGCGGGACGAGCCGGCCCGCCCGCGCCGCCGTCATCCCGCCGAGGAACGCGACCGGCATCGCCGCCCGCCGCGCCAGCAACATCGCCCGCGCCGGGCCGAGCGTCGCGCCGCCCGGATGCGAGCGAGTGGCGAACACGGGGGACACGAATACCATGTCCGCGCCCGCCCGCCGCGCCATGCCCAGTTCGTGCAGCGAATGCACCGTCGCGAGCCGAAGCAGGCCCTGCGCCGCATGCAGGGCCGACGGCGGCCCGTAAATCGCATCCGCCCCCCACGCCCGCGCCAGCGCCGCATCGCCCGACAGCGCCACGACATGCCCCCGCGTGCGTGCCAGCTTCTGCAACACGCCGAACCGCCGCCGGCGTTCTTCGGGTGCGAGATGGTAGTGCCGGAACACGAACCCGCTGCCGCGCGGCAGGCGGCGCAGGCTGTCGGGCAACGCCGCATCGTTGCGCGCATCGGACAGCAGCCAGACGCGCGGCAGTATCCCGCGTTGCAAAGGGTTTCGCCATGTCACCCATCCGCTATAGCATTGCGGCATGACGACACCACTCACCGAAACGAAGGCGCGCATCGCCGCCGCCGCCGAACTGTCCCGCCGCGAACCGGGCGATGTCACGCTCATCGCCGTGTCCAAGACGCATCCCGTCGATGCGATCCGCCCGCTCCTCGACGCGGGTCAGCGGGTGTTCGGCGAAAACCGGGTGCAGGAAGCGGCGGAGAAATGGGACGTGCTGCGCCGCGAATACGACGGCGTGGAACTGCATCTCGTCGGACAGTTGCAATCGAAGAAGGCGGACGATGCCGTCGCGGTTTTCGACATGATCCATTCGCTCGACCGGGAAAGCCTCGTGAAGGCACTGGGCAAGGCGATGGCAAAGGCGGAGCGCACGGTGCCCTGTTTCGTGCAGGTGAACATCGGCGACGAGGATCAGAAGGGCGGCTGCGCGATTGCCGATCTGCCGGCGCTTCTCGCCATGGCGCGGGACGAAGGCGTGCCGGTCGCAGGGCTGATGTGTCTCCCGCCGCAGGGGATCGAACCCGCGCCGTTCTTTGCGCTGCTGGCCAAGCTGGCACAGGATCACGGGCTCGATGCGCTGTCCATGGGGATGAGCGCGGATTTCGAGACGGCCGTGACGCTGGGCGCGACGCATGTGCGGGTCGGGACGGCGCTGTTCGGGGCGCGCGACTGAAGGATGCGCGGCAGGCATGCTGGAACGCTGCCACGCCCGGTCGGTTGATCGGGCAAAGGAGCATAGCACCATGGCCAAGACCACGATTACCCACCACGCGGCTGCCGATGGCGGCGAATATCACGCCGCGGTCGAAGGCGCCGACGCGATCGGGCGCCTGACCTACAAGATGCGCGGGGCGGATGTGCGCGTTGCCGATCACACGCTGGTCCCCCCGGCGATCGGCGGGCAGGGCGTTGCCGCGCAGCTTGTCGAGGCGCTGATCGCCGATGCGAAGGAAGAGGGTTTTCGCATCGTACCCCAATGCAGCTATGTCGAGGCGGCGTTTCGCAAGCATCCCGAATGGAGCGATCTGCGCGCCTGATTCGCAGGACGCACGATCTCGCCGGGCACACGATGCGGCGCGCTTCCGCATGTTCCGCTTGGGCGGGGCGGGGCGGGTCGGTGGGGCGCCGGATTGCGATTTCGGGGAAAATGGTGCTGCTGGGGAGGATTGAACTCCCGACCTCGTCATTACCAATGACGCGCTCTACCACTGAGCTACAGCAGCACGTGCCGACCGCCGGGCCTTGCGTCCGCCCGGTGTCGAGGGCGCGCTATTGGCGGGCGGCTGCGTCATTGTCAAGGCGCTTGCGATGTGCGGACAGGCTTGCCATCACATGCGCATGAACGATGCTCCCGTCTCCCATGGCGAAAAACCCGAAGCCGAGCCCCGGCCCGACACCCTTTCGCGCGAAGAACGCCTCGCCGCGCAATTGCGGGCCAATCTGCGGCGCAGAAAGGCGCAATCGCGCGCCATCGACGCATCGAAGCCGCAGACGCCGCCGGACTGACCGCGCCGCGCGCACCGCTGGCGTTATCGTTCAGCTTTTCAACATGCGGGATGCTTTAATTGCAGCGCCCATGATTTCAGGAAATTCGATGATCCGTAAAGCAACGCTTGCCCTTTCCGTCGCCGCGATCGCGATGGTGCCCGCCCTTTCCGCCCATGCACAGGACCGGCAGGCGCCCGCCCCCGTGCTGACCACGCCGGAGGCGCAGGATGCGTGGACCTATGCCGAACCGGCCGAGGCGCGGGTGAGCCATGTCTCGCTCGACCTCGTCACCGATTTCGACAATCGCCGCATTTACGGCACCGCCACGCTCGACATCACCGCCGGCGACGATGCCGATACGCTGGTGCTCGACGATGCGGGTCTGCAGATCGGCACCGTAACCGATGGCGAGGGCAATCCGCTGTCCTACGAACTCGGCGCGGCAAAGAATGTCGATGCCATGGGCGAGGCGCTGGGGCGTCCGCTCACGATCGCCATCGGCGATGCGCGGCAGGTGCGGATCGACTATGTGTCCGCGCCCGATGCGAGCGCGCTCCAATGGCTCCCGCCCGAGGCCACGGCCGGCGGTGAGAAGCCGTTCCTCTTCAGCCAGGGCCAGCCGATCAGCAACCGCAGCTGGATCCCGACGCAGGACAGTCCCGGCATCCGGCAAAGCTGGGACGCGCGCATCACGGTGCCAGAGGGGCTCGTCCCCGTGATGAGCGGCGTGCGGCAGGCCGGGGACATGCACGAATGGGGCAATGGCTGGACCAGCTATGGTTTCGTCATGGACAACCCGGTGCCGCCCTATCTCATCGCGCTGGCGGTGGGCGATCTTACCCATCGCGATCTCGGCCCACGGTCGGGCGTGTGGGCGGAGCCGTCGATGGTGGATGCCGCAGCCGAGGAATTCGGCGATGTCGAGGCGATGATCGACGCGGCGGAGGATCTTTACGGGCCGTATCGCTGGGGCCGGTACGACATGCTGCTGCTGCCGCCGTCCTTCCCCTATGGCGGGATGGAAAACCCGGTGATGACGTTCCTGACGCCGACGCTGCTCACCGGCGACCGGTCCAATACCGATGTCGTCGCGCACGAGCTGGCGCATAGCTGGTCGGGCAATCTGGTCACCAATGCGAGCTGGCGCGACAGCTGGCTCAACGAAGGGTTCACCACCTATTTCGAAAACCGCATCATGGAATCGCTCTATGGTGCGGAGCGGGCGGCGATGTATGCCGATCTCGACTGGGGTGCGATGATCGCGGACATCGACGACGCGGGCGGCATGGATGCGCCCTCGACCCGCCTGCATGGCGAACCGGGCGAAACCGCCGGGCAGCTCGATTATTTCAAGGGCAGCACCTTCCTGCGCACCGTGGAAAAGGCGGTGGGGCGTGACAGGTTCGATGCGTGGCTGCGGTCCTATTTCGACCGCTTCGCGTTTCAGCCGCAGACGAGCGCGGGGCTGATCGCGGACATGCGCGCCAATCTTTTGACCGATGCGGAATTCGCGGCCATCGGGGTCGAGGACTGGATCTACGGGCCCGGCCTGCCCGGCAATGCGGTGCATCCCGAATCGGAGACATTGAAGGCCGTCGATGCGCAGCTTGCCGCGTTCAACGCGGGCGGCCCGGCCTCTGCGGTCGACACCGAGGGCTGGGCGACGCAGCAATGGCTGCGCTTCCTGCGCGGGATCGACCGGACGCAGGATGCCGCGCGCCTTGCCGAGCTGGACAATGCGCTGACCCTGTCGAACAGCGGCAACGCCTATGTGCAATCGGCGTGGTTCGAACTGGCCATTGCCAATCGTTACGAACCGGCGGTGCCGGCGATGCGCGCGTTCCTCGACAATGTGGGGCGGATGCTGCTCATCCGGCCGATCTATGCGGGGCTTGTGGAGCAGGGCGATTGGGGCATGGAAATCGCGCGCTCCGCCTTTGCGCAATCGCGGTCCGGCTACCACCCCATCGCCGCCAATATGGTGGAGGGGATCCTGGCCTCCGAATGATGGCATGGAACGGGCACGGCGGGGCTTTACCATTTCGTCGTGCCCGTTAATCTTTGGGCGCGTTAATCTTTGGCCCCGTTAATCTTTGGCCAACGCTCACCATGCTATCGGGGAAGACATGCTGGGACTGAACCTTACGAACATCCGGCGGACGGCGATGTCCGCATTTGCCGCAATGGGCCTTGGCGCCGCCGGTCTCGCGATGACCGCCGGCGCCGCGCAGGCGCAGAGCTTCGAGGAATTCTTGAAGAGCGAGAACGGCGCCGTTCTCGACGGGCGCGAACGGGTGCGCGACGTGCCGCCCGCGCTGCGTCAGGCGCTCTTTGCCGTGGCGCAGCCGGACAATGGCCGCATCGGTGTCGCCGCGCTCGATCTTAATACCGGGGCGGAGGTTTCCATCCTGGGGGAGCAGGCCTTCCCCATGGCCAGCACGTCGAAAATCGCGATCGCGGCGACGTTCCTCGCCGGTGTGGATGCCGGGCGTTACAGTCTTCAACATAAATATCCGTTGATGATCCCGGTCGCGTCGAAGGCATTTTCGACGCCCGTCGCCCCGGTGAAGCCGGGCATGATGCTCACCGCGCAAAGCCTGATCGAGCTGATGATCACGCGCAGCGACAACACCGCGACCGATGCGATGCTGGCCGCGGTCGGCGGGCCGAAGGCGGTGACCGCCTGGCTGCGCAGCGCCGGCATCGATCGGCAGCGTATCGACCGCGACATCGCGACATTGGTGCGCGACGATGGCGAGTTCGATCCCGCCCTCGTGGTGGATGAGCGCGACAGCACGCCGCCCGCCGAAATGGTCGAGCTTATCGCCGGCCTGTATCAGGGCAAATGGCTCAGCCCCAGAAGCCGCGACGTGGTCATCGGCGCGATGACCCGCACCGTGACCGGGCGCAGCCGGATCAAGGCGGGCCTGCCCTCCGGCGTGGAATTCGGGCACAAGACAGGCACGCTCAACAATACGGCGAGCGACGTCGGCTTTGTCGAAATGCCCGACGGGCGCGTGATCGTCATGGCGATCTACGTCACCGGGCAGGGCGGCCGGGCACAGCGCAGCCAGAAGATCGCGTCCATCGCGCGCACGCTCTACAACGGGTTTGCCCAGAATCGCTATGCCGGGAACGAGGCGGGTCGCCGTACCCCTTGACGCATCTGTGCATCATGGGGCCGAGCGGGTGCGGTAAGTCCACGCTCGGCCGCGCGCTTGCCGACAGGCTTGCGGTCCCTTTCATCGAGGGGGACGATCTGCACGGGCCTACCAATGTGGCGAAAATGGCGGCGGGTCACGCGCTCGACGATGCGGACCGGATGCCGTGGCTCCGCGCGCTGGGGCATGCGCTTGCCGCATCGGATGGCGCGGTGGCGAGCTGTTCCGCGCTCAAACGTGATTATCGGGACGGGTTGCGGGCGGCTTGCCCGGATGTGCGGTTCGTCCTGCCCGAGCTGACCATGGCGCAATTGCATGCGCGGATGACCGGGCGCGAGGGGCATTTCATGCCGCCGGCGCTACTGGCCGATCAATGTGCGGTGCTGGAACGGCCCGATGCGGACGAAAACGCGATCCTGGTCAAGGGCGACATGCCAGTGGAGCGGCAGGTCGAGGCCGTCCTGCGCGCGCTTGGCCCAGAGCCGGAATAGGGCGAGAACAGGCCGTAATCGTGCGACAGGGGCGGTGCGTGGCCGAAATGCAGGCACGAAAAAGGGCGCGAAGGATATCCCTCGCGCCCCAATTCTTTACGCGAATGCGTAAGGATTAGTCGGCCTGCGCTTCGGCAACCGTCTCGTCCTGCATGTCGGCTTCGGCTTCGGCAGCAGCCTGGTCGACGTCGGTGGCGACATCGTCAGCCATCATTTCGGTCTCGGTGCCCAGCTCTTCCATCTCGGCGCCAGCGGCGTCCATGTTGGCTTCGGTGTCAGCAGCCATCGAGTCAGCGGTCATTTCCGCGTTCTCTTCCGTGCCTTCCGAGCAAGCGGTCAGGGTCAGAGCGGAACCGGCGATGGCAGCGGCGAGAATGATCTTACGCATAGATATGCATCCTTATTTCGTTGAACATGGGCCGCGATGGCGGACCGCATGCGAACCGACCTTCACGGGCGGGCTCTGCAACCGTAAATAAGGGCGAAAATAAGGCAGCGCAAGCGATATTTCACGAGACGCCAGATTTTCTTAACCCCACAATGTGACGGGAATAGGGCGAGCCGTCATTTTTCGCACAGGGCGCGCCCCGCCCGGCAATGCGGTTCGCCAAGAATGGATGACCTTGCCCGCGCCCGGTGCTACTCGGGCGGGCATGAACGATCTTTCCCAAAGGGCCGGCGATGACGCGGCGGGCCGCAAACCGCATCTCTACCTGGTCGATGGCTCGGCCTATATCTTTCGCGCCTATCACCGCCTGCCGCCGCTGACCAATCCGGAGGGCACGCCGGTCGGTGCGGTCTATGGCTATACCACCATGCTGTGGAAGCTGGCGCAGGATCTCGACGAGGCGGACGGGCCGACCCATCTGGCCGTGATTCTCGACAAGGCGTCGCATTCGTTCCGCAACGACCTCTATCCCGATTACAAGGCGCATCGCCCACCCCCGCCGGAGGATCTGAAGCCGCAATTCCCGCTCATCCGCGATGCCACGCGGGCCTTTTCGCTCCCCTGTATCGAGGAGGACGATCTGGAGGCGGACGACCTTATCGCATCCTATGCCCGCGCGGCGACGCGGCGCGGCTGGGACGTGACGATCGTGTCGTCGGACAAGGATCTGATGCAGCTCGTCGGCGTGTGTTCCGACGCGGACGACGGCGTGGAGGGCGGATGCATCGACATGCTCGACACGATGAAGAACGCGCGGATCGAAACCGCCGAGGTGGTCGAGAAATTCGGCGTGCCGCCCGAAAAGCTGGGCGATGTGCTCGCGTTGATGGGCGATGCGGTGGACAATATTCCCGGCGTGAAGGGGATCGGACCGAAAACCGCCGAGAAGCTGATCAACGAATATGGCGACCTCGAAAGCGTGCTGGCCGCCGCGCCGGACATGAAGAAGTCCAAGATGCGCGAAAACCTGATCGAGCATAGCGAGATGGCGCGCCTGTCCCGCCGCCTCGTGGCTTTGCGGGAGGATTGCGACCTGCCGACGCCGATCGAGGATTTCGCGCTTAACGGCATTCCACCCGAACCGCTGGCGCAATTTCTCGAAACCCACGGCTTTCACAGCCTGCTGAAACGGCTGGGCAACGGGGCGGGGAGCCCGTCGCGCCCGACCGAGCTCAACCCGGCGAAACCGCAGACCGCGGGCGAGAAAGCCGGCACGCGCCAGCCGCTCGCCGACATGCCGAAGCCCGATCTCGACAGCTATGAATGCGTGCAGAGCGTCGAACGGCTCGACGCGTGGATCGAGCGTGCCTTTGCCGCGCGCGCCGTGGCCATCGATACGGAAACCAGCGCGCTCGACGCGATGCGGGCGGAGCTGACGGGGATCAGCCTGGCGCTGGGCCCCAATGATGCATGCTACATCCCGCTCGGCCACGGCAGCGACGACATGTTCGAGGAACGGCCCGAGCAGATCGACCGCGAGGTGGCGCTCGACCGGTTGCGCCCGCTGCTGATCAGCGATGCGGTGCTGAAAATCGGGCAGAACATCAAATATGATCTCAACGTGCTGGCGCGGCACGGGGTTGAGGTGGCGCCCATCGACGACACGATGATCCTGTCCTTCGCGCTGGATGCCGGGCGTGGCGGGGGCGGGATCGGCAATGCGCATGGGATGGATTCGCTGTCCGAAACGCATCTCGGTCACACGACTCTGACGTTCAAGGACATCTGCGGCACGGGGAAGAAGCAGATCCCCTTCGGCGCCGTCCCGCTGGACAAGGCGACACGCTATGCCGCCGAGGATGCCGATGTGACTTGGCGCCTGCAACGCGTGTTGCGCCACCGTCTGGCCGATGAGGGCGGCACGAAAATTTACGACAACGTCGATCGCCCGCTCGTCCCCGTGGTCGCCGCGATGGAGCGCGAGGGCATCAAGGTGGACCGGGCCGAACTCGCCGCCATGTCGGAGGAATTCGCCGGACAGATGGCCACGTTCGAGGCGCAGATCCACACGCTCGCCGGCGAGGAATTCGCCGTCGGCAGCCCGAAACAGCTGGGCGAGATCCTGTTCGACAAGATGGGTTTGAAGGGCGGGAAAAAGGGCAAGAGCGGGCAATATTCCACGGATCAGTCGGTGCTGGAATCGCTGGCCGGGGAGGGGGTCGACATGGCCGCGCGCGTGCTCGACTGGCGGCAATTGTCGAAATTGCGCTCCACCTATACCGAGGCGCTGCAACAGGCGATCAACCCCGACACCGGGCGCGTGCATACCAGCTACAGCCTCGTCGGTGCGCAGACCGGGCGGCTGTCGTCCACCGATCCCAATTTGCAGAACATCCCCATCCGCACCGAAACCGGCCGCCGCATCCGGGATGCCTTCGTCGCGGAGAAGGGGCATGTCCTGCTCGCAGCCGATTACAGCCAGATCGAATTGCGCCTCGCCGCGCATATGGCCGATGTGCCCGCGTTGAAGGAAGCCTTTGCGCAGGGGCAGGACATCCACAGCCGCACGGCGGAGGAGATGTTCGGGACCGTCGACCGCGATACGCGCGCACGGGCCAAGACGATCAATTTCGCCATTCTCTACGGCATATCGCGCTGGGGTCTGGCCGGGCGGCTCGGCGTCGGACAGGACGAGGCGCAGGCGATGATCGACACCTATTTCGAGCGCTTCCCCGGCATCCAACGCTATATCGTCCACACGCTGGAGCAGGTGCGGGCGCGCGGCTATTCCGAGACATTGTTCGGGCGCAAGACGTGGTTCCCCCGGATCAATTCCAAGAACCAGGCCGAACGCTCGGGAAGCGAGCGCGCCGCCATCAACGCCCCGATTCAGGGCACCAGCGCCGACATCATCAAGCGGGCGATGGTGCGCATGCTGCCCGCGCTGCGCGAGGCGGGCCTTCCCCATGTGCGCATGCTGCTGCAGGTGCATGACGAGCTGGTCTTCGAATTGCCCGAAGGCGACGTGGCGGCCGCCGCGCCCGTGATCGAGCGTGTCATGGCCGAGGCGGCGGGACCGTCCGTCACGCTGGACGTTCCGCTGGGTGTCGATATAGGATCGGGGACGAGCTGGGGCGCGGCGCATTGATCCATCCGCGCCGGCGAAGGAGAGGGACGCCATGAGCAGGCTGGCCGCGCCGGCGGAACAAGGCGACGCGCCGCCCTCGCCACGCGGGGGAAAGATCGCGTCGCGCGTGGTGTTCCTGCTCGTCGCGATCGGGTTGATGGGCGCGCTGTTCCTGGTGTGGAACACGATCACGAGCGAGCGCGAGGAACGCGCGCAGGCCGAACGCACGATGCAGGTGATGAGCGCGCTGCGCGATCTCGACCGGGCGGCGCTCAACGCCGAAACGGGGCAGCGCGGCTATTTCATCACGCTCGACCGGGATTACCTCGCCTCCTACGAAATGGGGCGGGCGCTCTATCCCCGCGCGCTACGCAGGCTGAACCGGCTCGTGCGCGCCGAAGGCAGCGCGGAGCAGCGCGCCCTGTTCGCCCGGATCGAGGCGCATGGCGCGGCCAAGTTTGCCGAGCTCGACCGGACGGTCGGCATGATTCGCGAGGGCCGCATTCTCGACGCGCAGCAGGTCATCCTGTCGCGGGAGGGCATGCAGGAGATGAAGGCGCTCCGCCAGGCGCTGAGCGAGATGGAAGCGACCGAGCAGGCCATCCTGTCGCAGGCGACCGAGGATGCCGCCGTCAACGAGGATCGCGTCCTGCCTTTGCTTTCGGCGCTGATGCTGGGAATCGTGGCGGCGCTGGTGCTGGGCTTTGCGCAGTCGATCCGCGCGGCGCAGAGCGAGGAGCGCGCCTCCCGCGCGGAGGAACTGGCCGAGGCGAAGGACCGCGCCGACCTCCTCGCTCACGAGTTGAACCACCGGGTCAAGAATCTGTTCGCGGTCATCCTCGCCATCGTGCAGATGAGCGCGCGGGGCCAGACCGGCGCGCAGCAGACCGCCGAAATCATCGCCGCCCGCATCCGCGCCCTGCTCGACGCGCATGAGGCGACGCAGGGCGGCGACGACAGCGAGGCGGAGCTCGTCACGCTGATCGAGAAGGTGCTGGCGCCCTATCGCTCCGACGAGAATCCGGTGGATGTCACCGGCCCGCCGGTGCGGCTGACCATGCGGCAGGCGACGCCGATCGGGCTCGTCCTGCACGAACTTGCCACCAATGCGGTCAAATATGGCGCCTGGTCGCAGGAGGGCGGGCGGATCGAGATCGACTGGTCCCTGGACGATACGGGCGCCGGGTCCGACACGCGCGAACTGCACCTCAAATGGCGCGAAATCTGTCCGCATCCCGCCGAACCGGGCGAGCGGCGCGGGTTCGGCAGCATGCTGATGGAAAGCAGCGCCCGGCAGCTCAACGGCAGTATCAAGCGCGATTTCGACGAACGCGGCGCCGAGGTGAACATGCGGATCCCGCACGGCTGAACCGCCATATTGCATTGCAGCAAAGCCATGCGTAGCATCGCCCGCATGGATTTCGAAACCATGCGCGCACCGTTTGCAAACCTGCCGCCCCATGTCGTCGAATGGGGGCAGGACCTCATCATACTGGTTCTGGCCGTGGCGGGTGTGCTGGTCCTGCATCGGCTGGCGTTCGGCCTGCTGGGCAAGGTGGTGCGTTCCAGCCGGAGCGCCGCCGACAATCTCGTGCTCGAAAAAATGCGGAAGCCCACGCGCTATGCCGCGGTGGCGGTGGCGCTGGTCTTCGTCGCGGGGGAAATTCCCGAACTCGCGCTTTTATGGGAGGCGATCGCCGGATTCGTGTTGCCGGCGCTGCTCGGCTGGATCGCGTTGTCGCTGTTTCATGCGCTGATCGCGGCGATGATCCTGCGCACCGATATTTCGGTGGAGGACAATCTGAGTGCCCGGCGCACGGCGCACGCGATTGCAGATTTTTTCGCGGCTGGGCACCGCGCTCATCGTGTTCATCACGGCTGGGCTGGTACTGTTGTCGATTCCCGTCGTGCGCGACATCGGGGTGACGCTGGTGGCGTCGGCGGGCCTTGCCGGGCTGGCCGTGGGTGCGGCGGCGCAACCGGCGCTCAAATCGCTGATCGGGGGGCTGCAACTCGCCCTGACCGAGCCGATCCGCATCGGCGATGCCGTCATCATCGGCGGCGAGTGGGGCTGGATCGAGGAGATCCGCACGACATATGTGGTGGTGAAGGTGTGGGACGAGCGGCGGCTCGTCGTGCCGACCTCCAAGTTCCTCGACGAGATTTTTCAGAACTGGACCAAGACCACCTCCCAATTGCTGGGCACGGTGATGTTCTACGTCGATCCGATGACGAAGCTCGATCCGATCCGCGAAAAGTTCATGGAGCTGGTCGAAAGCAACGCGCGCTGGGACAAACGCGTCCGGCATATGCAGGTGACCGAACTGACCCGCGACGCGATCGAGGTGCGGTTTTTGATGACCGCGAAAGATTCGCCGACCCTGTTCGACCTGCGCTGCGACATACGCGAGGCGCTCATCCAGTGGATCGCTGCCGAAATGCCGGATGCGATCGTGCGCAATCGCCTGCTCGCCGCCGAACCGCTGCGCATCGACGGCGCGAGCGGCCCGCCCTCTGCCGCGGCGATGCCCTCGGCGGGGTAGGGGCAAAGGGGCAGCCGCCGGCGACCGCCCCTCATCCCTTGCCGTCAATCCTCGTGCTTGTTTTCCCGCGTCGGGGTCAGCATGCCGGGCGAGATAAAGCCGATGGGTCCGGTCTCCGCCGCGCGCCGTTTCAATTCGCCGCGCATCTTGGCGTATTCCTGCTCCATCTTCTGCGTCACCGTGGCGCGCGAATCCTTCAGCGCCTCGCGGAAATCCTCCATTTCGACGACGCGCACCTCGCCCCCGTCGCGGCGAGATCGCGTTGAGGCCGGCCCGCCGCACCACATCCTCCAGATCGGCGCCGGTGAACCGCTCGGTTTCCGCCGCCACATGGGTGAGGTCGACATCATCGGCCAGAGGCATGTTCGCGGTGTGGATCTTGAGGATATGCAGGCGGCCGTCCTCGCTCGGCGCGCCGACATAGACAAGCTCGTCGAAACGGCCGGGACGCAGCAGGGCCGGGTCGACCAGCGTCGGGCGATTGGTGGCGCCGATGACGACGACCGACTGCAATTCCTCCAGCCCGTCCATTTCGGCGAGGATGGTGTTGACCACCCGGCTCGTCACCTGCGGCTCGCTGCCGCCGGATCCGCGTGCGGGCACGAGGCTGTCGATCTCGTCGATGAACACGACGCAGGGGGCGACCTGCCGCGCGCGGGCAAAGAGCCGGCTGATCTGCTGCTCGCTCTCGCCAAACCATTTGGAGAGGAGGTCCGACGATTTCATCGAGATGAAATTCGCCTCCGCTTCCTTCGCGACGGCCTTGGCCAGCAGGGTCTTGCCGGTGCCGGGCGGGCCGTAGAGGAGGAACCCCTGCGCCGGGCGGATGCCGAGCTGCTTGAACGCCTGCGGGTTTTTCAGCGGCAGTTCCACGCCTTCGCGCAGTTTCTCCGTCGCCTCGTCGACGCCGCCGATGTCGGCCCAGCCCACGGTCGGCGCCTGCACCATGACTTCGCGCATGGCGGAGGGCTGCACGCGTTTGAGCGCATTGGAGAAATCGCGGCGCTCCACCGAGAGATTGTCCAGCACCTCGGGCGGGATGGTCCGCGCGTCGAGGTCGAGCTTCGGCATGATGCGGCGCACCGCCTCGATCGCGGCTTCGCGCGCCAGGGCGGCGATATCGGCCCCGACGAAGCCATGCGTGGTGCGGGCGAGTTCCTTGAGGTCGACATCCTCGGCCAGCGGCATGCCGCGGGTGTGGATGACGATGATTTCCTCGCGCCCGGTCTGATCCGGCACGCCGACGATGATCTCGCGGTCGAACCGGCCCGGCCGGCGCAGCGCCTCGTCCAAGGCGTCGGGGCGATTGGTGGCGGCGATCACGACGAGATTCGAGCGCGCCTCCAGCCCGTCCATCAGCGTCAGCAATTGCGCGACGAGCCGCTTTTCCGCCTCGCCCGGCGTGTTGTTCCGCTTGGGCGCGATGGAATCCAGCTCGTCGATGAAGACGATGGCGGGGGCGTTCTTCTGCGCTTCCTCGAACACCTGGCGCAGGCGCTTCTCGCTCTCGCCATAGGCGGAGCCCATGATTTCGGGGCCGTTGATGGTGAAGAAATTCGCATCGCTTTCACTGGCCACCGCGCGGGCGAGCCGCGTCTTGCCCGTGCCCGGCGGGCCGTGCAGCAACACGCCCTTGGGCGGATCGACGCCAAGACGCGTGAACAATTCGGGGTAGCGCAGCGGCAGCTCGACCATTTCGCGCAGCTGGCGAATGGTTTCCTCCATGCCGCCGACATCGTCGTAATTGACCTCGGCGCGGCCATCGCGCGGGGCCTCGAACTCGGCTTTCAGCTCGACCTCGGTATTCTCGTCGATGTGCACGATCCCCTTGGGCGTGGTGCTGACGACGGTGAGGCGGATCTGCGTGAGGGCAAAGGCGGGCGCGTTGAACATGCGCGCGATTTCAGGCGGCATGTCCTTCACCCGCTTCTGTCCGCGCGTCGCGACGAGATCGCCGGCAACCAGCGGGCGGCCGAAGAAATTGCGCTTCAACGCCTGTCCCGGCCCCTGCAGGCGCATTTCCTTTTGCGCGGGGGCGAACACCACGCGGGTGGCGGGGCGCGATTCGGCCTTTTTCACCACGACATGCTCACCCGAACCGGCCTCGGCATTGCCGCGTTCCAGCCCGTCGAGCCGAATGACGTTCAGCCCCTCATCCTCGGGGTAAGGTTGCAGCGCGCGCGCAGGGGTCGTGCGCTTGCCCGTGATCTCGATGATGTCGCCCTCGGTCACGCCGAGCGTCGCCATCGCGTCGCGCGGGATGCGGGCGATGCCATGGCCCGATTCCTCCTGCCGTGCCGCCGCGACCTGTAATTTCACTTCGCGGGTATCGGTGCCCGCGTCTGCATCCGCCATGAAAGGCTCCTTGTCGTTGAGGGCGCGCCGCACAGGCGTCGCCCAGCACCCGTTACGGGGTTCAAAGGATCAGATGGGGATGGGTTCCGCCCTTGCAATCCGCAGAGGCCACGAATCGATGTTCGATCACGGCGCCGGGGCGCATGGGCCGGACGTGACGTCAGGACAAAAAAAGGCCCGGGCGGACAAGCCGACCGGGCCATTAAGTTTTGGGAGAGGATGCCTGTAAGGCCATTTCGAGATAGGCCAGCGCGTTTCTTTGTGCAAATGCGAAATGATCGAGCGATGTTGCAAATTATGCATCTTACCAACAAAACAGTGCGTTATAATGGAATTCGCGCTCGCATCATTCTGCCGACTTCGCTTGCGCGACACGAATTGCTGCATTGCGTCATAGGGCGTCACAGGCTGTCGGTAGGGCGGGCGCAGCCGGTCATGGTTTCGTCGTCCGTCTGCAACGTGACGCCATAGGGGTATTCGCGGTCCGAAAGCCCGTCGCTACACGGTTCGATCCGCCCGCTGAGCGTGAAGGGGATGTCGCCGATCGTCCCGCTGAGCTCGATCATGTCGAGCTTGTCCGCAGGCGAAATCTGCGTCACGTCCACGGTCACGCCCTCCTGGTCCTCCGGCGTGACGTAGCGCAACCGTCCGTCCGTCACATGCGCGGCCCAGTAGGGATCGGTCCCGATCGCGCGGAAATTCCGGGCAAAGATCGCGGCGCTTTCGTCCGCAGCGGTCTGCGCGGGGTCGGCGGCGGATGGCGCGGTGGCGGCCTCCTCCGGCGCGGAGCAGGCAAAGAGCAGGGACGCGGCGGGCACGATTGCGGCGAGGATCGCAATCTGGCGAATGACGGTGGCTTTCATGATGCGCGATATAGCACCGGGCATGACGGGGCGCGACATGCTTGCCCGGTGCGGCCTGCTCTGCCACTCTCGGCCGAGGATTTATGAGGATCGGTATCGACATGGCAATGATTTCGCGGACGAACTTCGGGTGTGCGGCGTGGGCACGACTGGGCCGGCACGCCGGGCGATGGGCGGCATCGACTGCGCTTGCCGCCTCGCTCGCCGCCTGCGCCACGATGGAAAGCGGATCGGCCCCCGCGATGGCCGGCAATGGCGCGCCCGAAATCTCGATCGACACGATGAAGGCGGTCACGCGCACCCTCTCCAGCGATGCGTTCGAGGGGCGCGCGCCCGGCACCGAGGGGGAGCGCAAGACCATCGCGCTGCTGGAGGACCGCTTTGCAAAGGCCGGCTTGCAACCCGGTAACAATGGCAGCTGGGTTCAGAAAGTGCCGCTCGTCGAGATGACCGGCGCCGATTATTCGCCGATGATCGTGGAGCGCGGCGGGCAGTCCATGCAGCTTGCCCCCGGCGACGATTACGTCGCGGTCAGCTACCGCGTAACCCCCGAAACGCGGATCGAGGATAGCGAGATCGTGTTCGTGGGATACGGCATCAACGCGCCCGAAAAGGGGTGGAACGATTATGCCGGCATCGACATGACCGGGAAGACCGCGCTGATTCTCGTCAACGATCCCGATTATGATGCGGACACGCTCGACGGGCCGTTCGGCGGGCGGGCGATGACCTATTACGGGCGCTGGACCTATAAATTCGAGGAAGCCGCGCGGCAGGGCGCGACCGCCGCGCTCATCGTGCACGACACGTTCCCGGCGGCCTATGGCTGGAACGTGGTCGAATCGAGCTGGACCGGTGCGCAGGCCTATGCGCAGACCGCCGACGACGGCGCGAGCCAGACCCGGGCGAACGGCTGGGTCCAGAAGCCCATGGCGGAGCGGATCATGACCATGGCGGGGCAGGATCTCGCCGCGATGACCGCCGCGGCCAAGCGCAAGGGCTTTGCCGCCGTGCCGCTCGGCGTCACGACCAGCTTCGGTTTCGACAGCGCGATCCGGCGCTTCGAATCGAACAATGTCATCGGCGTCCTTCCGGGAAGCGAGCGCCCGGACGAGGTCGTGCTCTATACCGCGCACTGGGACCATCTGGGCCGGTGCAAGGCGGATGAAACGGGCGACGACATCTGCAACGGGGCGATCGACAATGCCACCGGCACCGCCGCGCTCGTCGCGCTAGCCGAGGCGCATGTGAAGGCGGGCGCGCCCGAACGCTCCATCGCCTTCGTCGCGGTCACGGCGGAGGAATCGGGCCTTTTGGGAAGCGAATATTACGCGGCGAATCCTGTCTTCCCGCTCGACCATACGGTGGGCGGGGTGAACATGGATGCGCTGTCGCTGGCCGGGCCGGCGAACGATGTGGTGGTCGTCGGCGGGGGCAAGTCGCAGCTCGACGCGTATCTGGACGATGCGCTCGGCGAACTGGGCCGGACGGCGACGCCCGAACCCACCCCGGAAAAGGGCTATTACTATCGCTCCGACCATTTCAGCCTCGCAAAGCGCGGCGTGCCGATGTTCTACGTCGAATCGGGCGAGGACCTGATCGAGGGTGGCACCGCGGCGGGCGCGGCGGCCGCGGCCGATTATACCGAGAACCGGTATCACGGGCCGCAGGACGAATATGATCCCGACTGGAACTGGGACGGGGCGGAGCAGGATCTGCGCCTGTTCTACCGGCTCGGTCGGTCGCTGGCGAATACCGGCGCGTGGCCGAACTGGCTCGACGGGGACGAGTTTCGCCGCATCCGCGATGAAAGCTGCGCCGCGTCGGATACCGGTTGCTGAGCCACGCCGCGATGAGGGATGACACGCACCGGATGCCCCCCGAATGGCATCCGCAGGACTGGTTGTGGATCGGCTTTCCCCATGATGCGGGGGAGTGGCCTACCGCTTTCGCCCGCGCGCAGGAGGAAATCGCCGCCTTCGCCAATGCCGTCGCCGAAAGCGGGCAGGCGGTGCGCCTGCTCGTGCGCGACGCGGCGAACGACGCGCGCGCGCGCAGTCTGGTGTCGGCCGCCGTTACGCTGGAGCGGCGCGAATATGGCGATATATGGCTGCGCGATACGGGGCCGCTCATCGTGTCGGACGGCGCCGGCGGGCGCGGGGCGCGGCGGTTCGGCTTCAATGGCTGGGGCGGCAAATATCGCATGGCGGGCGACGAAACCATCGGCGCGGCGCTGGCGCGCGACGCCGGGATGGAGCCGGTTGTGGCCGACTGGATCCTGGAGGGAGGGGCCATCGACACCGACGGCACCGGGCTTGTCGTCACGACGGAGCAATGCCTGCTCAACCCCAATCGCAATCCGCAATTGTCGCGGGGTGACATAGAGGACCGGCTGAACCGCGACCTCGGTTTCGAGCGTGTGCTCTGGCTCGGTGACGGGCTGCTGAACGATCATACCGATGGGCATGTGGACAATCTGGCCCGCTTTGTCGCGCCGGGGCGGCTGGCCTTGCCCGTGCCGACGGGGGCAGACGATCCCAATCGCGCGATTTACGAGGATGCGCGGGACCGCGCCCGCGCCTTCGGGCTGGACATTGCCGACGTCCCGTCGCCGGGCCTGATCAGCGACGGCGATTTCGTCGAACCGGCCAGCTACATGAATTTCTGCATCACCACCCATCTCGTCGTCGTGCCGACCTTCGGCAGCGTCCACGATGGCGACGGGGTGGCCGCGGTTGCCGCGCTGTTCCCGGATCGCGCGACGGTCGGCCTGCCCGGCGGCGCGGTCCTTTCGGGCGGGGGTGGTTTCCACTGCGCCAGCCAGCAGATGCCCACCCCATGACGGATATGCCCATGCCACGCCCGGTTCGATCCATGTTGTTCGTGCCCGCGGACAGCGAGAAGAAGATCGCCAAGTCGCAATCGGTGGGTGCCGACGCGATCATCCTCGATCTTGAGGATTCGGTTGCGCCCGCGCGCAAGGATACGGCCCGTGCCATGGCGGCCGAAGTGCTCCGCGATGCGCGCGGCGGCGGTGCGGCGGTCTGGGTGCGCATCAATCCGTTCGACAGCGAACACGCGCTCGCCGATCTGGCCGCCGTGGTGCGGGGCGGGCCGGCGGGCATCATGTTGCCCAAGGCCGCGGGACCGGACGACCTTGTCCGCCTGTCCCATTGCCTCGACGTGCTGGAGCTTCGCGATTCGCTGGCGCCGGGGTCGATCCGGACCCTGCCGGTGGCGACGGAAACGGCCGGGGCTGCGCTGCGTCTTCCGCTCTATGCGGAGCGGGCGGTGCCGCGTCTTTTCGGGCTGACCTGGGGAGCGGAGGATTTGAGCGCGGATCTCGGTGCGGCGGGCAATCGCGGCGAGGACGGGCGGCTGGCGCTGACCTATCGGACCGTGCGGGCGATGATGCTCCTCGCGGCGAAGGCAGCAGGGGTCGCCGCGATCGATGCGATCTGGCCCGATTTTCGCGATCTGGAGGGGTTGCGGGCCGATTCGCTCTCCTCCCGGCGGGAGGGGTTTGCGGGCCGGATGGCGATCCATCCCGCGCAGGTGGAGCCGATCAACGAGGCCTACAGCCCGTCTGCCGACGAAATCTCCCATGCCGAGGCGGTCGTGGCGGCCTTCGATGCGGAGCCGGATGCAGGCGTCGTCGCGCTCGATGGAAAGATGCTCGACATGCCGCATCTGAAACAGGCGCGGCACATCATCGCCATGCGGGACGCCTTCGGACCGCGATAGGCGGCGCGCGCGTACCCCGGTTGAGGATCAGTCGAACTGGCGCCCGTGCAATTGCGGATTGCGCGCGACCACGCGGTTGAGCCACGCCCTTGGCTTGCGCAGGAGGCTGGACGGGTAGTCCACCTCCGCGCCTACGATCCGCGCGATCGCACCGACGAAATGAATGCAATTGCGGCGGTTGAGGTCGTATCCGTCACCCTCGATATTGCGCCACGCATCGACTTCGCGGCGGATGCGCCAATAGGTCGCGTCGTCCACCGTGATGGAGATATGCCGGTTCGTCTCCTCGACATATTTCTGCTTCTCGACATAGATCATATGCTCGACCGGTCCGCGCAGGACAGCCGGCGTGACCGATCTTGCGGTGAAGCCGTAATTCTCGTTGATCCGCGCGCCCGTCGCGTCGAGCGTGCCTTCCATGACGACGAAGGTGTGCGGATAGCGCCCGAAGAGCACCGATCCGTCGAAACTTTGAAAATGGACCGTCACCGCCGCGAACGCCGGAAAGGCGAACGTGGCGAACAAGAGGGCGAATGCCGCCGCCCATGCGCGGCGCAATCTATTCATCGTTGGAACCAAGCTGTGCGAATCCCTGCAATATCTGATCGGCGGCGTAGGGTTTGACGACCATCGGAACGCCGCGAAACTCGACCGGCACGGTGTCCTCGCCGCCGTAACCCGATGCAAAGATGAAGGGAATCTTCGCATCGCGCAAGCGTTCCGCCGTCGGCGTGCTGGTTTCCCGCCCGAGGTTGAAGTCCAGCATGGCGATGTCGATGCCATCCGCCTCGATCGCGCGCAACGCGGCCTTGTTGCTCGCGGCGAGGACGACCTCGCTTGCGCCGAGGTCGATGAGCTTGTCCTCCGCGTCGAGCGCGATCAGCGCGCTATCCTCGACCAGCAGGATACGCTTGCCCGCGATAGTCGCCTTGCCCGCATCGCTGGAATAGGATGGGCGGGCCGCACCCTGGCGCGAGGGTTCGGCATTGTCGATGTAGCGGGCGGGAATGCGGAACTGCGCCTCCAGCCCGGCGGTGCGATAATGCACCTCGGCCTCGCCGCCGAGCTCGTGCGGAATCGAATCGCGGATGATGGTCGTGCCGAAACCGCGCCGTTTGGGCGGCATGACCGCCGGCCCGCCCTTTTCGACCCAGTCGACGAGCAGCGCGCCGTCATCCTCGACGCGCCATTCGACGCACACCTTGCCGCTGTCGCTCAACGCGCCATATTTCGTCGAATTGGTGGTCAGCTCGTGCACGACGAGCGCCATGACCGTAAAACCGTCCGGCGTGATCGTCACCTCCGGGCCGACCATCTCGATGCGCTCCGCCTGCCCGTGGAGATAGGCCGAGGCCTCCGTCGTGATGAGGTCGCGCAAATGGGCCGGGCCCCACTGATCCGCGGTCAGCTGATCGTGCGCGCGGGCGAGCGACTGAATCCGCGAATCGAGCGTGCGGGTGAAGCTGTGAATATCGTCCGCCTCGCGCCCGGTCTGCCCGACGAGCGCGCGGATGAGCGCGAGGATATTGCGCACCCGGTGGTTGAGTTCGGCGATGAGCAGGTTCTTCTGCTCGCCCGCCTGCCGGCGTTCCTCGCTCGCCGCCTCGGTGAGGCGGAGCACGACTTCCAGCAATGTCGTGCGCAGCGAATTGGCGATGCGGATCTGCGCCGGGGTAAACGGGCGCGCCTCGCCCCGGACGAGTTCGGACCATTCCTCGAAACTCTTGCGCGGGGAAAGGCGCGGGCCGTTGGGTCCGTACTCGACGCTTTTTTCCGCATTGCCGGCCCAGCGGACCGAGCGCAGCTGCTCGGCCCGGAACATCACGACGTAATCGCGCGGTCGGCGCGAGATCGGCACGGCAAGCAGGCCGGCCGCGCGCCCTTCGTATTCGCGCGCCTCGTCGAGGATTTCGGAAATGCGCGTGGTGGTGAGAACCTCACCCTTCGATTTCTGGTTGAGCGCGCCGATCAGCGTCCTGAACTGCTCCTCGCTCGGCGTCATCCCGCTCAGCGAGATTTCGCCGTCGACCATCACGCCGACGCCATCGGCGGGGATCGCGTCCAGCATGATCTCCCCGATCCAGTCGGCGTCGTAAAGCCGGTCATTGTCGCGCGCGGCGGCGGACATCAACCGGTTGGAAACCTTGCGGGCCTCGTCCTCATACGCCATTTCCTCGGCGCGCAGCTTGCGTTCGAGCACGAGGGAGAACATCAGTCCGAACAGCTCCGCGGCGCTGCGTTCGGCAAAGCTGGGCAGGCGCGGTTCGTGATGGTGGCAGGCGAACAGACCCCATAGCCTGCCATCGACGATGATCGAGATGGACAGCGAGGCGGACACGCCCATGTTCTTGAGATATTCGATGTGGATCGGCGACACCGCACGCAGCAGCGACAGCGAAAGATCGACCGGCGGCTGATTGCGTGGTTCGATGGCGACGGAGGCCTCGTTCACGTCGCAGATGATCCGGAACGTGTTGCGCACGTAAAGGCGGCGGGCCTGTTGGGGAATGTCGGTCGCCGGGAAATTCAGCCCCATGAAGCTGTCGATCCCGTTTTCGAGCGCTTCTGCCACGACCTCGCCGCTGCCGCTTTCGGCAAAGCGATAGACCATGACACGGTCGAAACCGGTCAGCATCCGGCACTGCCGCGCGCCGTCGCGCAGCAGGGCGTTGAGCGTCGGCGCCCCGTCGATCCGCTGGATCATGCTGCGCACGGTGGAGGAGACTTCGAGCTCGTCGCCCTTTGCCGGTTCGCATTCGATGATGAGCTGATCGCCCGAGAAATGCACGGCCACGTCGAACTTGCGGCCATCCTCGCGCAGTTGCAGCGAGAAGATGCGTTCCACCGCGTCGTCGGTGCGCAGCATCACGACCCGGCGGCGAATCTGCTTGATCGCGAAGGGCAGGAAGATGTCGGTCAGCGTTTCGCCGATCAGCGCGTCCGTATCCGCGCCGAGGAAGGGGGCGGTGTTGGCGGCGCGCTGCACGATCCAGTCGGCACTGGTCGCGAGGAGGAACCCGAAAGGCTGTATCGCCCCCAGGATGTGGATCGGTTCGCGGTCGCAATTGGTAAGATCGACCTCGGCCAAATCCATAGTCATCTCATTCAAGAAAGGTCCTCCGACAGGGCCTGCGCGGCTCGCCGAAAATGTTGAAATGTTTCTATAGCAGAATCAGACGCTTCGTCCAACCAATCCGGCCCATGCTGCGCAGCCTCGCCATCGAGCGCGTCGCAGAACGCGCGCCAGCGGGCGCCATGGTCGACAGGCGGCGAAAGATAGCGCGTCGGCAGCCCGTCCGGAACCTGCCGGACGAGCAATTGCCCGCCCAGCCGCGAGCCCTCGATGACATATTGCACGCCCCATGCCGCGGCGCCGCGCGCGTCCGACGCGATGATCGGCATGGGCAGGAACGCGCCCAGCGCGGCGAGATCGTCGGCGAGCTGCGGAAAGCGCGGCGTCCATTGCGGCCAGCCGCGCCCCGTCACCGCCAGTTCCAGCCCCGGCAGCGCCATCGCATGCGCGGCGAGGAAGGCGCGGTAATGCTCCTCCCGCGAAAGGTCGAACGGGGCAAAGGCCGCCTCGGTCGCATCGTGCTGCGCCATGGTGCGTTCGCGCAGGACGAAACGGGCGGGCTGGCGTTCGCTCGTAATGTCCGCGGCTTCGCGTTTCGCGGGCCTGTCGCGACGCATGGCGAAAGGTCCGCCCTTGCTGCCAAGCGGGCGGGGGCGATAGACGGCATAGCCTATCGCGGGCAGATCGAGCCGCATGGTGTCGTCTTTCTTGCTCAAGCGGAAAGGAGCGTCTTCTCGATGCGCTCCGTCGTTTCGCCGGTCAGCGTCTTGGCTTCCTCGCCAATGATGATCGCCTCCAGCGATTTGTGATAATGGCGGCGCATCTCGCCGAGCGTCTTGGGATCGGCGGCAATGGCCAGCGTCTCGATCGTCTTGTCGAGCGCGGCGCGGTTCAGCCATTCGGCAACGGCGGCGGCATGCGCCAGCTCGTTGAGATCGGTCGCGCCGGTGCGCTGCCCGGCATCGTCTTGATGCTTGACCCCGGCGCTGAAATTGGTGGGGTCGAGATCGGGCTTCGCCTGCTCGCTGAGCTTGGGCTCGTCGGGCGAGCCATCGTTGCGCATCAGCACGAAACGCGTCCCGTCGACAATGGCAAGATGAGCTTTGTGAGGAAGGCGCATATTCTTTAATCCCGGTGTTCGTGTTCTGTCTTCTACTGTGCCAACGCGCGAAAGCCGCTTCGGGTCCGGGCCCGGCGCTCTGAATCCGGGTCGCTCCTGCGCAAGGAAAAGGGGCCGGAAGGCGAATGCCCCCGGCCCCCGTTCGCAACGTCGCGTGGACGGTGCGGAATGGCAGGCTTTAGAAGCCGCCCATGCCGCCCATGCCGCCCATGCCGCCCATGCCGCCCATGTCGGGCATGCCGCCGCCGGACGCGCCCTTGTCCTCGGGCGTGTCGGCAATGGCTGCCTCGGTGGTGATGAGCAGGCTTACCACCGATGCCGCATCCTGAAGCGCGGTGCGCACGACCTTCGTCGGGTCGATCACGCCGGCCTGGACCAGGTTTTCATAGGTGTCGGTTGCGGCGTTGAAGCCCTGCGTCTCGTCGTTTTCGCGCAGGAGGTTGCCCGAAACCACGGCGCCGTCGTGACCGGCGTTGGTCGCAATCTGACGCACGGGGGCGAGGATCGCCTGACGCACGATGTCGATGCCGCGGGTCTGGTCGTCGTTCTCACCCTTGAGCCCTTCGAGAGCCTTCGTGGCGTAGAGCAGCGCGGTACCGCCGCCCGGGACGATGCCTTCCTCGACCGCGGCGCGGGTGGCGTGGAGCGCGTCGTCGACACGGTCCTTGCGTTCCTTCACCTCGACCTCGGATGCGCCGCCGACCTTGATGACCGCAACACCGCCGGCGAGCTTCGCCAGACGTTCCTGCAGCTTTTCACGGTCGTAATCGCTCGACGTGGATTCGATCTGTGCGCGGATCTGCTCGACCCGTGCCTTGATCGACGCTTCGTCGCCTTCGCCATCGACGATGGTGGTGTTGTCCTTGTCGATGGTGACGCGCTTGGCGCTGCCCAGCATGTTGAGCGTGACGTTCTCAAGCTTGATGCCCAGATCCTCGGACACCATCTCGCCATTGGTCAGCGTGGCGATGTCGCCCAGCATGGCCTTGCGGCGATCGCCGAAGCCTGGTGCCTTGACGGCCGCGACCTTGAGCCCGCCGCGCAGCTTGTTGACCACCAGCGTCGCGAGCGCTTCGCCCTCGATATCCTCGGCGATGATGAGGAGGGGACGCCCCGCCTGCACGACCGCTTCGAGGATGGGGAGCATCGCCTGCAGGTTCGACAGCTTCTTTTCGAAGATGAGGATGTAGGGATTGTCCAGCTCGACCGTCATCTTGTCGGGGTTGGTGATGAAGTAGGGCGAGAGATAGCCGCGGTCGAACTGCATGCCTTCGACGACGTCGAGTTCGAATTCGAGACCCTTGGCCTCCTCGACGGTGATGACGCCTTCCTTGCCGACCTTGTCCATGGCTTCGGCGATCTTCTCGCCGACTTCACGGTCGCCATTGGCGGAGATGACGCCGACCTGGGCGATCTCGCTCGACCCCGAAACGTCCTTCGAACGGTTCTTGAGGTTCTCGGTGACCTTGCCGACCGCGGTGTCGATGCCGCGCTTCAGGTCCATCGGGTTCATGCCGGCGGCAACCGACTTCATGCCTTCGCGCACGATCGCCTGCGCCAGCACGGTGGCGGTGGTGGTGCCGTCGCCGGCCAGATCGTTGGTCTTGGAGGCGACCTCCTTGATCATCTGCGCGCCCATGTTCTCGAACTTGTCCTTGAGTTCGATTTCCTTGGCGACGGTGACGCCGTCCTTGGTGATGCGCGGCGCGCCAAAGCTCTTGTCGATGACGACGTTGCGGCCCTTGGGGCCCAGCGTGACCTTGACGGCGTTGGCGAGCGTGTCGACGCCCTTGACGATGCGTTCGCGTGCATCACGCGAGAATTTCACATCCTTGGCTGCCATGAGATTATCTCCTCTTGGAAATTATGATGGGGTGTAGAAAAGCGGCGGCGTGGATCAGCCGATCACGCCCAGAACGTCGCTTTCCTTCATGATGAGCAGGTCTTCGCCGTCGACCTTGACCTCGGTGCCCGACCATTTGCCGAACAATACGCGGTCGCCTGCCTTCAGGTCCATCGGCGTGACGGTGCCGTTTTCGGCACGCGCGCCCGAACCGACGGAGACGATTTCGCCCTCGCTCGGCTTTTCCTTGGCGCTGTCGGGGATGATGATGCCGCCGGCGGTCTTTTCGTCGGCTTCGATGCGACGGACCAGAACGCGGTCGTGCAGCGGACGGAATGCCATAGTTGTGCCCTCTTCCATTATGGATGAAACATGGATTGGCACTCTGTTATGTTGAGTGCCAGTGCGGCGCATATGGTTCGGACGACGGCACGCGTCAAGGGACGAGAACACGCAAATTTTCACAAAGTGCAGCCGGCCCGACGCAGGCCACGCCTCGTCACGTCCGGCTCTGATTTCCGGGCGATTTTTTCAGCCCGCCGCCGGTCGATCGAGGATGAGCCGGTCGCGCGCATGCCAGCGCCACAGCATCATCACCCCCGTCACCGAAAGCCCGACCGCCAGCCCGATCCACACCCCCGTACCGCGCAGCGGCGTGTGAAAGCCCAGCACCCATGCCGTCCCGAACCCGAACGGCCAGTACCCGATGAGCGCGAACAGGAACGGCACGCGCGTATCGGCCAGCCCCCGCAGCAGTCCCGCGCCCATCGCCTGGTATCCGTCGGCAAGCTGAAATGCGGCGGCCACCGCCATGTATCCGATGGCGAGCGACACGATCCCCGCATTCGCCGGATCGTTCACGTCGATATAGGCGGAGAGCAGCAGCCGCGGGATGGTCAGCATGGCCAGCACGAACACCGCCGCAAACCCGGTGACGAGGATCAGCCCGGCCCATCCGGCCAGTGCGATCCCGCCGCGGTTGTCCCGCCCATGATGCAGGCCGACGCGGATCGTGGCGGCCTGCGAAATGCCGAACGGCACCTGGAACGCGAGCGCCGCAATCTGAAGCGCGACCGTATGCGCCGCCAGCTCAAGCTCGCCCAGCGCGCCCATCAGGAACGCGGCGCTCGAAAACAGGCCAGCCTCCGCCATGGTGATCGCCGCAATGGGCAGCCCGATCCGCCAGATGTCGAGCAGGCGCACCACATCGGCGCGCCACAGACGCCCGAACAGGTAATAGCGCCGCATGCGCCGGTCGGTCTGGATGATGACGATATAGGCGACCAGGGTGGCGAGCGCGGTGATGACGCTGGCCAATGCCGCGCCGCGCAGGCCGAGTTCCGGAAAGCCCCAGTTCCCGAAGATCAGCAGCCAGTTGCCCAGCCCGTTCACGAACAAGGCAAACACCGTGACCCATGTCGCGATCGCCGCACGGCCCAGCGTCGACACGAAAATGCGCAGCACCGCCGCCGCCACCGCGGGCACCGCACCGAACGCCACCACGGTGAGATATTCGCCGGCAAAGGCGGTGACTGCCGCCGGTTGCCCGGTGACGCGCATGATCGGCTGTCCCGCAAAGGACAGCGCCATGATGAACAGCCCCGCAAGCGCCGCCACCCAGAGCGCCATGCGGATCGAACGGCGCACCTCGCGCACCGCGTGGCGCCCCCGGCCCAGCGCCGACGCGGCCAGCGGCGCAACCGCCCCGACAAGCCCCATCGCGCACCATAGCGACAGCCCGTAAATGCTCGTCGACAAGGTGATGGCGGCAAGCTGTTCGGTGCCGAGCCGGGCGACGAAGATCACGTCGATGGCATAGACGGCCATCTGCAACAGATTCGCCGCGGCCAGCGGCGCGGCGAGCCGGGTCGATTCGCGCAATTCGTCGCGCATGGGAGGGGAGAGCAGTGCGGCCATGGATGGCGCCGCCTATGGCAAAGCGCCGTCGAGCGAAAGGGGGCGTTTCCTCCATTGCGCTCTTTCCACCGGGCCGGGCCGCTTCGGGCGCGAGGGGACGGGATGGCCGCGGCGGGCAGTCAGACAGGCGAAAGGATTGCCGATCTAGGGAGAAACGCATGGATATTGCCCGCATCATTCCGACGGCCGCCGTGCGCCGCACCGCCCTCGCGCTCGCGGCATTGACCGCCGCGCAGCCCGCCATGGCGCAGGAACTCTACGCCGGGGTGTACGCCCATGCGGTCGACACGCCCTTCACCCTCGAAACGGGGGAGGGCGGGGTCGATATCGCCGGCGGATATCGTTTTGCGCGCGAAGAAGCGCTGTCCTTCATCGGGAGCCCGTCGCCCTATGTCGTGGCGTCGGTCAATCTCGATGGCGACACCAGCTTTGCTTACGGCGGGCTGAGCTGGAAGATTGGCAAGGGGCCGGTTTACGTGCGGCCCGGCATTGGCCTCGTCGTGCACGACGGTCCGGAACGCCGGGTGCGGGCCGATGGCCGCCGGCTCGATCTCGGCAGCAGGGTGCTGTTCGAGCCGGAGATCGCGGTCGGCACGCAAATCAACGACACGCTCTCGATCGAGGCGAGCTGGATGCATGTCAGCCATGCCCGCCTCTTCGACAGGGAGCAGAACCCCGGCCTCGACATGATCGGCGCCCGGCTCAACTGGCGGATCTAGGCGCGGGGCCGCGGTCCTGCCGATAAAGGGCTTCAGGCGTAGGCGTAAGGGCCGCCCTTCTGAAGCGCGGTGCGAAACGCCGGGCGGGCGTGAACCTTGTCCAGCCAGGCCATCGAATTGGGCCTGCCATTGTCGAGCCCCGCCCGCGATGCCGCCGCCTCCAGCGGAAAGCTCATCATGATGTCGGCGCCGGTCATCTCGTCCCCTGCGAACCAGGGCGATTTGCCCAGCTCGTCCTCGATAAAGTCGAGATGCACGTCGATCATCGGCTGCAGCCGCTTCATCGCGATCTTGCCCATGATCGGGATCTTCGACACCACCAGTTTCAGGAGCAGCGGCGGCATCGCCGACCCCTCGGCGTAATGCATCCAGAACCGGTATCGCAGGCGCTGATCCTCATCCGCGGGGGCACCCATCCGCCCATCCGCCTTTTCGATCAGATATTCGACGATCGCGCCGGTTTCGGCGATCGTGCGGCCATTGTCCGAATCGGTGATGACCGGCGATTTGCCGAGCGGATGCACTTTCTTGAGCGCACGCGGGGCGAGCATCGTCTTCGGATCGCGCTCGTATCGCGCGATGTCATAGGCAAGGCCCAGCTCCTCCAATATCCAGAGGATGCGTTGCGAACGCGAGTTTTCGAGATGGTGCACGGTAATCATCGGCTTTTCCCCTTTGCGGCCATTTCCGGGCCTTTGCGCATGGCGTAACCGGTTTGGCGCCGTGCGTCACCCGCAATTGACGTATGCGTGAGGGGCCGGGTGCATGGGCAGCGCGTGCATCGCCCGCCAAACCGCGCACGAAAAAGGGCGACCTCTTGCGCGGCCGCCCTTTCCCTTGGTGATCCGGTGAAGGATCGATTCGTAAGCGTAAGGCTTACTTCAGCTCGACGGTGCCGCCGGCTTCCTCGATCTTCTTCTTGATCTCTTCGGCTTCCGCCTTGTTCACGCCTTCCTTGATGGGCTTGGGCGCGCCTTCGACGAGACCCTTGGCATCCGCGAGGCCCAGGCCGGTGATGGCGCGGACTTCCTTGATGACCTGGATCTTCTTGCCGCCGTCGCCGGTCAGGATGACGTCGAATTCGTCCTTCTCTTCGGCGGCGGGGGCATCGCCGCCCGCGGCGGGGCCGGCAACCGCAACGGCGGCAGCGGCGGAAACGCCCCATGCGTCTTCAAGAGCGGTCGCCAGTTCGGCGGCTTCGAGGACGGTCAGCTTCGACAGTTCGTCGACGAGGTTCTGGATATCGGCCATTTCAAATCACTCCAATTTTCATCTGTCGCCGGGCCGGGGCCGCGGCGCATTATACGGTTTCGAAAACGTCTTACGCGGCGTCCTTGGCGGCATAGGCGCCGAACACACGGGCGAGCTTCGCTGCCGGCGCATTGGCCAGCTGGGCGATCTTCGTCGCCGGCGCATTGACCAGCCCGACAAGCTTTGCACGCAGTTCGTCGAGGCTCGGCATCGAGGCCAGCGACCTCACGCCTGCTTCGTCGAGAACCTGCGAACCCATCGAACCGCCGACGATTTCCAACTTGTCGTTGGTCTTGGCGAATTCGACGGCGACCTTTGCCGCCGCAACCGGATCGACCGAGGTCGCCAGCGCGGTGGGGCCGGTCAGGTAATCGGCGATACCGGTATAATCGGTATCCTCGATGGCCCGCTTGGCAAGACGGTTCTTCGCCACCTGATAGGTTGCGCCGGCTTCGCGCATCTTCTGCCGCAGGTCGGTCGACTGTGCGACCGTGAGGCCGAGATTGCGGGTGACGACCACCACGCCCACCTCGTTGAAGGTTGCGTTGAGCTGCGCGACCGCATCGGTTTTTTGCGAACGATCCATGCTTACTCCTTCACAATGGCCGCGACCGGGCAAACCCGAATACGCGACCGGCTACGTTTGTCCGCATCGCCGAAACGACGCGGGCGAGTCCGTTGAGGGGGGAAGGAGCGCGCCGGAGCGCGAAATGGCGCTTTCGAAAAGGAAAGGCCGAAAGAAACTCTTTTCCCCGTCTAGGCCGGAAATTAAGAGGGGAACCCTCACCAGCTGTCTCGGACGGATGAACGGCGCCACCCGGGTTGCGGGCGCGTCGCTCTGCCGCCGCCCTCTAACGATCCGGCGGCCGATGTCAAGCCGTATGCGCACGGCCATCGAGCGGGCCGGGCCGGATCGCCACGACATAGACCACCGCCGCCAGCACCGGCGTCAACCAGCCCACGATCAGCGCATCGGCGATCAGCAACGCCCATTTGCCGAACGATCCGGCAATGAGCGCCGCCCCGATCCCCAGCGCATAATGCACCCCCAGCAGCGGCAGGATCGCCAGCATCGAAAACCCGACGGCGAACACGAAATGCGGGAGCATCGTGCGGATCGAGGCCACCGGCGCAATCCAGATGCCGAGCGGCGCACCCGCGACGAATCGCGAGGCCAGCGGCGCGAAGATCAGTGAAAAGACGAAGAAACCGGTCCCCACCGGCGTATCGGCGGTGAACACGAACAATCCCAGCGCGGCCAAAAGCATCTGCAGGCTGAGGACGGCGGCAAACAGGCAGATGGCGCGCGGCTCCAGCGTGCGGGCCGCTCGTGCATCGCGCCCGCCGGACACAAAACGGATGACCCAATAGGTCGAGAGGTTGAGCGCGAACACTTTCAAGAAGGCGAGGCCGACCGGCAGGGCATCGTCCTCCATCGTGCGGAAACGCGCCATGCTGTCATACAGGCCGCCCTGCATTTCGGCGGCATGCTGAACCATTTCCGCCGCGACGGGGATCAGGGCGAGCAACGGGCAGGCGGCGACGAACGCGAGGCTTTCGCGATGCGCGAAGCGAAAGCCCTCGATGAAACGCATGGCCACTCTCCCGAATGCCCGCCATTCGCCGGGCGGCGGGTGTATGGGTTTGTGCCGCTGCATAGTCAATCGGAGCGCGGTTGCGGCTTTGACAGGGCGACGGCGTTCGCCTATAGGGGGCGCTGTCCGCACGCTTCGAGCAAGGCGGCCCTTGCGCGGGGGCCGACCCGGGATGGAGGCGGCGGGACATCTGCATCGACGCGGCGGCTGCAAGCCGGGGAAACGCCGAAAGGGCGCATTCCCTGAGGTTTTGCGGCCATTTGTCGTTTGCGGATATCTCCCCCGTGCATCGAAATTTCCGACCGGTCGCGCGGCAAACCTGCCCTTGCACGACTCGGCTAAACTCGAAGCGACAAAGGCACGATCCTTCATGGCGACTCAGGCTTCTTCCCCGAACGGGGCGGCGAATGGCGACATCCGTCCGACCGCGAAAAAGCGCATCCGCAAGATCTTCGGCGACATCCACGAAGTCGTGGAAATGCCGAACCTGATCGAGGTGCAGCGCGAAAGCTACGAACAGTTCCTGCGGTCCGACCCGTCGATCGACTATGTCTCCGGCCTTGAAAAGACGCTGCGTTCGGTGTTCCCGATCCGCGATTTCGCCGGAACGGCTGAGCTGGACTTCGTGCATTATGAACTTGAGCCGCCCAAGTACGACGTGACCGAATGCCGCCAGCGCGGCATCACCTATGCCGCGCCGATGAAGGTGACGCTGCGCCTCATCGTGTTCGAGGTGGACCCCGATACCGAGGCGCGCAGCGTGCTCGATATCAAGGAGCAGGACGTGTACATGGGCGACATGCCGCTCATGACCGGCAACGGCACGTTCTTCATCAACGGGACCGAGCGTGTCATCGTGTCGCAGATGCACCGTTCGCCGGGCGTCCTGTTCGACCATGACCGCGGCAAGACGCACAGCTCGGGCAAATATCTGTTTGCCGCGCGCGTCATTCCCTATCGCGGGTCGTGGCTCGATTTCGAGTTCGATGCCAAGGACGTCGTCAATGTCCGCATCGACCGCAAGCGCAAGCTTCCGGTGTCCTCGCTGCTCTACGCGCTCGGCATGGATGCGGAGGAAATCCTCCATCATTTCTACGAAACCGTGACCTGGGAACGTGGCAGCAGCGACGTCGAGGGTGGCGGCTGGAAAATTCCGTTCGTCGCCGAAAACTGGCGCGGGCAGAAGCCGGCCTTCGACATCGTCGATGCCAGCAGCGGCGAAGTCGTGTTCCCCGCCGGGCAGAAGATCAGCCCGCGCGGCGCCAACAAGGCGGCGAAGGACGGCCTGACGCATCTCCTCATCCCGACCGAGGAAATCTTCGGCCGCTATGCCGCCAATGACATGATCGACGAAGGCACCGGCCGCATCTGGATCGAGGCGGGCGAGGAAGTCAGCCCCGAAAATCTCGACGTGCTGGACGCAGCCGGCGTCGACCGGCTCGAACTGCTCGATATCGACCACGTCAACACTGGCCCGTGGATCCGCAACACCATGCAGGTCGACAAGGCCGAGAACCGCGACATGGGGCTCGAGGCGATCTACAAGGTGATGCGCCCCGGCGAGCCGCCGACGAAGGAAACCGCCGAAGCCCTGTTCGAAGGTCTGTTCTTCGACGGCGAACGCTATGACCTGTCGGCCGTGGGCCGCGTCAAGCTGAACATGCGTCTCGGCCTCGATGCCGAGGATACGATCACGACGCTCCGCCGCGAGGATATCCTCGCCGTGGTGAAGGAACTCGTCGATCTCAAGGACGGCAAGGGCGAAGTCGACGACATCGACAACCTGGCCAACCGCCGCGTGCGTTCGGTGGGCGAGCTGCTCGAAAACCAGTACCGCGTCGGCCTGCTGCGCATGGAGCGCGCGGTGAAGGAGCGCATGTCGAGCGTCGATGTGTCCACCGTGATGCCGAACGACCTCATCAATGCGAAGCCGGCCGTGGCCGCGGTGCGCGAATTCTTCGGCTCGTCGCAGCTGTCGCAGTTCATGGATCAGACCAACCCGCTCTCCGAAGTGACGCACAAGCGTCGCGTGTCGGCGCTCGGGCCCGGCGGTCTGACCCGCGAACGCGCAGGCTTCGAAGTGCGCGACGTCCACCCGACCCACTATGGCCGCATCTGCCCCATTGAAACGCCCGAAGGTCCGAACATCGGCCTGATCAACTCGCTCTCGACCTTTGCGCGGGTGAACAAGTACGGCTTCATCGAGACGCCCTACCGCAAGGTCGTCGACGGCAAGGTCACCGGCGAGGTGCAGTACCTGTCGGCGATGGAGGAGCAGAAGAACACCGTCGCGCAGGCATCGGCCGAGCTGAGCAGCGAAGGCACGTTCGTCGAGGAACTCGTCTCCGCCCGTCAGAACGGCGAATTCGTGATGAGCCCGAACGAGCAGGTCACGCTCATGGACGTGTCGCCGAAACAGCTCGTTTCGGTCGCGGCATCGCTCATCCCGTTCCTGGAAAACGATGACGCCAACCGCGCGCTCATGGGCTCCAACATGCAGCGTCAGGCCGTGCCGCTGGTCAAGGCCGAGGCGCCGTTCGTCGGCACCGGCATGGAAGAGACCGTGGCCCGCGATTCGGGCGCGGCCATCGCGGCGACCCGCGGCGGCATCGTCGATCAGGTCGACGCGACCCGTATCGTCATCCGCGCGCAGGGCGATGTGGAGGCCGGGCAGTCCGGCGTCGACATCTACACGCTGCAGAAGTTCCAGCGTTCGAACCAGGACACCTGCATCAATCAGCGTCCGCTGGTGAAGGTGGGCGAGGTCGTGCAGACCGGCGACATCATCGCCGACGGTCCCTCGACCGATCTGGGCGAGCTGGCGCTGGGCCGGAACAGCCTCGTCGCGTTCATGCCCTGGAACGGGTATAACTACGAGGATTCGATCCTGATCTCCGAGCGCATCGTGAAGGACGACGTGTTCACCTCGATCCATATCGAGGAGTTCGAGGTCATGGCCCGCGACACGAAGCTCGGGCCCGAGGACATCACGCGCGACATTCCCAACGTCGGCGAGGAAGCGCTGCGCAGCCTCGATGAGGCGGGTATCGTCTACATCGGCGCCGAAGTGCATCCGGGCGACATCCTGGTCGGCAAGATCACACCCAAGGGCGAATCGCCGATGACGCCGGAGGAAAAGCTGCTCCGCGCGATCTTCGGCGAAAAGGCCAGCGACGTGCGCGATACCTCTCTCAAGCTGCCGCCGGGCGTTGCCGGCACTGTGGTCGAGGTGCGCGTGTTCAACCGCCACGGCATCGAGATCGACGACCGTACCCGCGCGATCCAGAACGAGGAAATCGAACGCCTCGCCAAGGACCGCGAGGACGAGCGTGCGATCCTCAATCGCGCGACCTACAACCGCCTGCGCGACATGCTCATCGGCCAGACCGCTTCGGCAGCGCCCAAGGGCGTGAAGAAGGGGCAGGAGATCACCGAGGAGCTGCTGGACGAGGTGGAACGCCACGACTGGTTCAAGTTCGCGGTGGCCGACGATGGCCGTCAGGCACAGCTGGAGGCGATCAAGGGGCAGTACGACGACAGCGTCAAGGCGATCAACGCCAAGTTCGAGGACCGCAAGGAAAAGCTCGAACGCGGTGACGAGCTGGCGCCCGGCGTGCTCAAGATGGTGAAGGTCTTCGTCGCGGTGAAGCGCAAGCTGCAGCCGGGCGACAAGATGGCCGGCCGTCACGGCAACAAGGGCGTGATTTCGCGCATCCTGCCGCAGGAGGACATGCCGTTCCTCGCCGATGGCACGCCGGTCGACATCGTGCTCAACCCGCTGGGCGTGCCGAGCCGCATGAACGTCGGGCAGATCTTCGAGACGCACCTCGGCATGGCCGCACGCGGTCTGGGGCAACAGATTACCGCTGCGCTCAACGAATGGCGCGAGGCCAATCCCGATATCGAGGCGTCCGAGCCGCCCTCCGCCGTGGTGGAGAAGCTCAAGGACGTGTATGGCGAGCAGTACCATGACGATATCGAGAACCGGACAACGGCCAAAGTGGTCGAGCTTGCATCCAATCTGAAGAACGGTGTCCCGATGGGCACGCCGGTCTTCGACGGTGCGCGCGAAGGCGACGTGACCGCGATGCTGGAAAAGGCGGGGCTGCCGGGTTCCGGCCAGGTCACGCTCTATGACGGGCGGACGGGCGATGCCTTCGACCGGCAGGTGACGGTGGGCTATATCTACATGCTCAAGCTGCATCACCTCGTCGACGACAAGATCCACGCACGGTCCATCGGCCCCTACAGCCTCGTCACGCAGCAGCCGCTGGGTGGTAAGGCGCAGTTCGGCGGCCAGCGTTTCGGCGAAATGGAGGTCTGGGCGCTGCAGGCCTATGGCGCGGCCTATACGCTCCAGGAAATGCTGACGGTAAAATCGGACGACGTGGTCGGACGCACCAAGGTCTACGAGGCGATCGTCAAGGGCGACGACACGTTCGAGGCCGGCATTCCCGAAAGCTTCAACGTGCTGGTCAAGGAAATGCGCTCGCTGGGTCTCAACGTCGAACTGTCCTCGCTCAACGAAGGCGGGGATGACGAGGACGACGACGGCCTGTCGATCGCGGCCGAATAAAAGCGCGGTGCGATACGGGGCGGGTCGGCGGACCTGCCCCAAGGCGCCCCGATCCTTATCGCTGCCGCCACGGATTTTTCCCCTCAAGGGATTTGAAACATGAACGAACTGACAAAATTCGCCAATCCGGTCGCCAAGACCGAGACCTTCGACCAGATTCAGATCGGTCTGGCCTCGCCCGAACGCATCCGTTCGTGGTCCTTCGGCGAGATCAAGAAGCCGGAAACCATCAACTACCGCACGTTCAAGCCCGAACGCGACGGTCTGTTCTGTGCCCGCATCTTCGGTCCGGTGAAGGATTACGAGTGCCTGTGCGGCAAGTACAAGCGCATGAAGTACAAGGGCGTCGTCTGCGAGAAATGCGGCGTCGAGGTGACGGTGACCAAGGTCCGCCGCGAGCGTATGGGCCATATCGAACTGGCCGCGCCGGTTGCGCATATCTGGTTCCTGAAATCGCTGCCTTCGCGCATCGGCCTGCTGCTCGACATGCAACTGAAGCAGCTCGAGCGCGTGCTGTATTTCGAAAGCTATATCGTCGTCGAGCCCGGCCTGACGCCGCTGGAAAAGTTCCAGCTGCTGACCGAGGATGAACTCCTCGACGCGCAGGACGAATATGGCGAGGACGCGTTCAGCGCCGACATCGGTGCCGCCGCGGTCAAGACCATGCTCATGGAGCTCGACCTCGAACAGGAACGCGCCGATCTCATGGAAGAGCTGCGGACGACGAAGTCCGAGCTGAAGCCCAAGAAGATCATCAAGCGGCTGAAGGTCGTTGAAAGCTTCATCGATTCGGGCAACCGCCCCGAATGGATGATCCTCGAGGTCGTGCCCGTCATTCCGCCCGAACTGCGCCCGCTGGTGCCGCTCGACGGGGGCCGGTTCGCGACGTCGGACATGAACGATCTCTATCGCCGGGTCATCAACCGCAACAATCGCCTGAAGCGGCTCATCGAACTGCGTGCGCCGGACATCATCGTCCGCAACGAAAAGCGCATGTTGCAGGAAGCCGTCGACGCATTGTTCGACAATGGTCGCCGCGGCCGCGTCATCACGGGCGCGAACAAGCGTCCTTTGAAATCGCTGTCCGACATGCTCAAGGGCAAGCAGGGCCGCTTCCGCCAGAACCTGCTCGGCAAGCGCGTCGACTATTCGGGCCGTTCGGTCATCGTGACCGGGCCGGAGCTGAAGCTGCATCAGTGCGGCCTGCCCAAGAAGATGGCGCTCGAGCTGTTCAAGCCGTTCATCTACGCTCGCCTCGACGCCAAGGGTCTGTCCATGACGCTGAAGCAGGCGAAGAAATGGGTGGAAAAGGAGCGCAAGGAAGTCTGGGACATCCTCGACGAGGTGATCCGCGAGCATCCCGTGCTCCTGAACCGTGCGCCGACGCTTCACCGTCTCGGCATTCAGGCGTTCGAACCCGTGCTGATCGAAGGCAAGGCGATCCAGCTGCACCCGCTCGTATGCTCGGCCTTCAACGCCGACTTCGACGGTGACCAGATGGCCGTCCACGTCCCGCTGAGCCTCGAGGCGCAGTTGGAAGCGCGCGTGTTGATGATGTCGACGAACAACATCCTCAGCCCCGCGAACGGCAAGCCGATCATCGTGCCGTCGCAGGACATGGTGCTGGGCCTGTATTACCTGTCCATGGACCGCGAAGGCGAGCCGGGCGAGGGCATGAAGTTCGCCGACATGGCCGAGGTGCACCAGGCGCTTCAGGTGAAGGCGGTGACGCTGCATACCAAGATCGAGGCCCGCGTTCCGCAGACCGACGAGAAGGGCAAGCAGTACATGAAGCGGGTGGAAACCACGCCCGGCCGCATGCTCATCGGCGAGTGCCTCCCCAAGAAGCACACCGTCCCGTTCGAGGTCGTCAACCGCCTTCTCACCAAGAAGGAAATCGGCGACGTCATCGACCAGGTCTATCGCCACACCGGTCAGAAGGACACGGTGCTGTTCGCCGACGCCATCATGACGCTCGGTTTCTCCAACGCGTTCAAGGCCGGCATCTCGTTCGGCAAGGACGACATGATCATTCCCGAGACCAAGGAAGGCATGATCGAGGAGACCAAGGCCCAGGTCGCCGAATACGAGCAGCAGTACCAGGACGGCCTGATCACCTGGCAGGAAAAGTACAACAAGGCGATCGACGCCTGGTCGCAGTGCGGCGACAAGGTCGCGGCCGAGATGATGGACCGCATCAAGGCCACGCCCAAGGACGAAAACGGCCGCGAGGCGCAGATCAACTCGATCTACATGATGAGCCACTCCGGCGCGCGTGGTTCGCCGGCGCAGATGAAGCAGCTCGCCGGCATGCGCGGCCTCATGGCCAAGCCGTCGGGCGAGATCATCGAGACGCCGATCATCTCGAACTTCAAGGAAGGCCTGACCGTCCTCGAATACTTCAACTCCACCCACGGCGCCCGCAAGGGTCTCGCCGATACGGCGTTGAAGACGGCGAACTCCGGCTATCTCACGCGCCGTCTCGTCGACGTGTCGCAGGATTGCGTCATCGTCGAGGAAGACTGCAAGACCGAGAAGGCGCTCGAAATGCGCGCGATCATTCAGGGCGGTTCGACGATCGCCTCGCTGGGTGAGCGTATCCTGGGCCGCACGCTGGCCGAGGATCTCGTCAATGCGAAGACGAACGAGGTCATCGTCAAGAAGGGCACGTTGATCGACGAACCGATGGTGGTCGAGATCGAGGCCGCCGAAGTGCAGGTCGCCAAGATCCGCTCGCCGCTCGTCTGCGAGGCGCAGATGGGCGTGTGCGGCACGTGCTATGGCCGTGACCTTGCGCGCGGTACGCCGGTCAACATCGGCGAGGCTGTCGGCGTCATCGCCGCGCAGTCCATCGGCGAGCCGGGCACGCAGCTCACCATGCGTACGTTCCACATCGGCGGCGCGGCGCAGCTTAATGAAACCAGCCATCTCGAGGCGGTTTCGGCGGGCACGGTGCATCACCGCGACATGCCGTCCATCGTGGACAAGCGCGGCAAGCGCCTGTCGCTTGCCCGCAGCGGCGAAATCGTCGTCATCGATGCCGAAGGGCGCGAGCGCGAAATGCACCGCGTACCTTATGGTACCACGCTGATGCACGAGGACGGCGCCAAGGTGGAGCAGGGCGATCGCCTTGCCGAATGGGATCCGTTCACGCTTCCCATCATCACCGAGCAGTCGGGTGTGGTGAAGTTCCAGGATCTCGTTGACGGCAAGACCATGGCCGAGCAGGTCGACGACGCGACGGGCATCGCCCAGCGCGTGGTCACCGAATATCGCGCCCAGGGCCGGTCGAAGAAGGAGGACATGCGTCCGCGCCTGACGCTGCTCGGCGAAGGGTCGGACGAGACGGAGGCCGCGCGCTACATGCTGGCGCCGGGCACCTCGCTCTCGGTCGATGACGGTCAGCAGGTCGAGGCAGGCGACATCCTCGCCCGCGCCAGCCGCGAAGCCGCCAAGACCCGCGACATCACCGGCGGTCTGCCGCGCGTTGCCGAACTGTTCGAGGCCCGCAAGCCGAAGGACAATTCGATCATCGCGAAAATCGCGGGCCGGATCGAATTCGTCCGCGATTACAAGGCGAAGCGCAAGATCGCCATCGTTCCGGAGGAGGGCGATCCGGTCGAGTACCTGATCCCCAAGACCCGCGTGATCGATGTGCAGGAAGGCGATTTCGTCAAGAAGGGCGACAATCTGATTTCCGGTTCGCCCGACCCGCATGACATTCTGGAGGTTCTCGGCATCGAGCCGCTGGCCGAATATCTCGTCAACGAGATTCAGGAAGTCTATCGCTTGCAGGGCGTGAAGATCAACGACAAGCACATCGAGGTGATCGTTCGCCAGATGCTTCAGAAGGTCGAGATCACCAATGGCGGCGACACCACGCTGCTTCCGGGCGAGCAGGTCGATTACGAGGAAATGCTGGAGTACAACGCCAAGCTGACCAAGAATCAGGCCAAGGCCGAGGGCAAGCCGATCCTTCTCGGCATCACCAAGGCCTCGTTGCAGACGCGTTCGTTCATCTCGGCTGCTTCGTTCCAGGAAACCACCCGCGTGCTGACGCAGGCGGCGGTCGAGGGGAAGAAGGACTCGCTGATCGGGCTGAAGGAAAACGTGATCGTGGGCCGTCTCATCCCCGCCGGCACCGGCGCGGGCATGAACCGGATGCGCGTTGCGGCCACCAGCCGCGATGTCGCCCTGCGCGCCCAGTATCGCAAGATGCAGGAAGCGCTGGTCGCAGCGGAAACCGCCGCCGAGGAACACGAGGCCGAGCTGGCCCAGACCGAGGATGCGGCGATCGGCGACGATCCGCTCGCCACGGTCGAGGGTGAAACCCACGGCACCGATGCGGATGCGGGCGACTACCTCAATGTCGAGGAAGCCGACCACGACGGCACGGTCTCCGAGGCCGAGCTGGACAAGAAGGAAGACGACGCGGAATAATCCCCGCGCCCGTTCCTGAGACACGAGACCCCCGTCGGCCCGTCCGGCGGGGGTTTCGTTTTGCCCACATCTTGCCAAGCCATGTTCCGCCTCCAAGATAGGAGGAATGGAACGATACACGATTGACGACATTCCCGGCGACCAGCTTACCACGATGATCGACCTCGAAGGGCGCACGCCGATCATCGGGGTGATCTACGAATGTGCGAAACATTACGCGCTGTATAAGCCGCATGCGCGCGAGAATGCGCGGATCCTGCTGACGAAGCCGGTGTTTCGCGAAGGGCGCGCGACGCGGACCTGGATTCTGGAACCGGACGAGATCGGCAGCCTCGCGGAGCGGTTGTTGCAGGATTGATGCCGGTGCGGGCAGGGCGGTTGCGGACCCGGTGGTCGCGTGCGGTGCCCCTCTTGCTGGCGGCCGCGATAGGCGCATGCGGTCCCGGCGCAGGCGAGACGAATGGCGGCGGGGGCGACTCGACCCGCATCAGCGACGCAGTCCCGACGCTCGCCGGACATTGGCGCATTGCGGCGATCGACGGACGCGCGGTCGCGTCCGGAGCCGTCATGGTGGGCGACGGCGCGAGCATCGGCTGGGGCCCGGCCTGCGCGGGCTATGCGTGGGGCTATGTCGTATCGGGCCGTCATTTTCAGACGCAGCGCCGCGCTTACCCGCCCATTGCTGCCGCGAACGCTCCTCCGGGGGTGCCCGCGCCCGACCCATGCCCGATCGGCATTCCCCCCGGCGTGGCGGATGCCGCAAACGTGCTCGACGCGGCGCGTAGCATCGAGCCGTCGGGAACAGGCGCGGTGCGCATTTCCGGCGGTGGGCATACGGTCACGCTCCGCTCGCAATAAGCGGCGAACGGCGCTAACGCAGCGGCCATGACCACGATCACCCGTTTCGCCCCCTCGCCGACCGGCCGGCTGCATGTGGGCAATATTCGCACCGCCCTGCACAATTTCCTGCTGGCCAAGAAGGATGGCGGGCGTTTCCTGCTGCGTATCGACGACACCGATGCGCAGCGTTCGGAGGAACGCCACGTCGATGCCATCCGTGCCGATCTTGCATGGCTCGGTCTCGCCGCCGATGGCGAGGCGCGGCAGTCGCAGCGGCTGGACATATACGAGGCGGCGTTCGAACGGCTCCGCGCGGAGGGGCGGATTTACGCCGCCTACGAAACGGCGCAGGAGCTGGAGCTTAAGCGCAAGATCCTGCTCGGCCGCGGGCTTCCGCCGATCTACGACCGCGCCGCGCTCGAACTCACGCAACGGGACCATGCCGATTTTGCGGCGAAGGGCATTGCCCCGCACTGGCGTTTCCGGCTCGATCACGACGCGCCGATCGCGTGGGACGACGCGATTCGCGGGGCGCAGCATTTCGACCCCGCCGCCCTGTCCGACCCGGTGATTCGCCGTGCCGACGGATCCTGGCTCTATATGTTGCCGAGCGCGGTGGACGATGTCGAAATGGGCATTACCGACGTGCTGCGCGGGGAGGATCACGTGTCGAACACCGCGGTGCAGGTGCAGATGTTTGCCGCGCTGGGCGCCGCGCCGCCGCGTTTCGCGCATGAGGCGCTGCTCACCGGGGCGGAGGGCAAGCTGTCGAAACGTCTGGGTTCGACCGGGGTGGACGAAATGCGCGAGGAGGGCGTGGAACCCGAAGCGTTGCTGTCCGTGCTGGCACGCATCGGCACGTCGCAGCCTGTTACCGCGATGCGTTCGCTCGACGCGATGGCGACAGGCTTCGACCTTGCCACGTTCGGGCGCGCCCCTGCCCGTTTCGACGAGGCGGAAATGATGCGCATCAATGCGCAGCTCCTGCACGAAACGGACTATGCCGCCATCGCCCATCGCCTGCCCACAGGAATGGACGAGGCCGCATGGGCCGCGATCCGCCCGAATCTTGAAACGCTGAACGATGCAGGGGACTGGTGGCAGGTCGTGACGGGGCCAATTCCCGCACCCGATCTCGACGCCGAGGATCGCGCCTTTATCGCCGCAGCGGTGCAGGATGCGCAGGGAATCGAATGGGACGAGGGTGCGTGGAAGACGCTCACCGGCAGGCTGAAGGCCGCGACCGGGCGCAAGGGCAAGGCGCTGTTCCTGCCGCTGCGCCTCGCGCTCACCGGGCGGGGGCACGGGCCGGACATGGCCGCGCTGCTGCCGCTGATCGGGCGGGAGCGGGCGCTGGAACGGTTGCGCGCGGCGGGTTGAACCGGGGCCGCCTGCGCTAGCCCGCGGCCTCCTCCGTCGCCTCCACCGCCTCCAGCAGCCGTTTTTCGAGCGCGTCCAGCCGCGCCTTCGCCGTGATCTTGTCGCCGAGCAGGTCGGTGACGTAGAACGTATCGGCCGCGCGCTCCCCGTAATGGGTGACATGCGCCGAGTTGATGAGCAGCTTCGCCTCGAACATGGCGCGGGCGAGCCGGTTGAGCAGGGCCGGGCGGTCGCGGGCGTTCACCTCCACCACGGTAAAGCGATTCGATGCGTCATTGTCGAAGGTCACGCGCGGCTGCACCTCGAACGCGTCGGCGCGCGGGCGCGACATGGGCCGCGCGGCGAGCTGCGGCACCAGCTTCACCTTGTTGGCGAGCGTGTCGCGGATCGACTGGGTCAGCCGGGCGATCTGCGATTCCTCGCGAAACGGGCGGCACATCGGGTCCTGCACCAGGAAATTGTCCACCGCGCGCCCGTTTCGATTGGTGTGGATGCGCGCGTCGATGATGTTCCCGCTTACCAGGTGGATGCCGCCGGCGATGCGCGAAAACAGGCCCGGATGGTCGGGCGTGACGACCGTGACCATGGTGGCGCCGCGCTCTTCCCAGTAATGGCATTCGATGGAGAGTGCATCCTCGCCCATCGCGTCCATCTGGCGCAGATTGCGGGCAATCACCTCCTCGCTTTCCGCGATCCAGTAGGATTCGTGCATCGCCGCGCCGACCGTGTCGACCAGCCCCGCATCCCCGGCGAGCAATTCGCGGGCGGCGTCCTTGCGCGCCTCGATCTTGTGCATGCGCCCGTTTGACTTGAAGCCGAGGCGCAGGCGTTCCTCCGCCGCGGTGAACAATTCGCCGAGCAATTGTCCTTTCCAGCTGTTCCAGACGCCCGGTCCCACCGCACCGATGTCCACCACGGTCAGCACGAGCAATTGCCGCAGCCGTTCGAGCGATTGCACCTCGGTGACGAAATCGTTGATCGTCTTCGGATCGGACAGGTCGCGCTTGAACGCGGTCGCGCTCATCAACAAATGATAGCGCACGAGCCAGGACACGAGCCCCGTCTCCTCCGCACTCAGCCCCAGGCGCGGGCCGACCTTCTTCGCGATTTCCGCGCCCAGCACCGAATGATCGCCGCCGCGCCCCTTGGCAATATCGTGCAGGAGCGTCGCGACATAAAGCGCGCGGCGATGCTGAAGCTTGGGAATGATCGCGGTCGAAACGGGGTGCGCCTCCTCCACCTCCCCGCTCTCGATCTCGGCGAGCTTTCCGATGGCGCGGATCGTGTGTTCGTCGACGGTGTAGTGGTGGTACATGTCGAACTGCATCTGTGCGACGACGCGGCCTAATTCGGGCATGATGCGCCCGAACACACCCGCCTCGTTCATCCAGCGCAGCGCGAGTTCGGGATTGTCCTCGCTCGACAACAGATCGAGGAACAGCGCATTGGCGCGCTTGTCGCGGCGGATCTTGCCGGTGATGAGGCCCGAATCGCGATCGGCCATGCGCATCGCGTCGGGATGGACCTCCACCCCTTCCTTGTTCGCGAGGGTGAATATCTCGATCAGCCGCACCGGGTCTTCGGCAAAGAAATCGTCGTCCGGCACGGTGATGCGCCCGCCCGCGATGACGAAGCCGCGAACCTTGCGCCGCTTTTCGGTCAGCTTCGCCATGAGCCTTGCCGACTGGCTCTTCGCGAACTGCTCCTCCATCTGCGCGAGGAACACGCCGGTCAGCCCGCCGACGCGCTTTGCCTGCAGGAAATAGTAATGCATGAAGCGTTCGACCGCGCTCTTGCCCGGGCGGTCGGCGAAATTCATGCGGGCGGCGACCTCGCGCTGCAGGTCGAAGGTCAGCCTGTCCTCCTCGCGCCCGGTGATCGTGTGCAGATGGCAGCGCACCGCCCAGAAGAAATTCTCGGCCCGGCGAAAGGCGCGGAATTCGGCCGGGGTGAGCAGGCCCGCATCGACCAGCTCGCGCGGTTCGCGGACCTGGTGGATGTATTTCCCGATCCAGTAGAGCGTGTGCAGGTCGCGCAGGCCGCCCTTGCCCTCCTTCACATTGGGTTCCACGACATAGCGGCTGTCGCCCATGCGCTTGTGCCGCGCCTCGCGCTCGGCCAGTTTTTCCGACACGAACTGACGCTCCGACCCTGTCACCACGTCGTTCCAGAACCGCTGTTTCGCGACATCGTAAAGCGCCTGCTCCCCCCACAGGAATCGCCCTTCGAGCAGGGCGGTGCGGATGGTGAGGTCCTGTTTCGCCATGCGGACCATGTCGTCGATCGACCGGCTCGAATGGCCGACTTTCAGCCCCAGATCCCACAGGTAATAGAGCATCGCCTCGATCACCTGCTCGCACCAGGGGGTGTTGCGCATGGGGGTGAGGAACGCGATGTCGACGTCCGATTGCGGCGCCATTTCGCCGCGCCCGTATCCGCCCACCGCCATGATGGCGAGATGCTCGCCCTTGCTGCGGTTGGCGGCGGAATAGACATGGGTGATGACGTGATCGTGGATGATGCGCACGATCTGATCGACGAGGAATGCCTGCGCCGCGGCGGCCTTGTGCCCGGCGGATGGCTCCGTCTCCAGCCGCCGCGCGATTTCGGCCCGCCCGTCCGACAGCGCTCCGCGCAGCAGCGCGATGAGCGGCTGCCGGTCGAGCGTGTCCATGTCGTCGATCAGCGCGTCGAGTTTCGCCACGACGCGGCGGCGGTCGATGATGCGGCGCTGGCTGGGTATCGGGCTGCGGGCCAAGTGTGTTTCCTCGTGCACGAATGGGGCGGGGCGGACAGTCCTGTCCGGGCACATGTGCGGTTTATCCGGGCAGGGATTAACATATCGGTGCGACAGGGGCGAGTTTCCACCCACCTCGTGCCACGGTGCGCAATTGGGGCGCCAAGCGGCCTATCATCATGGCCCGCGCTGTGCCAAAAGCCGCGCGGCAGGGGCGCCCACAGCGGCGCGCGCGCCACGATTGGAAGAAGGAAACCGCCGTGCCCGTGTTGCAGATATTGGCCAGCGCCGCGAACGATGCGCCGATCTACTGGGAAAATCTCGGCCTGCGTCCGGGCATCGAACTCGGCTGGTTCACCCTGCGCTGGTATTCGCTGGCCTATCTTGCGGGGATTCTCGTCGGGTATTGGCATCTGTCCCGCATGCTGAAGGCGCCGGGCGCGCCCATGGCGCAGCGCCATGCGGAGGATCTGTTCTTCTGGTGTACGCTCGGCATTATCGTGGGCGGCAGGCTCGGCTATGCGGCGTTTTACGACCCCTCGCTCTGGACCGGGTGGACGAGCGGGGAAACGGTGAGCTGGGACCTGCTGCGCCTGTGGGACGGGGGGATGAGCTTTCACGGCGGGGTGGCCGGCGTGCTGGCCGCGATCGCCTGGGTCAGCCACCGCGGACAGCTTCAGTTCCTGCGCGTGTGCGACTATATCGCGGTCAACGTGCCCTTCGGCATGATGTTCGGGCGGCTGGCGAATTTCGTGAACGGCGAATTGTGGGGCCGACCCGCCGACGTGCCGTGGGCGATGGTCTTTCCCCGCGCCGGGCCGCTCCCCCGCCATCCGAGCCAGCTTTACGAAGCGGGCCTCGAAGGGTTGCTGCTCATTCTCGTGATGCTCGCGCTGTTCTGGATGACGCGGGCGCGCTGGCGGCCAGGATTGCTCGTCGGGACGTTTACCGCCGGCATCGCCTTTGCCCGGTTCATCGTGGAATTCTTCCGCGAACCCGATGCGCAGCTTGCCGAATTCGCCGCCGAAACGGGGCTTTCCATGGGGCAATGGCTGACCCTGCCGCTGATCGCGATCGGGCTGTTCTTCGTGGTGCGGGCCTTGCGCAAGCCTGCCCTTGGACAGCAGCCCGACGCGCGCCGGGATGCCGCTACCGGGGCGGTTTGAGATGAACGGCGATACGAATGGCGGCGACCTCACGGCGGGGCTCAGGCGCTTGATCCGTGCGCACGGGCCGATTCCCGTGGCGCAATATATGGCGGAGGCGAACGCGCATTATTACGCGCATCGCGATCCGCTCGGCACCGCAGGGGATTTCATCACCGCGCCGGAAATCAGCCAGATGTTCGGCGAGATGATCGGCGGCTGGATCGCCGACCTCACCATCCGGGCCGAAGCGCGGGATTTCGCCTATGTCGAGCTGGGACCGGGGCGCGGCACGCTGGCGCGCGATGCGTTGCGCGTGATCCGGGCGGCGGGGCTTTCGCCGACGGTCCACCTTGTCGAGGCTTCGCCGGTCCTGCGCGAAAAGCAGGCCGAGCTTGTGCCCGATGCGCAGTTTCACGAGGATGTCGCCGCGCTGCCGACGGACCGGCCCGTGATCGTCGTGGCCAATGAATTTTTCGACGCGCTCCCCGTGCGGCAACTGGTGCGCACGGGGCGGGGGTGGCGCGAACGCATGGTGGGGCTGGACGGCGATGCGTTCGTCACGCTGGCAGGCGACAGGCCGATGGATGCCGCCGTGCCGCCGCGACATGACGATGCGGAAGAAGGCACGCTGATCGAGACGAATCCGGCGGCGGCGGCGATTCTCGGCGATCTTGCGAAGACGATTGCCGAGGCGGGCGGCGCGATGCTGACCATCGATTACGGCCATCTCGCACCGCGGACCGGCTCCACGCTTCAGGCCGTGCGCGCGCATGAAAAGGTCGATGTGCTCGATGCGCCGGGGACCGCGGACATCACCGCGCATGTCGATTTTCCCGCGCTTATCGAAACGGCGGAGCGGGCGGGATGCGTCCTCCACGGCACGGCGAGCCAGGGCGTGTTCCTGATGGCGCTCGGCATGGGGCAGCGCGCACAGGCGCTGGCCGAGGCGAATCCGCACGCGCGCGACAGCCTCTTGGCCGCGTTGGAGCGGTTGACGGCGCCCGATGCGATGGGCGATCTTTTCAAGGTGATGGCCTTTGGCGCGTCCGGATGGCCCGAAGGGGCGGGGGTGCGGCGGGCCACACCGGCATGATGCGGGTGCGAACAACGCAAATTCGCGGGTGGAAAATCTATTGGAAAATTCGCGCGTCCTGTCTATGAGGCGCCCCATGACGGCGACGGGCCGAATGCGTGTGCATGCGGCCCCAACTGTCACAGGGGGACGTTCCGACAGCCTTCCGATCCACGAATTTTCTTATGTCCGGCGCGCTTGCCGGACGTTCAGAGCAGGGCAGAGTCAGGCATGGCAGACGCGACCGTCGAACATTCCGAACCGGTGACCGCAAAGGTCGAAGGCGACGGAGAAAACGGCGTACGCCGCCGCGATTTCATCGAGATCGCCGCGGTCAGTTTCGGCGGGGTCGGCGCGCTTGCCGTTCTCTATCCGCTCATCAGCCAGATGGCGCCGTCGGCCGACGTGCTCGCCGAATCCTCGACCGAGGTCGATCTTTCCGCGATCGAACCCGGGCAGGCGATCAAGGCCGTGTTCCGCAAGCAGCCTTTGTTCGTGCGCAATCTCCTTCCGGCCGAAATCGCGGCGGCGGATGCGGTCGACGCGTCTTCGCTGCGCGATCCCGAAACGCTGGAGGACCGCACCGCGGAGGGGCATCTCAACTGGCTCATCACCATGGGCGTGTGCACCCATCTGGGCTGCGTGCCGCTCGGCGCGGGCGAGGGTGAGAACAAGGGCGAATTCGGCGGATATTTCTGCCCCTGCCACGGTTCGCACTACGACACCGCCGGCCGCATCCGCAAAGGCCCCGCCCCCCTGAACCTCGTCGTGCCGGAGTATCAGTTTACTTCCGACACCACGGTTGTCATCGGCTGAGGATAGGACACCATGAGTTTTCCCTGGGCAAAGCAGTATCAGCCGAAGACCGGACTGACCCGCTGGATCGACGAGAAGCTGCCGGTTCCGCGCCTCGTCTATAACGCCGTGGGCGCCGGCTATCCGGTGCCGCGCAATCTCAACTATTTCTGGAATTTCGGCGTGCTCGCCGGGTTCTGTCTCATGTTGCAGATCATTACCGGCGTCGTGCTGGCGATGCATTATGGCGCCAATGCGCTGGTGGCGTTCGATTCGGTCGAACACATCATGCGCGACGTCAACTGGGGCTGGATGCTGCGTTACGCGCATGCGAACGGCGCATCCTTCTTCTTCATCGTCGTCTATATCCACATCTTCCGCGGCCTGTTCTTCAGCTCGTACAAGGCCCCGCGCGAGATGATCTGGCTCCTCGGCGTGGTCATCTTCCTGTTGATGATGGCGACTGCGTTCATGGGCTACGTCCTTCCCTGGGGGCAGATGTCGTTCTGGGGTGCGAAGGTGATTACCGGGCTTTTCGGCGCGATCCCGCTCGTCGGTGAGCCGTTGCAGATCTGGCTGCTGGGCGGTTTCGCGCCTGACAATGCCGCGCTCAACCGCTTCTTCTCGCTGCACTTCATGCTGCCCTTCGTGATCGCGGGCGTCGTGATCCTGCACATCTGGGCGCTGCATATTCCCGGCTCGTCCAACCCGACCGGCGTCGAGGTGAAGACCGAGAGCGACACCGTGCCGTTCCACCCCTATTACACGGCGAAGGACGGCTTCGGCCTCGCGGTGTTCCTGGTGCTGTACACGGGGTTCGTGTTCTTCCTGCCGAACTATCTCGGCCATCCGGATAACTATATCCCGGCGAACCCGCTTTCGACGCCGGCGCACATCGTGCCCGAATGGTATTTCTGGCCGTTCTACGCCATTCTTCGCGCCTTCACGCAGGACTTCCTGTTCATGCCGGCGAAGCTGATGGGCGTGATCGCGATGTTCGCCTCGATTCTGGTGTGGTTCTTCCTGCCCTGGCTGGACAAGTCGCCCGTGCGTTCGGGTCTCTATCGCCCGCTGTTCAAGAAGTTCTTCTGGTTCGGCCTCATCCCCTGCATGGCGGTGCTGTTCTACTGCGGCGGTGCGCCGGCAGAGGAACCCTTCGTCATGTTGAGCCAGATCGCGGCGACCTATTACTTCGCCCATTTCCTGATCATCCTCCCGATCGTGTCCATGATCGAGAAGCCCAAGGCCCTGCCGCATTCCATCACCGAGGCGGTGCTGGGCGAGAAGGCGGGCGCGGACGATGCCGTGCCGCTGGGTGCCTCGGGCGATGGTGCCCACCGTCCGGCGACGGCCTGATCCGAACGAGAGAAGAGAAAGACGCGTAACATGGCCCGCATCATCGGTATCCTCGTCGGCGCAGGTTTCTGCATCGTCCTGCTCTACAGCTTCATCGTCGGCGCCTACACCTGGGCGACGGACGATGCGGAGGAAACGGCAGAGCATGTCTTCCACCTGCATCCGCGCGATGCGGAGCTGCAGAGCGCAGGCTGGTTCGGCACCTTCGACGAGCAGCAGCTTCAGCGCGGCTACAAGGTCTACAAGGAAGTCTGCTCGGCCTGTCACTCGCTCCGGCTGGTGTCGTTCCGCAACCTTGAAGCGCTGGGCTATTCCGAGGCGCAGGTGAAGGCCGAAGCCGCCGCATGGCAGGTGCCCGGTATCGATCCCGGCACGGGCGAGGCCACGACGCGTCCCGCGCTGCCGACCGATTATTTCCCGTCGCCCTATCCCAACGACGTGGCGGCGCGTGCGGCGAACAACAATGCGGTTCCGCCCGATCTCTCGCTCATCACCAAGGCGCGGCATGACGGCTCGAACTACGTCTATTCGCTGCTGACCGGCTATCGCGATCCGGCGACCTTCTCCGTCGATGGCGAGAGCCTGGCCGAGGAATTCCCCGATTTCGCGACGCCGAGCGGGCTGCATTTCAACCCGTATTTCCCGAACCTCAACCTCGCCATGGCACCGCCCTTGACGAGCGATGGACAGGTGACGTTCGACGACGGTTCGCCGGCCGGGATCGACGACATGGCCCGCGACGTGTCCGCGTTCCTGACCTGGACCGCGGAGCCCAAGCTGGAGCAGCGGCATCAGACCGGGTGGCCCGTCGTGCTGTTCCTGATCTTCGCCTCGATCCTCGCCTACATGGCGTATCAGAACGTGTGGCGCGACAAGAAGCACTGATCCTTCGCGCTGGTTCCGAATCGAAAGGGCCGTCCGGGCGACCGGGCGGCCTTTTCGCATGGCGAGCCGATGGAACGCGGAACGTCCTGGCTCGTTGAGCTACTTCCACCCGGCAAGAGATGAACCAGTCGATGTTTGAAAACGCAAAGGCGTCGGACGGTGCCATCGCAGAATCGTTCGAGGCATTCGTAAAGGATCAGGAATTCCCGTGCGTTGGCGCAAAATCTGCGCTCGCCAGGGGGTGTTTGAAAGTGCTCGTCGCCCGCTCGATCGAAAGCGGATGGGACGATCTTCGCATTCACGAGGCCTTGCTCGCATGGGCGTGGGATTATCGCGCCGACCGCGAAACCAATGACCGCCCGGCGTTTCGCTCGCTCGCGGTGATTTTCCGTGATGTGCCCACGCTTTCGGAGCAGGGCTTCGAGCGCACGCTCTGGTCGCGGATTCAGTCGCTCTCGGACAAGGATGCCTGGCGCGGGCAAGATCACGACCGTTCGGTCAGCGCGGACCCCGACGATCCGCATTTCTCGCTCAGCTTTGGTGGCGAGGCGTTCTTCGTCGTCGGCCTGCATCCGGCGGCCAGCCGCCCCGCACGCCGGTTTTCGCACCCCACCATGGTATTCAACCTGCATGATCAGTTCGAGCAACTGCGCCAGCAGGGCCGTTACGAAACCATGCGGGAAACGATCATCGAACGCGACATCGCGCTTGCCGGCTCGGCCAATCCGATGCTGTCGCGCCACGGGCAGAGCAGCGAGGCGCGGCAATATTCCGGGCGCGAGGTTGCCGCCGACTGGGAATGTCCGTTCTCACGTCCGGACCGGGCCGACATGTCCATCGTATGACCGGCGCCGTGACCCGCATTCCCCCGCGCAGTGGCACGGGGTTTCGCCTGCACGCCGGGCAATTGCTGACCGTGTTCGACCCGGAGGGGCAGCAGGTTTCGGACCTCCTTGCCTATAATGCGCATGACGTGGCGGAGGTCGTATCGTCGGGCCGGACGCTGGATTATGCCGAAACGATCCGGCTCACCACCGGGCATGCGCTCTATTCGAATCGGTCGAATGTCATGCTGGAGATCGAGGAGGATACGGTCGGCCTGCACGATTTCCTGCTCACGCCATGCAGCACGGCGACCTTCGCGCATTTCTACAAGGACAAACCCGTCCATCGCGGCTGCTTCGGCAATCTGGCCGAGGTGTTGCGCCCGTTCGGGATCGGGGAGGACGACATCCCCATCGCCTTCAACTGTTTCATGAACGTGCCGGTCGATGGGGAGACGGGGCGCCTGCGCGTGCTCCCGCCGACCAGCAGGCCCGGCGATCGCATCGCGTTTCGCGCGAAGATGGACCTAATCATCGGGATGACGGCCTGTTCCGCCTATGACAGCAATGGCGGAAGCTTTCGCCCGATCGATTACCGGATCGATTGAACCCGCTTTGGCTTGCGCATCATGCCGCGCGTGGCGCACAGGCGGGGCATGACTATTTCGCGCAACGTCCTGCTCCTTCGCACCACCCTCTGCGCCGCGGCGATGGCCTTGTCGCCGGGGGGTAGCCAGGCGTGGGCGCAAACCGCCGCGCCGGACGCGCCGCCCCCGCGCGCGGATATCCTCCCGCGCGCGGATATCATCGTGACCGGGCGCGGACTGGATCCGACGCCGGGCGAAACCGCCTATGATACCGTGGTGCTGGACCGCGAGGCGCTGAATCGTGCCGCGTCGGGCCGGATCGAGGATGTGCTTCAAGGCGTCGCGGGGTTTCAGCAGTTCCGCCGGTCCGACAGCCGCGCCGCCAATCCTTCGGCGCAGGGGGCGACTTTGCGCGCACTCGGCGGCAATGCCACCAGCCGGAGCCTGGTCCTGCTCGACGGTATTCCGCAGGCCAATCCGTTCTTCGGCTATATCCCCTATAGCGCGCTTCCACCCGAACGCCTGTCGCGGGTGACGGTGGTGCGTGGTGGCGGCTCGGGCGCGTTCGGCGCCGGTGCGGTGGCGGGCACGATCGCCCTCGAAAGCGCAGGGATCGACGATAAAGGTTCGCTGCGCGCCGGGGCATTCGTGAACGACCGCGGCGGGAGCGAGCTCTACGCCGGCGCCTCTCCCCGGCTCGGCGCCGGTTTCGTCGACATGTCGGGCCGGTGGGACAGGGGGCCGGGGTTTTTCACCACGCCCGTCGCCGATCGCGTGCCGGCCAGCGCACGGGCGGCCTATGACAGCTGGTCGTTCGCGCTGCGCGGGGTTGCGCCGGTCAGCCCGGATGTCGAGATGCAGATGCGCGTCGCCGCCTTCGACGATGCACGCACGCTTCGCTTCGACGGTGCCGACAGCCGCTCGCAGGGGCAGGATTTCAGCCTGCGTTTCATCGGCACCGGGGCGTGGCGTTTCGATGCGCTGGGTTACGTGCAATTGCGCGATTTTTCCAATGTGGTGATTTCATCCTCGCGCTTCACCCGCGTGCTGGATCAGCGTGCGACGCCGTCGACCGGGCTTGGCGGAAAGCTGGAACTGCGCCCGCCGCTCGGCGTGTCGCACACGCTTCGCATCGGGACCGATCTTCGCATCGCGGACGGCGAACTGCGCGAGGATGCGTATAGCGCCTTCACCGGCGCGCAGACCGCGCGGAGAAGCGCCGGCGGGCGCAATACCGATCTCGGCTTTTATGTGGAGGATGACTGGCGGCTCGGGCGGCTTGTCCTGACGGCGGGGGCGCGGGTGGATCGTTACCGGATCGCGGACGGATTCTATACCGAACGCGACGGCGCCAATGCGCTCACCATCGATGCGCGCTATCCCACCCGTGCCGGTTGGCAGGAATCGCTGCGGGGCGGGGCGGTGTTCGATGTGGGCGGCGGCCTGAAACTGCGCGCGGCGGCCTATAGCGGGCTGCGGCTGCCCACGTTGAACGAACTTTACCGGCCCTTCGTCGTGTTTCCGGTCGTAACCGAAGCGAATGCCGCGCTCCGCAATGAAACGCTGAAAGGGTTCGAAGGCGGTTTCGATCTTCGCAAGGGGGGGGCGGGCCGGTCCTGGGCCGTGTCGCTGACGGCGTTCGACAACCGGCTCGAAAACGCGGTGACCAACGTTACCATCGGCGACAATCTGCGCCAGCGCCGCAATATCGATGCCATCGTCGCACGCGGGCTCGAACTCACCGCGCAGGGCCGATTGAGCGTCTTTTCGCTCGCGCTCTCGGCGGCATGGACCGATGCGCAGAACGAGGCGAGCGGGGCCGGCGCCGCGCTCGACGGTCTCCGCCCCGCGCAGACGCCGAAATTCGCGGCCAGCGCGACGGCAGGCGCGACCCCTGTGCGCGGCGTCGAATTGTCCGCCACGCTGCGGCACGAAGGGGCGCGATTCGAGGATGACCGCAACACCGACATCCTGCCCGCGGCAACGACGCTCGACGCGTTTGCATCGGTGGCGCTTTCCGAACGGTTCCGGCTCGTGCTGCGCGGCGAAAACCTGTTCGATGAGGAGGTCGTCACGCGGGCGCAGGACGGGCGCGTCGATCTGGGCACGCCGCGAACGCTATGGGTGGGGCTGCGCACCGAATTTCCGCGCTGATCGACGGGCACAGGCACGGTTTGGCGCATGTCGCGGCGCATTCGTGCAACTCACAGTTGACGAAGCCTGCCAAACGGTGGCAAGCCTCCGCATCGAGCGGGCGGGTATAGCTTAGTGGTAAAGCCCCAGCCTTCCAAGCTGGTTATGCGGGTTCGATTCCCGCTACCCGCTCCACGATTTCCTATTCGCAGAGCTGGCTACGTTCGGGAATTCGTCTGTGCCATGGGGCCGCGGAGCGAGCCTCTGGGCCAGGTCGTATTAATTCCGGCGGCCCGGGGCATCGTCGCCAACGGCCCGAGGCGCTTGGCAACGAAGGGTTCGTCGAACCGCGCGCAGTGCCCGATCATCACGGCATCTGCGAGATCGCTTCCCGACGTTCGAACCACCCTTGCAATCGGTACTGGCAAGACCGGCGCTATGGGCGAACGCTGCCGGGCAAATCGCCGGGGTGGTCGCTTTTCGATGGCGGAATGGAAGGGCTCGGTATCCGGCGAGAGGTTTCACCGTTCGCAGATCGACACGGCGGGATCGTCGCGCTTTCGTACCGCCCGGAAGCAATCCGTGCCCGCGCTCCCCCCCGCACGCGCGGGCTGGCGGTCCGTGCGGAAATCTGGAACGGGGCAGGATGCTTCGCAGCACGTGCCAGACCATCATGACCCGGTCGGCAGCATCCATCTTTGCTGTGCCGCTGTGATCACGGAATTGCCGCGCCCCGGCACGCGCCTGCGCCAGCTTAGCCGTATGAGCATGACGGCGGGTGTTTTCCCGTGCGCCGGGTTCGCCGGGGCGCGGTCGCACCCGGCGTGCGTTCCGCTCCTGCCGTGATGGCCTTGACGCGCGCGGCCTGTTACCGGATTGGAGGCGGGCGGCGGCAATGCGGACAGACCCGGGCGGTTCGACCACGCGGCGCGCATCAGGGTTGAGGATGATTGATGAAGATTGCGGTTTTTGGCCTCGGCTATGTCGGCCTGTCCAATGCGATCCTGCTGGCGCAGCACAATGCGGTGGTCGCCACCGATATTTCGGCGGAGCGCGTCGACATGCTGAACGCGCGGCGCTCGCCGATCGTGGACCCGCGGATCGAGGAGTTTCTGGCGCGCCGTGCGCTCGACCTCACCGCGACATGCGACGCCGAGGAGGCCTTGCGCGGGGCGGATTTCGTGGTGATCGCCACGCCCACCAATTACGACCCCGAAACGGGGAAGTTCGATACCTCCTCCGTCGAGCAGGTCATCGCGCAGGCAACCCGCACCAATCCCGATACGACCATCGTCATCAAATCGACGATCCCCGTCGGCTTCGTCGATGACGTGCGTGACCGCCTGCTCGCGCCGCAGGTGATCTTCAGCCCGGAATTCCTGCGCGAAGGCAGCGCGCTGCACGACAATCTCAACCCGTCGCGCATCATCGTCGGCGAACGGTCGGAACGGGCGCGCGTCTTTGCCGAGCTGCTCGTTCAGGGTGCGGAAAAGACCGACATTCCCGTCCTGTTCACCGATGCGCGCGAGGCGGAGGCGATCAAATTGTTCGCCAACACCTATCTCGCCATGCGGGTGGCGTTCTTCAACGAGCTGGATAGCTATGCGCTGGCGGGCGGGATGGATTCGCGGCAGATCATCGAAGGCGTCGGACTCGACCCCCGGATCGGCGACCATTACAACAATCCCAGCTTCGGCTACGGCGGCTATTGCCTGCCCAAGGATACGAAGCAGTTGCTCGCCAACTATACCGACGTGCCGCAAAACCTCATCCGCGCCATCGTCGAGGCGAATCGCACGCGCAAGGATTTCCTGGCCGAACAGATTCTCGCGCGCGCGCCGGAACGGGTGGGCATTTTCCGCCTCATCATGAAGGCGGGGTCGGACAATTTCCGCCATTCCTCGATCCAGGGAATCATGAAGCGGATCAAGGCGAAGGGCGTCGAGGTCGTGATCTACGAACCCGCCTTCGACGGCACCGAATTCTTCGGCGCGCGCGTGATGACCGACCTTTCCGCGTTCAAGGCGCAATGCGACGTCATTGTCGCGAACCGGCAATCGGCGGAATTGTCCGATGTCGCGGGCAAGGTCTTTACCCGCGACCTGTTCGGATCGGACTGAGCGCCGATTCAGCCGTCCCGGTTGCCGCGCCCCGCAATCAGATCGTCGACCAGCGACGGATCGGCGAGCGTGGACGTATCGCCGAGCGCGCCGAAATCGTTCTCCGCGATCTTGCGCAGGATGCGGCGCATGATCTTCCCGCTGCGGGTCTTGGGCAGGGCGGGGGCGAACTGAATATGGTCGGGCGTCGCGATCGGCCCGATCTCCCGGCGGACATGGGCGCGCAATTCGGCGACGAGGGTATCGTCCTCCGTCACACCCGCGTTGGTGGTGACATAGCAATAGATGCCCTGTCCCTTGATGTCGTGCGGGTATCCGACGACCGCGGCCTCCGCGACCGTGTCGTGCAGGACCAGCGCGCTTTCCACCTCGGCCGTGCCCATGCGGTGGCCCGATACGTTGATGACGTCATCGACGCGCCCGGTGATCCAGTAATAATCGTCCGCGTCGCGGCGGCACCCGTCACCGGTGAAATATTTGCCGCGATAGGTGCTGAAATAGGTCTGTATGAAACGGTCGTGGTCGCCGTACACGGTGCGCGCCTGTCCGGGCCAGCTTTGCGTGATGCACAGATTGCCCTCGGTCGCGCCATCGAGAACGGCGCCCTCGTTATCGACCAGCTGCGGCGCCACGCCAAAGAACGGCTTGCCCGCGCTCCCCGGTTTCATCGCGTGGGCGCCGGGCAGGGTGGTGATCATGATCCCGCCCGTCTCCGTCTGCCACCAGGTGTCGACGATCGGCGCCTCGCCATGGCCGACATGGTCGTGATACCACCGCCATGCTTCGGGATTGATCGGCTCGCCCACGCTGCCGAGCAGGCGAAGCGAGGTGAGATCGTGCTTCTCCACATATCCGGCCCCCTCGCGCATCAAGGCGCGGATTGCCGTCGGCGCGGTGTAGAAGATGTTCACGCCGTGCTTGTCCACGATTTGCCAGAAACGGTCGTGATCGGGATGGTTCGGCACCCCTTCGAACATCAGCGCCGTCGCCCCGTTGAGTAGCGGGCCATAGACGATATAGCTGTGCCCCGTGACCCAGCCAATGTCGGCGGTGCACCAGTAAACCTCCCCCGGCCGGTAATCGAAGACGTAGCGGAAGGTGGTCTCGGTCCACACGGCATAGCCGCCGGTGGTGTGGACGACCCCCTTGGGCTTGCCGGTCGAGCCGGAGGTGTAGAGGATGAACAGCGGGTCTTCCGCCCCCATCGGTTCGCACGGGCATTCATCGTCCAGCCCGACGGAATAATCGTGGTACCAGTGATCGCGCCCGTCGCGCATCGTGACATCGCCGCCGGTGTGCCGGATGACGAGCACGCCGCGCACCGAAACCTTTTCGAGCGCCGCATCGACATTGGCCTTCAGCGGGATCGTCTTGCCCCCGCGGAGCCCTTCGTCCGCGGTGATGACCCACTCGCTTTCGCAATCCTCGATGCGGCCGGCGATGGCATCGGGCGAAAAGCCGCCGAACACCACCGAATGCACCGCCCCGATCCGCGCGCAGGCCAGCATCGCGACCGCGCCCTCGACGATCATCGGCATGTAGATCGTGACCCGGTCGCCCTTGCTCACGCCCATTTTGAGGAGCATGTTGGCAAACAGGACGATCTCGCCCTGCAATTCGGCGTAGGTCAGGCGGCGCACCGCCCCGTCAATCGCATCCGGCTCGAAAATCAGCGCGACATCGTCGCCGCGCCCGGCCTCGACATGGCGGTCCACCGCGTTGTAGCAGATATTGAGCCGGCCATCCTCGAACCAGCGAATGTCGACCGGGTCGAAGCTGGCGCCGCAACCCTTGGCTGGCGTGTCGATCCAGTCGATCCGCGCCGCCTGCTCCAGCCAGAACCCGTCGGGATCGGACAGCGACCGGGCGTGCATGTCGGCATAGGCCTCCGCGTCGCAGGCCGTGCCCTGGCGCGCCGCCGATGGAACCGGAACGATCGTATCGTCCGCGTCGGCTTTGGGGGCATCGGTCATGGCGGGGCATCCTCCTTATGTGTATCGTGGCCCGATACATGACGCCGCCGCGCAGCCGCGTAAAGAGGCGGCGCGACGAATACGCGCAACATGACGAAGGATGTATGAGAAATGGAGCGGGCGAAGGGATTCGAACCCTCGACCCCAACCTTGGCAAGGTTGTGCTCTACCCCTGAGCTACGCCCGCTCGAACGCCTGCGCCGGAAAAGTCGATGCCCTTCCGACCGGGGTGAGGCGCGCAGTTAGCATCGGTTCGATACCCCTGCAACCGGAAAATGACATCGCCGCGCAATTAATGCGCAGGCTTTAAAAGAGCGCCACTTCATCCCACATTATGGCACAACGAACACGCGACAGGAGAATGCACCTTGCCGACCCCCGGCCTGAATATCGAAGAGCAAAAAGCGGTGGACCGGTTCCGCACCAATGTCGTCGAACCCTCGATGCACAGCCTCGTCATCCTGGATTTCTGGGCCGAATGGTGCGGGCCGTGCAAGGCGCTGGCCCCCATGCTCGAAAAGGTCGCCGCCGAATATGCGGACAAGGGCGTGGTGCTGGCCAAGCTCAACGTCGATGAGGAACAGTTCATCGCCTCGCAATTCCAGGTGCGGTCGATCCCCACCGTCTATGCCATGTTTCAGGGGCAGCCGGTCGCCGATCTCACCAGCGCGCGCACCGAATCGCAGCTGAAGCAGATGCTCGACCAGATCTTGCAGCAAGTGCCGGTGCAGCCCGGCGGCGCGCCGGCAGAGCAGCCGGAGCAGGATCTCGGCCCGCTCATCGCGATGGGTGAAAACGCGCTCAACGGCGGCGATGCCGAACGCGCGATGGGCATTTTCGCGCAGATCGTGGAGATGAAGCCCGATAATGCGAGCGCGCAGGCCGGGCTCATCCGCGCGATGATCGAGGCCGACCATCTCGAAGAGGCCGAGGCCGCACTCGCGCAGATCGACGAGGAGACGGCGAAGGATCCGGCGATCGAGCGCGCGCAATCCGCGCTCCAACTGGCCAAGGACGCGCCCGATACGGCGGAGCTCGACAATTTCCGCAAGGCTGCGGCCTAACGGCCCGCCGACATGGATGCGCAATTCGCCTTTGCCAATGCCGCCTTTGCCGCGGGCGAGCGCGACGAGGCGGCGGACACGCTGCTGCGCATGATCGAGAGCGACCGCGAATGGAACGAGGGCGCCGCACGCACGAAGCTGTTGCAGATTTTCGAGGCAGTCGGACTGGAAGACCCGTGGGTCGCGGCGACGCGGCGGCGGCTTTCCACCCTGCTGTTCGGATAAGCGGATGCGGTCCGACATGGAAACGGCGCGCATCTCGATCTTTCCGCTCGCGGGCGGGATCCTGTTTCCGGGTCTGCAACTGCCGCTGCATATTTTCGAGAAACGCTATCGCGCGCTCGTCACCGATGCGCTGGCGCGGGACCGGCTGATCGGGATGGTGCAGCCGCAGGCCGCGGGCGAGGGCGCGCCGCTGTTCGAGATCGGCTGCCTTGGCCGGATCGGCGAGGTGGAGGCGCTCGACGACGGGCGCTTCAACATCGTGCTGGAGGGCGTATCGCGCTTTCGCATCATGCGCGAATTGTCCGTACAGACGGAGTTCCGCCAGGTGGAGGCGCGCCTGCTCGACAATGGTGCGTCCGATTCGCTGATGCCCGCCGAACGCGCCGCCTTCGAAAGCGAGGCGCAGGCCTTCGCCGAGATGCAGGGCTATGCCGTGGAGTGGGAGGAGGTTTCCCGCCTCGACGATGAAACGCTGATCAACGGGGTGGCGCAGGTGGCGCCTTTCGACGGCGCGGCGAAGCAGGCTCTGCTGGAGGCGGACGGCATTCGCGAACGTTGCGACCTGTTGATACAGCTCATGCAGTTCTACGCGTTTCGCGGCGACGAGGACGGCGCCACGATGCAGTGACGGGCGGCAACAATGGCCGCCGCCCGGCCTAGAAGAAGCTTCCGCGCAGGCCGTTGATCACGAATTGCGCCGCCAGCGCGGCAAGCAATACGCCGAGCAGGCGCGTGATGATCGCCTCGATCCGCGTGCCCAGCACCCGCATGATGGGCCGTGCCGCCAGCAATGCGGCCAGGCTGAGCCCCATGACCGCGACCAGCGCGCCGAGCACGGCAATCGTCTGCTCGATCCCTTCGGACCGCGCCATCAACAGCATCACCGACGCGATCGCGCCCGGCCCGGCAAGCATCGGCATCGCCATCGGAAAGACCGAGACATCCTCGTGCGCGGGGTCGGCGATGACCTTTTCGGCGCGCTCCTCCCGCCGTTCGGTCCGCTTTTCGAACACCATGTCGAGAGCGATCAGGAACAGCATCAGCCCGCCGGCGATCCGGAACGAATCAAGCTCGATATGCAGCGCGCCAAGCAAAGCCTCCCCGAACAGCGCGAAGACGAGCAGGATCGCGAGCGCGATGGCGCAGGCGCGGATCGCCATGGAGCGCACCGCCTCCGGCGTGGCTTTTGCGACGAGCCCGGCATAGATCGGCGCGCAGCCGGGCGGGTCGATCACCACGAACAGGGTGACGAAGGCGGATACGAACAATTCGGTCACGTTTGGCTCACTGCTCTCTTGCGATGCCGGCGCCCGGCGGGGCCACCGTCTGATGCAGGACGCGGACGAATTCTTCCCCGTCGAACACATCGACCGTCACGATGCGGCCGCCCCACGGATCGACCCGCCCGCCCCAGCGCAGCGTGCCATCGTCGGACGCGCCACCGAACCAGTCGCCCTCCACCGGGGCGACGGTGTTCAGCGAGGCTGGCGGCAACCAGTCGCGATCCGGGCATTGCGCGACATGGGCGTCGAGTGCCTCCCCGGTGCGGACGCGGCCCGTCGTGGTGTCGCCATGGTTCATGACATAGCGATAGGAGCCGTCGCGCTGACGCTTCCACACGGTGGTGAACCATCCCCGCGTCCCGTCCCAGCGTTGCCAGCCGCCTTCGGTCACGGCGATCGAGCCGTCGCAGCTGGTCCACAATTCGCGCGGGCGCCAATCGGCGGCGCGGGGCGGATTGGGACGGTCGCGAAGCCATTCGCGCGCGCCCACCCGGCCCGGCACGAACAGGATCGCATCATCGGCCGCATAGTCGCGAAACGCCGTCCATTGCCCCTGTTCGCGCGCGGCGCGGGCAAAGGCGATCTCGGTCGCGGCGACGGCGCCCGGTTCCGCAATGGGGGGCAGCGCCATGAACGCGGCATCGTCGGCGCGGGTGGATGCGGCCCCGCCGCCCGGACCCGCGCAGGCAGACAGCGCCGCTGCGGCGAGCATGGCGAGGCCGACGCCCCGCATCACAGCGCCGCGCGGTCCACGCCCTCGCGCCGGCACGCGGCGTCGAGCGTATTGTGCAGCAGGCACGCGATCGTCATCGGGCCGACCCCGCCCGGAACCGGGGTGATGGCGCCCGCGACATCCTTGGCGGAGGCGAAATCGACGTCGCCGACGAGGCGGGTCTTGCCCTCTTCTTCGCCCGGCACGCGATTGATGCCGACGTCGATGACGGTCGCGCCGGGCTTCAGCCAGTCGCCCTTCACCATTTCGGGGCGGCCCACGGCGGCCACCACGATATCGGCGCCGCGCACCGTTTCGGGAAGGTCGCGCGTGCGGCTGTGCGCGATGGTCACGGTGCAGCTTTCGCGCAGCAGCAATTGTGCCATCGGCTTGCCCACGATGTTGGAGCGTCCGATCACCACGGCGGATTTTCCCGAAAGATCGCCCAGCACATCCCTGAGCAGCATCAGGCAGCCGAGCGGCGTGCACGCGACGAACCCGGGCAGTCCGGTCAGCAGCCGTCCCGCGCTCGCCGTGGTGAAACCGTCGACGTCCTTGTCGGGGTCGATCGCCTGAATGACCGCATTCTCGTCCATGCCTTCGGGGAGCGGCAATTGCACCAGGATGCCGTCCACGCGGGCATCGCCGTTCAATTGCGCGACGAGGCTGAGGAGGTCGGCCTCGGCCGTATCGGCGGGAAGGCGATGTTCGAAGCTTTCCATGCCGGCGGCAATGCAAGCCTTGTGCTTCGACCGGACATAGACCTGGCTCGCCGCGTCCTCGCCGACGAGAACGACGGCGAGGCCGGGTTTGCGGCCCGTCTTCGCGGTAAATCCGGCGGTTTCGCCCGCGATCCGTTCGCGCAGCGAGGCGGCGAATGCCTTTCCGTCGATCAGCGTGGCCATCGGATCAATACCCCGACGCGGCAAGATTGTTGAGCACGATCTGCAGGATCTGCAACCCGATGAGCAGGACCAGCGGGCTGAAATCGATGGCGCCGGTGCTGGGCATGATCCGCCGGATCGGGCGCAGGATCGGATCGAGCAGGGCGGACACCGCGCTGTAGATCGCGGCGACGAACTGGTTCGAGGTGTTGACCACGTTGAACGAGATCAGCAGCGACAGCACGAATTGCGCAATCACGAGAAACACGATGACCGAGACCAGCAGGTCGACGATCTGTATGAGGGTCAGCAGCAGCACGGCGGCAATATCCTTGGGCTCGATGGCGGTCGGGGAACGGGCCTCGTCTAGCCGAGAAGGCGGCGTCGCATCAACTCCGCAATACCCCTGCGTCGTGCGGGGCGGGGCCTTAGTTGTCGAACTTGATGCTCTCGATCCGCCAGCTCAGCTGTCCGGAATCGGCGCCCGGCACGTCATTGACCCGGCGCAGGGTCATCGTGCCCGCCAGCGTCTGATCCGTTTGATCGACGCCGCGGCCCGCGATTTTTACCGGGACCTGGTAATAGGACGATCCCGCCGCCCCCTCGGCGCGGCCTTCGCCGAAGGTCACGGTAATATCGCTCAGATTGGACCAGCGCGGCGCGGTCCCGCCGCCGCGCACGTCGCTGCGCCAGGCGCGCCGGGCGGCCTCGCGCTCGTTCGCCTCGACCGCCTGTTGCCAGTAATCGAGCAGCGCCTGCGGATCGGTTTCGTCCGGGCCGGGCAGATCGGCATTGAACGCCGTGGGTGTCGGCGTCGGCGTGGGGGTCGGCGTCGGTGCGGGCGCGGCGCTTTCCTGCACCGGCGACGGGTCCGTTCCCCCGTCGCAGGCCGACAGGGCGAGCGCACAAAGCGCGAGGAAAGTAGCGTTTTTCACCATCATTGCGCTCTTATAAGCGTGCCCGCGCCCTTTTCGGTAAAAATTTCGAGCAACATGCCATGCGGCACCCGCCCGTCGAGCACGACGGCCGCCTCGCACCCGGCCTCGACCGCCTGCACGCAGGTCTGAAGCTTGGGGATCATGCCGCCTGAAATCGTGCCGTCATCCTCGAGCCGGTCGATGTCCTGCGGCGTGAGATCGGTGAGCAACGCGCCGTCCTTGTCCATCACGCCCGCCACGTCGGTCAGCAGGAACAGACGGGCCGCGCCCATCGCCGCCGCGACCGCGCCCGCCATCGTATCGGCATTGATGTTGTAGGTATGGCCCTCGCGATCCGCCCCAATGGGCGCGATCACCGGGATCAGCCCCGACGACACGGCCGTCTCGATGATCCGCGTGTCGAGATGTTCGGGCTCGCCCACGAAGCCCAGATCCACGGCCTGCTCGATATTGCTGTCGGGACGCTTGCGGGTGCGGGTCACCTTGCGCGCGGTGACCATGCCGCCATCCTTGCCCGAAATGCCGAGCGCGCGGCCACCCGCGCCATGGATCCAGCCGACCAGCTCCTTATTGATCGCGCCGGACAAAACCATCTCGGCGACCTGCGCGGTTTCCTTGTCCGTCACGCGCAGCCCGTCGACAAAGCTCGATTCCACGCCCAGCTTTTTGAGCATGGCGCCGATCTGTGGACCCCCGCCGTGCACGACCACGACATTGATGCCCACCGCGCCCAGCAATACGACATCCTCGGCAAAATCGCGTGCCGCCTCGGGATCGCCCATCGCATGGCCGCCATATTTGATGACGAAGGTGCGCCCGGCATATCGCTTCATATAGGGAAGCGCCTCGACAAGGATTTCCGCCTTGGCAAGCATGGTGTTCGTGTCGAGAGGGCTGTTTGCGGGTTCGGTCATGTCGGGGATCGGCTTTGCACCACCGGATGCGGCGAATCAATCGGCCTTTTGCGCGGGCGGCGGGCTCATGCGCGATGCGTAACGGCGGGCGAGCCAGGCGCAGGCGATCAATTGCACCTGGTGAAACACCATGAGCGGGAGGATGATGAAACCGACCGTCGCCGCGGGAAACAGCACGCCGGCAATGGGCACGCCGGCGGCCAGGCTTTTCTTCGACCCGCAGAATTGCACGACGATGCGATCCTCCCGCGCGAAACCGAGCCAGCCCGATCCGACCCACGATATGACGAGCACGACCAGCAGCAGCACGACCGACAGCCCAAGGATCAGCGCAATCTCGCCCGGCCCGGTGCGTTGCCACAACCCCTCCACCACCGCGGCGCCGAACGCGGCATAGACCACCATCAGGATCGCCCCCCGGTCCGCATAGGAAACGAGCCGCTTGCGCCCCTCGATCCAGGTGCCGATCCACGGGCGCATCGCGTGGCCGATGGCAAAGGGCGCGACGAGTTGCAGGGCGATGGTCACCGCCGCCGCGCCCGACACATGCGCCCCGCCGTCTCCCCCGATCAATGCAGTCACCAGCAATGGCGTCACCACCACGCCGAGCAGGTTCGACAGCGCCGCCGCGCACACCGCGCCCGCGACATTGCCGCCGGCGATCGCGGTGAAGGCGACGCTGCTCTGCACCGTGGAGGGCGCGGCGGACAGGAACAGCACGCCTGTCGCCAGATCAGGGTCGATCGCGGGCAACGCCGCCAGCGCAAGACCGAGCAACGGAAACACCGCGAATGTCATGGCCAGCACGGTGAGATGCAGCCGCCAGTGGGTGACGCCCCGCACGATCGCGGCGCGCGACAGTTTCGCGCCGTGGAGGAAGAACAGGAACACGATGGCCGCATCGGCAACGAACGCCACGACCGGCGCCGCCCATCCGCGCGCGGGCAGGACCGATGCGATCCCCACGGTCAGCAGCAGCCCGACCACGAAGGGATCGGGGCGGAAACGCGCCCACATGCCCTGTTCCTCCGCCCCCTTTACCCGTGCCTAGCCGTGCGCGCCGAATTCGTTGGCGATCGCCGTCCCGATGCGCAGGACGAGTGCGTAGGCCTGCTCGATCGGTTCGATATAGTCGCGGTGGATCGCGCGATAGCCACCGTCGCCGCCGTCGGGATATTCGCTCGGCGCGTCGACGTCGAAATCGTCGATGGACGGGAAGGTGACCGGGAACGCACGCCGCATCTGCGCCAGCGCATCCTCGATCCGGAGCGTGAACACCATTTCGAGCACGTCCTCGCGGCTGATGTCGTTCGAGCGGCTGAAGGCCGGCATCTGCACCGCGCGCAGGAACATGTGCTGCAACAAGGCCAGCCGGATCGCCTGCAACACGCCGATGGTGCGGCGCTTGTGCTCCCGGTCGGAGAGCGGCATGCCCCACTCCTCCTTCGCGCCGGGGATCGCCTCCAGCAGCCGGTGGAAATGCAGCGCATCGACGCGCAGCCGCGAGGCCAGCCGCCGGAACACGCCCGTGCGGTCATCCTTGGTCAGCATTTCGGCAAGGTCGAGACACGCATCGGTCAGATGCGTTTCCGTGCCGCGATAGGGGCGGCTGGCCCAGTAGGCGGAGTTGAACAATTCGCCGAAGGCCGCGACGGTCTTAATGCTGGCCAGCGCATCCGAACTGCGCACGAGGCGGAGCAATTGTTGTCCGCGCTCGCTTTCGCTGAGCAGGTTGGCGATTTCCTCGTGATTGGCGTCGGCGGCGGTGCCGAAACCGGCGATGATGTTCACCGGGTAGCCCAGTTGCTGTAGAATCGCATTGTGCGGAATCGCGCGGATCTGGCGCAGGCTCATCTCGCGGTCCGCCGACAGGTCGGACTGCCGCCGCGACCGGCGCGACCCCGTATCGTTGAGCAGGCCGAGGCCAAAGGCCGTGATCGCGCGTGAATAGGTCCGGCTGATCAGATGGTTGTGCTGCACCCGCCGGATCGCGCGGTAGAAATCGAGGCTGAGGTCCGTCCGCCTGTAGAACATGTCGGTCGGCACGTCGGGATCGGCGGTATTGGGCGGGTTGTCCGCCATGCGCGCCAGCGTGGCGAGCGCGAGTTCGGGCGTTCCGAACCACATGTAGCCATCGCCCCCCTGGAAACTCACTTCGGGCTCCAGCCGGATCGCGCGCCGCACGAACCGCCGCCGCGCCCATGGCGACAACGGCCATTCCAGCCTGTCCTTCATCGAGGCGGGATGCGCGCCGCGGCCCATCCCCTCGCCATGGGTGTTGAAGATCAGCGCCGCGACCTCGTTCAGCCCGTTGGCGTCCATCGCCTCGGCCAGCCGCCCCTGCAGCCGTTCGATGGCGAGGCTTGCCGGAATCTGCCCCACGAAACGCCCGGCGTCGGAAAACCCGGTCTGGATCGCGATGCGGCCCCGGCGGCGGGCATATTTCTGGAACACCTCCTCGGCGAGAAGCGCATCGAGGAAGCGCCCCCCATGTTCGAGCGCGGCCTCCGTCTCGAACAAAGGCGACACATCGACCTTGTCCTCCACCCCGAACAATCGCGCGAAATAGAGCGCGGCAAGCACGGTCTGCGGCTGTTCGCATTCGGCGATCAACATGCGGATCGGCGCATCGGCGTCGATATGCGTGAGGATCTGCTGCATCGCGAGGAACTGGCGGATGGCCGTCGATGCCTCGATCCCCAGCGCGGCGAAATTGCTCTGGAGCGGGGTCAGCTCCTTGATCGCGGTGCGGATCGCGCTCAGCGCCGCCTGGCTCGACAGGTCGAGGCGGTTCTGCGGATCGACGCGGCGGCGGATCGCGTTCTTCAACTGCGAGGCGTTCACCCGGAAATGAATGTGCCCCATGCCAAGGCCATCGGCCCGCATCGCCGCCACCGTGGTTAGCAGCGTGGTCGCCGTATCGTCGTCGGCATCCTGCGCGCGCCCTTCGAGCCCGGCGATGATCGGTTCCAGCGTGGTGATCTTTGCGTCATCATCCGCGGTCAGCGAATTGGCCGCGTGCGACAGCGCGGCGGGGTCGGACATGTCCTTCCCGAACAAGACCGCCATGCGCGAGGTATGGTCGGCCGCGGCGGCAAGCTTGCCTGCAATGTCGGGCGCGGCGGCGGACAGCATGCCGGCATAGCCCGCGAGCCGCTCCGCCTTTTCCTGAAGCCGGTAGCGGATCGACGTGTTCCACCCGATATCGGTGCGACCGTCCATGTCGTAGCCGACCCATGTCGCCAGCCGCAGCGGCACGGGCTTGAGCGTGCGCCAATCCTCGGGCCAGCGATCGCGCGCGGTTTCGAACATATGGCGCACGACGCGGTCGCGGGCGCCCTGCGCGCGTTCGATGGCGCGCATGGCGGCATCGTGTTCGGAATCCAGCGTGATCTGCACCCGTTCGTGCGGGGCGGTGCACACCTGGTCGCCGTCGACGTCGCCCTTGCTCGCCGCCTCGGTCACGGCATTCGCCTGCGCCGGGGTGAGGAGGAAGGTCGGGTGCGCGGTGAACACCACGTGCATGAGCGGGGTGCCGAACCGCGCGGCGTAATCGGCGAATGTCTCACCCTCGCGCGGGTCGAAGCTGGCGAGATTGGCGTCGGTCGCGATCGGTTCGAGCATGCGGTGCAGCTTGTGCGCGCGCGCCTGCATCCCCTCGCACTCAAGCGCGGAAACCAGCCCGTCCAGCTCGCGAAGATCGGTCTCGCCCGATTCGAGGTCGCGGCTGAATTCCAGGCCGAGCTGAAACACCGGGTTGAACATCGGCGTTTCGCGCGTGCGGCGGTGCAGTTCGCGCAGGCGTTCGTGCAGATTCTCGATCTTCGGGCTCATGCGCCGAGCTCCGCAGCCTTTTGGGCGAGCGCCACGATTTTGCTCTTGTCCGGCGCACCCTTGGGCGCGACCCAGCTGCCGCCGACGCACAGGATTTGCGGATGGGCAAGCCATTCGGGCGCGGTTTCGGCCGAAATTCCGCCGGTGGGGCAGAAGGCGACGGTGCCGAACGGCCCGGCAATCGCTTTTAACGCAGGCAGGCCGCCGCTCGCTTCGGCCGGGAAGAATTTGAAATGGGTGAGGCCCATGTCCATGCCGCGCATGATGTCGGAGGCATTGGCCGTGCCGGGGAGAAAGGGAATGCCGCTCGCGATCGCGGCCTTGCCCAGCGGCTGCGTCAGGCCGGGCGAGACCACGAATTCGGCGCCCGCCCTTTCCACCGCCGCCAGATCGCGTTCGTTGAGCACGGTGCCCGCGCCGACGATGGCGCCGTCGACGCTCTTCATCGCGCGAATCGCGTCGAGGGCGCAATCGGTACGCAATGTCACCTCAAGACACGGCAGCCCCCCTTCGACCAGCGCTTCGGCGAGCGGGATGGCATGGTCGATATGCTCGACGACCAGCACGGGGATCACCGGCGCCTTTGTCATGATGTCGCGGATCTGGGTCATGGTCATGGCTCCTGTGTAGGGCGGTCATAGGCCCGGCGGCATCGCCCGGCGGCAAGGTGAGGCGTCAAAGCCCGGCGTGGGCGAGGATGGCGGAGGCGCCCTTTTCCGCGCCATCGGCACCGGCGCGCATCATGGCGAACAATTCGCGGCCCACGCCCATCGCCGGCTCCGGGGCGGGGGCAGGGGTGCGGGCGGACAGGTCGGCACTGGTGGACAAGGTGCCCGACGCCGCGTCGACGCGGACGATATCGCCATCCTGCAACAGCGAGAGCGGCCCGGCATTGCCCGCGGCATCGGGCAGCGCCTCGGGCGTGCAGTGGATGGCGGCGGGCACCTTGCCCGATGCGCCGGACATGCGCCCGTCGGTGACGAGCGCCACGTTGAAGCCGCGATCCTGCAACACGCCGAGCGCCGGGGTCAGCTTGTGCAATTCGGGCATGCCATTGGCGCGCGGCCCCTGGAACCGGACGACGACGACGACGTCGCGTTCAAGCTCGCCATCCTTGAACGCCTTGGTGACGGCTTCCTGCGTGTGGAAGACGCGGCAGGGCGCCTCAACGGTCCAGCGTTCGCGTTTCACCGCGCTGGTCTTGATCGTCGCACGGCCCAGATTGCCGGTAAGCAGGCGCATGCCGCCATCGGGCTGAAACGGGTCGGTCGCGGGTTTGAGCATTTCGTCGTCGCCCGATTGCGCGGGCGCGGGGTGCCAGACCAGCGCGTCCCCCTCCATCGACGGTTCGCTCGCATAATCGCGCAGGCTGTCGCCGCCCACGGTGCGGATGTCCTCATGCGCGAGCCCGTTGTCGAGCAGTTCGCGAATGACATAGCCCATGCCGCCCGCCGCGTGGAAATGGTTCACGTCGCCCTGCCCGTTGGGATAGACGCGCGCGATGAGCGGGACCGCCTTCGACAATTCGTCGATGTCCTGCCAGTCGATGATGACCCCGGCGGCGCGGGCAAAGGCGGGGATATGCAGCACGTGATTGGTCGATCCGCCGGTCGCCAGCAGGCCGGCGACCGCGTTCACGATCGCCTTTTCGTCGACGCATTCGGCGAGCGGGCGCGGATCCTCGCCCTTGGTCGAGATTTTCGCGAGCCGGTGCACCGCCGCACGGGTCAGCTGCGTGCGCAATTGCGTGCCGGGCGTGACGAAGGCGGCCGCCGGCATGTGCAGGCCCATCATCTCCATCATCATCTGGTTCGAATTGGCGGTGCCGTAAAACGTGCAGGTGCCCGGCGAATGGTAGGACGCGTTTTCCGACGCCAGCAATTCGTCGCGCCCGACCTTGCCCTCTGCGTAAAGCTGGCGCGTCTTCTGCTTCTGGCTGTTGGTGATCCCGCTCGGCATCGGGCCGGAGGGGACGAGGATGCACGCAAGATGCCCGAACCGCAGCGCGCCGATGAGCAGGCCCGGCACGATCTTGTCGCAAATGCCGAGCAGCGCCATGCCGTCATACATTTCATGGCTCAACGCGACGGCGGTCGACAAGGCGATGGTGTCGCGCGAAAACAGCGACAGCTCCATGCCGTCCTGCCCCTGCGTCACGCCGTCGCACATGGCTGGCGTCCCGCCCGCGACCTGCGCGGTGGCGCCGACTTCGCGTGCGAAGAGCTTCATCTGTTCCGGGTACCGGCCATAGGGCTGATGCGCGGACAGCATGTCGTTATACGCGGTCACGATGGCGAGATTGGGCCGGGCCGCATCGGCGACGCCGCCCTTGTCATTGCCCATGCCGGCCATCGCGTGGGCGAGGTTGGAGCAGGCGACCTGGCTGCGGTCGGGGGTGCGGTCGCCCTCGCGGCGCATGAGGTCGAGATAGCGTTGCCGGCTCTTCTTTGCTGTTGGCGATGATCCGGTCGGTCACGCGGGCGACGGCGGGGTTCAGATCTGCCATGGGCCTCTTTCTTCAATCAGGGGGGCGCAGGCCTTTTTCGCCAGCGCCTTCGCTTTGCCAATGCAACACGCGCGGATCGGTGCCCCGAAAGGCGCCGGCACCCTGCGCTTTATTCGTATGCGCGCGCTCTACTCATGCCAGGTCACGCCGTCCCGTTCGGCCAGCGCGATCGCGGCGGACGGGCCATAGCTTCCCGCGGTATAGGTCTTGGGCGAAATGTCGTGTTCGTCCCAGGTGGCGCGGATCGCATCGATCCAGTCCCACTGCGCCTCCACCTCGTCGCGGCGCACGAACAGGGTCTGATCCCCCTCGACGAGATCGAGGAGCAGCCGTTCGTATGCGATGCGCCGTTCCGGCCCCGCGAACGCATCGGGCATCGTGATGTCGAGCGGGACCGAACGCAGGCGCAAGCCTTCGCGGTCGAGGCCCGGCACCTTCGCCATGAGCGAGAGACGGATGTTTTCCTTCGGCTGGATCCCGATGACGAGCGTGTTCGGCTGCGTCCGCGCGCCGCGTCCCGCGAAGATGGAAAACGGAACGTCGCGGAATTTCACGATGATCTCGGTCGTGCGTTCGGGCATGCGCTTGCCCGTGCGCAGGTAGAAGGGCACCCCCTTCCAGCGCCAGTTGTCGACATGCGCCTTGATCGCGACGAAGGTCTCCGTATCGGAATCCTGGCCCAGCTCCTCGTCATAGCCGGGGACGGCCTTGCCCGCGATGGCGCCGGCGCGATATTGCCCGCGCACGGTTTCATCGCGCGCGACCCGGCGCAGCGAACGCAGCACCTTCACCTTTTCATCGCGGATCGGGGTCGCATCGAAGCTCGTCGGCGGTTCCATCGCCACGAGCGCGAGCAATTGCAGCATGTGGTTCTGCACCATGTCGCGCAGCGCGCCCGCCCCGTCGTAGAACCCGACCCGTCCTTCGAGGCCCACGGTTTCGGCGACGGTAATCTGCACATGGTCGATATGCGCCGCATTCCACAGCGGTTCGAACAGGATATTGGCAAAGCGCAGCGCGAGCAGGTTCTGCACCGTCTCCTTGCCGAGATAATGGTCGATGCGGAAAATGCGGTGTTCGGGAAAGGCCGCGGCGACCGCGTCGTTGATCTGACACGAGGTGGCGAGATCGGTGCCGAGCGGTTTTTCAAGGCCGATGCGCACATTGCCCGACGCAAGGCCATTGGCCTGAAGTCCCGCGATCGTCGGTTCGAACAGGAAAGGCGCGGTCGACAGGAAGATGGAAAGCCCGCGATTGTCGCCGGTGTCGACGCCGCCGACCTTCTTTGCCAGCACGTCGAACCCTTCGGGCGTCGACGCGTCGAGCGCCTGATAACTCAGCTTTTCAAGGAACGGCTCGATCTTCACGGCGCGCCCGGCGGGCAGGAACCGGGTCAGTGCCTCGCGCACGAATTCGCGGAAACCGTCGTCGTCATATTCGGATCGCGCGGTGCAGATGATGCGAATATCTTCGGGCAGCAACCCATCGGAATCGAGTGCGCAGAGCGAGGGCAGCAGCATGCGTTGCGCCAGATCGCCCGTCGCGCCGAACAACAGCAGCTTGTTGGCCGTGAAATGCGGTGCGGCTGCCGTTTCGGTCATAAACGCGAGATACTCCCTTGTGTCGCGGGCGGTTGCGGCCTCGCCCCCGGTTGTTAGCAGGTGCGGCGCGCGGTGCAAGCGCCGCCCGCGCCGATCTGTCCCGCCTTATCCGCGCGTGACCGACCCGAGCTTATCCGCGTGTGACCGAAATGCGCTTGTCCTGCATTTGCGCGAGGCCATAGCTGGTGAGGAAGCTGACGTCGGCGGCATCGCGCCCGACGCCGATCTTCACGATCTCGCCGGCGGTCGCCATGTGCGTCGCATCGACGAGATGCCAGGCGCCCGACCCCGGCTCCCCCGTTTCATCGGCCAGGAACACCTCGGCGACGGCGTGGAAATCCTGCGGCGTGACATCGGGGGCATAGCAGCTGACGAAGCGGGCCGGGATCGCGGACGCCCGCGCCATGGTGCACACGACATGCGCATAATCGCGGCAGATCCCCTGCCGCTCGACAAAGCTGTCGAGCGCGGTCGTGGTCGCGTTGCTGCTGCCGGGGACGTAGCTGAAATTGTCTGCGACCCACTGCACCATCGCATTGATCCGCGCGCCGCCGGACAATTCGCCGAACTCCGCCTCGACAAAGGACTGAAACCGGTCGGCCGGGCAATAGCGCGAATCGAACAGATAGGGCACGGTCGCGCCCGGCAGCTGATGCGGGGGAAGCTGGTTCAGCGCGGCCAGATCCACCAGATGCCGGTCGATGTCGGCGGTGATCCGGTAATCGGCGGTAAAGTCCCCTTCGCAGCGCAGCCAGACGCGCGTGCCGATGGCATCCTCGCCCGAAATATGCGCCTCGTGCTCGCTCGCGCTGATGGCGAGGCCGGGGCCGGACAGGGCCTGCTCGGGAATGGCGGCGGCCTCCATCTGCAACAGGAAATCGGTCGGTTCCTCGAAACGATAGGCGATATGCGTGTCGACATGGATGATCATCGGGGGCGGGCTCTCTTCGAAAGGGGGATGCGCGCCGCGTGCACGCATGTGATTAACGCGGGGACAGGCGAATTTATCCGGGCAAAACGTCCGGGGCGGGTCATTCGTGCGCGTCGGGGTCGGGCGGCAGATCGTTGCCCGCGTGCGCCGGTGCAGGCCCCGCATCCCGGCCCGGCCCGCGCCAGACCGCGATCACGCGCAGCACGAGCGCCGCCACCGTCGAGACGAGCACCGACCACGCAATGCCGAGCGGGCCGTAGCGTTCCAGCGACACGGCAATCCCGACGAGCATGATCGCGAGCGTCGCCAGCCGGATCACGACCAGCTGCCGCGTGCGGTCCGTCGCGAGCAGCAGCGGGTCGATCGACACGCTGCCCACCTCCAGCGCCGCGGAAATGCCCAGCAGCAGCAGCAGGGGATAGGCGGGCAGGTACTCCGCCCCGCTCATCAACAGGATGAGCGGCTTGCCCAGGAACACGAGCGCCACCGCGATCACCGCCGCGGCCAGCCCCGCCGCCGCGCTCGTCCGTTTCAGCACGTGGGCGATTTCGCGCCGCGAAAGATCGCGGTCGGCATAGGCATGGCTGCGCGCCATTTCGGTGAAGATCGCGCGGCTCAGCATCTGGCTGACCTTGGTCATGGAATTGGAAAGCTGCGCCGCGAGCCGGTAATAGCCCGCCGCGGCCGCCGCCCCGAAACTGCCCAAAAGCAGGATCGGCGCCTGCGAGATTAGCGTCGTCACGGTAAGGTTGATGTTCGAGGCGAACAGGAACCGCCACAATCCGGGGAAATTGCGGTGGATGCGAAACGGGTTGGTCAACCGTATCCGCCGCACGATGCCCGGCGCATGGCGATAGGCCAGTGCCCAGTAGGCGACCGACGTGGCCAGCTCCGACGCCATCCATGCGAGGATGAACCCGTCGATGCTCGGCGCGAAGGCAAGCGCCACGAGCGCGCCGATCATGCGCACCACCGGCATCGCCGTTTCCGCCGCCGCGCCCGCCCCGAACCGGTCCAGCATCCGCAGCAGCCCCGTCGGCGTCGAATACAGCCCCAGCAGGAGCACCGCAGTATAGATCGCGCCCCAAAGCTGCACCACAGGTTCCCAGCCCAAAAGATCGCCGAGCCCGAAACAGATCATCGGCCCCGCGATCAGCCCGATGGCCGAGGTCACCAGATCCACCGTCAGCGTCGCACCCAGCAGCCGGCCCAGTCGGCCATCCTCGTGCGTTTCGCCATATCCATGCCCGAACTTCACCACCCCCTGCCAGCTGTCGAAGGTGATGAACCGCTTGATGAACTGCGCGATGGTGAGCACGAGTGCGAACACGCCGAAGCCCGACGGGCCGAGCGTGCGCGTCACGATGGCGAGGTAGAACAGCGAGAGCACCGCGCCCACGCCCTTGCCCGACAGCAGCCAGCCGGAATTCTTCGCCACGCGCAGGAGCGGGGACGCACCGGACCCGGATGCCATCAATCTGCGGAGCATTGCGAATGCCATGCGCGCCCCTATCCCGGCGAGGCGGAAAATGCCCAGCCTTTTTTCGCCCGCGCACGCCCCGCCTTTTTCCGCCCGCGCGCGCAATGCGTTTGCAGGGGTGATTTGCGCATCGCTTGCCGCTATGGCGCGCAGGGTGAACGCCCGCCATCCCATCGAACCCGCCGCCGATCCGCGCAAGGGCCGGATCGTCGTCGTGTGCAATCCGCGCAGCCACCGCATCCGCGCGCGCAGCCTGGCCGTGCCCGACGGGGTGTGCGTCGTCGATCCGCGCACGCGCGGCGACCTGCACGCGATCCTCGCGGAACTCGCGCGCAGCGACGTGTCGCTTGTGGTCATTGCGGGCGGGGACGGGACCATCCGCGACGTGTTGTCCTGCGGCGGATCGCTCTGGGCATCGGGGGGCGGGCGGGCGGTCGCCATCCTGCCCAAGGGCAAGACCAATGCGCTCGCCATGGATCTTGGCATCCCGCGCGACTGGGAAACGGCCGATGCGATCCGCGCCTGGCATGACGGGCGCGGCGCCATTCGCCCCCCAATCGAGGTGGTGCACAACGACGCGCCTGCCGATGAGCGCGAGCCCGTGCGCGGCTTTCTTTTCGGGGCAGGAGCCTTCGTCGATGCGACCGACATGGCGCAGACGACGCATCGCATGGGCGCGTTCAACAACCTCGCCGTGGCGCTCTCGACGGCGGGCACGGTCGCGCGCGTGGCGTTCGGGGGCGACAATTCCCCTTCGCGCGCGGGCAAGCGGATGCGAATCCACTATGGCGAGGATGCGGAACCCATGCATGGTGCCGCCCTCCACAGCGATGCGATGCGCTTCATCATGCTGGCGACGACGATGCACCGCATGCCGATGGGCGTGCGCCCGTTCGGCGATCCGCGCGGGGGCTTGAAAACGCTTGTCGTGGATGCGCCGCCGCGCCGTTTCATGCGGAATTTCGCCGCCATCGTGCGCGGCAGCACGGCGGAGCGGCTGGAACGCGATGGCATGCACCGGGTCGATGCCAGGAGCATGGAAATCGATCTCGACGGGGGCTTCATCCTCGATGGGGAGCGTTTCGATCCGGGCCGCTATACCTTGCGCGAAGGTGCGCCGATCCGGTTCGTCACGCCGTGAGTGCGGATCGCTCCGATCTCGCCGCGCGGGTCGCGGCGGGGCTGCGTGCGCCGGTGCGCGATGAAATCCGCGCATTTGCCGCATATCTGGCCCGGCATTACGATGCGCGCGCGGTGCTGTTCTACGGGTCGAATTTGCGGAGCGGGTCGCTCGACGGGGTGCTCGATTTCTACGTGCTGACCGCCGGGGGGCGTGAACGCGGGTTGTGGCCGCGCGTCGCCTATCACGAATATGCCCATGCGGGGGAGGAGATGCGCGCCAAGGTCGCGGTGATGACGCTCGCCACCTTTGCCCATGCCGCCACCGGGCGCCATGTCGATACGACGATCTGGGCGCGCTTCGTGCAGCCGGTCGCGCTTGCCTGGACAGATGGGGAGGATGCCCGCGACGCGGTGCGCGGGGCGATCGGCGACGCGGTGATCACCGCCGCGACGGTCGCCGCCTCGCTCGGCCCGGATGAGGGGACGGAGCGCGATTACTGGCAGGCGTTGTTCGCCGCGACCTACCGCGCCGAACTGCGGGTGGAAAAGCCCGGGCGCGAGCAGCAGATCCTCGATTTCGGGGCGGATCATTTCGACGGGCTGATGATTGCCGGGTGGACGGCGGCGGGGATCGACCATGACCGGCGCGGCGCCATCCTGCGCCCCCATATGCCGGAGGCGATGCGCGATGAAACGCGCGCCCGCTGGCACCGGCGGCGGCGGATGGGCAAGCCGCTCAATATCGTGCGGCTGTTGCGCGCGGCCACCACCTTCGACGGGGGCGCGCGCTATCTTGCGTGGAAAGTGCACCGGCACAGCGGGATCACCGTGCCGCTCACCTCCTTTCGCGAACGGCACCCGCTGCTATGCGCGCCGGTGCTGGTCGCGGGTTATTGGCGCGAGCGGCGCCGGATGCGCCGCGCCGCGGATCAGTCGTCGTCCTCGACCCGTTCGTAAGGGACGAAATCGCCAAGGAACACGACGCCGCGCATGAAGCCGGTCTGATCGACCATGCGGATGGTATCGACGCTGCACAGCTGATTCAGCACCGTATCGGTGACCATGATGTCATTGTCGTCGAGCGCCTCAAGCCCGCTTTCCGGACGGTTGACGTAAAGCTTGCTGCCGACCTCCCACACGATCGCGGTTTCGTCGTAGATCGTCGTGCGCTGATTGCGGTAATTGGGAATGCAACGCACCGGTTCGCCCGCGACGCGCCCTTCCAGCTTCTCGGCAAGCTTGGCCTCGGCTTTCGCCCGGACGCGGTCCTGCCGGGTTTCGTCGGTGTCGGCCATGGCTGGCGCGGAAAGCAGAGCGCCCGCGGCCATGGCGACGGTCAGTGTCTTCTTGAACATATCTCGCTCCTTCGTTTCGCAAACCATACGCGATTCGGTGTTAACCATCCATGACGCGCGGCCCCTACCAATCGTTTCCCGCCGCGATGGCGCGCTCTTCCGCCGCGCTGCTCTGCTTACCGAGCACGTCGTTGCGATGGGGAAAACGGCCAAAGCGCGCGATCATGCGGTAATGCACGCGGGCGAAGGACAGCACCTCGCGGTTCCCGAGCCGCGCGAACAGGCGGAGAGAGCGGCGCTGATCCGCGATGGCTTCGCTGTGCATGAGCGGCATGAGGATGAATTGCCGTTCCGCCGTGGTCAGCCCCCGGTCCCAGCCGCGCCGCAGGACACCATCGGTAATCGCGCGGGCCAGCGGATCGTTCGCAAAGGCGCGCGGATCGTCGCGGAACAGGTTGCGCGGCACCTGATCGAACAGGAGTATCGCCGCGCGCGCGATGTCGGGCGTGTGCAGGAACGCGCGCGCCGGCTGCCCTCTCAACCTCGCCCATTCGCGGGCAAATCGCCGCCGCAGCAGGGCATCGACGTCGTCGCCGCCCCCGAACCAGTCGCGCGGCGACAGCACGCCGAACCACACATGCAGCATGTCCGCCGCCCACGGCCGGGGTGCGAGCGCCATCGCCCCTATCCCGTGCCGCCCACGGTCAGCCCCTCGACCAGCAAGGTCGGCTGTCCGACGCCGCGGGCACGCTCTGCCCGCCCTTGCCACATACGCCGACCCCTTCGTCGAGCGCGAGATCGTTGCCAATGCCCTTCACCTGCGTGAGCACGGTCGGCCCGTCGCCGATCAGCGTCGCGCCCTTGATCGGCGCGCCGAGCTTGCCGTTTTCGACCTTGTACGCCTCGGTGCAGGAGAACACGAACTTGCCCGACACGATGTCGACCTGCCCGCCGCCGAAGCTTTTGGCGTAGATCCCGTCCTTCATCCCCGCCAGCATTTCGGCCGGATCGTCATTGCCGCCCTTCATGAAGGTGTTGGTCATGCGCGGCATGGGCGCGTGGGCGTAATTCTGGCGGCGGCCATTGCCGGTGGGTTCCACACCCATCAACCGGGCATTGAGCCGGTCGTGGATGTAGCCCTTCAATATGCCATCCTCGATCAGCACGGTTTCGCGCGTGGGCGTGCCCTCGTCATCGATGGTGAGCGAGCCGCGCCGCCCCGGCATCGACCCATCGTCCACCACCGTCACGCCGGGGGCGGCGACACGCTCCCCGATCCGCCCGGAAAAGGCGGAGGTGCCCTTGCGGTTGAAATCCCCTTCGAGGCCATGCCCGACCGCCTCGTGCAGCAGCACGCCCGGCCATCCGGGGCCGAGCAGCACCGCGCATTTGCCCGCCGGCGCCGCCACGCTTTCCATATTGACCAGCGCCTGGTGCAGCGCTTCGTCGATGGCGCGGTTCCATGTCGCCGGTTCGAACAGATCGTCGTAGAGACGGCGCCCGCCAATGCCGAAGCTGCCGGTTTCGCGGCGTCCGTTCTGTTCCGCCACGATCGAGACGTTGAGCCGGACGAGCGGGCGGATGTCGTTCGCGACGAAGCCGTCGGCGCGCACGATTTCGACCACCGACCAGCTCGCCGCGAGCGATGCGGTCACCTGGCAGACGCGCGGATCGCGCGCACGCGCCGCGGCGTCGATGGTTTCGAGCAGGCGCACCTTGTCCGCAAACGCAATCCCGTCGAGCGGGCTTTCATCGGTGTAGAGATGGCGATTGGTGCCGATCGGCGGCGGGGCGGGGCGGCCCGTGGTCGCGTCGAGCAGCGACAGCGTTTCGCCCGCGCGGCGAATCGCATCGGCGCTGATCTCGTTCGCGTGGGCGAAACCGGTCGTCTCCCCCGATATGCCGCGCAGGCCAAAGCCAGCCTCCCGCGAATAATCGGCGGTCCGCAGGCGCCCGTCGTCAAAGGCCAGCGCCTCCGACGCGGTGAATTGCAGGAACAGCTCCCCGTCGTCGCAATCGCGCAATGTTTCGCGCGCGAGCATCTGCGCGCCATCGGGGTCGAGCAGGCCGGGTTTGTAAAGGAACGAGCGGGGTTCGGTTGCTGTCATCCCGCCGATATAGGGGGCGAGGCGGCGTTACGCCAGACGGGGCGGAACGGATGCGGCCACGCGGTGCCGGTCAGGCAGGCCCGGTCAGCTACGCCCGGTCACGCGACGGCGGCATCGCCCGGTTCGGGCAGGTCGCCTGCGTTCAGCTCGTCGATCCTGCGTTCCGCAGGGCCGCCCTTCAACACGAAGCGGCGATCGCAATAGCCGCATTCGACATAGCCCTTCTCGTCGATCTCCATCCACACGCGCGGATGGCCGAGCGCCGCGCCGGTGCGGATATCGGTGGCGCCGTCGCATTTGACGCGGCGCGTGTCGGTATAGACGGTTTCGGGCGGCTGGATCATGGTTCATGCGATTAGCAATGCAATTTCCCGGCGGCAAGACGGATTGCGCGCCGCATGTGCCGATACTGTCCGCATCGACCCCCTTGTCTCGCCGCGCACTTGCGCGCATGAGGCGATGCGTGACCGATACCGCCGCCATATCCATCCGCAATCTCACCAAACGCTATGCCCCCGCCGGACCGGGCGAGGAGGGCAAGCTTGCGTTGAACGATGTCAGCTTCGACGTGCCGCAGGGCGGGATTTTCGGCCTGCTCGGCCCCAATGGTGCGGGCAAGTCGACCTTGATCAATATCCTCGCCGGGTTGGTCGGCAAATCGTCGGGCAACGCGTCGATCTGGGGCTTCGACATCGATTCGCAGCGCCGCAATGCGAAGCGCGCCATCGGCATCGTGCCGCAGGAAATCGTCTTCGACCCGTTCTTCACGCCGTATGAGGTGCTGGAGAATCAGGCCGGATTCTATGCCGTGCCCAAGGATGAACGCCGCAGCCGCGAATTGCTCGCCGCCGTACATCTGTCGGACAAGGCAAATGCCTATGCCCGCACGCTGTCGGGGGGGATGAAGCGTCGGCTCCTCATTGCGAAGGCGATGGTGCATTCGCCGCCTGTGCTCATCCTCGACGAGCCGACGGCGGGCGTCGATGTCGATCTGCGCCGGCAATTGTGGGAGCTTGTCACCCAATTGAACGACGAGGGCGTGACCGTGGTGCTGACCACGCATTATCTCGAAGAGGCGGAGCAGCTTTGCGACCGCATCGCCATCATCAACCATGGACAGCTGATCGCCGATACCTCGACGCGCGAATTGCTCGAAACCGCGCGGGAAAAAGTGGTGGAGGTCGTGCTCGACAACCCGATCACCGCCGCGCCGACGCATCCGGCATTTCACAAGTCGGAGCTGATCGGCGAACGCTCGGTGGCGATCACCTATGACAAGGACCGGATGACCGCGGGCGAAGTGCTCTCCATCCTTCAGGATCAGGGCCGCGCCATCGTCGACGTGACCACGCGCGAGGCCGATCTGGAGGAAGTGTTCGTCAACCTCACCCGCGACCGGTAAGCGGCGCGGGGTTTCAGCCCGCCGTTTCCTGCGCCCGGGCGAGCAGGCCCGGCGACAGCAGCATCAGCAACCGCACGTCGATCCCCTTGCCCCGTGCGCGCTGTTCATCGAGGAAAGCCTCGATCCCACAAAGCGGCACGCGGTGCACGATGATGTTCTCCATGTCCGTCCCGCCGCCTTCGCCCACCTTGGCAAGGCCGCGGGCCAGCACCATGGTGAAGCTTTCGCTGACCATGCCGGGGCTGGAATAGAAATCGCCGATGTCGATGAGTTCCTCGGCGCGATAGCCCGTTTCCTCGATCAGCTCGCGCCCCGCGGCGGCCAGCGTATCCTCGCCCGCGACGCTTTCGTAATCGCCGACGAGGCCAGCGGGCATCTCGATGCTGAACCGTCCCATCGGCACGCGATATTGTTCGACCAGAATCACATCGCCCGCGTCGATGGCGAGGATCACGGCGGCGCGCATGTTGCGCGGGCGGGTGACATATTCCCACCGTCCGCGCGTCTTGGCGACGACGTAATCGCCCTGCCATTCGATGCGTTCGGGGGCGTCGTGGTCGGGAACGCTCATATCTCGATCAACCTGTCGGGAATTTCATTGGGATTGGTGTGGTCGGCGGGCAGATGCTCGGTCAGGACCGCGCCCACGCGCTCGATCGCGGCGACCATGCCAGCCGTCGTATCCCCATGTTTCAGATGGACCAGCATCGCGGCCATCGCCTCGCCCCAGATGTCGTCGGACACCTTTGCGGCAATGGCCTCGTCGGCGAGGATCTCGGCGCGATGTTCCTGCATGGAGAGGTAGATGAGCACGCCGGTGCGGCCATGGGTGCGGCGTTCGGCCCCGACGCGGAAGATCGAGATGGCGCGTTCGTGCACCCGCTGCGTCCGCACGCGACCGGGCACCGTGGCAAAGCGCAAGCGGTCGAACCCCAGCGCCAGCCACAGGCCGAGAAAACCCACGATGCCGAGCGCCGCGCCTGCCTCCAGCACGGGGCCGGGGGCATATTGCGTGTCCCATCCCCCCTGCACCATGTCGAGCAGGGCGAGCAAAGGCGCGGGAAACACCCCCGCCAGCACGATCAGCCCGAACCCGAACAAGGCCGCCCAGGCAAGGGCGATATCGCTGTACCCGTCGGAGCGGTCGGCGAGCACGGTCACGATTTCGCCCGAGGTGCGCGCCTCCGCCCGGCTGACCGCCGCCGAAATCGCATCGTGGTCGGCGGGGGTGAGGATCGCGCTCACCATCCGCCTCCGGCGCCGCCGCCGTTAAAGCCGCCGCCCCCGCCGCCGAAACCGCCGAAGCCGCCGCCAAAACCGCCATCGCCGCCGCCGAAACCGCCCCCGCCAAAGCCGCCGCCACGATCATGGCCGCCGCCCATCGCATTGCCGATCGCGGACCACAGGATCACGTCGGCGACCGCGTTGCCCGCGCCGTAACGCCGCCGCCGGCCGCGCCGCCCGCGACCCCCGCCGCGCCCGAACATGAACATGAAGGCCACGATCATCACGACCCAGAAGATCGCGCCGCCAATGGTGCCCGCGTCGACTTCGCCCTCCTGCGCCGCGGCGGCGGCCTCGGCCTCCGCGATGGCTTCGGCCTGCGCCGGCTCCCATGTTCAGCCGTTCGATGATCGCATCGACGCCCGCGGCGATCCCGCCGGGCAGGTCCCCTTCGCGAAAGGCGGGAAGGACGACATTGCGCACGATGCGCCCCGTCGAAATATCAGTCAGCCGCGTCTGCACCCCGCGCGAGGTGGTGATGAACACCTCGCGTTCGCTCGGCGCGACGAGCATCAGCACGCCCTGCTCCGTCTGCTCGCCCCCGATGCCCCATGTTTCGGCCAGCCCCTGCGCATAGGCAAAGGGTTCCGCGCCATCGAGGCTCTCCACCGTGGCGACAATGACCGCATTGCCGGTTTCGCGGTTGTAACGCCGCAATTTCCGGTCAAGCGCCGCCTCTTCCGCCGGGGGAAGGACATTCGCCGCGTCCAGCACCGGACCATCGGGGCGGGCGGGATAATCCTGCGCCCCGGCGGGCCCGGCGACCATCGCCATAACGGCGATCAGCAGGGCGAGAACAAACCGCATGGGTAAACCCGCGGGCAAGGAAAGGCGGGCGATCAATTCGCCGCCGCTGCGGGCGCCTGCGTGCTGTTGTCGTTGGCGGGGGCGGCACCGGGTGCGATGCCGGGCGCGCCCATGTTGCCGAAATCGACATCGGGCGCCGTCTGTGCCGACGGTTCGGCGGTGAACGCCTGCATCGGTTCGGCGCCGTGGATGATCTTCGCCCCGATGACGGAGGGGAAGGTGCGGATCTCGGTGTTATATTCCTGCACCGCATCGTTATAGCGCGTGCGGGCGGTGTCGATGCGGTTCTCGCTGCTTTCGAGCGAAACCATCAGATCGGCGAACCGGCCCTGGCTCTGCAACTGGGGGTAGTTTTCGACCACCGTGCGCAGCTGGCCCAAGGCCTGAGTCAGCTGGTTCTGCGCCTGCTGAAACCGTTGGAATTCCGCGGGGTCGGACAGGTCGTCGGTCGTGACGGTGATGCCGGTCGCGCGGGCGCGCGCCTCCGTCACATTGGTCAGGATCTGCGTCTCCGACTGCGCGGCGGCACGGACCGTCGCGACGAGATTGGGGACGAGATCGGCGCGGCGTTGATACGCGCTTTGCACGTCGGCCCAGCGCGCCTTGGCATTTTCCTCCGCCGTGGGGACGGAATTGATGCCGCACGCGGAAAGGCCGAGCGCGAGAAGACCGGCCACGGCGATGCGAAAGCTGCGCAGAACAGGCATTGACGAAAGATCCCTTGCAATAAAATCCGCCGCCCGAAAAACCCGCGCGGCAGGTGTATTGCCAGTATAAGGCGGCTGTGCGCGCACGCAATGGTTTTCGCCCCGGATTGCATGGCTCGCGGGGCCATGCCACATGGTCATTCGACCAGACGGGCGTGCGGAACGCCGGCATACGGGGGACATCGGTGTTCAACGAGTTCAAGAAATTCATCGCGCGCGGCAACGTGCTCGACCTCGCCGTGGGCGTCGTGATCGGCGCGGCGTTCGGCAAAATCGTGACCTCGCTTACCGAGAGCATCATCATGCCGATCATCGGCGCGATTTTCGGGACGATCGATTTTTCCAACCATTTCCTGCGCCTCGGTCCGATCCCCGAAGGATACAGCGGCGCCCCCGACAATTATGCCGCGCTCAAGGAAGCGGGCGTGCCGATGCTCGGCTATGGCGATCTCGCGACGCAGGTGGTGAATTTCCTGGTGATTGCGGCGGCGCTGTTCCTGCTGGTGAAATCGGTCAATCGCGCGCTCGACGCGATCGAGGAGGAGAAGAAGGCCGCCGATTCGACCTCCGACACGAACAAGGCACCCACCGATTCGCAGCTCGATGTGCTCAAGGAAATTCGGGACGCGTTGAAAAATCGCGACGCGACCTGACCGTCTTCCCCTTCACATCGCGCGCCAATGCCCTATATGGGGAGGTGCCGGTTTCGACCGGCTATGGCGATAAATTGTGATGTGCAATAGGCACAGCGGACCCGGGGGCAGTACCCGGCGGCTCCACCATATACCCCGTTTCGATGGGGCGCATGACGGGGCCGAACCAGGATCGACGTGTGTTGAAAGACATTATTTTTGCCCGGGCTGAGTAACCCGTAAAACTGTTCAAAACACACAAGTGCCAACGATAACGAAGCACTCGCTCTCGCCGCGTAATGTGACGGCCTAACGGCCTGAATTTACAAAGCTAAAGCGCGGTTGGACCCACCGGGCAACAGAAGTGGATTCCGGGGCTCCGGGGGTAGCTAGCAACAGAAACCCCCACCTTATTCCTGTATCGTCGTGCTTTCTTCCGCATGGTCGGCCTCCGCCGCCCGGGCCGCGGCCTCATGCGCGAGGCAATCGAACAGCTTCACCCCGGCCATGAACACCGAACCCGTGCAGGCGAGGAACAGCAGCCGCCCGCCCCAGCCAGGATATTCGACGAGATAGGCCGAACCACGCTCCGCCGCGCCGAGCGCGAGGGCGTAGATCACCATCGACGCCTCGAACCGCGTCTTGATGACGAAAAGCCTGCCGACTTTCCGCAACCTGTCCCGCACCTTGCCGATTCCCGATCACCCTTTCGCCGTGAAATATGCGAAAGGATAGGCGGCCCGCCGGCGTTGACAAGCTGTTAACCAAGCTCCTCGATATCGAGCGCGGTCAGAAGCGCATTTCGTGCCGTTTCAACGGTTTGCGCCAGCGCATCATCGCCCAGCCGGTCCGGCGCGATGGTTTCGGGCCAGTGTTCGGCAATGACCGATTCGATCTGCGCCGCCTTCTCCTCGTTCAGAAGAAAGCGCGGATCGACATGTGCGGGATCGCACGCCACGCGCAGGCGCAGGCACGCCGGACCGCCGCCATTGGCCATCGATTGGCGCACATCCACGGGCAAGACCTGCCGGATCGGGCCATTGCTTGCCAGCATCGTGTCGAGCCATTGGCGCACCTCCGGATCCTCCCAGGTTTCGAGCGGCACGATCAATGCCATGCCCCCTTCGGGAAGCGTGACGAGCTGCGCATTGAAGAGATAGCTCGCCACCGCCTTTTCGAGGCTGACGGCGCTGGCGGGGACGATGACGAACTGCGCGCCCGGCAGGATGGCACGGATCGCGTCATAGGTGCCTTCGGGATCGGCGAAGGCCTGTTCATGCGCGAACAGCACGGTTTCATTGGCCACCGCGACGACGTCGTTGTGGAAGGCGCCGACCTCGATCGCCGCGGGTGCCTGTTCGACGAACAAGGTGCGTTCGGGCGAAAGGCCGTGCAACCGGGCGACGGCGCGGCTCGCCTGCTCGTGCTGCCGTGCGGGAAAACGCCCGCCCTGACGCCCATAGACGAAGATTTCGAGCGCGCGATCGGCATGGCCGGTGCCCATCCGCATGTGATTGGCCGCGCCCTCGTCGCCATAGGTGGCGGGCACCGGCCCGTGCACCGCGAAATGATCGTCGGCAAAGGCGAGCCGCAATTGCCGCAAGGTGTCGGGCCATTCGATCGAGCGATGCGCCATGGTGACGAGATTGGCGACGGTCAGGTGACAGCGTCCGTCCGCGGTATCGGGCGCGGGCGAAACCGTCGCGGCATTGGCCGTCCACATCGAGGATGCCGACCATGCCGAGGCGAGCAGCGCCGGGTCGAAATCGCGCCCCTCCGTAACGCCCATCGCGGCGGGAAACGCACGATTGGGGCGGGGCAGGGGCAGGAAAAACCCCTGCGCCAGCCCCAGCGCCATGTTGTGCCGCATCTTCGCCACGCCCTGCAACGCGGCGGCGCGCGGGTGCGACACATCGCCCTTGTGCCGGGTCGCGGCCAGATTGCCGAGGCTCAGCCCCGCATAATTGTGCGAGGGGCCGACGATGCCGTCGAAATTGATCTCCCGAATACTCATCGCGCCACGCTCCAGATTTCGTCGCCGGTTGTCACGTTCAGCAGGCGCTTCGCCTCCGCATCGATGGCGACGCCGTCCTCCTCCACCTTGCGATGGCCGTAGCAGCAGCGAAATTCGCCCAGCCTTCCCGTCGCGATCAGCGCGCGTTCCCCGTCCGCGCCATCGGCGTCGAGCAGGGGGGCGGCATGGGCGTCCGCGATCGTGCGCACATTGTCGGTGCGCGCCGTCATGGTCGGCCCGCCGTCGAAGATGTCGACATAGCCCTCGGCCGCGAACCCCTCGTTTTCGAGCATGCGCATCGCCGGACGCCCGGTTTCGTGCGGCACGCCGATCGCCTCGCGCGCGCTGTCCGAAATCATCGAGACATAGATGGGATGGCGGGGAAACAGGTCCGCGATGAACTGGTTGCCGTGCACCGCGTTGAATTCGTCCGCCTCGCGAAAGCTCATGCCGAAGAACCGCCCGGCGACCCCGTCCCAGAACGGGGAATTGCCCTGTGCCCCGACGATACCGCGCAATTCGGCGAGCAGGCGTTCGCCGAACCGGTCGCGGTGCATGGCGATGAACAGGTAGCGGCTACGCGCGAGCAACATGCCCAGCCCGCCCGCGCGCGCATTGGGATGAAGGAACAGCCCGCCGACCTCGCTCGCCCCTTCGAGATCGGTGACGAGTTGCAGCGTTTCGTTGCGGAAGGTCCGGTCGAGCTCGCGGCTGTGCTGCGTCTGGCTCGTGATGCGGTAGGAATAGAAGGGGAGGTCGCCGCCGATGCTGCTGAAGATCTGGCAGGTGCCGCGCACCGCGTTGTCCTCGCTATCCTCGAGCACCATGACGAACAGATCGTCGCCGACACCGCTCGCCTCGCGGCCCGTCGCCTCCGCCGAACGGGACAGCTTCTTCATCAATGCGTCGCGATGCGGCGGCAGGTTGGTGAACCCGCCCCCCGTCAGCTTCGCCATTTCATAAAGATGCTCCAGATCGTCGGTGCGCGCGGGCCGGATGAGATAGCTCATGCCAGTTCCCCCGCCGCAATGCGGTGAAGGACCAGCGCCGACAATCCCGCACGCTCGGCCAGCGAATCGACGATCATGAATTCGTCCGCCGAATGGATGGAGCCGCCGCGCACGCCCATCGTGTCGACCACCGGCACGCCGCACGCCGCGATATTATTGCCGTCGCACACGCCGCCTGTATCCTTGCGGCCGAACTCCTGGCCGAGGTCGTGGCCGGTGCGCTGCACTAGGGCAAAGAGTTTTTCCGCCCCTTCGTCGACCGGCTTGGGCGGGCGCGAAATGCCGCCGTGCAATTGCATGGTGACGCCGTGCGCACGCGCGATATTCGCGATCATCCCGTCGAGCGCGCGGGTAAAGCTTTCCGCCGCCGCGTGGCTCTTGGGCCGGATGTTGAAGCGCAATATGGCAAGGTCGGGAACCACATTATTGGCTCCGCCGCCGTCGATCCGCGCCGGATTGATGGGAATGTCGGCGTTCTGCAATTCCTTCAGCCGCACGGCCAGTTCCGCCGCCGCGACGATGGCATTGCGCCCGTCGCCGGGGTTGCGCCCCGCATGGGCGGATTTGCCTGTGACGGTTACGCTGTAATTGCCGGACCCGCCACGCGCGCCCGCGAGCGTGCCATCGGGAAGCGTCGCCGGTTCATAGGTCAGCGCCGCATGCTTGCCCCGGGCGAGCCGGTCGATGAGCGCGGCACTCCCCGCGCTTCCCGTTTCCTCGTCCGAATTGATCATCACGTCATAGCCGAGCCGGTCCGCATCGGCGCCGCTCTCGAACGCTTTCAAGGCTTCCAGTATCACGCACAGCCCGCCCTTCATGTCGGCAAGGCCGGGACCGTTAAGCACGCCGGGTTCCAGCTCGGCAATATCCTGAAACGCGGAATCGGCGGGAAACACCGTGTCCATGTGCCCGGTGAGGAGGACGCGCCGCGCCGCATCGGGCCGGACGGAGAGGACCATGTGGCGCCCGCGCTGCACCTCTTCCTCGCGGCCGTCGGGGGCGATGGCGATGACGGGGTCGGGCGCGATCATCGTGACATCGCCCGGCAATTGGGAAAACGCCTCGGCGAGAAGGTCCGCCTGATGCGCGAGGCCGTCCAGATTGGCGGTGCCGGTGTTGATCCGGCTCCATGCCAATGTGCGGTCCAGCATGGCGGAGGCGTCGATGGTGTCCAGAAGCGCGGCTTCGGTCGGATTGAGTGATGCTGCTTTCATATGCGACCAACTCCTAAGCCGCGCAGAGGGAATTGGCCAGTGTGGTTGCATCAGGCGCGCGCCCGGAGCAGGCGCGCCCCCGGATCAGGCGCGGATGGCGTGCATCACGACAGTGCGCGCGCGATCGCGGTGAATTCCGCGAGGGTGAGCGTTTCGGCGCGCCGCTGCGCATCGATGGCAAGCGTGTCGAGCGCTGCCAAGGCGCCCGGCATACCCTTCAAACTCTGGCGCAGCATCTTGCGCCGCTGGCCGAAGGCCGCCTCCGTCACGCGGGCGAGCACGCGCATCGATACGCCCGGCGGCGCATCGGCAGGGGTGACATGGACGATCGCGCTCATCACCTTGGGCGGCGGGGTAAACGCGCTTCGGTGCACCTTCATCGCGATTTTCGCGCGCGCCCTCCATCCGGCCAGCACCGACAACCGGCCATAGGCGCCCGTGTCCGGTTCGGCGACGATGCGCTGCGCGACTTCCTGCTGAAACATCAGGGTGAGCGAGGTCCATTGCGGCGGCCACTCCTCCTGCCCCATCCAGCCCGTGAACAGCGCGGTGCCGACATTATAGGGCAGGTTCGACAAAATCGCATAGGGACCGGGAAAGAGCGTTGCCGGGTCGATGGCCATGGCATCCCCCTCGATCACGCGGAGCTGTCCGGGAAACGCATCCTGCAACTCGGCAAGCGCGGGGAGGCAGCGGCGGTCCATCTCGATCGCCGTGACCTGCGCGCCCGCCCGCAACAACGCGCGCGTCAGCCCGCCGGGCCCCGGCCCGACTTCCAGCACGTCGCGCCCGGCAAGATCGCCCGGTATCGCCGCAATACGGTCGAGCAATTGTTCGTCGAGCAGGAAATTCTGACCCAGTGCCTTGCTCGCCGACAAACCGTGCCGCGCGATCGTTTCGCGGATGGGCGGAAGGGTCTGCGTCACGCGGCCAGCCGGCGAAGGGCGCATTCGTGGGCCATGCGGATCGCGGCGATGGTCGGGCCGGCGTGCGCCGCATCGGTGCCCGCGATGCCAAAGGCCGTGCCGTGGTCGGGCGAGGTGCGCACGATCGGAAGGCCGAGGGTGACATTCACCCCGGCATCGAAATCGAGCACCTTGAGCGGGATCAGCGCCTGATCGTGATACATGCACGCGGCGAGATCATAGCCTGCGCGCGCGGCGGCGTGGAACATCGCATCGCCCGGATGCGGGCCGGTGATGGTCATTCCCGCCTCGCGCAGCGCGGCGATGGCGGGGGCGATGATGCGCGCTTCCTCGTCGCCCATGCGTCCGTTCTCCCCGGCATGGGGGTTGAGCCCGGCGACCGCGATGCGCGGCGCGGCAATGCCGAAATCGCGGGTGAGCGCGGCGGCGGCAATGGCGATCCGCTTCTCGATCAGCGCCGCGCTCAGCCGTCCCGGCACCTCGCACAGCGGGACATGCACGGTCAGCGGCACCACGCGCAGCGACGGCCCGGCCAGCATCATCACCGCGTCTTCGGCCGGTACGCCGCAGGCCTCGGCGACGAATTCGGTCTGTCCGGGGTGGGCGAAACCGACATCCTGCAACGCTGCCTTCGCGATCGGCCCTGTGATCAGCGCCGATGCCTCGCCCGTGACGGTCAGCCGCGCGGCCTCCCCCAACGCGGCGAGGGCGAGGCTTGCGCCATCGCGGTCCGGATGGCCGGGGCGGTAGGGGACGTCGCCAAGGTCCAGCACCGGCATCGCATCGCCCGCCGCGTCCATGTCGGACAGGCTGGCGATGGGTGCGATGTCGACCGCCAGCCCGTGATGCGCCGCGACGCCGCGCATCAATTGCGCGCTACCGACGATGGCAAAGGGCGGGAGACCCTGCGCCGCGCGGTCGCAGAACGCCTGCGCGAGCAATTGCGGCCCCACGCCCGCCGGATCGCCGACGGAGGCCACCAGAGGGCGCATGCGCGGCGTCACGTGCGCGGATCAGTTATATTCGATGACGGCATCGCGGCGCAGGTCGCGCAGATAGATCTGCGCCCGCTTGTTGATGCGCTCGTCCTCGATCTGCGACATGAGCTGATCGAAATCTGGGCCGGACGCGGCGGTCGGCTCGCTCCGCCCGCACAGCATCAGCACACGCACGCCTTCCTCGACCGAGCCGAAGGGCTGCGTCACGCCGCCCGGCGGGAGGGTCATCATCGTATCCTGCAACGGGGCGGGAAGATCGCGCACGCGGACATTGTCATTCGACACGACCTCGGCGCCCAGCTGTGCCGCCGCGGCATCGACGCCGCCGCAACCGCCGAGATTCTGCACCCCTTCGGAGAACCGTTCGGCCCGCGCCGCCGCTTCGTCCTGCGAAATGCCGGCGGGGAAGGCGATCGAAATCTGCTTCAGCGAGAGCAGCGCATCCTTCGGATCGGAGACGAGCACCTGGCGCTTGTCGATGAGATAGAGGATGGAATAGCCGCCCGTCAGCGGGATCGGCCCGACGAGCTGCCCCTGCTGCATCTGCGCTGCGGTGCGGGCGAGTTCGGGCGGCAGCGTGCCGAGCCGGACCCAGCCGAGGTCGCCGCCGACTGCCGCGGTCGAGGCCTCCGAATACTGACGCGCGTAGGCGACGAAACTGCCGCCCTGCTGAATCTGCTGCATCACCTGCTGCGCGCGCTGTTCGACGGCGGCGGCGTTTTCGCTGGTTGCCGAAAGGAAAATTTCGCCGACGCGATATTCCTCGGTCCCCTTGTCCGCCTCGAGCCGGTCGAGCCGTTCCTGAACCTCTTCTTCCGACACGTTGATGAAGGGCGCGATATTGCGGCGCAGGAGGCGCTGCCACGCGAGTTCGCCGCGGATCTGCTGCTTCATCGAACGGGGGGAGGAGCCGATGGATTCCAGATAGGCATCCAGCTCCGCCGGGGTCAGGTTGAAATTCTGCTGCGACACGCGGTTGTAGGTCGCCTCCACCTCGGCGTCGGACACCGGGACCTCGGATGCGGTCGCTTCCTGAATCTGTAGCGTTTCGTCGATCAGGTTCGTCTGAATCTGTGCGCGCAGGCGTTGCCGGTCCTCGGGCGAAAGCTCCGTTTCATTCGCGGCCAGCACGATGGCGAGCCGGTGGTCGATATCGGTGCCGGTGATGATGTCGCCATTGACGATTGCCGTCGCGCCGCGGAACCCGCCGCCGGTGTCGCCGCTGGTGAAAACCTGCGGCTGTGCGGGAATGTCGAGCGGCTGCGTCGCGCCGGGATCCTCGCGATTGGCGGCCTGCGCCGCGTCGGAGGCGACCTGCGCCAGCACCGGCGTCACCGTGAGCGCCATCGCGCCCAGCGCGCAGGCGGTGCGGGAAAGGGCGCGCAGGCCGATGCCCATCGGTCCCGTTTTTTTCGGCAAGGAAGAACTGTTGCTCATCATGTCCATTCTGTCGTTTCGCCGCCCCATGGGCCGGCCCCTATCTGCCGTCATTTGCCGCGCCGGCGGTGAACGGCGCATGAGTGAACCGCCCCTTCCGCCGGGCGATAGCCGCTTTCACCCGGGGTGAACAGGCCCGCGGCGTATATCGCCCGTCATCGCGCGTTCCTCATCGCGCGTTGACGCTCACAGGCCGAAATTGCGCAGCGCGAAATCGAACAGGAACGTGCTGCCGCGCTGTACGTCGCCCGATTCGAAATTGTCGTAGCGCCACGTGACCGCGAATTGCAGGCACTCATCGTCATAGGCAACGCCGAGCCGCGTGCGCAACGCCTCGAACCCGTCGGAGGCGAATTGCGGATTGATCGCCTGATCGGTGAGGTTGATGACGGTCGATCCGAACACCGACCAGTAGCTCGCGAAGGCATAGCGCCCGGCGAGGCGCAATTCCTCGCGGTCCTGCAAATCCTCCAGCACGGCGGGGATGTTGCGATCGAGCTTGAGATAGCCGATTTCCGCATAGGTTTCGCGCGTCCCGACGGTGAGATCCCATTCGTTGCGGCGAAAGGCGAGATTGTCCTTGTCGATGCGAAAGCGATAGGCCGCCTTCACGAAATCGCGGAACCGCAATTCGGCGCGCCCGACCACGTCCGAGGTGCGATTGACCAGCCCCGTGCCGTCGGGGAGCAGCGTATCGTCGCGCGTGATGCGATAGCTTTGCCCGATGGTCGCCAGCGCGCGCCAGTCCGGCCGGGTCCAGCGCCAGTCCAGCCCGTAGGTGAAGCGCGTCCCGTCCTCCACCCGGTCATAGCCGGGAAAGCGGTTGAGCGCGAAGAGATTGGAATCCTCAAGGTCGATCGCGCGCGGATCCTCGTTCGGAATGACGCTGTTGCGAAATTGCGGCGCCGCGACGAGCTGCACCCGCGGGGTCAGCACCTGCTGCCCGCCGAACAGCCCGCCGGTGAGCGGCCATTTCACGTCCACCGCACCGAGCGCGATCCCGCGCCCGTGCCAGCCCGGATCGCCGCGATATTGGAGGATCGTGCTGCGGTCGTTCTCATCCGAATGATAGACATCGCCGCGCAGCAAGGCCGTCGCCGTCACCTGCTGTCCCCAGGGGGTGACCGCGTGCCGGCTCCACGTCGCGCCGGCAAAGGCGCGCTGCGTATCCTGCCCGTCGGTGCGGACGAGCGCGAGCGAGTTCGCCTGCAGCATGATCCGCCCGCCCAGCAGCGGATCGTCCACCCGGCGGCGATAATCGATGAGCGGGAGCGCGAAGGGGACCTGCCCCTGATCGTCACCGAAGCGCAGCGTCTGCGCCCCCCAGCCGGTGAATTCGAAAAAGCTGTCGTCGTCGATCCGGCGCAGCGACACGGTCGAGCGGAGCCGGTCGTCCCGGCTGATGTCATAGCGGCGCAGGAACGTGCGGTCGGTCGTGACGCGCACCGAACCCGTGACCGAGAGGTTCTCGTTCAGGTTATAGCGCCCGTTCCCGTCGAGATAGCCGCGAAATGATTCCTGTTCCGTGCGGGTAGGGTTGTTGCCGACCGGCACGCGCGAACTGCTCGTCGCGTATCCGGTGACCTGATACGCGCCCTTTTCGGTCAGGGCGCGATAGCGGGCCGACACCATCGGCAACACGTCGGAATAGACGTTCGCACCCAGCGTCAGCTCCCGATTGGGAGCGATCCGCATGTAATAGGCGGCGGAAACCTGCACCCCGTTCGATTGGGTGAAGCGCAGATTCGGGCTGGTGATGCCGGACACCGCGCGGTCCGCCGCCAGGATGGACAGTGTCGGCAGCGGGAGCGCCACCGTGTCGAACAGGACGAGCCGCGCCCCGTCGAAATCGATCTTCTGCGTGGCGGGATCGTAATGCACCTGCCGCGCGGTGATGCGCCAGCTTGGCCGTTTGGGGCATCCGTCGCCCGTCTCGATCGCGCAGGCGGTGTAATTCGTGGACTCGAGCGTGATGCTGCCATCGTCGGCGCGGGTGCCCGAACGCGCGGCCAGCCGCCCCCCTTCGCCCAGCACGATGAGCAGGTTTTCAAGCGCACCCGCCCGCAATTCCTCGGTCAGGGCGATGCGGTCGGTGTAAAGGACATTGCCGCCATCGTCGACCGACCGCACATTGCCGACAGCGACGATCGCGCCGTTCGCCCGGTTCCATTCCACCGTATCGGCGCGCACTTCTTGGCGACCCCGGCGGAGCAGGACATTGCCGCTGGCGGTGACGATTTGCTGATCGGTATCGTATTGCAATTCGTCGGCGGCGAAACCCACCGTGCCGTCGGCCGGTTCGTCCAGCTCGAACGTGGGGACGTACCAGCGGTCGTCGCCGGGCGCGGCGCCATCGGGGCGATTCTCGTCGATTTCCGGCTGGTTGTCCGGGTCGCCTTCGTCCCAGAATTGCGGTGCATCGGGGCCGGTCGCCTGCGCCCATGCCGGCGCCGCGCATACGATCATCGCGCCCAGCGACGCCGCGGCCAGCCAGTGGCGCGCGCAAAGGGATGCCCGAACCGGCGATCGGTCCGGGGCGGCAGTGCGGTCAAACGGTGTCGTCACAGGGTCGGCGCGGGGCGGCATGGCTTGCCTATCGCACCGACGATCCTTAACTGCAATCCACGATCACGCGGCCCCTGCGCATATGCAAACGGCATGGGCGCCGGGCCGCGACCAGAACAGAACATAAAGCCCGCAGGAGCTGCCATGAAAACCCGTTTCGAAAGCGCCATCCCCAATGATGCGCGCACCGTCGCCTATATCGTCGATACCGATACCCTGCCGGGCGACCTGCCCGCATCGCTCAAGGACGGCGCCGGCATCAGCCGCTTTACCGGCAAGGCGGGGCAGGTCTTCGAAGGGTTCGGCGAGGCGGGTGGCAAGACCCGCCGCACCGTGCTGGCCGGCGCGGGCAAGCCCGATGCGAAGGACCGTCAGGCGGCCCTCGAAAAGGCGGGCGCGGCACTGGTCGCGAAATATCTGACCTCCGGTGAGAGCATGCTGGCCATCGATTTCGGCACCGGCTCGCTGGGTGCGCAGGATGCGGCGGCGGTGCTGACCGGCGCACGGCTGCGCGCGTTCCGCTGGGACAAATATCGCACGAAGATGAAGGACGAGCAGAAGGTTTCGCTCACCGAGATCGTCGCCGTCAACGCGCCCGACGGGACCGAGGCGGCATGGAACGACGATGCCGCCGCCGTCGCCGCCGGTGTCGAATTCACGCGCGAGCTGGTCACCGAACCTGCGAACATCATCTATCCCGAAAGCTTCGTCGAACGGTGCCGCGAACGGTTCGCGGGCACAGGCGTCGAGATCACCGTGCTCACCGATGAAGACATGAAGCGGATGGGCATGGGCGCCATCCTCGGCGTGGGGCAGGGTTCGGCCCGCCCGCCGCGCATCATCGCCATGCACTGGAAGGGTGGCGGCGACGAGGCGCCCATCGCGTTCGTCGGCAAGGGCGTAACCTTCGATTCGGGCGGTATTTCGATCAAGCCCGGCGCCGGCATGGAAGACATGAAGTGGGACATGGGCGGCGCCGGCGCGGTCGCGGGCGCGATGCTGGCCGTGGCGGGGCGCAAGGCGAAGGCCAATGTCGTCGGCATCTGCGGCCTTGCCGAGAACATGCCCGACGGCAATGCGCAGCGGCCGAGCGACGTCGTCACCACGATGAGTGGGCAGACGGTCGAGGTCATCAATACCGACGCCGAAGGGCGCCTCGTGCTCTCCGATTCGCTGACCTGGACGCAGCAGACGTTCAAACCTTCGCGTATCGTCGATCTCGCCACGCTGACCGGGGCGATCATCATCACGCTGGGCAATGAACACGCCGGGTTGTTCAGCAATGACGACACGCTGGCGGGCGAGCTGACCGCGGCGGGGCAGGCCGTGGGCGACAAGATCTGGCGCCTGCCGGTGAACGATGCGTATGACAGGCTGATCGATTCGCCGATCGCCGACATCCGCAATGTCGGCCCGCGCGGCGCCGGGTCGATCACCGCGGCGCAATTCCTGCAACGCTTTATCGAAAACGACACCCCCTGGGCGCATATCGACATCGCCGGCATGGTGTGGGCGGACAAGGCCGGCGCGACCTGGGACAAGGGCGCGACCGGGTTCGCCGTGCGGCTGATCGACCGGTTCGTGCGCGACACGGCGGAAGGCTGAACGACCGGAAGGGGCGGGACATGCGCGTCGATTTCTACCATCTGACCCGCGATCCCGCCCCGCAGGCCATCGCCGAAATCGCGCCCAAGGCGCTTGCCCGCGATCTGCGCATGCTGATCGTGAGCGGCCATGCGGATCAGCGCGACGCAGTGTCGCAGGCGCTTTGGAATGCGCCCGGCTTTCTCGCCCATGGGGAGGCGGGCGGCGCGGCCGATGCGCGGCAACCGCTGCTCCTTTCCGACAGGGTCGATGCGGCCAATGGCGCGCAGGTCGTCGGGTTCGCCGATGGGCAATGGCGGGAGACCGACGGGTTCGAGCGCGCGATGCTGTTCTTCGACGAAAGCGCGATCGACGCGGCGCGCGACACCTGGCGTTCGCTCAAATCCCGCGAAGGGGTCGAGCGGCATTACTGGAAACAGGAGGAGGGCGGCTGGCGCGAAATGGGGTGAGGCCCGTTTTGCCCTGCGCACTTGCCCGTGGCGCCGCTCCCCGCTAGGGGCGCGCGCAACCCATTCGCGTAATTTCATTTCGATTCTGCAAAAGGATATACCCATGGCTGCCACGCGCACCTTTTCGATCATCAAGCCCGACGCCACCCGCCGCAACCTGACCGGCGCCGTCACGAAAATGCTGGAGGATGCCGGCCTGCGCGTCGTCGCGTCGAAGCGCATCCAGATGACCAAGGAACAGGCCGAGGGCTTCTATGCCGTGCACAAGGAACGCCCGTTCTATGGCGAGCTGGTCGATTTCATGATCAGCGGCCCGGTCGTGGTCCAGGTGCTCGAAGGCGAGGATGCGGTGAAGCGCAACCGTGACGTCATGGGCGCGACCAACCCCGCCGACGCGGACGAAGGTACGATCCGCAAGGCCTATGCCGAATCGATCGAAGCCAATTCGGTCCACGGTTCGGACAGCGAAGAAAACGCCAAGACCGAGATCGCCTTCTTCTTCGACGAGAACGAAATCGTCGGCTGATCGCCCGCGCGGTTTCGACGATTGAAAGGCCGCTCCGTCACCGGGGCGGCCTTTTTCGGTTCAGCGCGCCGTGCCCGCGCGCGGAAGGCCGAAATCCGCCGGGTCGTAGCGGTGCCGCCGGTGCGGCGAATGGCGTGCGCGTTTCATGCGGGCGGCCATCGCGGCCTCGGCCCGTGCCGACAGAGACAGTCCCAGCCCATCGTAACACCGCCCGATCGCCGCGCGCCAGTCGGCATTGAACTCGGCAAAGGACAGGCGCACCAGCGGGCCGTCCCAATGCTGCAACGCCGCCTCCATCCGCGCCTCGCGCAGCGCGACCTTGCGCGTCCATTCCGCGCCGATCCACGCCGGGTCGACATGGTCCGACTGCACGATCATCTGGTTCGCGACGAGGGAGGCCGCGCTTGCCGTGACGTCGCGGCGGGCGCGGTCAATCGTGACGATGCGGGCGTCGGGAAATGTCGCCATGACGGCGGCGAGGTCTTCGCTGAATTGAGGGACCTTCAACACCCGCGGGCGATCCGCATTGCCGCGATGCGCCGCATCACTGGCGAGGATGCGGGCGAATTCGCGGTAGCACGGGGCGGGGTCGCGCGCCTCGCTCCATGCCGAAAAGGACGGGATGCGCCATTGCGCCTCGAGCGCGGGGTGCAGCAATGCGGTGGTGAGCCAGCCCAGCTCCTCGTCCACCCGTGCCGCGCCGAAGGGGTGCAGCGAATCGATCCACGGGTCGAGCCGCCGCGCGATCCAGAGCATGACCCCGCCCATCAGCGGACGCAGATCGGGCGTCTGCGGCACCGGCGACCAGCTGTCGCAGAACCGGGTCGCCGACAGGGCTGGATCGGCGGCGAGCAGGCGGTGCAGGCGCGTCGTGCCGGACCGCATCTGCCCCACCACGATGATCGGCGGCGCCATCGGGGTGCGCGCCATCTCCGGTCGGTCGCGCCACAGCCTTCCCAGCGCGAGATGCTGCCGCATGATCCGCACGATCTGCCCATGCGCCATCGCCCGGCCCAGCGGATTGAGCCGGGCCTCCTCCTCCAGCGCGGCGGTCAGGCGGCGTACCCGTTCGGCAAAATCGGCGACGTCGGCGGCGCTGCGCCCGAAATTCTCGCAATCGGTCGGAAACCCGCGCCGCGCCTTTGCCCATAGCGCGTCCGGGTCGAGCGTGGGATAGGGCAGCCAGCCGCGCCGCCACGCCGCCGCCAGCGCATCGCTCGCCCGGTCGGCCAACCGTCCGCGCGCGAGCGGATCGCGTGGTGGGTGCGCATCGCGCATGTCGCTCATCGCCCGGCCCGCGCGCGATCCGCCTGCACCAACGCGGCGAGACAGCGCGCGTAGAGCTGATGCTCCGCGATGAGTACGCGCGCGGCCAGCGACCCCGCATCGTCACCCGGCAAGATCGCGACCCGCGTCTGGCCCAGCACCGGCCCGTCGTCGAGCTCCGGCGTCACCAGGTGGACGGAGCACCCGCCATGCGAATCGCCCGCGGCAATCGCGCGGGCATGGGTGTCGAGCCCCTTGTACGCCGGCAGGAGCGAGGGATGGATGTTCACCATGCGCCCGGCCCATCCGGCCACGAAATCCGCGCTCAATATCCGCATATATCCGGCGAGCGCGACATAATCGCACCCCGCACCGCGCAGCCGTTCGTCCATGGCCGCATCGTGGTCGGCGCGCGTCATGCCGCCATGCGGGATGGCGAAGGTGTCGATCCCCTCGCCCGCGGCGAGCGCGAGTCCCGGCGCCTCGGCACGGTTCGACCCGACGACCGCGATCTCGAACGGGCAATCCGCAGCGCGCGAGGCATAGAGCAGCGCCGCCATATTGGTGCCGCTGCCCGAAATGAGCACGCCGATGCGCGCTCGCCCCCCGTTTGTGACGGTTGTCATTGCGGGGGGAGGGCGGGCATGGGATAGGAGGACGGGCGCATGCGAAGCGGCCGCGCGGCAGAGCGAGGGATCATCATCATCAGACGCCCACACCTATGCGCAGCGGCGCCGCGCGGCAATATGCTGCATGCCCGCGCCGCCACGCCCGTGCGCAAGCCAGAGGCCGCATACCGATGATCCGCACGCCATTCGCCCCCCGGCCCGAGGACATGCCCTTCCTGCGTAAGATCGCGTGGCTCGTGGTCATCAGCGCGGCGCTGCTCATCGTGTGGCGCGCGGCGAGCCTGCTCATCCTCGTGTTCGGGTCGGTGCTGGGCGCGGTGGTGTTCCATGCCGCCGCCCGGCTGTTCCGGCGTATCGGCATCCGGGGGGAGGGCGCCTCGCTCATCCTCGGCATCCTGCTGGTGCTGTCGGTGGTGGGGCTGATTATCTGGCTGTTCGCCTCGCAATTCGGGTATCAGATCCGCAATCTCGGCACGGAACTGCCCGCTGCCCTCGCCGAACTTGCCGACAATGTCGACGATACGCCCCTCGGCCTGACGGCGGTGGCGGCGGTGCGCGATGCGATCGACGGCGCCGCGTTTCGCGAATTGCTCGGCAGCCTGAGCTTTGGCGTCGTGGAGATCTTCCTCAATTCCATCATCGTGCTGGTGGGGGCATTGTTCTTTGCCGCGAGCCCCGATGTGTACAAGCGCGGGCTGGTGGTGATGACGCCCCCCGCCGCGCGCGAAAAGGTCGGCATCGTGATCGAGGAGATCGCGCTTGCGCTCCGGCTGTGGCTCGTCGCGCAATTGCTGTGCATGGCGTCGATGGGGCTGCTGGTGGCTGGCGGGCTGTGGCTGATCGGGGTCGAGGGGTGGGCGATGCTCGGCCTGCTCGCCGGATTGTCCGAATTCGTGCCCTATGTGGGACCGCTGGCCGCGATGGTGCCTACGCTCGCGCTCGCCGCGCCCGAAGGGGGGCAGATGATCGGCCTCGTCTTCGTCGTCTATTTCGCCGTGCGGATGATACAGACGAACCTCATCACCCCCTTCGTCACGCGCTCGGTCGTGTCGATCCCGCCGGCGCTGACCCTGTTCGTGATCCTCGGCGTGGGGGCGGTGTTCGGGATTTACGGGCTGTTCTTTTCCGCCGCGATGCTGGTCGTGGCGTTTGTCGGGATACGCGAGATCTACCTGCGCGATACGCTCGGCGAGGAAGGGATCGAGGCGATTCCGCAGGAGGTCGACGAGGACGAGCCGCAATAGCAGCGGCTCATGCCTCGTGGACGGCGCTCCACGGTTCCCGCGCGGCCCAGTGCGTGCCCGACACGGTGCAGCCGCGCTGACCCTCGACGATCTCGCCGATGCGGTGCACGGTTTCGCCCGCCGCCTTCAGATCGGCGGTGAGGCTTTCCACCTCGTCCGGCGCCACCGACAGCACCATGCCGATGCCGCAGTTGAAGGTGCGCGCCATCTCCTCGGGTTCGATATTGCCCTGCGCCTGCAGGAACGCCATCAACCGCGTCTGCGGCCAGCTGTCGGCGTCGATGCGCGCGTGCAACCCTTCGGGCAGGACGCGCGGCACGTTTTCGAGCAGGCCTCCGCCCGTGATATGCGCCAGCGCATGGATGCGTGCCGCGCGCACGGGACCAAGCAGGCTCTTCACATAAATCCGCGTCGGCGCGATGAGCGCGTCGATGAGCAGGACATCCTGATCGAAGAGGGCCGGACGGTCGAGCTTCCACCCCTTGTCGGCGGCGAGCCGGCGGACCAGCGAATAGCCGTTGGAATGCACGCCCGACGAGGCAAGGCCGAGCAGCACGTCGCCCGCCGCGACCCGGTCCCCGGTCAGCTGTTCGCCGCGTTCCACCGCACCGACGCAGAACCCCGCAAGATCGTAATCGCCCGGCCCGTACATGCCCGGCATTTCCGCCGTTTCCCCGCCGATCAGCGCGCAGCCGGCCTGTTTGCACCCCTCGGCGATGCCGGCGACGACTCGCACCGCGACGTCGTTTTCCAGCTTTCCGGTCGCGAAATAATCGAGGAAGAACAGCGGCTCGGCCCCCTGCACGATCAGATCGTTGACGCACATGGCGACGAGATCGATGCCGATATGGTCGTGCCGGTCATGGTCGATGGCGAGCTTTACCTTCGTGCCCACGCCGTCGTTTGCCGCGACGAGCAGGGGATCGGAATATCCCGCCGCCTTCGGGTCGAAGAACCCGCCGAACCCGCCCAGCTCCGATGTGGCGCCGGGCCGCGCCGTCGATTTCGCGAGCGGGCCGATCGCCTTTACCAGCGCATTGCCCGCGGCGATGGAAACGCCGGCCTTGGCATAGCTGTAGGATTCGTTCGTGCCGTCCGCGCCATCGGGGCGGGCGGCATCGGGGCGGGCGGCGTTGCGTTCGTCGGTCATGTTTGCGCCGGTAATGCTTTCGCGCTTGGATTTCCACGCATCATTGGGCAAAGAGGCGCGAAATGTTGTCCTTTCCCGCCCCCACCCCCGCATTTTCCGGTCTTGGCACGCGTGCGTTGCGTGGCTGGCGGCTCTTGCTCGTCATGGCGGGCGTGGTCCTGCTCGCCCTGATCGGGTGGCGCGCCATCGCGCAGGTCGAAGGCGACCGCGGCATTCCGCCCATCGCCAGCACCGGCGATTTCGAGATCGGCGGGATCACCGTCAACACCATGGGGAAAAACGCGACCGACGCGCGGCAGAACGGCTGGCGCGAGGCGCAGCGCAAGGCGTGGGGCGTGCTCTACGCCCGCTCCAACGGCGGGGCCGAAGCGCCCGAACTTCCCGATTCGCGAATCGCGTCGATGGTGTCCGCCGTCGTGGTGGAGGAAGAACGCATCGGCCCGCGCCGCTATGTCGCGCGGCTCGGCGTGATCTTCGACCGGGCGCGGGCGGGTGAGATCCTCGGGTCGGTCGGCGGGGCGCAGGCGCGTTCGGCGCCGATGCTGGTCGTGCCGGTCACATTCTCAGGCGGCGTGGCGTCCCTGTACGAAACGCGCACGCCATGGCAGCGGGCATGGGCCGAATTCCGCACCGCGCAAAGCCCCATCGATTATGTCCGGCCGAGTGGATCGGGCTACGAATCGCTTATTCTCAATGCGGGGCAGATGGTCCGGCGCAGCCGTAGCTGGTGGCGGGTCGTGCTCGACGAATTCGGGGCGAGCAGCGTCGTGTTCCCGGTCGCGCGGCTCGAACGGCAATATCCCGGCGGCCCGGTGAAGGGCACGTTCACCGCGCGCTTCGGGCCGGAAAACGATTATCTCGGCAGCTTCACCATGACGGCGGAAAGCGAAGAGGCGTTGCCGGTCATGCTGGCGCGCGCGGCGCAGCGGCTCGACCGGATCTATGCCAATGCGCTGGCGGCCGGGCGGCTCGGCGTCGACGATACGCTCGACATGCAGGAGCAGGCCCTCGATCCCGCCGTGCTCGAGGCGCTCGCCCGCGACCTGCGCCAGGCCGCCGCACCCTCCGCACCGTCGCCGTCGCAGGCACCGCAGCCCGCACCGTCCGCCGGATCTTCCGCTGGCGAGGGCACGAGCAGCCCGCAGCCTGCGCCCAGCACGCCGGCGATCGCGAATTACACCGTGCAGGTCGCCACGCCCGACCCCGCCGCATTCGACGGCGCCCTCTCCGCCATCCGCAGCGTTCCGGGCGTGCAATCCGCCACGGTCGGATCGACGGCGATCGGCGGGACGTCAGTCGTGCGGGTCGGCTATGCCGGCGATCTGTCCGATCTCGCCGCGTCGCTTTCGGCGCGGGGATGGCGCGTGACGCAAGGGTCGGGTGCGCTCTCGATCAGCCGGTAGGCACGCGCTTGGCCCGTCAGATTCCCCTCCCGCTGGCCGCCGGCGACGGTGAGCAGCGCATCGTCGTCGGCAATGCGAACGAGCCCGTTCTGCGCGCGTGTCAGGATGCGGCGAACTGGCCGTTTCGCACCGCATTGCTGTCCGGGCCGCGGCGGTCGGGGCGGTCGCTGATCGCGCGGTGGTTCATGGAATCGGGGCAGGGGCACGCCATCGACGATGCCGAGGACGCGGACGAGGCGGAGATATTCCACGCCTGGAACCGGGCGCAGACGGGCAATGTCCCGTTGCTGATCATCGGGCGCCCGGTGCCCGACGTGTGGTCGGTGCGCCTGCCCGATCTGCGCAGCAGGCTTTCCCCGGCGCTCAATCTCGCCATCGGGGAGCCGGACGATGCGATGCTGGCCGCGCTGATCGAGGCGCATGCCCGGCAAAGGGGGCTTGTCCTCGGCGAAGGGGCCACCACCTATCTGGTTCCGCGCTGCACCCGCAGCTTTGCGGGTGTCGAGGAACTGGTCGCGCGGATCGATCGTATCAGCCTCGAACGCAAGAGTTCCGCCACGCTGGCCATCTGGCGGGAGGCATTGTCCCGTCCGCGCGGGCCGGTGCAGGACGGGCCGAAATAGCCCCGCGCTTGCCAGCCTGCGCGGCAAATGAGAGAATGGGCCGATGTTCGAACGCCTGATTGCCTATCTGGACTCCATTCGCGCCCGCGACCCTGCGCCCCGTTCGCGCTGGGAAATCCTGCTGTATCCCGGCGTGCTGGCGGTGGGGCTCTACCGCGTGTCGCACTGGCTTTTCGATGGCGGGCTGTTTTTCGCGGCGCGCTTCGTCAACCATCTCGCCCGGTTCTTCACCGGGATCGACATTCACCCCGGTGCGACGATCGGGCGCAATCTGTTCATCGACCACGGGTTCAGCGTGATTGGCGAAACCGCGGAGATCGGCGACGATGTCACGATCTACCAATGCGTCACGCTGGGCGGGACGAACCCCACCAACGGAAAGGCGGGCAAGCGGCATCCCACCCTGCTCGACGGGGTGATCGTTGGGTCCGGCGCACAGATCATCGGGCCGGTGACGGTCGGCCGCCGCGCCCGGATCGGCGCCGCGGCGGTGGTGACCGACGACGTGCCCGAAGGGGCGACCATGGTCGGCATCAAGGCCCGCTCCACGGTGGTCCCTGTCGAAACGTGGCAGCGCGAATTCGTCCCCTACGGCACCCCGTGCAAGGATCCGTGCGAGCCGATCAACCCCCGGATCGAGGATCTTGAGGAACAGATCGCCGCGCTTCGTGCCGAGCTGTCCGCGATGCGCCGCGCCGGTGCCGAGACGCAGGACGCCGAGCCAAGACGGACCGACGAGGCAGGCCACGGATGAATCGCGAGCGCATGCGAATCGAAGGCTGCGGCGCATGAGCAATATCGTCCCCCTTCCATTGGGCAAGGCCGGCCAGGTCGGGTTCGAACGGATCGAATTGTCGCGCATCATGGATCTTTACGGACGCATGGTCGCGGCGGGCGAATGGCGCGATTACGCGATGGATTTCGACAAGGACGCGGCCAGCTTCTCCGCCTTTCGCCGGGCCGCCGAACGGCCGCAGATGCGCGTGGAAAAGCGCCCGTCGCTGCGCGGTCGGCAGGGCATGTGGACGCTTTTCGGGGAGGCGGGACAGGTGCTGAAACGCGGGCACGAATTGCCCGGCGTGCTGGCCGTGATAGAGCGCAGATTGCTCAAGATCGTCGAGTGATCGTGGCGGTTGGTACAAAATCTGTCGGATGAATGTCAGATTTCTGTAACAAAAACGTCATAGCGGCGATGCTCTCGACTATCGAAGGCCTCTCGCTATGCATAAACGACCGCTCATTGCCCTGCTCGCTACCGCCACTGCGCTGACCGCGCCGCCTGTGTGCGCGCAGGACAGCGAAGTGGACATCCTGCGCAGCGAGATCGAGGCGATGCGCGCCGAGATGCAGGCGATGAACGCCCGCATGGATGCGCTGCAATCCCGCCTCGCCGAGGCGCAGGCCGACGACGATCGCGGCGAAACGCAGCTCGCCGCCGAGGCGCCGGTCGATACGCCGCCGGGTGTCGCGCCGACCGTGCCGGTCGCGCCCGCCGCCCGCGACACTGCCGTGGCGGTCGCATGGAAGGGCGGCCCGCAGATCAGCGGCGAGGGCGGGTGGAGCTTCAAGCCGCGCGGCTAGCTCAATTACGATGTCGGCTATGTCTCCGCGCCCGACGGGGTGGAGGATGACGGCACCGGCTTTACCAGCGAGGCGCGCCGGGTGCGGCTCGGCATGCAGGGCGAGGTGCCGGGCGGCTTCGGCTACAAGGTGGAGGTCGATTTCGCCGGCGATCAGGTGTTCCTGACCGATGCGTTGATCGGATACGAAACCGGCGACCTCGAAATCATCGCGGGACAGCACAATCCGTGGCAGGGGCTGGAGGAGCTGACCTCCAGCCTGCACACCAGCTTCATCGAGCGCGCCGCCTTTACCGATGCGTTCTTCTTCATCCGGCGCGTGGGGTTGAGCGGGCAATATTCCCGCGGCGACGTCCTGCTTCAGGGGGGTGTGTTCACCGACAACAGCGCCGCGCTCAACGACGATGGCAATAATTCGCACGGGGTCGACCTTCGCGCGGTGTACATGCCGCGCATCGGCGACACGCAATGGCATGTCGGCGGCTCGTTCCATCACCGCGATCTGGGCGACAGCATCCCCGCCGTCACCTACCGCCAGCGCCCGTTCGAGCATCCCAGCGACACCCGTTTCATCAGCACGGGGTCGATCTCCGCCGATTCGGAAACGGGCATGGGCCTCGAAGGTGCGGCGGTTTTCGGGCGGCTCCACGTCATGGGCGAAACCTTCTGGCAGCACGTATCGCGGCCGGGCCTTGCCGATCCGACGTTCTTTGGCGGGGCGGTCGAAGTCGGCTATTTCCTCACCCCCGACCGGCGCGGATACAAGGGCGGCGTGTTCGAGCGCGTGGTCCCGACCGACGGGCTGGAGAAAGGCGGGATCGGCGCGTGGCAGGTCAATGCGCGCTACGACCGGCTCGACCTTACCGATGCGGGGGTGCGCGGGGGCACGCAGGATGGCTACATGCTGTCGCTCATCTGGACGCCGACGGCCTTTACCCGCCTGCTCGCCAATTATGCGCGGCTGGAATATACCGGATCGGTGCTGCCCGATGCGCAGGGCAACCGTGATTACGGCGTGGACGTCATCGCCATGCGCGCGCAGATCGATTTCTGAGCCGGATCAAAGCCGGGCGAGCGTCGGCACCAGCGCGTCGTAATGGTCGATGACGGCATCGGCGTTCAGCTCCGCGACCGGCCCGTCGCGATAGCCGAAGCTGACCGCGACGCAGGGCTGTTCCGCGGCGCGGGCCGCACCGGTGTCATACACCGAATCGCCCACAAAGGCCGCCGGCCCGCCGCCGCATAGCTCCACCAGATGATGCAGCATGTCGGGCTTCGGCTTGGCCCGGTCGGTGCCGAGCGTATCGCCGCCGACGATGGCGTCGAACCTGTCGGCGAGGCCGATCTGGTGCAGCAGGTCGCGCGCCAGCGATTCCAGCTTGTTCGTCGCCACGCCGAGCCGGATGCCCCGCCGCGCCAGATCGTCGAGCGCGGGTTCCAGCCCGTCGAACATGCGCGTATCGACGCAGATATTGTGCCGGTAATGGTCGAGCAACCGATCGTAGAGCGGGTTCAGGACCGCCGGATCGACCTGTGCGTCCGGCGTGCCGGTCGCCGTTTCGGACAGCGCGCGGGCGAGCAGTTTCTTCGCCCCGCCGCCGACCATGCCGCGAATGTCCGCAAGCGGCAGCGGCGCGACACCGGCGTGATCGAGCGCATGGTTCAACGCGGCCGCAATATCGGGCACGGTGTCGAGCAGGGTTCCGTCGAGATCGAAACCGACGACGGAAAAACGGATGGTGTCGGCATTGGTCATGGGCACCGACATGCCCGTTTGCCCGCACGATGCAAGCCTCGTGAATGACATTCGCCCCGCCCTGCCGTTGGCGGCGGGACGGGGCGAGCGGTGCGCCAATAAGAAGGGGGCCGGCGCACCGAGGGAAAGAACTTTTCGCGCCTCGTCAGCCGAAATGCGGCCTATTCGGCGGGCTCCGCGATGGCGGGGCGGCGGGCGGGCAGGGCCACGGGAAGATCCTCGTCGGCGCGCAGCGGGCGGAATTCGCCCGTCCGGCCGTCGAGGCCGAGGACCTGGCCCTCGTGAATGTCGACGAACCACCCATGCAGCGTCATCTCGCCGCGCGCGATGGCGGTGGCGACGGTGGGGTGGGTGCGAAGATTGGTAAGCTGCGCCTCCACATTGGCGAGGCTGACCTCGCGCACGCGGTCATCGCCCGACAGTTCGGGATTGCAGCCATCGACGATATGACGGGCCGCCGATGCGTGCTTCAACCATGCCGCAACGCTGGGCATCGGGTCGAGATCGGCGGGATCCCCGGCGAGCGCGGTCATCGCGCCGCAACCCGAATGGCCGCACACGATGATGTCCGTCACGCCCAGTGCCGCGACCGCATATTCGATGGTGGAGGACACGCCGCCGTTCTGCGTCACATAAGGCGGCACGATATTGCCCGCATTCCGGCACACGAACAGGTCGCCGGGGTCGGCCTCCATGATCTGTTCCGGCACGATCCGCGAATCGGCGCAGGAGATGATCATCGCCTGCGGGCTCTGCCCGTCGGTGGTCAGCTTGTTGAACAGCTCGCTGCGATTGGGGAAATTGGTCTTCTCGAAATTGAAGACCCGTCCGATCAGTTCGTTCATGATGGCACGCTTTCGCTTGATGGCTGTTATGGCTTGCCACCGGATATAGCGAGGCGCGTCCGACGATGTTTGGCGCGCCTGTAACAAATTGTTGCGAAGGCCGGCCTGCCGCCCGCGATCAGCGCGCCGGTTTCGGCTCGTGCGTGCGGCGCGGCAGGACGATCTTGGCGAGCAGGCCGCCCTCGTGCCGGTTGCGGATGACGAGCCGCGCACCTTCGGCCGCGACGATGTCGCTCACGATGGCGAGGCCGAGGCCCAGCCCCGCCGTGTCGCGGGACCGCGCATTGTCGAGCCGGGTGAACGGCTTCATCGCCTCGGCCAGTCGCTCCGTGTCGATGCCGGGGCCGTCATCCTCCACTGAAATGGTGTATTCCATCGCGGTGATGCGGATGGTGACCATCGCATTGCCGCCGTAATGCAGCGCGTTTTCGAGGAGGTTGGAAATCGCGCGCCGCATCGGCACCGGGCGGGCCATGATCTCCAGATGGCCCGGCCCCATGTAGCGCGCATTGCGCCCGGTATCGAGCGCGTCATCGACCAGTGTTTCGACCATGGCGGCGATGTCGATGCGTTCGCGCGACACGCGGGTATCGGTCCCGCTCGCATAATCCTGAAGCGAGGCGAGCAGGCCGTTCATCTCGTCCACGTCGGCCAGCATGGAGCGGCGCGCGGCATAGGGAATGTCGGCATCCTCCACCCGCATGCGCAGGCGGGACAGCGGCGTGCGCAGATCGTGGCCGATGGCCGCCATGGTCGTGGCGTTGCGGCGGATGGAGCGGTGCACGCGGTCCTGCATCACGTTGAAGGCGTTGATGAGCGTGCGGATCTCCGCCGGCCCGCTCTCGTCGAGGGGCCGCGGTTCTCCGGCCCCGACGCGCGTGCTCGCCTCCACCAGCCGGCGCAGCGGGCGCAGCGCCGCCCGCATCAGCACCGCGGCGAGCAGCACCAGCAGGCCGATCGGCAACAACAAGGTCACCATCCGCTCGATATTCAATGACCGGGCGAGCCGGGTGTAGGTGCGGAACGACACCTGCGTCCCGTCGTCCAGCAGCATGGACCCGGCAAGATCGCCCGATTGCGCGACGCCGGGCAGTTGCAGGCGCAGGTTCGTCCCCGCAAGCTCCGGTTCGAGGTTCACGACCTGATCGCGCAGCGCGTCGAGCTCGAAACTGCGCGCCGCCCGTTGCCGCGACACGCTCCAGTCGATGCGGAACCGTTCGGTGCTCAGCTCCCGTGCGATGGCGGGGCGATCGGCGGGCGCGTTGCGTTCGAGCACGCGATGCGCGATCACGAGATGCTCGGCCATGCGCGCGGCGTCCTCCTCGCGCAGGGAGAAATTGTTCGCCCGTTCGAACAGGAACGCATTGGCCAGCGAATCGAGCGCCAGCACCAGCAGGAAAATCGCCAGCAACCGTCCCAGCAGGCCGAACGACGGCAAGCCGCGCATCAGCCGCGCGTCACGCCTTCGGAAAACAGATAGCCGACGCCGCGCACGGTGACGATCGGCGCATCCTTGTCCCCGCGCGACAATTTGCGGCGCAGGCGGCTGACGAGCACGTCCACGCTGCGGTCCGAACTGTTGCCGAGCCGGCTGCGCGACAGTTCGATCAGCCGTTCGCGGCCGATGACGCGCTGCGGTTCGTGGAGAAACACGCTGAGCAGGTCGAATTCCGCCGAGGTCAGGTCGACGATGGCGCCGCTGGGCGAGCGCAGTTCGCGCCGCGCGAAGGACAGCGTCCAGCCGTCGAAATGGGCCTCGTTGACGCGCTCCTCGGTGCCGCGATCCTCGCCCGAATGGCGGCGCAGCACGGCGCCGATGCGCGCGATCAACTCGCGCGTGCCGAACGGTTTGGGCAGGTAATCGTCGGCGCCCAGTTCGAGGCCGATGACCCTGTCGGGCTCGCTCACCCGCGCGCTGATGAAGATGACGGGCACGTCGCTGTCGCGGCGCAGGCGGCGCAGCAATTCGATGCCGCTCGTCCCCGGAAGCATGATGTCGAGCACGATGAGATCGGCCTACGCATTGTCGAGCGCGACCCACATTTCCGCCCCGGTTTCGGCGGCGCGCACGTGATAGCCGTGCTGCTGCAACGCGCGCATGGTCAGCACGCGCAGGGAGGGATCGTCCTCGACCAGAAGGATGGAGGGGGCGGTCATGGCGGCGGGGCGGCTTTCCGTTCTTCGATGAATGCGCGACGCTATACGCGGATGGCGCGGCAATCAATGGCGCGCGGTGGGCCTTGCCGGGACGGTGTGCGTGGCCCGACGCCGGCGGGGGGCGGGCCGGGGGCGGCCCGGGCGCGGATTGTGCGCGGATAGCGGGCCGATGCCTATGGAAACGATGCGCAAATGCTGGCAAGGCGTCGCCATGAGCGAACTGGCCACGATCGTCCTTGCCGCGGGCAAGGGAACCCGCATGAAAAGCAATCGGCACAAGGTGCTGCACCCGATCGCGGGACGGCCTATGCTGCTCCACCTGATGGATGCGGCGGCCTCGCTTGCGGCGCGGCGCACCGTCGTGGTCGTGGGCGAATATCGCGAACAATTGCACGATGCCCTGGGCGAAAGCGTGGATTATGCGGTGCAGGAGCCGCAACTCGGCACCGGGCACGCCGTCGCGCAGGCGAAGGAGGCGCTGCGCGGGTTCACCGGCGACGTGCTCATCCTCTATGGCGACGTGCCGCTGGTGCGGGCCGACACGATGCGGGCGATGCGCGAACGGTTGCACGGCCCCGATACGCCCGCGGTCGTGGTGCTCGGCTTTCGTCCGGCGCAGACGCGCGCCTATGGCCGGATCATCGCGGCGGACGACGGGCGGATCGAAAAGATGGTCGAACATCGCGATGCGAGCGAGGAGGAACGCGCCTGCACGCTGTGCAATTCGGGCGTGATGGCGGTGCGCGGCGATGAGCTGTTCGCCCTGCTCGACCGGGTGGGCAACGACAATTCGCAAGGGGAATATTACCTCACCGACATCGTCAATCTCGCCAACGGGGATGGGCGCACCTGTGCCGTGGTCGAAACCGACCGGCCGGGCGAGGTCGCTGGCGTCAACAGCCGCGCCGAACTCGCCAGCGCGGAGGCGCAGTGGCAAGCCTTTCGCCGCGAGGAGGCGATGGAGCAGGGCACGACGATGCCCGCGCCCGAAACCGTGTTCTTCAGCTGGGACACGAAGCTTGGCCGCGACGTCACGATCGAGCCGAACGTGGTGTTCGGCCCCGGCGTCGTGCTCCACGACAATGTGACCGTCCGCGCGTTCAGCCATCTGGAAGGCGCGGTCCTGCACGAGGGCGCGGTGGCCGTACCCTATGCCCGGCTCCGCCCCGGCACGGTCATGGAAGAAGGCGCGAAGGTCGGCAATTTCGTCGAGATGAAAGCGGCCGTTCTGGGCAAGGGGGCGAAGGCCAGCCACCTCACCTATCTCGGCGATGCGGAGGTGGGCGAGGGCGCCAATATCGGCGCGGGCACCATCACGTGCAACTATGACGGCTATTTCAAGCATCGCACCACCATCGGGCCGCGCGCCTTCATCGGGTCGAACAGCGCGCTCATCGCGCCGCTTTCCATCGGGGCCGACGCGATCGTCGGCGCAGGGAGTGCGGTCAGCCGCGACGTCGGCGATGGCGAATTGCGCATGGTGCGCGGCGAACAGCTGGTAAAGCCGGGCTGGGCCGACCGATTCCATGACGCGATGAAGAAAAAGAAGAAAGCCCAGGCGAAGGACGGATAGGCCCATGTGCGGAATTATCGGGATTGCAGGCCGTGAGCCGGTGGCCGACCGGCTGGTCGACGGGCTGCGCCGCATGGAATATCGCGGCTATGACAGCGCAGGGCTGTGCACGCTTCACGACGGCGCGATGATCCGCCGCCGGGCGGAGGGCAAGCTTGCCAATCTGGTCGCCGAATTGCGCGATCGTCCCGCGCCGGGCGAGGTTGGCATCGCGCACACCCGCTGGGCGACGCATGGCGCTCCGACGGAGGCGAACGCCCACCCCCATGCCACGGACGAGGTCGCCATCGTCCACAACGGCATCATCGAGAATTTCCGGGCGCTGCGCGAGGAGATGATCGCACGCGGCCGCGTGTTCGAAAGCGAAACCGACAGCGAGGTCGTCGCCCATCTCGTCTCCGAACAGGTCGAGACCGGCGCATCGCCCGAGGACGCGGTGCGCGAGGTTCTGCCGAGGCTGCGCGGTGCGTTTGCGCTCGGCATCGCGTTCCGGCGGCATCCCGATCTCATCATCGGGGCGCGGCGCGGTTCGCCGCTCGTGCTCGGCCATGGGGAGGGGGAAACCTATCTCGGTTCCGACGCGCTGGCGCTGGCCCCGCTGACGCAGCGGATCTCCTATCTGGAGGAGGGCGACTGGGTCGTGGTCACCTGCGACGGCGCGCAGGTCTATGACGATGAAAACCGCCCGGTGGAGCGTGCCATCACCCTTTCGGGGGCGAGCGCAGCGGCCACGGAAAAGGGCAATTACCGCCATTTCATGCAGAAGGAGATCTTCGAGCAGCCGACCGTCGTCGCGCAGACGCTGACCTCCTATATCCGGCAGCTCGAACGCGAGGTGGCGCTGCCGCAGATCGATTTCGACCTGTCGGCGATCAATCGCGTGACGATCGTGGCATGCGGCACCAGTTTTTACGCCGCGATGGTCGCGAAATACTGGTTCGAGCAATTCGCCCGCGTGCCGGTCGACATCGATGTCGCATCCGAATTCCGCTATCGCGAGCCGGTGCTGGAGGAGGGCGGCCTCGCGCTGTTCATATCGCAGAGCGGGGAAACCGCCGACACGCTCGCCGCGCTGCGCCATTGCCGCGAGGCGGGGCAGACGATCGCCGTCGTCGTCAACGTGCCGACGAGCACCATGGCGCGGGAGGCGGACCTGTTGCTCCCCACCCATGCCGGGCCGGAAATCGGCGTCGCCAGCACCAAGGCGTTCACGTGTCAGCTTGCCGTGCTCGCCGCGCTGGCCGCGCATTTCGCGAAGGTGCGCGGGCGCATCGATGCCGCGGGGGAAAGCGAGATCGTCGATCATCTGCTGCGCGCGCCTGCCGCGCTCAATGCCGCGCTCGACCATGACGACGACATCGCCGCCATGGCGCATCTCATCGCGCCGGCGCGCGACGTGCTCTATATGGGGCGGGGGCCGGATTATCCGCTCGCGCTCGAAGGGGCGCTGAAGCTCAAGGAAATCAGCTATATCCACGCCGAGGGCTACGCCAGCGGAGAGATGAAGCACGGGCCGATCGCCCTGATCGACGAGGACGTGCCGATCATCGTGCTGGCCCCGTCCGGGCCGCTGTTCGAAAAGACCGTCTCCAACATGCAGGAGGTCCGCGCCCGCGGCGGGAAGGTCGTGCTGATCTCCGATGCCGAAGGGCTGGCCGAGGCGGGCGAGGGGTGCATCGCCACGATCGAGATGCCGAAGGTGCATCCGCTGATCGCGCCGCTGGTCTATGCCGTGCCGGTGCAATTGCTGGCCTATCACGTGGCCTGCGTCAAAGGGACCGACGTGGATCAGCCGCGCAATCTCGCGAAATCCGTCACGGTGGAGTGATCGTCGCCCGTATTGGGCCCGTATCCGGAACGCAGCGGCGGGATACCCGTTGATTGGTCAAAGGGCGCAGACCCCATGAAAACCAATCGAAGGAGACATACCCCCATGGCACAATTCTATGCCGCCGGCCTCGACGACAATGCCCGCAAGAATTCGATCGCGCTGCTGAATGCGCGGCTGACCGATTCGATCGATTTGACGCTCGCGGTGAAGCAGGCGCACTGGACCATCAAGGGGCCGAGCTTCATCGGCCTGCACGAATTGCTGGATCAGGTGGCGGACCGCATGCTGGAGCGCACCGACACCATTGCCGAGCGTTCGATCATCCTCGGCGGGCAGACGCCGGGCACGTCGCAGGCCGTCGCGGAAAAAAGCGAGCTCGAAGCCTATCCGCAGGATATCTCGGATCAGAAGGACCATGTCGAGGCGCTGACCAAGCGTTTCGTGGCCTTCGGCGCAAAGCTGCGCGAATCGATCGACGCGGCGGGCGAAGCCGGCGACGAGGACACCGCCGACCTGTTCACCGAAATCAGCCGCGGCATCGACAAGGATGCCTGGTTCATCGGGGCCCATTACGATTCGGCCAACGCCAAGGGCTGATGATTGATCGAAGGGGGCGCGCCGCACGACCGGCGCGCCCCTTTTTCTTATTTTGCGGCCTTGCGAGGATAGCCGACATGGATCTCATGATTGCGGGCAAGCGCGCGCTGATTACCGGCGCGTCCGGCGGGCTGGGCAGCGAAACCGCGCGGTTTCTGCATGACGAAGGTGTCGCGCTCTTCCTGACCGATCGGGACGAAGATGGGCTTGATGCCGTGGCCGACCGGTTCGGCGCGGACCGGGCGGTGGCCGACCTGTCGAGCAAGGAAGGATGCGATGCGCTCGCCGAGAAGGCGGGGACGATCGACATCTGGGTCCATGCCGCCGGCGTCACCGGGGCCAAGGGCGACCCCCTGCGGATGAGCGAGGACGACTGGCACGACGCGCTCGCCATCGATTTCCTGTCGGCGGTCCGCCTCGCCCGCCATCTGTGCCCGCCCATGGTGGAGCGCGGATGGGGGCGCGTGGTCATGCTCGCCAGCGAAAATGTCGCGCAACCCTACCCCGACGAAACCGTCTATAATTCCGCGAAAAGCGCGCTCGTCAGCTTCGCGAAAAGCGTGGCGATGCAGCATTCGGGTTCGGGCATGCTGGTCAATTGCGTGGCGCCCGCCTTCATCGAAACGCCGATGACCGACGGCATGATGGAACAACGCGCCGACGAGATGGACGTGTCCGAGGACGAGGCCGTCGCAAGCTTTCTCAAGGAAGAACGCCCGTATCTCGTGCTCGGCCGGCGCGGGAAACCTGCGGAAGTCGCCGCGGTCATCGCCATGCTGTGCAGCGAGCGCGCGTCCTTCGTGACGGGCGCGAACTGGCACGTGGATGGCGGTTCGGTCGGTTCGATCAATATCTGAAACCGCCGTATCTCTGCCTCTGCACGGCGGATCCGTGGCATTCCATGGTTGAACCCGGCGCGCGGGTGTAGGATGGGGCGCGCATGTCCATGATCCTGCGTCCTGTATTTCTCCTGTTCTCGATCCTGTGTCTGTTGGCCATGCCGCACATGGCGCAGGCGCAATTGCTGCCCGCGACGGGGGGCGACGAAGAAGCGGCCGAGCAGGCGCCCGACCCCTATGGCCGCGAAACGCCGCGCGATGCGGTGACCGAACTGATCCGTGCGCTCGCCGGACAGGATTATGCGCAGGCCTCGCACTATTTCGATTTCGAGAATGCCGACACCACCGCCGGCGAATCGGATGCGCAGGTGCTGGCCGCGACATTGCAGGCCTCGCTTGACGCCGGGGGCAAGCTGCGCAGCTTCTCCGAATTGTCGAGCGATGCGGCGGGCCGCGTCGACGATGGCCTCCCGCCCGACCGCGAACGCATCGGCACGCTGGGCGATGCGGACAACACGCCGATCGTCCTGATGCGGTCGGAATCGGCGGATGGCGCGATGGTGTGGCGCATTGCCCCCGAAACGGTCGACGCGCTGGAGGGGCAATCGCGCGATCTGCAGCTGACCGACAGCAATATCGACGAGATCGAGGGCGGCTGGGCGATTGCGGGCGCGCCGATTGGCGACTGGCTGATGGTGATCGGCGTGTTCCTCGGCCTGTTCATTGCCTTTCGTCTCGTCGCGGCGGCCATATTGTGGCTGCTGCGCGCGGCGCTGTCCGATCCGCATACGAACGGATTGTATCGTTTTCTCGATGCCGCGCTGCCGCCGTTCGCGCTCCTGCTCGCGGTAATCGTGTTTCAGCTTTGGGGCGGGGGCGCCTCCATCTCCATCATCGCGCGTCAGACGGCGCTGCGCTATATCGGCATTGCCGCGTGGGTGGCGCTCGCCTGGTTCGCCCTGCGGTTGATCGACACGATCGCGCGCACGCTCACCCACCGGATGGAGAAGGCCGAGCGTCGACAGGCGGTGTCGGTCGTGACGCTGGCGCGACGCGCGGCGAAGATCATCCTGCTCGGCATCGCGACGGTGGCCATTCTCGACACGCTGGGCATCGACGTGACGACGGGGATCGCCGCACTCGGCATCGGCGGTCTGGCGCTCGCTCTCGGCGCGCAGAAGACGATCGAAAATCTCGTGGGCAGCGTGATGGTGATTGCCGACCGTCCGGTGCAGGTCGGCGATTTCTGCCGCGTGGGCGACGTGACCGGCACGGTGGAGGATATCGGCATGCGGTCCACCCGGATCCGCACGCTGGACCGGACGCTGGTGACCATTCCCAATGGCGATTTCAGCTCGCTTCAGATCGAGAATTACGCCGCCCGCGACCAGTTCCTGTTCCACCCGACGATCGGCCTCGAATATGCGCTCACGCCGGAGCAGTTGCGCGATGGCATCCGCATCATCGAAAGCGTGCTTCAGGAGAACGAGCATGTCGCGATCGACTGGCGCGCGCGGTTGAAGAATTTCGGCGCAAGTTCGCTCGATATCGAGGTGTTCGCCTATATTGAGGTGAGCGATTATGCCGAGAGCCTCGCCATTCGTCAGGCGCTGCTGCTCGACATTTACGACCGGCTGCATGCCGCGAATATCGGCGTCGCCTTCCCGACGCAGACGCTCTACCTGCGCCGCGATGCCGACGGGTCCGAAGGGGATGGGGACGCGGCGAAGGGCTGAGCCGCTGCCGGAGCACCCGGAGCCGCATCGCCGCTGGCCGGGCCGGCGACGGTGCGCACGAAAGCGGCCATGTCGGACAGTGCGGGGCTGTTGCCGCGCAGCGGGCGGGCGAGGCTGGTGACGATGCCGACATGGCCGACGCCGTCGTAGCGCCGCAAGGTCGCGGCAACCCCGCCCGCGCGCAGCCTTTGCGCGAGCGCCTCGCTATTGCGGGGGAGCACGGTCTCGTCCTTCGCCCCGAACATGAGCAGCGCCGGCGGATCGCCCGCGCCGGCCCAGGTGACCGGCTGCGTTTCGGCCGCATCGGGCCACTGGCCAAAGGCGGCGCGGCTGGCCTCCACATCGAAAGGCGCGAAATCATAGGGTCCTGCAAGCCCTGCGAAACCGCGCACAGCCGCCCTGTCGGCGCCAAGCCAGCGGTCGTCGAACGCCAGCATCGCGGCGATATACGCCCCTGCCGAATGGCCGGCGAGCACGATGCGCGACCCATCCCCGCCATACTCGCCCGCATGCGCCCGCGCCCAGCGCACCGCCGCGGCCCCATCCTCGACAAAGGCGGGGTAGCGCACCTGCGGCACCAGCCGGTAATCGGGCACGATGGTCACGAAACCCTGCGCCGAAAGGGCCCGGCCCACGAAATCATAGCCGCGCCGCGTCCCGCTGCTCCAGCTCCCGCCGTAGAAGAACACGACCACGGGGCGGTCGCCGGCATTCGCGGTCGCGCCCGGCGCGCTGTCCCTGGGCGCATAGATGTCGAGCCTTTGCCGCGGGTCGTCGCCATAGGGGATGCCGGTCGCGACCCGCCGTGCGCCGCCGTCCTTCGGCATGAGGCTGTTGAATGTGCGCAGCGGCGAACACGCAGCCACCGCACCCGTGCCGAGCAGGATCGCGGCCATGGCGATCCATGCCGGTGCCTTGCCGCCTCGTTGCCTCCACCGTGTCATTCCCGTCCCCCTGCGCATCGGCACCGCCGCCGCTATCCGTGTCCGCCCCGCATTTGGCAAGCGCCTGCAAACAGGAGAAATTAGACTTGTCGCCGCCCCGCGCTCCATTACAGATGTAACGGGATGAAAGGGATTGGTGTGAGCAGATCGTTCGGTTCGCTTGAAAAGGCCGGGAAGCATTGCGGCGGACTGCTCGCCATGGACCGGCGCATGCGGCCCCATCTTCCCGATGGTCATCGCTGGAACCTGTCGGACGCGATCCTCGACACCCGCCGGGTGCAGCGCGATACGCAGATTTCCTTTGCCGAACGCATGGCGGAACCGCTCCTGCATATCGAGGAAGGCCTCGCCTACAGCTTCACCACGCTGCCCGACGGGCGCCGCCATGTCGAGGATATGTTCGGCAGCGGCGGCGTGTGCAACTGGAGGCAGAGCCTGCGCGCCGCGCTCCCCTATGCGCTCATGCTGAAGGCGGGGACCACGATCACCCGGCTCGACACGGCCGCCGTCCTGCGCGAGATGGAGCGCGATCCCCATCTGGCCGAGGCGTTTCGCAGGCTCGACCTGTCGCGGCAATGGCGCCTGCGCCAGCGCAGCCGCACCCTCATCAGCGGGGCCATCCATGACGGGCTCATGCATGTCCTCCTCGATCTCAGCTTCGAGACGCATGGCACCTTCGGGCGCTTCGACCCGATGCCCGTCCAGATGACGCAGGAGGAGATCAGCACCATCCTCGGCTCCTCCACCGTCCATGTGAACCGTACGGTGAAGAAGCTCGTGGCCGATGGCCGCCTGCGCCGCCGCAGCCGCGTGTTCGAAATCGTCGACCCGGACCGCGAACGCCAGCGTCTCGCCTATGACACGCCCTCATTCCCGGCTATCGCCGGCAAACCCGCTCTTGTGAAGGAACCATCCGCATGATCGTCACGCCTGCCGTTTTTCGCCTTTCATTGCCGGCCATGCTGCTCGCCACGGTTCCGATGTTCGCCCCGGCCATGGCGCAGACGGCGCCGATCGTGCAGCCCGGCGGCGTCGGCGCCGGTGCGCGCAATCTTTCGGCGGAGCAGGCCCGGCAGCTGGCAGGGGCGCAATATTCGCCCGCCGATGTCGATTTCATGCAGCAGATGATCGCCCACCACCGGCAGGCGGTCGAGATGGCCGCACTCGTCGCGGATCGCACCAATCGGGAGGAGATCGTCGCGGTCGCGGGCCGCATCGACGCAGGGCAGGCGGACGAGATCGCCTTCATGACCAACTGGCTCGCCGAACATGGCGAACCTGTTGAAATGGCCGGCATGGGCCATGCGCACCACACCGACATGAAAGGCATGGCCAGCCCGCAGCAGATGGCCCGGCTCGCCGCGTCGAACGGGGCGAATTTCGATGCGCAGTTCCTCACCCTCATGATCGCGCACCACGAAGGCGCGGTCGACATGGTCGATGCGCTGCTGCAACAGCCGGGCACGGCCTATGACCCGGTCATGCTGGAATTCACCGATGATGTGAAGAACGACCAGAACGCCGAGATCGAGCGGATGAACGCCGTCCTCGCCAGCCTGTCGGACGATCCGCGCGCGACATTGACCGCAGGGCTGACCGATGCGGGGCAGGCGATCGAGAACCTGCGCCTCGTCACCAGCCTGCCGAAACCCGCCGGATTCTTCGACCCCGCCAATCCGGGCGAGTTGCAGCCGCTGAAACCCAAAAAGACCGGCGAGGAGGACGCAGACGCCGCCGTCGCCTCCGACCCCCGCGACGAGGAAGCGGACAAGCCGCAATTCGGCACGCGCAGCCCGCTGCTCTCCTTTGCCAATACCGACATGGCCTTTGCCGGCGATTTGATGGTCGCGGGCAATTACCACGGGTGGAACGCCTATCGCCTGAGCGAGGATGGCGTGCCCGTGCTGGTCAGTTCGGTCGTGTGTCCGGGCGGGCAGGGCGACGTGTCGATCGTCGGCGATCTGCTGCTGATGAGCGTGCAGGACACGCGCGCCCGCAAGGATTGCGGATTGCAGGGCGTGTCCGGAAAGGTCAGCGACGAACGCTTCCGCGGGCTGCGCATCTTCGACATTTCGGACATCACGAAGCCGGTGCAGGTCGGACAGGTGCAGACCTGCCGCGGGTCGCACACCCATTCGGTCGTGTCGCAGACGAAGGACGCGCTCATCGTCTATAACTCCGGCACCTCGCGCGTGCGGGACGAGGAAGAGCTGGCCGGTTGCATCGGGGAGGTGCCGGGCGACGATCGCACGGCCCTGTTCCGCATCGATGTCATCGAGATCCCGCTTGCCGATCCGTCGCAGGCGCGCATCGTCGACAGCCCCGCCGTTTTCGCGGATGAGGAAACCGGGCGGCTCGCCGGGCTGTGGCAGGGAGGCGACCATGGCGACGACACGCAGGATACCAGCCGCACCGACCAATGCCACGACATCACCGTGTTCCCGTCCAAGAACCTCGCCGCGGGCGCATGTTCGGGCAACGGGATCATTTTCGACATTTCCGACCCGCGCAAGCCGAAGCGCATCGACGAAGTTGTCGACAAGGGCTTTGCCTACTGGCACTCCGCGACGTTCAACAATGACGGGACGAAGGTGCTGTTCACCGACGAATGGGGCGGCGGCGGGCGCCCGCGTTGTCGCGCTTCCGACCCGAAGAACTGGGGCGCCGACGCGATCTATGAAATCGTGGATGGACAGCTCGAATTCCGCAGCCTGTACAAGCTGCCCGCGCCGCAGGGGGACAAGGAAAATTGCGTCGCGCACAACGGTTCGATCATTCCGGTGCCGGGGCGCGATATCTTCGTGCAGGCCTGGTATCAGGGCGGCATCTCGGTCGTCGATTTCACCGATCCCGCCAACCCGTTCGAGATTGCCTATTTCGACCGCGGGCCCATTGACGAGGATCAGCTGGTGACCGGCGGATACTGGTCTGCATACTGGTACAACGGACGCATCTACGCGACCGAGATCACGCGCGGGCTGGACGTGTTCGCATTGGAGCCGAGCGAGTTTTTGAGCGCGGAGGAAATCGCCGCTGCCGAAGCCGCCGACCAGGGCAACACCTTCAACCCGCAGCAGCAGTTCCCCGTGACCTGGCCCGCATCGGTGACCGCCGCGCTCGACAAAAAGGCAGAAGGCTAAGCCTCACCTTCGCGGCGAAACCGTGCTAGGACACCGGCCATGTCGCATCGCCTCGTCCTTCGTTTCTCCGCAATACCCGATACGGCGGTCAGCATCGCGCTGGCCGCCGGGATCGTTACGGCGTGGCTCGCCATTCATGTCGGCGCGATCTTCGCGTGGGAATGGCAATGGGGCACCGCGCCTCTCGCCGTGCTGCTCATCGCGGTGCAGACGTGGCTCTCGGTCGGGCTGTTCATCATCGCGCATGATTGCATGCACGGCTCGCTCGCGCCCGGTCATGACAGGGTGCAGCATGCGCTCGGCACGTTTGCGCTGGGTGCGTATGCGGCGCTGTCCTATCGTGCGATGCTGCCCGCGCATCACCGGCACCATGCCGCGCCCGGCTCATCGGAGGATCCCGATTTCCACGCCGGCAATCCGCATGCGCTGCTGCCGTGGTTTGCTGCGTTCTTCGGCCGCTATTACACTCATGGGCAGATCGTCCGGATCACGCTCGTCGCGCTGCTCTACATGGCGCTGGGCGCGCGGCTGGTGAACATCGCGGCGTTCTGGGCGGTGCCGGCGGTGCTGGCGCTGGTGCAATTGTTCGTGTTCGGCACGTGGTTGCCGCATCGCCACGGCGCCGACGGTTTCGCGGACCATCACAACGCGCGCAGCCTGCGCGGGGGCGGGCGGGGCGCGATGCTGCGCTCGCTCCTCGCCTGCTTTCACTTCGGCGGCTATCATCACGAACATCATCTTTCGCCCGGCACGCCATGGTGGTGCCTGCCGCGGGTGACGCGGAGGCGTTAGGCCTTCAACCGCTCCGCGTGCCAGGCGACGTGATCCGCCATGAAGGTGGAGATGAAGTAATAGGAGTGGTCGTAGCCCTCCTGCATCCGGATATCGGCGGCAATGCCCGCATCCTTGCAGGCCTGCCGCAGCAATTCGGGCTTTAGCTGCTCGACCAGGAAATCGTCGGACGTCCCCTGTTCGATCAGCAATTCGGGCACGCGCGCGCCATCCTCGATCAGCGCGACGGCATCGTATTCGCGCCATTTCGCCCGGTCCGCCCCGATATAGCGGGTGAGCGCCTTGTCCCCCCACGGGCATTGCAGCGGCGCGACGATGGGGGCAAATGCGCTGACCGAACGGAACCGGGCCGGATCGCGCAGCGCCATGGTCAGCGCGCCGTGACCGCCCATCGAATGGCCGGTGATTGATTGCCGGTCCATGTCGGCGGGGAAATGCGCCCCGATCACCGCGGGCAGCTCGGTTTCCAGATAGGACCGCATGCGGTAATGCTGCGCCCAAGGCTGCTCGGTCGCATCGACGTAGAAACCGGCGCCTTTCCCGAAATCATAGGCCTCGTCATCGGGCACGTCGTCCCCGCGCGGCGAGGTGTCGGGCGCGACGAAGATGATGCCCTGTTCGGCGCAGGCGGCGCGATATTCGCCCTTTTCCGTGACATTGGCATGGGTGCAGGTCAGCCCCGACAGATACCACAGCACCGGCAGTTTCGCGCCCGGCGCATGATCGGGCACGAAGACCGAGAATGTCATTTCGGTCCCCGTTTCCGCGCTGGCATGGGTGTGGACGCTTTGCACGCCGCCGTGCGAACGGTTCTGCGCTGTGGTTTCCATGGGTTCGGTCCTTCTCGCGGCGTCGGTATCAGGGGCGGTGGAGGCCGCAGATCTTGTGCCCGTCGAGATCGCGGAAATAGGACAGGTACATCGTGCCCATGCTCGCCTCGCGCTTGCCCGGGGGGTTTTCGATGCTGGTCGCGCCGTTGGCGACGGCGACATCGTGCAGTTCCTTCACCTGTTCCGGCGAATCGCAGGCGATGCCGATCGTCATGCCGTTCGCGGTGGTCGCAGGCTCGTCATTGATCGGCTGCGTGATGGCCAGCATGGAACCGCCATGCGCGAAGAACACGCGGCGATGTCCGCTGTTGGCGGTGTTGTCCATCCCGCCCTTGCACCCGACGACGGCGAGGATCTTTTCATAGAAGGCCTTCGCCTTGTCGATATCGTTGGTGCCGATCATCACGTGGTTGAGCATGCATTCTCTCCTTTTACGGGGTCCGGCCATTCACAGGGTCGGGGGCCGGCGGGCACCACAGGTCCGAAACCAGGTCGAGGTCCATGCGCTGCACCTCGCGTTCCATGGCGTCCCGCATGGCATCATAAGGCCCGGCGGCGATTTCGGTTCCGGCCAGCGCGGCAAAGGCCGCGTCGCGCGCCGCCCGGTCGGGCCACCGTGCAAAGGCGCAGAAATGCCCGGCCTCATTGGTGAAAAGCGCGGAGCCGTGGCTGTTCTCCTTCAACAGCAGCCGCGTCATCGCGTCCCAGCCCTCGCGAAATTGCGTTTCGCGGCCGGGACGGATGCGCCATTCGAAAAAGGTCGCGAGCACGGACCGCCAGTGATCAGTAGACGACGACGCTGCGGATCGATTCGCCCGCATGCATCAGGTCGAAACCCTTGTTGATCTCGTCCAGCATGAGGACGTGGGTGATCATCGGGTCGATGTCGATCTTGCCGTTCATGTACCAGTCGACGATCTTGGGCACGTCGGTCCGGCCCTTCGCCCCGCCGAACGCGGTCCCGCGCCAGTTGCGCCCGGTGACGAGCTGAAACGGGCGCGTCTCGATCGTGGCGCCTGCCTCGGCGACGCCGATGATGATCGAGGTGCCCCACCCCTTGTGACAGCATTCGAGCGCGTCGCGCATCACCTTCGTATTGCCGGTGCAGTCGAACGAATAATCCGCCCCGCCGTCGAGCATGTTGACGAGATGTTCGACGACATTGCCGACATCCTTGGGGTTGACGAAATCGGTCATGCCGAACTTGCGGCCCCATTCTTCCTTGTCGCCGTTGATGTCGACGCCGACGATGCGGTCTGCGCCCGCCATGCGCGCACCCTGAATGACGTTCAATCCGATCCCGCCGAGGCCGAAAACCACGACATTGTCGCCGGGCTTCACCTTGGCCGTGTTGACCACCGCGCCGACGCCGGTCGTGACGCCGCACCCGACATAGCAGCTCGTCTTGAACGGGGCGTCCTCGCGGATTTTCGCAACGGCGATTTCGGGCAGCACGGTAAAGTTCGAGAACGTCGAACACCCCATGTAGTGGTAGATCGTCTCGCCCTTGTACGAAAAGCGGCTGGTCCCGTCGGGCATCAGCCCCTTGCCCTGCGTTTCGCGGATGGCGCTGCACAGGTTGGTCTTGCCCGACAGGCACATTTTGCACTGCCGGCATTCGGGGGTGTAGAGCGGGATGACATGGTCGTCGGGCTTCACGCTGGTGACGCCGGCGCCGATCTCGCGCACGATGCCGGCGCCTTCATGGCCGAGCACGCTGGGGAACAGCCCTTCGGCGTCCAGCCCGTCGAGCGTGTAGGCATCGGTATGGCACAGGCCGGTCGCCATGATCTCGACCAGGACCTCGCCCTCTTTGGGACCTTCGAGATCGAGCTCGACGATTTCGAGGGGCTTTTTCGCTTCGAATGCAACCGCGGCGCGGGTTTTCATAAAGGTATCTCCTGCTTTGCGCGCGAGTGTAGCGATCCCCCCGGATGGTGATAAAGGGGCATTTGAGAAAAGGATTATCGCAGCACGGTTATAATGACGATGGGCGAATGGCCATGATCGGCGGATGGGACGGCATCGAGGAATTCGTCGCGGTCGCACAGGCGGGCAGCTTTACCGCCGGCGCCCGCGCATTCGGTGCGTCGGTCACGCATATGAGCCGCGCCGTCGCCCGGCTGGAGATGCGGGTGCAGGCGCAATTGTTCCATCGCACGACGCGCTCGCTCCGCCTGACCGACACGGGGCGCATATTTTTCGAGGATTGCCGCCGCATCGTGGACGAGCGGGAGGAGGCGATCGCCGCCATCACCCGCGACGGCGAACCGCGCGGCGAATTGCGGCTCACCTGCTCCTACGCGCTGGGCGAACAGTTCGTGGCGCCTCTGGTGCGCGAATTCGCGCAGGGGTTCCCGGCGCTTTCGGTGACGGTCGATCTCGACAATGACGTGATCGACCTCATTGCCGAGGGGTACGACATCGCCATTCGGACAGGGCAGCTGAACGATTCGCGCCTGATTGCGACGCGGGTGGCGGAACGCGCGCTGATTACCTGTGGCGCGCCGGACTATCTGGCGGCGCATGGCTATCCGCGCACGCTGGCGGAGCTTTCGGACCACGCCTGTCTCGGCGGGTCATCGGGGGCGTGGCGGTTTCGCGGCGATGCGGTGGTGCGCCCGGTGGGCCGGTGGCGCTGCAACAGCGGGGCGGCCGTGCTCGACGCTGCGCTGCACGGGATGGGGATATGCCAGCTGCCGGCGTTCTATGCCCGGCGCCATGTGACGGCGGGGCGGCTGATCCCCTTGCTGGAGGACATGGCCCCGCCGCCCGAGCCGATCTGGGCCGTCTATCCGCAGCGGCGGCATCTTTCGCCCAAGATCAGCCAGCTTGTCGCCATGCTGCGCGCGCGTCTGCCGGCGCGGCTGGCGGGGACGCATGACGTCGCAAAGGATGAAAACGACATACCGGAACCTTGAAATTTCGCATTTGCGGCATAGCTGGCGGATCGATCCGAATTTTCGGACCTGTCCTGCCCCCCCCCGTAAGTTTTCCGGAGTATCCGCCGCCATGTCCTCCCCCGTCACCGATATCCTGTTTCAGCCTTTCGACCGTGCGGGCCTGTCGCTCGACAATCGCATCGTCATGGCGCCGATGACGCGCACCGCCGCGCCCGATGGCGTCCCCGGCACGGCCAATGCCGAATATTACCGCCGCCGCGCCGAAGGGGGCGTAGGGCTCATCCTGTCCGAAGGGACGGTGATCGACCGCCCGGCATCGCGCAATGAAAAGGATATTCCCCTCTTCCATTCCGACGCCGCGCTCGCCGGATGGAAAGAGGTGATCGACACGGTGCACGATGCGGGCGGGAAGATGGGGCCGCAGATCTGGCATACCGGCGCGACCAAGGGGAACGCCGGCTGGACCCCGATGCCGAGGTGGAGAGCCCGTCGGGCCTGCTCGCCCCCGGCAAGCCGCGCGGCAAGGCCATGACGGAAGAAGACGTCGCCGACACGGTCGCCGCCTTCGCCCGCGCGGCGGCGGATGCGAAGCGGCTGGGCTTCGACACGGTCGAATTGCACGGTGCGCACGGCTATCTCGTGGACGAATTCTTCTGGCCCGGCACGAATGCGCGGCAGGACCGGTACAATGGCCCCACGATTGCCGAGCGTTCGCGCTTTGCCGCCGAGATCGTCGCCGCCATGCGCGAGGCGGTCGGCCCCGGCTATCCGCTGATTCTCCGGGTGAGCCAGTGGAAACAGCAGGATTACGATGCCCGCCTCGCCACCACGCCGGAGGAGATGGAGGCGTGGCTCGGCCCGCTGGTCGATGCAGGCGCCGATATTCTCCACTGCTCGCAGCGCCGGTTCTGGGAACCGGAATTCCCGGAGATCGACGGCGAGGACGGGCTGAACTTTGCCGGGTGGGCGAAGAAGATCACCGGCGCCCCGACGATCAGCGTCGGCTCGGTCGGGCTGTCGGGCGAATTCATCGCGGCATTCGGCGGCGAAAAATCGCAGAGCACCGGCGTCGAAAATCTCGTCGCGCGGATGGAGCGGGAGGAATTCGACCTCATCGCGGTGGGCCGCGCGCTCATCAGCAATCCCGACTGGGCGAACCGTATCCACAAAGGGGATGCGGACGGTTTGAAGGGGTTCGATCCGGCCGATCTCGCCACGCTTGCCTGAACCGGGTGTTCAAGCGGCGCAGCCCGGCGCGGCAGTGCCGGCCGCGCCGCTTGACATCGGCGTACCGAGTTTTCAAACAGGGGCATGACCGCTGTCCCCCCGACGCCCCGCGACGATGACCGGCCCGATGGGGCCGACCGCGGCATGCAGTCCGGTGGGGAGGCGTGCGAAACGCTCGACGTTCTGATCGTGGGCGGGGGTCTTTCGGGGATCAGCGCGGCCCATGCGCTCATCACCCAATGCCCGCGAAGCCGCTGGGCGATCTTCGAAGCGCGCGACACGATCGGCGGTACGTGGGACCTGTTCCGCTATCCGGGCATCCGGTCCGATTCCGACATGACGACGCTGGGTTTTCCCTTTCGCCCGTGGCGCGGCGACAAGGCGATTGCCGACGGGGCGGATATTCTGGACTATATCCGCGACACCGCGCGCGAATATGGCATCGACCGGAAAGTCCGCTTTGGCCATCGCGTCATCGCCGCCGAATGGTCGAGCGCGACCGCCCGCTGGCAAGTCACCTACGAAACGGAGGCGGGGGCGGGGCGCATCGAATGCCGGTTCCTGTTCCTGTGCGCCGGGTATTACGATTACGAAGAGGCGCACCGACCGCATTTCGAAGACGAGGACCGCTTCACAGGCGACATCGTGCACCCGCAGTTCTGGCCTGAGGACATCAGGGTCGAGGACCGCCGTTTCGTGGTCATCGGGTCCGGCGCGACGGCGGTGACGATGGTGCCTGCCCTGGCCCGACGCGGGGCGCGGCGGGTCACCATGCTGCAACGCTCGCCGGGCTATATCGTGTCCTTGCCCTCGCGCGACCGGGTTGGCGCTGCGCTGCGCCGGGTGTTTCCGCAAAAACTGGCCGATTTCCTCATTCGATGGAAGAATATCGGGCTTTCGACGTTCTTCTATAATTTCGCGCGCAAACGCCCCGATGCGATGCGCCGCCGGGTCAAGGCGATGCAGCGCGACGCGCTCCGCCCCGATTTCGATATCGAGCGGCACTTCACCCCCGATTACGACCCCTGGGACCAGCGGCTGTGCCTCGTGCCCGATGGCGATCTGTTCGAGGCGCTGAATGCCGGGACCGCCGCTATCGTGACGGACGAGATCGCGCGGTTCGACGCCGATGGCATCGTGCTGACATCCGGCGGGCATGTGCCCGCCGACGTGATTGTGACCGCGACGGGGCTCAAGCTCAAGGTGATGGGCGGCATGACGATTGCCGTCGACGGAGAGGACGTGACCCCCGGATCGCGGCTTGTATATAAGGGTGCGATGCTGGACCGGGTGCCCAATTTCGCCTTTGCGGTGGGCTATACCAATGCGTCGTGGACGTTGAAATGCGACCTGACCGCGCGGCTGGTGGCGCGTTTGCTGAACCACATGGACGGCACGGGGGCGGATTTCGTGCAGCCCGTCGCGGGGCCGGACGACGCGTCGGACGAACCGATGCTCGACCTGCAATCGGGCTATCTGCAACGTTCGGCGGGGATACTCCCGCGGCAGGGGCGCCGGCCGCCCTGGCGCGTGGAGCAGAACTATTTTCGCGACCTTCGCGCCTTCCGCAAGGGGAAGCCGCGCGACGGCGTATTGCAATATGGCACGGCGGGGGATCAGGCATGAGCAGGCCCATGAATCTGGACGGAAAGATCGCCGTCATCACCGGTGCGGGCGGCGGGATCGGCCGGGCGCTGGCCCGCTCGCTGGCGCGGCGGGGGTGCAATGTCGCGCTGTGCGATGTGGACGCGGCGGGATTGTCCGAAACGGCGCGGCTCGTCGGCAATGCGGTGCAGAATTCGGTCCATGTGCTCGACGTGTCGGACAGAGACGCGGTCGCCGCGCTTCCCGATGCGGTCATCGCGGCGCATGGCGCGGTCGACATCGTGGTGAACAATGCGGGCATCGCGCTGGGCGGCGGTTTTGGCGAGATCAGCACGGCGCAGTTCGACCGGGTGATGGCGGTCAATTTCGAGGGGGTGGTGTCGATGACGCGTGCGTTTCTGCCGCATCTTGAACAACGGGCGCAGGCGCGGATCGTCAATCTGTCGAGCCTGTTCGGCCTGATCGCGCCGCCGGGGCAGAGCGCCTATGCCGCGTCGAAATTCGCCGTGCGCGGTTTTTCCGAAGCCTTGCGCCACGAGCTTGAGGCCGCAGGCTCGCCCGTCGGCCTGACGGTGGTGCACCCCGGCGGCGTGCGCACCAATATCGCCGCCAATGCGACCATCGGCGAGGGGGTCGACCCCGAAACGCGGGAAAAGCACAAGCGCAAGTTCGAAAAGGCGCTCGTCATGGATCCGGCGGAGGCGGGCGAAATCATTGCGCGCGGGATAGAAGCGCAGCGTCCGCGCGTTCTCGTCGGGAAGGACGCGAAAATCGTGTCCGTGATCGAACGCATCATGCCGGTGGGATACTGGCGCCTGCTGGGACGGAGATTGTAATCATGAGTTTTGTGAAACGCATGGCCACGCTGGCCGCGAGCGGGGCCGCGCTGGGCGGGCTGGGGCTTGTCGGGTTCACCGCGCTGACCGCGCGCAAGGCGGAACAGATGGTGCCGCGCGACGGGCGCTTCCTCCGGGTCAACGATGCGCGCATTCATTATGTCGACATGGGTTCCGGACCGCCGATCGTGATGATCCACGGCCTTTACGGACAGATGCGCAACCTCACCTATGCGCTGGCCGAACGGCTGGTGAAGGATCACCGGGTCATCGTCATCGACCGGCCGGGATGCGGCTATTCCACGTGGACCGGGGCGCAGGACAAGGGGCTGCGTGCTCAGGCCGCCATCATCGCGCAGGTGATCGCCGCGCTCGATCTCGACCGGCCGCTGGTGGTGGGGCATTCGATGGGCGGGGCGGTGTCGCTCGCGCTCGCGCTCCACGCGCCGGATGCGGTGGGCGGGCTGGCCCTGCTGGCCCCGCTGACGCAGCCGGTGGACGAGCCGGGCGTGTTCGCCAATCTCGCCATTCCCTCGCCGACAAAGCGCGAGGCGGTGGCGTGGACGCTGGCAACGCCGATGTCGCTGCGCCGGGCGGAGGAGCAGCAACGCTTCGTCTTTTCCCCCGATACGCCGCCTGCCGATTTTGCGACGCGGGGCGGCGGGGCACTGGCCCTGCGTCCCTCCGCGTTCCGGGCGGCGTCGTCCGACCTGTGCCATGCAAAGGACGACATGGAGGCGATTTCCCCGCGCTATGGCGAGATCACGATGCCGGTGGGCATCTTGTTCGGGGAGGGCGACACGCTGCTCGACCCGATGCTCCATGGAACGCGCACCGCCGATGCGCTCCCCAATGGCGAGCTGACCGTGATCGAGGGCGGGCACATGATCCCCGTGACCTGGCCGGACAAGACCGCGCAATGGGTGCTGTCCCAGGCGAAGCGCATTTCGCGCGAATGATTGAAAAGGCGGGACCGGGCGCATGAAAACACCCGGACCGCATGTGAGAGGAGAATGAACCAATGGCGCTGCGCTATGCCAGCCGGGCGGACGAGGCCTATGATTTTCCGCTGACGATCGGGCATCTGCTCGATGCGGCGCTGGCGACCTCCGCCGAGCAGGAGATCGTCTATCGCGACCGGCTCACCATGACCTATCGCGATCTGCGCGGGCGGATCGGCCGGCTCGCCCGCGTCTTGTCCGACCACGGTGCGGGCGAGGGGACGACCGTCGCCGTCATGGACTGGGACAGCCACCGTTACCTGGAGGCGTATTTCGCGGTGCCGATGATGGGCGCGGTGCTGATGACGGTGAACGTGCGCCTGCCCACCGCGCAGATTCAGTACACGCTGAACCACGCAAAGACCGAAGTGATCGTGGTTCACCGCGATTTCCTGCCCCTGCTCGACGCGGTGCGCGACACGCTTACCGGCGTGAAGGCGATCATCGTCATCGACGAGGACGAGGACAGCGCAGGCGCGGCCCTGCCCGCATATGCGGTAAGCGAATATGAGGCGCTGCTCGCGCAGGTGGAGGAGCCATTCGCGTTCTGCCCCATCGACGAAAACGCGATCGCCACCACCTTCTACACCACCGGGACCACCGGCGATCCCAAGGGCGTGGAATATTCGCACCGGCAGATCGTCCTGCTCACCCTTGCGTCCAACGCGCCGTTCGGGACGACGCGCCGGCCCGGTTTCGGCATCAACGATGTCTACATGCCGTTGACGCCGATGTTCCACGTGCATGCCTGGTGCCTGCCCTATGTCGCGACGATGATCGGGGTGAAGCAGGTGTATCCGGGGAAATACGAGCCCGACATGATCTGCCGCCTGCGCCGCGAGCATGGCGTCACCTTCAGCCATTGCGTGCCCACCATTCTGCAGATGGTGCTGGGCGCCGCGGCAGAGAGCGAGGTCGATCTCGCCGGATGGACCATGATCATCGGCGGAAGCGCACTGACCGAGGCGACGTGGAAGGACGCGACCGCGCGCGGCATGAACGTCAATGTGGGCTACGGCATGTCGGAAACCGGCCCGATGCTGACGCAGTCGCGGGCTGCGCAATACAGGGACGAGAGCGAGCCGCTCGACCCGCATGTGATGACCATGGCGGGCGTCACGGTGCCGCTGGTGTCGGCCCGCGTCGTGGACGAGGACATGAACGACGTCGCCCATGACGGCGTAGCGCGCGGCGAGCTGGTCGTGCGGGCGCCCTGGCTGACGCAGGGGTATGTCGGCAATGCCGATGCCTCGGCGCAATTGTGGCGGGGCGGGTGGATGCACACACAGGACATCGCCACCATCGATGCGATGGGCCGGGTGCAGATCCGCGACCGGTTGAAGGACGTGATCAAGAGCGGCGGCGAATGGATCCCCTCGCTCGAGATCGAGGATCTGATCGCGGGGACCAGGGGCGTGGCGGAAGTGGCCGTGATCGGCGTGCCGGATCCGCACTGGGGCGAAAGGCCGGCGGCGGTGATCGTCGCCAGTGGCGATGCGACCCCCACGCTCGAAACGGTGAACGAACCGCTGCAACAGGCGATCGCGGACGGCCTACTCAGCCGCTATGCCGCGATCGAGCGGATGGAACTGCGCGATGCGCTACCGCGCACCAGCGTGGGCAAGATCGACAAGAAACGCATCCGCGCGGACATATCCTGAGCGAAGCGGGCCGCGCGTCGATGCGCGTGCGGCCCGCTTCGCCTTATCGTGGAGGGCGATAGCGATTCCGGCATGGGCGGGTCACGCCGGGCCGTATTCTGTCCGCGCGCGACAGGACCAACTGCGCGATTTTGCCTGCCGCCGGCCCCGCGCTGGCGCGCCTCCGCAATCGTGCCGGCAACCATCGTTTCGCCATCGAGGCGGCAGGCGGCCCCGGTGACGATGCCCCGCATGGCTTCGCCGGCTTCGTTCGAACCAGAGCAGGACGACGCCGGGCCATGATGCGTCCGCGTGCGGGGCGATATGCGCGCGATACGGGGGCGCAACCGGCGCGCTTATCCCGCGCTTGCACGATGCGGCGCACTGCGCGAAGGGTGGGGCATGACCGAACCTTCTCCCCGGCTGTCCCTGCGCGGTGTCACGGTTACCTATGACGGGCATCGCGCGCTCAGCGATGTCGATGTGTCGGTGGGGCGGGGCGAATTCCTGGCGCTGGTCGGGCCGTCGGGCTCGGGCAAGACCACGCTGCTCAAGACCGTGAACCGGCTCGTGGAATGCGATGCGGGCGCGGTGTTCATCGACGGTGCGCCGGTACAGGACCGGTCGGCGGCGGATCTGCGCCGTTCCATCGGCTATGTGTTTCAGGATATCGGCCTGTTTCCGCACATGACGGTGGCGCAGAACATATGGCTGGTGCCCGCATTGACGGGGGCGGACCGGGCCGGACGCGATGCGCGGGTGGCGCAATTGCTCGAGATGGTGGCGTTGCCGCGCGAACTGGCCGGGCGGATGGCGACGCAGCTTTCGGGCGGGCAGGCGCAGCGGGTCGGCTTTGCCCGCGCGCTGGCCGCAGAGCCGCAAATCGTGTTGATGGACGAACCGTTCGGCGCGCTCGACCCGGTGACGCGCGGCGATCTTGGCCGGGCCTATCGCGCGCTGCACGACACGATGGGGCTGACGACGGTGATGGTCACGCATGACATGGGGGAGGCGATGCTGCTGTCCGACCGGATCGCGGTCATGCGGGGCGGGCGGATCGCGGCATGCGGAACGCCGGCACAGCTGCTGTCCATGCGGGATGACGATACCGTGGGCGGACTGCTCGCCGAACCGTTGCGGCAGGCGGAACGCCTGCTCGCCATGCGGGGCGAGGGGTGATGGCGATGTCCGCGCCCCTGTCCCGCGCGCTCGCCGACCTGCCCGACCTGTTGCAGGCGCATCTGGTGCTCAGCCTCGCGGCGATCGCGCTGGCGGTGGGGATCGGGTTGCCGCTCGCCATTGCGGCGTCGCATGCCCCGCGGCTGCGCGCGCCGGTGCTGGCCATTGTCGGGGTGTTTCAGACGATCCCGGGCCTGGCGCTGCTCGCGCTGTTTTATCCCGCGCTCGTGCTGCTTGGCCGGGCGACGGGGTGGGCGGTTCCGGCGCTGGGGTTCCTGCCCGCGCTTCTCGCGCTGTCGATCTATGCGATGCTGCCGATCGTGCGCAATGCGGTGACGGCGATTGCCGGGCTGGACCCGGTCCTGCGCCAGGCCGCGGACGGCATCGGCATGACCGCGCGGCAAAGGCTGCTGCGCGTGGAATTGCCGCTGGGCGCGCCGGTAATCCTTGCCGGCCTGCGGACCGCGGCGGTGTGGACCATCGGGACCGCGACGCTGGCCACCACGGTGGGACAGCCAAGCCTCGGCGATCTGATATTCTCCGGGCTGCAGACGGAAAACTGGGTCCGGGTGCTGGTCGGGTGCGGCGCGGCGGCGGTGCTGGCGCTGGTGACCGATGCGCTGCTCGGCCTGATCGAGCGGGGGATCGCGCGCCGATCGAAGGCCATGGTGCTGAGCGGGATCGGCGCGCTGCTTTTCGCGGTGCTGCTGGCGTTCGTGCCGCTTTCGGGCGGGAATGGGGATGCGGACCGGCCCGCCTATGTCGTGGGGGCCAAGAATTTCAGCGAGCAATACATCCTCGCCGCGCTGCTCGAACGGCGGCTGGAGGCGGCGGGGATGCGCGTGGAGCGGCGCGACAATTTGGGCTCCGCGATCGCCTATCGCGCCGTGGCGGCGGGCGATATCGATGTCTATGTCGACTACACCGGCACGCTGTGGGCCAATGTCCTGAACCGGAATGACAATCCCGACCGCGAGGCGATGATGCGCGCCCTTTCGCGCGGGTTGATGGCGCGTGACGGCGTGCGCGTGCTGGGTTCGCTCGGTTTCGAAAATGCCTATGCCTTCGCCATGCCGGCGGCGCGGGCGCGGGCTTTGAACATCGCGGATCTGGACGATCTTGCGGCGAAGGCGCCGGAGCTGACGCTGGGCAGCGACCTCGAATTCCTGAGCCGTAGCCCGAATGGCGCGCGGTCGAAGGCGCCTACGGCATGCGGTTCGGCGGCAGCACGGCCTACAGCCCGACCTTCATGTATCGCGCCGTGGCGAACGGGCGCGCCGACGTGATCTCCGCCTTTTCGTCCGACGGGCGCATCGCCGCGCTCGATCTCGTGACGCTTGCCGACCCGCGCGGGGCGTTGCCGCGTTATGATGCGGTGATTCTCCTTTCGCCAAGGGCGGCGCAGGATCCGGAGCTGGTCCGCGCGCTGCGCCCGCTCATCGGGGCCATATCGATCGCGCGCATGCGGGAGGCCAATCTCGCCGTCGACCGCGAGGAGAATGCCATCGATCCCGCAGCGGCCGCCGCGGCGCTCGATGCCGATCTTCGGTGAAGCTGCGGGCGGTGTCTGACGCTCTCGTGCTCAATACTTAATCTTGATTAAGTAGCGAAATGGTATTTCAGCGGGGTCTTGCTTTTTTTGTTGTAATTTGTTAATGATGCCAATTGCTTATGAACAACCAAGCGAACGTAGAAACCGCGCCGGACGTCTCGGCGGATTTTGGCCCTGCCGCGGGCATTGATTCGTTTGCGCGCCGATTGCTGCCGTTCGAGCGTCGTATCCGGCTTGCCGATTTCGACGATCTTGAGATGACGCAGCGGGTCATCGGATCTGACCGTCCGATCTGGGCGGAGGAGGACAGCGGCGACAATTTCTATGTCCTGCAAAGCGGTTTTGCCTATAGTTTCACGCTTCTGCCCGACGGTCGCCGCTATATCAGCGATATTTTCGGGCCGGGCGCGATCTGCAACTGGACGCGGCCGCGGCAACCCTCGTTTCCCGCCAATATCCTGTTCAAGGCACGCAGCGTGCTGGGCGTGCTGCCGACCGATCGCCTCATCGCGAAGTTCGGCGAGGTGCCCGGCATCGAAAGCGCGATCGTGCGGCACGAACACATGCGCGCCCTGCGCTCGTCGCAGCGGACCCGAACGCTGGTCGTGGGGCAGTCGGCGGACAGGTTGCTTCATCTGCTGATCGACCTTGCCGACGAATTGTCGGTGACGGGCGGCGATTGCAAGTCGATTCCCGTCCCTTTGACGCAGCGGGAGATCGCGGACATGCTGGGCATGTCGCCGGTGCATCTCAACCGCACGATACAAAGCCTGCGGCAGGAACGCCGGATCGTGCGCTATCGCCGCACCTATTCGATCTGCGATCCGCAGCGGGAAAAGGAATTGCTGGGGTATCGCTCCTTTCGGCGTATCGTCGGGGGGGACGGCACCGGTGCCGCCGTGTCGGCACGTCAAAACGCGAAAGCAGGATAGGCTCCGCGACGGAGTGGGCAGGGGGGGTAGCATGACGAACAGGGACTGGCGGACGCACGTCCGATGAGCCGGAAAAAGGCGCAAGCCGTTCGTCCTGTGGTTGCCGTGGGCGCCTCTGCCGGAGGGGTGGAGGCGTTGAAGGAATTCGTCTCCTTCCTCCCGGCTAAAATTGGCGCAAGCTTCGTGATTCTGCAGCATGTGGCCCCCGATCAGGACAGCCGCATGACCGAAATCCTGGAGCGGGTCAGCCGGCTTCCGGTGGAGCAGGCCCTGCCCGACACCCGCATGATGCCGGGCCATATCTATGTCCTGCAGCCCGACAATTACCTCACGATCGAAGACGGCATCCTGCGTGTCGAGACGCCCATGGATGCGCGCGGCCTGCGTCTGCCGATCGACCGTTTCATGGGCTCGCTGGCGCGGGGCGTGGGGCGTGACGCGGTCGGCATAATCCTGTCCGGAACGGGGAAGGACGGCACCGAAGGGCTTGCCAAGATCAAGGGCGCGGGCGGGCTCACCTTTGCGCAGACGCCCGATACCGCGCTTTACGGCGGGATGCCCGAATCGGCGATCGCGGCAAGGGTCGTGGACCGGGTGGGCACGCTCGGCGAACTGGCCGAGGCGGTCGCGGATCTTTCCCGCAGGATGGACGATACGCCGGACGGCAGCCTCTATTCCCGCCGCGACATGGCGGTGCTGGTCGGCTTGCTGAAGGCGCGGCTCGGCCATGATTTCGGTGCTTACAAGCGAGGTACGATCGAGCGCCGGGTGCGGCGGCGCATGAACCTGCTGCGGTTCGATGCCTTGCCGGATTACATCGAACATCTGCGCGGCAATGCGGACGAATTGCTCCGCCTGTTCGATGACATGCTGATCAATGTGACGGGCTTCTTTCGCGATCCCGCGGTGTGGCCCGCGGTCGTGGACAAGGCCATCCGCCCGATGATCGAAGGGCACGACCCCGCCAACGGCCCGGTCCGGGTGTGGATTCCGGCCTGCTCCACGGGGGAGGAGGCCTATACCGTCGCGATATTGATTGACGAGACCTGCCGCGCGCTCGGCAGCACGGCCGACTGGCAGATTTTCGCAAGCGACCTCGACAAGGACGCACTCGCGCACGGGCGGGAGGCGCTGTACCGCGAAAATGTCGGCGCCGACATCGGGGAGGAACGGCTCGAACGGTATTTCACGCGGGAGTCCGATGGCTGGCGCGTGGACAAGCGCCTGCGCGAGCGGGTCGTGTTTGCGCAGCAGAACGTGCTCACCGATCCGCCGTTTTCCCGGCTCAACCTCATCAGCTGCCGCAACCTGCTGATCTATCTCGACACCAGCCATCAGCAGGAATTGATACAGCGGCTGCATTTCGCGCTGGTCGAGAATGGCGTGCTCGTGCTCGGCACGTCGGAGACGACGAACGGGCGTTCGCGGCAATTCCGCGCCATCGATACCAAGGCGCATATCTACCGCCGCCTGCCGGGCCGGTCGCAGAATATTCCCGAATCCATGCGCGAAAGGCGGGACAGCTCGGTCGTGGTGCCGCTCAACGGGCGGGGCCATGCGTTCGATCGCCGGCACGACCTGTCGGAACGGGTGCGGCGGTCGCTGCTCGAACGCTATGCCCCGGCAACGGTTGCGCTCCACGCCGATGGGCAGATCGCCTATTTCCACGGCCCGGTGCGCCGCTTCATCGACCAGCCCGAAGGCGAGCCGCGTAACAATATCTACGACATGATACCCGGCGCGCTGCGCAGCCGCGTTCGCGAGGCGATCGGCGCCGTCGCGAAGGGCGGCGAACCGTCCCATCGCCCGGTGCGGGTCCGCCTGCCCGACCGCGATGCCGAAGTCTGCGTCGCGTGCGAGATGATGGAGGATGGCCAGGAGAAGCTGTTCCTCGTCAGCTTTATCGAAAGCGATCCGGCCGACGCCCATGCGGACGAGGAGACGGAGGTCCAGCGCGAAACTTCGGACCGGTTCGAATACGAACTCGCCATCGTGCGCGAGGATCTCCAGACCACGGTGGAGGAGCTCGAAACCTCGAACGAGGAGCTGAAGGCCAGCAACGAGGAGGCGGTCGCCGCCAACGAGGAGCTGCAATCCACGAATGAGGAGCTGGAAACCAGCCGTGAGGAGCTGCAATCGCTCAACGAAGAGCTGATCACCGTCAACAATCAGCTCGAAGAGAAGATCGGCGAGGTCGAGAAGACCTCCGACGACATGCGCAATCTGCTCACCAGCACGCGCCTGCCCGTCTTGTTCCTCGACCCGGAATTCAGGATCAGCGGATTTACGCCCGCGATCCATGAAATCGTGGAGTTGCGCGACAGCGACATCGGCCGCCCGGTCACCGAAATGGCCTTTCGCGTCACGGACGAGTGCCTCATCCCCGACATTCGCCGCACGCTGCGCGATCTGGCCCCGGTGCATGCCGAAATCGAAAGCCAGGACAACCGCACGTTTCAACGCCGGATACAACCCTATCGCACGTCGGACGAACGCATTCACGGCGTGGTCGTCACCTTCAACGACATCACCGAACAGGCCGAGACGCAGGCCCAGTTGCAGCAGCGCGAACGCCAGCAGCGGATCATCGCCGAGCTGGGGCAGACCGCGCTCGCCGCGCGCGACCTTTCGGGCTTTTTCAACGAGATGTGTGCATCGCTGCGGTTTGCGATGGATTGCGACTATGCCAAGGTTCTGCGGCTCAACCGCGATACGGACCGGCTCGATCTCGTTGCGGGGGCGGGGTGGAAGGAAGGGCTGGTCGGCAACGCGTCGGTGGATACCGGCGTGGCGAGCCAAGGCGGCTATACGCTCAAGACCGAAAACGCCGTGCTGGTCACCGATTTCGCGCGCGAACGCCGGTTCGATCCGCCGCCGCTTCTCGTCTCGCATGGCGTGACATCGGGGATCAGCTGCCTCATCCAGGTGGGCGGCACGCCGTGGGGCGTGATCGGCCTGCACGACCGCGACGCGGACGTCTTCGACAATGTCGACCTGTCGATCCTGCAGGCCGCGGCCAATGTCGCGGGCGCCACCATCATGCAGATCGAGCGCGAAATGAACATGATGCGCGAACGGTTGATGCTGTCGCTCGCGATTCGCAGCGCCGACATGGGCGTGTGGAGCTACGACCCGCAGGATGGCGAGGCGGTGTGGGACGAAAGCCTGCGCGACATGATCGGCCGCGCCGATCAGAAGGAGCGCCCCACGGCGGATCAGTTCATCGCGATGATCGTGGAGGAGGACCGCGAGCGGGTGTCCGAAGCGCTGAACCGGACGATCGCGGAGGGCGCCCCCTTTGACGAGGAATTCAAGTTCAGGCGGCCGGACGGGCGCGTCATCTGGTTGTCGGGTCGGGGCGAACGGCTGATCGAGAACGGGCGCACGACCGTGCTGGGCGTGAATGCCGATATCACCGCGCGCAAGCAGAACGAGGAACAGAGCCGCTTCATCATGCGCGAGCTCGACCACCGGGTGAAGAATGTGCTCGCGATCATCCTGTCCATTGCGAAGATCACCGGGCGCGGCGCCGCGGATTTCGACAGCTTCCTGTCCGGCTTTGAAAAGCGGCTCCAGGCGATGGCCCGCACGCATAGCCTCCTGGCCGAGGCGCGTTGGCAGGGGGCCAATCTCAAATCGCTGATCGAGGATGAGCTTGCCCATTCGGCAAACCGGGAAAACGTGCGCATCGCGGGACCGCGGGTGGCGATTTCCGCGGTCGCGGCGCAGGCGTTTTCGATGGCACTGCACGAATTGTGCACGAATGCGCTCAAATACGGGTCGCTTTCCGTGCCCAACGGGGCGTTGAGCGTGGAATGGCATATCGAGGAGAAAGGCGACGATGGCGCGCGGCTGTTCTTCCGCTGGCAGGAAAGCAACGGCCCGCCGGTCAAGGCGCCCGACCATCGCGGTTTCGGCTCGACCGTGATCGAGCGCATCCTGCGGGCGCAGCTCAGCGCGGAACCGCAGATCCGATACGAGACCGAAGGATTGCGGCTGGAATGCACCATGCCGATGGACCGGCTCGTCGGGTCTGTTCCCGCGACCGCGGAGGCACGACGGCCTGCGCTGCCCCAGGCCGATCTGAGCCCGCTTCGCGGCAAGCATGTGATGGTGGTCGACGACGAATGGCTCGTCGCCGAGCAGCATGGGCAGACGCTCGTCAGCGCCGGTGCCAAGGTGGTCGGCCCGGTTCACAGCATCGCCGAGGCGCGCAAGATCCTCGCCAGCGGCGCAGAGCTCGATTTCGCGCTGCTCGATTACAATATCGGCGGGACGTCGATCGAACCGGTGCTGCGCGAATTGAAAGAGCGGGGCGTGCCGACCATGATCGTTTCGGGCTATGGCTCCGATCTCGAAATCGACCGGCACGATGACGCCATCACCTTTCTGGCAAAGCCTGTTTCGCCCGCGATCATGCTGAACCGGATTGCCGGCATCATGAGCGGCGAAGGGACGGCAACGCCCGGCGGGGGCAGGTAACGGGCATGACGGCACGGCGCAATATCATCGGAATCGGGGGCAGCGCGGGCGGTTTGCCGGCGGTCATCGACCTGTTGAAACATTTCGAACCGGCCCGACCGGCGATCGTGCTGCTGGTCCTGCACCGCGTGAACGAAACCGGGCATCTGGTCGACATATTGCGCCGTTCCACCAGCCTGCGCGTGTGCGAACCGGACGATGGCGAACCGCTGCGCGACAATTGCCTCTATATCGCGCCGCCCGATGAACATCTGCTTCTGGGCGAGGCACATCTCCATTTGCGCCGCGGTCCGCGCGAAAACAATTTCCGCCCTGCGATCGACCCGATGTTCCGATCACTCGCCGTGTTCGCGGGCGCGCGGGCGACGGGGGTCATCCTGTCGGGCTATCTCGATGACGGGGCGTCGGGCGCGCGCGCGATCGTGGCGGCGGGCGGCCATGTCATGGTGCAGGACCCGGCAAGCGCGGCCTCCCCCGACATGCCCCGCGCCGCGATCAGCGCGGTGGGCGAGCCGGAAAACATCGCACCGCCAGCGGCGCTCGGCCGGGCGCTGTCGCGGGCGGTGGGCGCCCGGGCGGGGCCGGACGGCACGGTCAGCGAAGCGGTGAAACTGGAGCTTATGGTGGCAGGATTGGAGCGTGCGAGCATGACCACCGAGGATCGCCTGGGCGAATTGTCGCCCTATAACTGCCCGGATTGCAATGGCGTCCTGTGGCAGATCGAGGATGGGCCGCTGGTCCGGTTCCGCTGCCACACGGGACACGCCTATTCGAGCGCGTCGCTCGATGCGCGGCAGGAGGAAATGCTGGAGCGCAGCCTCTACGATTCGCTGCGGTCGCTGCGCGAGAAGGCGCGGCTTTTGCGCGACATGGCGGGGCGCGATTCGGCGTCGGCAGGCCGATTGTGCCGGCGCGCGGACGATTACGATCGCGATGGCGACCATGTCGAGGCTATGATCCTCGCGCGGCAGAAACGCGCGGCCTGACCCGGCTTTCGCCCGACCCCGACCCTGCCGCGGATCGGCCTCAGGCCAGGTTGATCTCGCGCAGCCGCTGCATCAGGAAATCATGCGCGGTGATCGGCTCGTATTTTTCGGGGTGCTGCGCATCCACGCAGTTTTCGAGCGTGCGAATCGTGAAATCGGGCCTGAAATGCAGGAAGAACGGCATGGAATAGCGCGAACGCGCTGCGGCCTCGCCCACGGGGTTGCGCACCTGGTGAATGGTGGAGCGCAGGCGGTCGTTGGTGAGGCGCGACAGCATGTCGCCGATATTCACGGCCAGCGCGCCCGGCGGCGGCGACACGGGAATCCATTCATCGTCGCGCGACAAAAGCTCCAGCCCGGCCTCTTCCGCGCCCAACAACAGCGTGATCGTGTTGATGTCGCCATGCGGCGCGGCGCGCACCGCCCCCTCCGCATCGTCGATGGGCGGATAGTGCAGCAGGCGCATGACCGAATTGCCATGCTCCACCGTCGCATCGAACCAGTCGGCAGGCAGGCCCAGATGCAGCGCGATCGCGCTCAATATCCGGCGCCCGGCGATTTCGAACGCGTCGTAAAGCGTTTCGAAAATATCGCGAAACTCCGCGATTTCCGCCGACCAGACATTGGCGGGCATGAATTCCTCGAGCGGATCGCCATCGGGCAATGTGCGCCCCACGTGCCAGAATTCCTTGAGATCGGTAATCGACGCGCCCTTCGCCCGCTCCGTCCGGAACGGGGTGTAGCCGCGCGCACCGCCGCCGCCCTCGATGAAATAGGCGCGCTTCGTATCCTCCGGCAGGGCGAAGAAGGCGCGGCTCGCCTCCTCGGCGCGGGTGATGAGCGCCTGATCGATGCCATGGTCGGTGACGATGGCAAACCCGTATTGGGCGAAACTCTGCCCCAGCTTCTGCGCAAGCTGCTCCGCCGGTTCGTTGAGCGAGGCGGTGGCGATGGTCGAAAGATCGTTCATGACAAAACCCGTCAGTATGGAAGGAGCAGCCCGGCCAGTGCCGCGCTCATCAGATTGGCCAGCGAGCCCGCCGCCAGCGCGCGCAGGCCGAGCCGCGCGATCACCGGGCGCTGATTCGGGGCGAGCCCGCCCGTCACCGCCATCTGGATCGCGATGGAGGAGAAATTGGCAAAGCCGCACAGCGAGAAGGTGACGATGGCGCGGCTGCGTTCCGACAGCGCCGCCGGTCCCAGATTGCCGAGGTCGATGAAGGCGACGAATTCGTTCAATACGATCTTCGTCCCGAACAGGCCGCCGGCGATGCGCGCCTCGTCCCAAGGAATGCCGAGGAGATACATGAAGGGCGCAAACACATAGCCGATGATGCGCTGAAAACTCAGGCCCTCCAGCCCGACGAGATCGCCAAGGCTGCTCAATATCCCGTTGGCCAGCGCGACGAGCGCCACGAAGGCAAGCACCATCGCACCGACCGCGACGGCAAGCTTCACGCCGGTCTGCGCACCCTGTGCCGCGGCCATGATGACATTGGCGGGCTTTTCCTCGTCATGGGCGGCTTCGGCGATTTCGGCATCGCGCAGGCTGCGATCCTCCGGCAGGAGCGCGGCGGGGCCTTCGCCGCTGACCCTGTTGGCGGGAAGGTCGGGATAGCCCTCCGCCGCGGCCGATGCGACGCGTTCGTCGGGCATGATGATCTTGGCCATGAGGATACCGCCCGGCGCCGACATGAACGCTGCGGCAAGCAGGAAGGGAAGATACTCCTCCCCCAGCAAACCGGCATAGGCGGCCAGGATCGTGCCCGCGACGCCCGCCATGCCCACGCACATCAGTGTGAAGATCCGGCTCGGCGCCAGAGCGGCGAGATAGGGCCGCACCACCAGCGGGCTTTCCGATTGCCCGACGAAGATATTGGCCGCAGCGCCGAGCGCCTCGACCCGGCTGACGCCCGTGATCCACGCGATGGCGCCCCCGACCCAGCGGATCACGACCTGCATGATGCCGAGATAATAGAGGATCGAGACCAGCGAGGCGAAGAAGATGATGACCGTCAGCGCCGCGATGGCAAAGCTGTTGCCGCCGATCGCGGGGTCGGCGAGCGGGCCGAAGATGAATGCCGTTCCCTCCCCCGCATAGCCGAGCAGTTGCGACACGCCGCGCGACATGCCCGCGATGACCGCCGCGCCCCATGTCGTGCGCAGGACGAGCACCGCCATCAATGCCTGCAACGCAAAGGCGGCGGCGGTGATGCGAAGGCTGATGCCGCGCCGGTCGGTCGACAGCGCAAAGGCCAGGAGCAGGATGGCGGCAATGCCGGCAAGATTGATGAGCACGGTGCCTGTCGTTTCCATTCAACGCGGGGTGAGGACAACCGGCCTTAGCCGCGTTTCCCCCCGCCGAAAAGGCCAAGTGCGCGGGCGGCGGCGCATCTTGCATGCGGCAGGCGGAGGGATAGGGCATATCCGTAGGCGCGGCCCGGTGATAAGGCACGGCGATGACGGACCATCAGGACAATTTCGAAAACGCGGCGCGAGACGGCGACATGGGGGCGATCGCGCGTGCGGATCTTGCGATTGCCGACGCGGCGGAGCCTTTGGCCGATCTCTGGCCGGTCCGCGCGCTGGCCAAGGCGAGCGAGCTGGCCGATCAACCGCCGCTCGTCGCCGCGTCGCTGGCCGTGATGGTGGCGGGAATCGCCGCGCGTGACCCGCGGCTCGCCCGTGCGGGGCTGCGGATGCTGGCGTCCCATGCGCTCGCCACGGGGGTCAAGACCGTGGCGAAGAACAATGTCGACCGCACCCGCCCGCGCAAGGTCGACGAGGATGGCGAACATGACGCGAAGCCGGGACACAGCAAGGACGGCGATTACCGCTCGTTCCCGTCCGGCCATACGGCGGGGGCGGTGGCGGTGGCGCGCGCCGTGACCCGCGAATATCCGAACGGAGCAGGCGCCGCCTATACCGCGGCGGCGGCTGCCGCGCTCGTGCAGATCCCGAAAAAGGCCCATTTCGCGAGCGATGTGATCGTCGGCGCGGCGATCGGCCTCCTGTCCGAACGGATGATCGACCGGATCGTCAAACGGCTCCTGCGTTAGGGCGCGTCGCTCCCGAATCCGCCGCCGCCGGGCGTTTCGATGGTGATCGTGTCGCCAGGCGCAAGATCGACGCGGGCGTGGCCGGGGAGCATTTGCGTGCTGCCGTCCACACGCCGGACCCATTGCCGCCCGACCGCGCCGTCGCCCCCGCCCTCGAGGCCAAAGGGCGCCACCGTGCGCCGCGACCCGACCAGCGTGGCGGCCATCGCCTCGCGCGCGCGGATCGCGCGGATCGCGCCGTGCCCGCCGCGCCACTCGCCGGTGCCGCCCGATTCGGGGCGCATGGCAAACCGTTCGAGGATGACGGGGTAGCGCACCTCCAGGATTTCGGGATCGGTGATGCGCGTGTTGGTCATGTGGGTGTGGACGCAATCGGCGCCGGTAAAGCCCGGCCCCGCGCCCGCCCCGCCGCAGATCGTTTCGTAATATTGGACCCTGTCATTGCCGAACAGGAAATTGTTCATCGTCCCTTGCGAACACGCCGCCTTGCCCAGCGCACCGAGCAGCGCATTGCATGCCGCCTGGCTGACCTCGGTATTGCCGGCGACGACGGCGGCCCCCGGTTCGGGCGACAGGAAGGAGCCGTGCGGGATCACGATGTCGAGCGGGCGCAGGCATCCCTCGTTAAGCGGAAGATCGCCGCCGGCAAGACAGCGGAATGCATAGAGCACGACCGCCTGCGTCACCGCGCGCGGGGCGTTCATATTGCCCGCATGCTGCGCGCCGGTGCCGGTGAAATCCACGCGGGCGCCCCGCGTTTCGGCATCGATCTCGACCGAGACGCACAGCTTCGCGCCATCGTCCATCGCGTATTCGAAACGTCCCCCGTCGAGCCCGGCGATCACGCGGCGGATATGCTCCTCCCCATTGGCGATCGCGAAGCCCATATAGGCGGAGAGCACGTCCCAGCCATAGCGTTCGGCAAGGGCGGCAATCTCTCCGACCCCTGCGTTATTGGCGGCGAGCTGCGCGCGAATGTCGGCGATATTGGTATCGGGATCGCGCGTAAGCCACTCCGCCCCGCAGAGCAGGTCGCGGAACGCATCCTCGCGAAATTCATCGCCCCGCACGATCAGGAAATTGTCGATCAGCACGCCTTCCTCGGCGATGCGGGCGGAATCGGGCGGGGTGGATCCGGGCGTCGTCCCGCCAATATCGGCATGGTGCCCGCGATTGGCGACAAAGCATCGCAGCGTCGTCCCGTCACCATCGAACACCGGCGTCACCACGGTCACGTCGGGAAGATGGGTGCCGCCATTGAACGGATCGTTGAGCACGATGCTGTCGCCGGGGCAAAGATCATCGCCCCGCGCGCGCAGCACGCTCCGCACGCTTTCCCCCATCGCGCCCAGATGCACCGGCACATGCGGCGCATTGGCGATGAGCGCGCCGGTCGCATCGAACAGGGCGCAGGAGAAATCGAGCCGCTCCTTGATATTCACGCTGGTCGAGGTGTTGCGCAGGACCGCGCCCATCTGCTCCGGCACGCTGGTGAACAGGTTGTTGAACAGTTCCAGCATGACCGGATCGGCCCGGTCGGTCCGGGGCCGCGCGCGCTCCACCGGAACGGCGCGTGTCATCAAGATCTCGCCGCCGGGCAGCACGTCGGCCTGCCAGCCGGGTTCGACCATGGTGGTGGACGTGTTTTCGCGGATCAGCGCCGGCCCCGTCATGCGGTGGCCGGGGGTGAGGTGATCGCGGTCGTGCACCGATGCACGGTGCATGGCGCCATCGGTAAAAATCTCGACCGCGTCCACCGGTTCGGGCCGGTGCGATCCCGTGCCCGTTTCACTCGGCGCCTGTGCCGGGCGGGGCAGGTCGGGGCCGGGCACCTTGCCCTCCACCATGAGGTCGGCGGCGACGATCGTGCGTTCGGGCGTGCAGAAACCGAAGCGCGCACGGTGCAGCCTTTCGAACTGCGCCTGCATCGCCTCGCGGCCTGCCATCGCCACGGGCAGGCCGGTATCGCTGCCCTCGTAGCGGAGGCGCAGCGTGCGCGTGACCGTCACCGCATCGTCCTGGCCCAGTTCGTCGCGGATCTCATGCTCCAGCCGGTCGGCGGCGGCGTCGATCTCGCCGCGCGTATCATCCGAGAACGGGATTTCGAGCGTGGTTTCGCGCGCCGCCGTCCGATCGGCCAGCCCGATGCCATACGCCGACAGGACGCCCGCGAACGGGTGGATCAGGATACGCTCCATGCCCAGTGCGTCCGCCACCATGCAGGCGTGCTGCCCGCCCGCGCCGCCAAAGCAGTTCATGGTGAATTCGGTGGCATCGTGCCCGCGTTCGAGCGCGACCCGCTTGATCGTGGCCGCCATATTGGCCGCCGCGATGCGCAGGAACCCCTCGGCGACCTCGTGCGCGGTGCGGCCATCGGCGATGTCCTCGCGCAAACCCTCGAACCCCCGCTCCGCAGCGCCGATGTCGAGCGGTTCGTCGCCGTCGGGGCCGAAGATCGCCGGGAAATATTCGGGCCGCAACTTGCCGCACATCGCATTGGCGTCGGTGATGGTGAGCGGACCGCCCCGGCGATAGCAGGCCGGGCCGGGGTTCGCGCCCGCGCTGTCCGGCCCCACGGTAAAGCGCGCCCCGTCATAGGCGAGGATGGAGCCGCCGCCCGCCGCGATGGTTTCGATGTCCATCATCGGCACGCGCATCGCGACGCCCGCGATCTCGGTATCGTAGGCGCGCTCGAATTCGCCGGCGTAGAGTGCAACGTCGGTCGATGTGCCGCCCATGTCGAAACCGATGATGCGGTGCTCGCCAATGGCGGCGGCGGTGCGGGCCGCGCCCACGACCCCGCCCGCCGGGCCGGACAGGATCGCATCCTTGCCATGAAAATCCGCCGCGGCCGCCGTGCCCCCGTCCGACCGCATGAAGGCGAGCGGCGTATCGGCAAGCTCGCTCTCCACCCGGCCGACGTAATCGCGCAGCACGGGCGACAGATACGCATCGACCACGCTGGTCTGTCCCCGCGCGACCAGGCCGATCAGCGCGGATACCGCGTGGCTCGCCGACACCTGCGCAAAGCCTGCTTCCGCGGCAAGGGCGGCGATGCGGCGTTCGGTTTCGGGATATTTCCACGCATGGGCGAGCACGATGGCCACCGACTCCAGCCCCTGTGCCCGGTGATGGGCGAGCCTTTGCCGCAAGGCGTCCTCGTCAAGCCGGGAGAGCGCCGCGCCGTCGGCATCGACGCGGCCTGCCACCTCCTCCACCACTTCGTAAAGCGGGGCTGGTTTTTCGATGGCCAGCGCGAAGAGGTCGGGCCGCGCCTGATGCCCGATGCGCAGGAGATCGCCGAACCCTTCATCGAGGATGAGCAGCGTGCGCGCACCCTTGCGTTCGAGCAGCGCATTGGTCGCCACCGTCGTTCCCATGCGCACGGCCGCGATTCGCTCGACCGGCAATGCGGCATCGAAGGGGAGGCCGAGGATTTTGCGGATGCCGGCGGTGGCCGCGTCGCGATAATGCTCCGGATTTTCGCTCAGCACCTTTGTCGTGTGCAGCGCGCCATCGGGATCGCGCGCGACGATATCGGTGAAGGTGCCGCCCCGGTCGATCCAGAATTGCCATTGGGCCATGGTGAAAACCTCGTGAGTTGAACGGCGTCGTGTCGTTGAAGGGGCGCGGATTGGCGGGATGCGGTCCTATCCCGCGCGGATGGCGAGCGCCTCCCGGTCCAGGATCGCGATTTCGCGCCGGGAGGGAATGGCGATCAAACCCTCGTTCTTCATGCGGGTGAACTGGCGGCTGACCGTCTCGATCGTGAGGCCGAGCACGTCGGCGATCTGTTGCCGGGAGAGGGGAAGCGCGATGGTGACAGGCCCGGCGCCGGGCGCAGCGTCACCGGCTTCGGGCGCAATCCGCTCTGTCGTCTCGATCAAAAAGCTCGCCAGCTTCTGCTCCGCGTTCATGCGGCCCAGCAGCATCATCCAGCGGCGCGTGCGGTCAAGCTCGGTCAGCGTGCGTTCGAGCAGCCTGTGCTCCAGCCGGGGATGGTCGCGCGCGAAACGGTCGAAATCCGCGCGCTGAAACACGCAGACCTGCACGGGGGTGAGCGCCTCCACGTCATAGGGCGTGTTCTGCCCGAAAGGCCGGCCCAGAAAATCGGACGCATAGGCAAGGCCGAGGATCTGCTCCTTGCCCTCCGCCGTCTGCGTCGACAGTTTCAGCACGCCGTCGATCACGTTCGCGACGAGGACCGCATCGTCGCCTTCCCATAACAGCGCCTCTCCCACAGCGAGCGTGCGCTGCCGCCCGATGGTGTTGAGCAGGCGGATCTCCTCATCGTCGAGATCGGCGCAGATCGCCCGGTTGCGCACCGAGCATGCCGCGCAGAAATTGTTCGGGCGACCGGAAATTATCGTGTCCATGCACGGCGAATAGGGATCGCGGACGCCGAGGCCAAGGAAAGATCGCCGCGACGGCGGATCACGATGGCCCCGCGATGTCGAGCCGCAGCGCGCGGTCCCCCGTTTCCACGACCGCGGCGTCGATGCGGAAAACCTCGCGCAGGCGGCTGGCCGAAACCGTGGCGTGCGGGCTGCCATCGGCGACGAGGCGTCCCTCGCTCATCCACAGCAGCCGGTCGGCATAGCGCAGCGCAAGGTCGAGATCGTGCACCACGGTGAGCACCGCCCGCCCCGCGCGCGCCATGTCGCGGAACAGCTGCATCGTCTGATGCTGATGCCGGGGGTCGAGCGCGGCGACAGGTTCGTCCGCGACGATGAGCGGGGTTTCCGCCGCGAGCGCACGGGCGAGGTGGGCCCGCGCCAGCTCCCCGCCCGAAAGCGTGTCGGCGGCGCGCTCCTCGAACCCTTGGAGATGGCAGGCGGCGAGCGCACGCGCCACCGCGGCCCGGTCCTCTTGCGACAACCGCCCCGGCGCCGCGCCAAAGGCGAACCGGCCCAGTGCCACGATATCGCCCACAGGCTGCGGCCAGACCAGCGGGCGGGCCTGCGGGAGATAGGCGATGCGGCGCGCGCGTGCCATCGGCGACAGCTTTGCGACCGGCGTGCCGTCGATCGTCGCCTCCCCGCCATCTGGCTTGAGCAGGCCGAGCGCGAGGCGCAGCAGCGTCGATTTTCCCGAACCGTTCGGCCCGATCAGCACGTTGAGCGTTCCGGGCTCCAGTGCGAAGCTCGCATCCTTCACCAGCGGCCTGTCGCCCGCAAGATAGCGCAGCCCATCTGCCCGAAGGAGCGTCATGCCAGCCGCCTGTGCGCCGCGATCCACACGAACACCGGCGCGCCAAAGAGCGAGGCGACCACGCCCAGCTTCAGCTCCGCATCGGTGGGAAGCACGCGCACGCCAATATCCGCAATCACCAGCATCACCGCGCCGAGCAGCGCCGACGGCACGAGCAATCGCGCCGGATCATAGCGCAGGAATGGCCGCACGAGATGCGGCGCGACGATCCCCACGAACCCGATCGCCCCCGCCAGCGCCACCGCCGCCCCGGTGGCCAGCCCCGCGCCCAGAATCACGCATAGCCGTTGCCGTCCGAGGTCGAGACCGAGCCCCTCTGCCGCCTCGTCGCCCAATGCGAGCGCGGCCAGACCCCGGCGCGACACCATCAATATGGCCGCACCGAGAGCCATGAACGGCGCGGCAAAGGCAAGGTCGGCAAGGCTGCGGTTGTCGACCGTGCCCAGCATCCAGTTCACCATGTCGGCAAGGCTGAACGGATTGGGCGCGAGATTCATCAACAATGCCATGACCGCCGCCGAAAAGCTCGACAATCCGACTCCGATGAGGATGAGCGTCACGACCGAACGCGTGACGATTGCCGCCGCCGCCACGACCATCGTCGCGAGCAGCGCGCCCCCCACCGCCGCGAGCGGCAGCACGAGCGGCCCCGCCGTCGCCAGCCCGAAATACAGCACGAAGGTCGCAAAAAGCGCCGCCGTCGCCGACACGCCGAGAATGCCCGGCTCGGCCAGCGGATTGCGCAACAACCCCTGCAGCGCGGCGCCGCTCATGCCGAGCGCCGCACCGACCATCGCGGCGGCGAGCGCGCGCGGCAGCCGGATCTGCCACACCACCAGCCTGTCGCCCGCCGGACCTTCCCCGGCAAGCGCTGCGAGCACGCGCGAAAGCGGCAGATCGACCGAGCCCAGCAGCAGCGAAAGCAGCAACGCCCCCGCCAGCATGAGCGCGAGAACGCCGGAAACGCGGCTCATCGCGGTGCCCTTTCGGCGCGGGCCAGCGCCTCGACCGCGTCGATCAGGAACCATCCGCCGCACGACGTCCATGCCCCGTCGAGCGGGACCACCGGCAATTCGCGCAATTGCGCCTGCGCAACCGGGTGGCGCGCCGCGCTCCAGCTGTCGACATGGTTCGTGGCGCTTTCGAAAAACGCCGCCGCGATGAGATCGGGCCGGTCATAGGCGAGCCGTTCGAGCGGGATCGGGTTCCAGCCGGGCCGGTCCTGAAAATTCGAAAGCCCCGCGGCCAGCATCATTTCATGGACCAGCGTGCCTTCGCCCGCGGTCACGCCCGCCGGGGTCATGTAAAGCGTGGCGCGGTTCGCTCCGCCCTGTTCCGCCACAGCCGCGAGCCGCCGGTCCATCGCGGCGGCCACGGCGCGCGCGTCCTGTCCGTTGCCAAGCGCGCCGCCGATCCGCACGACCTCCTCCCGCACATCGGCGAGCGTTTCGGGAAAGCCGATCTGCACCACCGGCACGCCGGCCGTTTCCATGAAGGCCCCGACCGCCGGTCCGCCGCCATAGGACCGCACGACCAGATCGGGCCGCAGCGCCAGCACGTCCGCCGTGCGCGGCCGCACGGTGGGAATGCCCGCGGCTTCTTCTCGCATATAGGAAAACCGTTCCCCGGCATCGGGCGAAAGCGCGAGTATGTCGTCCCGCTCCGCAAAGCGCAGGACATATTGGTCGGCACAATAATCGAGGCTGACGATCCGACGAGGTGCGTCCGCATGCACCATCGGGGCTTGCGCGTGCTGCTCCGCCGGGGCGCAGGCGAAAAGCGGCAGGGCGAGCCATGAAGCGCAAATGGCGCGAAACGCGATCATCGGCGATACCGCATGTTGGCGCAGGCCGTGCGGCCCGTCACGCGGTCGCGGTGGGTTGCCGCACGAGCGTTTACAATAAAGCAGGCGGCGACATGGCGGCGCGACGTACAGATCGGGCGGGTGCGGTACATGGCGAAGCGTTCAAATCCCCGCCATGCGACGGTTCCGGCACCCGCATGGCCTGACATCGACATATGGCCATGCCGGCGATCCATGGGCGAATCACCGGCACCGAAAAACCGGCCTGGCTGTCGCTTCTGCGGAAAAAACGCTTTTCCTGTCCCGATGGCTGAACCCGGCCCCGGACGAACGACGCGACGGCAGGTTTCCTGGCTTGCCGATCGTCGCCTGGGGGAACCGCCTTCCCGGCGTTCTGCCCCGAAAGGCAGGCGGCCAGTGACATGTGGTTCCAGGCTCCCGGCATACAGTTGCGGGCACAGCGCCGGCATCGCACCGGCTTCCCTCTTAGCTGCGCACGCTTTCACGTTTGCAGCACCGTCTTGACGCGGCCATGCGGTGCGCGGGCGGCCATGTCAACGCGATTTGCGGGAATCGAAGAGGGTAAGGAGACACCGGGAAAATGGTGCCCGAGGGCGGGATCAAAAATTGTCATGAGATGCCCTGTATTTGGTGTATTTGCGGTCGAATTCGAAAGTGAGATGCCCCCAATGCTGCCCCCCTGAAGAGCAGCGAATGGGGTCAATCTGGGTCGAGAAATTTGGGGCGGCTCTGCTTCCACGCCTCGATTTCCGATTCGCGCCAGCGGACTGAGTTCGCGCCGACGCGGATAGCCTTCGGAAAAGTCCCAGCATTCATCTGACGATAGATGGTGCTTCGGGACAGGCTCGTTTCTTTCTCGACTTCGGGGCGGCGAAGGAGTGTTTCGCTCATTATCCGAACCTCTTGGAATGGTCGCGGCGGCGCTGCTCGGACGCGATGACGTCGCGCGCGGAATGGAGGGAGATGGCCCAGGCTTTCGCCAGGCGATCGCCGGCAAGCGAGGCGGTCAGCTGTTCGGTCGACCAGCTGGCGACGACCTCGGCTGCGGCGCGCTTCGCGCGGGCCTGTGTTGCGGGGTCGATCGGGCGTGCTTTGGCCCTGGCCATCAGTCGAGGCCCAGCGCGGATTTGTAGGTTTCGAGGACCATGTCCATTTCTCGGCGATCGTCGGCCTTCATTTTTCGAAGGCGGACGATCTGGCGCATGATCTTCACGTCATAGCCGACCGCCTTGGCCTCGCCGTAAACCTCGCGCAGATCGTCCGCGATGCCCTTCTTTTCTTCCTCGAGCCGCTCGATCCGTTCGATCAGCAGGCGCAGGCGATCATCGGTGGTTTCGGCCATGTCCGGCTCTCCATTGTTGGTATGTTTCGGCATGGGCCGCGCACAGGTCTTTTCCGGGCGCAGGCGAGGTGGTGCAGCGCGCGCACAGTGGCGCGTCGCAGGTTCCGGTTCGGGAAGAGGTCTTCCAATCGCAGAGACGCACGGCAGGGCGGCCGCACGCGCAGCGCTGCCGGTGGCGGGTGCCGCAGACGATAGCGTTCCCGCCGCCGGGCATCGGGCGCGACTGACAGGCCATCAGCAATACCCATCGGGATCGGCACTTCCGCAGGTGGGACAGTCGAGGATCAATGTGCCGTCCTCGTTTGCGAAAAGGCTGGAGGCGATCTCGGCGGTATCGCCGCAGTCCGGACATTGGGCGAGGTGGCTCGACAGCTCCGGCGCCCGATAGGCGATGATGGTGTGCCAGGGCACGTGGCGCGCCGGCTCTTCGATAATGCGGCAATCCGCCGTTATGCAGGCGAGCGGCCAATCGCTCCGCGCGATGGGCGGCACGTCACCGTCGCTGCGCCGAAAGCGATGGCTGTCGATGAACGTGTCGAGGGGCCAGACATGGCCTTCGGCTTCGATGGTCAGCATCACTTATCCTCGCGCGCCAACGGCCTCGGGCGGCGACCGCATGCCGAACACCGCAGAATTTCGAGTTCGCGCGGGACTTCGCCTGCATCCTTGCAGACCGGGCAGGGAGGGGGCGGTTCGGAATTGTGCGGGCGGTGTGACGGCGGGGGCGATTTTGCGGGCATGGGGAAACCTCCTTTCGAAAGGCGATGTCAGGCGGCGGCGTGGGATCGCGCGGCCGTTGCATCTTCAGCGCTGGCGACGATGTTCGCGTGTTCGGCGGTGAAGGTGAGCACGGTGACGGATGGGTTATTCCGCCAGGCCGTGATGCCGGACTTCGCGAAGCCGTTGCGCTGTGCGCGGTCCCAATCCTTTGCGAAGAGCGCGCGGTTGCCGAACCCCTCGCGGCGCGCGCCGGCGTCGTCGATGTCCTGAAGGCGCTGCTCCTCGACCAGGGCGACGCGCAGGACGAGGCGCGAGAATAGCTTGGGCAGGGTTCGACCCGCGCGCGCCGCCCCGTACCCGGTCGGCCGGTTCGTCCAGTGCGCGACGAAGCGGACATCGAGACGCGGATCGGCCGAGCTCGCCTGAAGCGGCGCGCGGCCATCGAAGCGTTCCGGCAGGTAGAACGGTTCGCGCACCCATAGCAGCATGCCGGGCACGATCGTCTGCATGCGCCCGACATTGATGCGCCGCAGGTTGATCTTGTCACCGGCGGCGATCTTGCGGGCGTCGTCGGCCGAGACGTTGATGGGCTGCGCGTTCACGCCGCCTGCTCCTCTTGCCGGTCGTTCACGTTCGGATCCTGGTCCGGATCGGCGGGGGCTTCCTCTTCGGGGGGCGTCGGCTCGTCGACCGGGGATGGGGCAGCCTCTTCGGCCTTGCGTCGCGCTTCGGCCTCGGCCTCTTCCAGATCGATCTGGCGGGCGGCCGTTTCGATCTGCGCTTCGTAATCGGCGCGGTCGACGCGCACGATCATGGCGACGTAGTATTCACCGTCGGGGCCGGTGCGGATGGGGTCGATGTAATGCGCGGTCGGCCAGATGGCGCGGCCTTCGAACGCGGTGCCTTCCGTTTGCGGCGTGGCAAGTCGCGCGGCGCGCAATTTGATGGCTTGCTCCCGAACGATGGCGGCGCGCTCTTCGGGCGTGAGCGGCTTGTGAATGGTGGCGGTCGCGTCCTCGATCGCGGGCACGAAATGCGTGTCGAGCGGCTCGATGCCGCTGCCGTCGGCCTTCAGCGCGAAGGCCGCGATCGCGTCGATGCGATCCTTCAGCAGAACGTCATCGCTACCTGTCCAGACACGGCGAAACCCCTTTGGCGTCGGGGGGCTTTGGTAAATGGGAGCGGTGACCGGGCGTATCACCGCGCCCTTCCACCCTTCGCGATCGGCAAGGTGATCGGCCTCGGCCTGCGCTTTTTCCGTCGCGAGCTTTTCGAGCAGCGCGGGATCGATCAGCATTTCCCGTTCGCCATCGTCGAAGAACAGATCGGCCTCGATCCGCCCCCCTGCCTCGCGATAGGCATCGAGCCCGACATAGCGCGCGAGCCGATCGTCGAGCGAATAGACCCGTCCGGCGAGCGCATCGCGGATCCGTTGCGGATCGTGCGGCCGGAAACCCGATTTCGCTTCGCGGGTGAATATCTTCAGCTGCTCGGCATGGTCGGGATGGCTAGCGTAGGCCTGCGCCGCCGCCAAGGTCATCGCACCGTCACGCAGCGCATCGAGGATGTCCGGCGCGAGCGCGGCGAGGGCGAGACGCTGGCCAACGATCCGATCCGACACGCCGAAGCGGCGGGCGCAATTGGCGATGCGTTCGGCCTGTGACGCCATGCCGTTCGCCTCGTATCCATCGACGATCGCGGCGAAGGCCTCGACCTCGTCGGCCGGGTTCATCGCGATCTTTTGCAAGTTCTCGGCAAGGCTGGCCTCGGTCGCGGCATCGCGCGGCACGACATGGACGGGTACCGGCCAGTTGTGTGGGAGGTGCTTGTCCTTCGCCAGCAGGCGAAGCGCACGCAGGCGGCGGCCTACGGCGTCGACTTCGAACGTGCCGGATTTTGCGGCCGCGCTGACGACGAGATTTTGCAGCAGGCCTTTCGATCGGATCGAATCGGCAAGGCCGGCGATGTGCTCGTCGACATTCGTCTTGCGCACGTTGCGGGGCGAAAGGGCGAGCTTGTTCAGGGGTACGGATTGGGTCATGAGAGGGGTTCTCCGTTCTCAGCTTCGATGGGATCGGGGGTGTTCGCGCCGACGTCAGACACCGGCGCGGGCGAAGGATGGCGGGGGTGGTGGAGGCCTTCCCCGTCATCCCATGAGGCGGCGAGCCAGAAGGCGCCGCCGATGATGATGCTCCAGAACAGCAGCGCGATCGGCGCGCCGATCACGAGACCCGGCGCCATGCAGCCGCGCGAAATGGGCTGCAGCTTGCCGTGCATGCGCTGGCGGGTGGCCTCTGGCTGCGGCGGGCGGGTCATCAGTCGAGCGCCGGGGGGCAGGCGGTGCAGCGGTCGTGATGATTGTCGCGCCAACCGCAGAGGCCGTCTTTTGCTGTGCAGGGGCGATCCCAGGTGCAGCCGCAGCCGGTGCAGATCCGCGGGCAGGGCAGTTCGCTGCCCGGATCCTGCGCGAAGCCGACCAGGGCGAGGTAGATGTCGAAGTCTAGATCGATCTGATTGGCGATCTGCGCCACGCGGCGGCGGTTCTCGATGATGTGGTCCGCCTCGATCGCGCGAAGCTCTTCCTCGATCGCGGGGCGGTCGTCCGGCGTCGCGGCAATGATGATAGCGAGTTCGGATCGCTTCCATCCTGCCTTCACCCGCCGCAGACGAACATAGGTGCCCGGCGTCATGCAGCGCCTCGACCGGGCGGTGTCGGGGCGGCGGGGCGCGTTGGAGAAAGGCGGCAGCTGCGTTTCGGGCGCGAAGGCCGTCGCGGCCAGAAACGCGCGGGCCATCGGGCCGGCAGGCAAGCGTGGGGGGTGGGTGCGGACATGGGCGTTCATCGGCATGGAGGTGGCTTTCTTCAGACAGCAGAAAGGGGTTCGCGAAAGCGCATGGCTTCGCGGGCGGCGGTTGGTTCGATTGGGGATCAGGAAGCCAGCGCTTGCCAGCATCCTTTGTTGTGCGGAGGGGTTTTAGAACCCGACGGGCACAGCCTCCGGGTTACGATCATCGTCGTTTGCCGGGGCGGCGACCGGCACCTCCCGGCCGGCGGGATTGTCGTTCACGGCGGGGCGAACGAATGTCGAGGTGCGCAGGTGAATATCGGGATCGGGTATCGCACTTGGCGAAATGGTGTGTGTGATAGTCATGTCGGCGGCGAAAGTGTGCCCGCATTCAGCGTTCCGACATGCGATGTTTAGCTGTCGGTAGAGGGGCGTGACAGAGCGGCTTGTCCGAACGGTAGCCCGTGACGAGCAGTGGGGGCAGGCGATCGATACGCTCATGAGGCGGTTCCTTCTTCAACGGACAGGGTTTGTTCGGAGTTGAGCCGCGCCCGAATGGCCGCGAGTGTGTTCGTCTTCGCCTCGATCGCTTCCTCGATCTCCCGAATGGCGTTGACATAATCGGTGTGGCTGGCGCCGGGGCTGGCGGCGGTGATGGCGGCGGAAATAGCTTCGCCGCCTTCCTTGGCCGCGTTGGCGACTGCCTCGGCAATGGCCTCTGCCGATCCCATTGAATTGGAAAGTGCGGATTTCAGCCGCGTGGCGTAGCATTCGAGGAAAGGCGCCCCTTTGCCGCCGGCCTCCTGAAAAGCGATATCAAGCAGCTCGGCAGCGTCGAGACGGATGCCGGCGGCCGCGTCGGGATCCGACCAGTTGCGGATGGTGCGCTCCGACTGCCCGAGGATGGCGGCGGCACCTGCCCATCCGATCGTGCCGGCGATTTTCGTCAGGGCGAGTTCGAAGGTCAGCGGAGCACGCAGCTTTGTCATGCAGGAACCCCATCGCGATCGGGTGCGCAGCGAGCGGTTCTTGTGCGCCCCGCCCGCTGCGCTATCGTCGCGTTTCCACACACCGACGAAAGGGTATTTGCATGGCCGAAAAGCTTACCGAAGATGGAGCCGCCTTGGCCGCGGCGGAGCTCACCAAGGCGTTGATTGCGGCCGATACGGCGCGCGGCGATTACGAAGCGAACCTGGCTTTTAAGGACGTCGAGATGATGTTCGGCGAGATGGTGAGCATCGTTCATCGTCGCTTTGCAGAGCAACATGAAGCTGAAAAACCGAGCGGTCGCTCGTCGGTCGACATTTCCGGGCCGAGCGTCTGACTTAGTCATTGCCCACCCCTTCCTGTTTAGGCTTCCACTTAAGAGGTGGGGTTTCCCCATAGAGCACAAAGCGGGCATTCCACCGGGCATGGAGCAGTAACTCTCCGTATCCCGGACTGGAATGGCCCGCCTGCACGCGCGCCTCGACGAGGCAGCGGAAGCGAATTTCTACATGATCTGGTGATAGGTCACCTAGCCGCTCACACCTGTCGATCTCGACCTCGCCTTGCGGCGGAAGGGCGGGGGTGTGCGTATGCCCGTTCATGAAGCAACTCCGATTGCAAAAGCGGCTGGGGATCGCACGGGCGTAGCGGCCGTGGCGGTGATAGAACCGGTGCATGGGGCGATCGGGGCGATCATGGGACGGGCGTTCCGAGGGGGGTGGCGACGCTTTGACGGGAGGATATCAAAGCGTCGCCCTCCGCTGCGCAGGGTGCGGGGGTAGCCACAGCGGAGGAGGCGGGGTCGCGGGGGTAGATATCGGGCCGCAGATCGTGGCGGGAGACGCCGGTTGCGGCTTCGACTTTCAAAACGAAATGCGCTGGAAGCAACGAACGCCGGTTCAAATGTTGCCATATGTTACCCTGACTGCACTCGCAAATTCGAGCCATTGCAGTTTGGCCGCCAGCAATCTCCACCGCCTTTGCGAAAGCCGCGTGCGGCGGAATCAAATCGAATGGTTCGCTTTCCATACCTCGAGCTAATAGCATTCTAATGAACGAGTCAAGAGAACAATCTTATCGGGCTAATAGTTTCCTAATGTATAAAGTTGGCATGTCATTAGGGAAGCGCCTTCAAGAGCTCCTCGATGAGCGAGGTATGTCGCAGTCGGAACTGGCTCGCGCGATCGGCGTCACTCAAGGTTCGATAAATCAGCTGATCTCTGGCAGATCCCGTGGCTCCAAGCACCTCCATAAGATCGCCAGGGAACTTCAGACGACTCCGGAGTACCTGAGCGGAGAAGCTGATCGTCCAGAGATGGGCGCGGAAAATATGCTCTCGCACACCGAACGCGAATGGCTGCGCCTAATAGAGGCGTTAACACCTGCCGTTCGTACTCCGCTCATGCAGATGCTTCGCGAAATGGTCAGAGTACAGCAGGGCGGCCGCAGCTCGACTCTGCACGACCCCAGCAGCGAATTTCTCGGCTTTAATCGGTGACGGTGCGAGACAACATTCACAGGGGAATGAGATGGATTGGTTGAGTAGGCTATCGGAAGAGTTGGGTGGCCGGAAGGTTATTCCGCTCGATCCTCCTGGTCGGAAATCGACCGAACATATTGTGGAGGCCGACGATGTGACGCTGGCGGGCGAACCGGATGAGGCTTCAGCGTGGTCGGCTTTCATCACCTACACCAGCGCGGAGGGAGAAGAAACTTCGCGCGTGATTACGCTGCGTCGCATTTCAGGATCATTCGGGGCACCGGAATTGATCGGAGCGCACTGTCACAAGCGGGATTGCTATCGCACGTTTCGGGTTGATCGGATCAGTTCGATGGCGTGTGCGGTTACAGGCGAAGAGCTAGACCCGGTCGAGCATTGCATTGCATTGCATCGCAACGGAGCCTTGAAAATCGAGGACAAGGTGCTCACGCGCGTGATGCGGATTTTGACGTTCATGGCGCGATGCGACGGCGAATTTCATGCGTTGGAGGGCGAGGCGCTCGATGACATTCTCGGCCGATATTTTCGTTTCTTTGGCGGTGACGATAATGCCTATGAGTGTGCGCTAAAGGAAGCTCCCCGTTTGGCGCCAAGTTCCAGCGACGTAATCAAGTCGCTCAACTACTTGCGTAAAGCCCCACAGCGAAAAGAGTTGGCGCGTTTCGTTCTTAATAGCGCCGGCACGATCATTGATGCTGATGGGAGGCATGCGCGCGAGGAGCTGGTTTGGGCGACCGAACTCAGCGCAGCGCTGAAACAGGTAGTGGACGCGTGACGCAAGAGCCTCCCACTTTCGAAGATCTGGATGCGCAGCTCGATGCCATCCGACAGCAAGCTGAAAGCAGTCATGAAAAAGCGGTGACAATGCTTATGCATCAGATACGGATTAACGCCGGCCTTTTAGAAGCAGTTCGTGTCGTTGCCGGGGGCGGGAAGGTGAGCCCCATAGAAGTTGCGCGTATTGGCGAGGCCTTCGCGAAAATGCTAAAGGACGCAGAGGAATATGTCCTGTCGAGTTTGATGAGGGATAGCGATGTCTCTTGATAATCGATTGGCAGAGATCCATTCTACCCAAGCCGAGCTTCAACGGATGCAAGAACAGATTTTGAACGGCGGGAACGGGTCGAACGGAGGCAGCGGTATGGAAATTCGAGTTGCAAGGCTGGAATCGCAGTTGGATAAGGTTGGCGAACAGATGACGGGGGTGCGGGTCAATCTTGCGACTTTGACAGAACGCGTGGGCCATTTGCCGTCCAAGGGTTTTATTGTGACAGCCAATCTGACGGCAATTGCTCTAATTGCGGCGCTTTTGACCTTTGGAGATAAGATTTGCGCGCTCGTTTCTTAGGCCTTCGCCTCCAGCTTCGTTTGTGTAGTCAGCCCACCTTCCGCATCGAGCGCATGGGTCAATTTACCAACAAGCCAAGTCTGCCCGTCGATCTCTGATTTGAAGCCCGAAATTGCCAGCGTGCGATCTGGATATAAATCTGGTCGACCATGCGCGAGCTCGATCTCGAACTCCGCCGCTGCCCGCTCCATCTTCTCGCTTTCGCTTTCCCCCGCCCGCTGTGCCGCCGCCTCGCTAGCGAACGTCCGTTTCAGCTTCTTGCGCGGGCGATCGGTGGCCTGACCGGTTGCAACCGTCCTTCGCTCCGCCTCATCCCGATCATGCCATTCGGCCTCGACGCCGCCAAACTGCCCCCGCTCGCCGCGCCGGTAGCTGTAGCGATCGCCGCTTGCGCGCGTGATGGTGGCGACGGGGATAGGCGTCCCACTGGCCGTTCGCCCGGTGCCGATCGGGGCGAAGATGAGGCGGCCGGCCTTGATCGTGGCGGCCGCGTCGTAGCGGCGGCCGAGGCGGCGAAGGAGGGCGGCGTCACTTATGCCGTTCTGCTCGATGGCGTCGATGACGATGTCGGCCAGCTCGGCCGCGATCTGCGCGGTAAGGTTTTGCCGGGTGGCGATCTCGGAGACGATCTCGCCCAGCGTGCGGCCGATATGGCTGCGGTGTTGGCGTTGATCGAAGCTGGCGCTGAAATCCGCGGAACGCGCGCGTAGGGTGACGATGTCGGGTGGGCCGCTCCATTCGACCTCGTCGACCTTGAATCGCCCCTTGTCGACCAAGCCGATCGGCACGTCGGACCCTTCGACCCAGCCCAGCTGCAGCGCGAGCACGGCGCCCGGCTTTGGCAGCTCGAGTGCGCCGTCGTGATCGTGGAGAACGATGTCGAGCTGGTCCGCCTCGCCCCCGCGCTTTTCAGTCAGGGTTAGCGAGATCAGCCGGGGGTTGATGGTTTCGGCGAAGCGTTCGCGCAGGATTTCGTCAAAGACGTTCGGGGCGTCGTGGCGAAGGTCGCGCCCTTCGAGCGTGAGGCGGTAATCGGCGCGGTTCTGGCGATGGGTGGGCATGGATCAGAGCCGGCGCAGCTCGAGCGTGAATTCGGCACGGCGGGCTTCGCCGGTGTTCAGGAATTCGGATTGCCGCTCGTCCAGGCTGACGATGACGCAATCGCCGTGCACGGTGCCGCGTGCGTCGACCAGCGCATGCGCCTCTCCGCTTGCCGCCATGTCGCGCAGGGTTCGGATCGCCGAATGGCGGCCGGACAGGCCGGGCAGGACGATGCCGGACAGCGAGAAGGTTTCTGCGCCAGGGCCGAGGAACTGACTGGCCGGGCGGGCGCCGAAGCGCGGCGTTTCGGCGTGGCGCCATTCGGTGCGGCGGACAAGATCCTGAAACGCGGCGGTGCCGATCTCGAACGTGAAAAGGCCGAGGGCCATCAGCATCAATCGTCTCCAAAGCTGGAACGGCGGCGGGCGGCGGCCTCACGCTCACGCCGGTCGAGCTCGGCCCGCACGGCGCGCGCGATGTCCTCGGCCGATTGGCCCGGTTGCGCGTAGATGTTGAACTCGTAGCGATCGCTGCTCGCCGAGGCCGATTGTGCGGCGCGGGCGGCCGGGGCAATCGACTGACCCCGTGCGATGGGCGCGATTGCCGCAATCGGTGCGCGCAAGGCAAGGCGTGACGCCGGCGATGCGTCGCCCGCCGCCGCCGGCATCGCCGCGATCGAGGCAGCGCCGGCCACGCCCAGGGCGAGACGACGCGCGCTGTTCTGCGCTGCGCGGCTCCGCCGATCGATTCCGAGAGCGGCGCCCTCGGCAATATGGCCGCCCATCGCCATGAACAGGCGCGAGGGTGATTTGATGCCGAGGTATTTCTTGAAGGCGGTGACGCCGGTTTTTGCCATTCCGACGAGCTTGCTGGCCAGCGCCATCGGATTGATCGCGAGCAGCAGGCCATCCATCATTGCCCGCCCGATCGAGGCCATCCAGCTGCCGAAGCCGGAAAGCCGGGTTTTCACCCATTCGATGCCGGTATCGAACGCGCCGGAGATCTGCGTCCATGCCGCGCCGATCATTGCGACGCCGTTGCTGAAGGCCGCCCGGATCGTGTCCCAGTGCTTGTAGATCATGTAACCGGCGAGGCCCAGCGCGGCGACGATCGCCACGATCGCGAGGACAATCGGGTTGGCAAGCATCATCGCGCCGGCGCGCATGACGCCTCTCGCCAAGAACAGCGCGGCGCTACGCATGATCGTAAAGCCACGAGCGACCAGCGGGGCCGCCGCTTGAACGCCGCGGACAAGCATCATGTTTGCCCGATCAAGAAAGCGGAAAGCGGCTCCGGCAATAGACTTGAATTTCGTCAGCACGGATCCGGCTCGGACCAGGTGCGCCGAGAACCGGCTCACCCCTTCCACCTTCTTGAAGTAGCCGTATGCGGTCGCCATCGGTTTGAGCAGGCCGCCGAACGCGAATTGCAGCCCGCCCAGCGCGACCTTGCCGAGCGCGAGGGCGGTGACCAGTTTCAGCATCATGCCGGCGGCGGCCGGGTGCTTATTCGCAAAGGCGGTCACCCATTGGGCGCCGGCGGAAAGCTGGTCGGTCAGCGTGCGCAGGAAGGGCAGCAGCACCGGCGACACCGAGAGCACAAGATTGCTCATCGCCACGGACAGTTCACGCCAGGCGATGGTCTGGTCATTGGCGACGCGCTGGTCGAAGGCGCGATCGGTAACGCCGGCGGCGGCCCCGACCTTGTCCTTTGCGGCTGCGAAAGCGTCGTAATTCTGGATCAGCGTTCGCATGGCGGCGGCCGATTCCTTGTCGGCGAAGGCGTAGCCGATCTTCGACAGATCGCCGCCGGTCGCTTGCCTGGTCAGGGCGATCATCGTCTCGAGCGGGGTGATGCCCGCCTCCGCGCCCTTTTTTATCGCGGCGGGCACATCGAGGCCGAAGTTCTTGGCAAAGGCCGAAACCGTCGCGGGCGCGGTCAGCTTCGTGAGAAGATCGCTCGCCTGCGTCGCGGCCTGTTCCGAACTGCCGGCTCCGCCGCGCACGGTTTCCAGCATCGCGATCAGCTCGGCCGTGGCGTCGGTTCCGGTTTGACCAAGCGCCTTCATCTGCGCGGTCAGGCTGGGCAGGGCGGCGGCCATGTCCTTCACCTCGAACGCGCCGACATTGCCGCCCTCGGCCATCATGTCGAGCAGCTTGCCGGTTTGCGCGAGCGGGATGTTCATCGTCTTCAGGCCGGAAAAGATCGCGGCGGCCGCGTCGGTCCCCTCGACCTTGAAGGCGGTCATGAAGCGGGCCATCGGGGCGGACAGCGTCGCCGCATCCTCGACCGCCATGCCGAGCCCTGCCAGCGTGTCGACGGCGAAGGCCATGTCCGCCGGCATCTGTTTGCCTGCCTCGGCTGCGGCCGTGATGTTGTTGCGCACGCCGACCATGGCGCGATCGGTCAGCTCGGCCTTTTGCTGAATATCGACGAGCGTGCTGGAAAACTCGCCGCCAGCGCGAGCAGCGAGCACGATCGGCGCGAGGATGCTGACACCGCCGACGATGTTGTCACGGCCCCGGCTCATCATGCGATCGCCGTGAGCACGGATGTCGGCCGCGCGGTTGTCGATCTGCATGAGGTTGCGCTGTCGGCGGAGAGCGTCATTCGCCGTTTCGACATCGCGCGTCAGCTTGCGCTCTTGCTGCGCCAGTTCCGACAATTGACGCTCACCGTCGGCCATGCCGTCGACGAGCTGCTGACGAACGTCCTTCAGCTCCTTCTCGAGCTTTCGGCTTTCGCGCGCCATGTCTTTAATCGTATCGCCGCCCCGGCGACCGAGGCCGACGAGGTTGCGCAGGCCGCCCTGAAGCGTATCGAGGCCGGCCTGCGCGAAATTGACGACGAGATTGAGGCGGTTGTCCACTGTGTCAGCCTTCCTGCCCGTTCATGGCGTTCCAGCGGGCGACGGCCCGTTCCCGCCAGCGTTGCAGATCTTCGAAGTCGAGCGCTTCCAGCTCGGACAGCGGCCAGTGGAAGATCGCGGCGATATCGGCGATCAGCTCGTCGACGTCGTGCCGGTCAGCTTTTCGATCTGCGCTTTCTGACGCGGCGTCATAAAAAAACCGAACACCGTCCCGCCGATCTCGGCAAAGTCATCGGCCTCCAGGTCGGCGGCTTCCTAGGCCGTGAGTGCCGGGGTCGAAATACGGGGGATCAGCGTGATGAGCGCCGATACGTCCGCCTGCAGGATGTCCTGCATCGTGAGACCGCGCAGCGCGCCCGCCTTGGGTTTGCGCAGGGTGATGCGGTCGATCGTCGTATCGCCGCGCGCGATCGGCGTGGCGAGGGGGACGTCGGCAGTCTGCGGAACGGAGGCGGCGGGGGCGGGGGCGGGCGTGTCGGTCATGGGTCAGGCTTTCGTGTTGGGGAGGGACGCAGCGATCAACCGCCGATGATGGCGCGGATTTCGGCCATGCGGTCATTGCCGCCGATCCGGTAGACGCAGTTCAGCACGTCGATCTCGACCTCGACGCGGCCGGCGATCGTCCATTTGAGATAGGTGAGGGTAGAGGCGACCTTCCATTCGGTGTCGCTGCCCGCCTCGGCCGAACCGGGATCGATCTCGGTATGGCGGCCGCGCACGACCAGTTCGGCCGCGACCGGGCCACCGGCATCGTCGGCCTGATAGGCGCCGACGAAGCGCAGCATGGCGCCATCGATCCGGGTCAGGCCGAACTGGCGCAGCACGCCGACGACGAGGCCGCCATAGGTCGCCGACATGGTCAGCTTTTCGAGCCCCATGTCGGCATCGACGGGCGCGAGCATGCCGGCGCCGCGATATTCCTCGCCGGCCATGGCGAGCTTGGGCAGCTCCAGCTGCTTGACGAGGCCCAGGTAGGACGCACCGTCATTGAAGACGTTGAACTGTTTCAGCTTGGCGGGAAGCATGGTCGGAAACTCCTTGAGAGACAGGCGAGCCGCAGGCGGCGGATCAGATGCGGTTCAGCTGGTCGCCGAGGGTGGCGTAGAAGCGATCGGATACGCGGTGCCCCAGCGTCAGCCCTTCGAGCGGGGCGGGCACGGTGAACTCGTAATCGAGCGCGAGCTGCCCCGCGCCCAGCGAGGCGGCGGTGTTCGCGGCCATGTCGAGCGGCAGCACCTCCGCGCCGATCAGCCGGCCTTCACCTTGAAGGCGGCGGAACTCGGCATTGATGGTCTCGGAAATATCGCGGACCAAGTGCGGGTTGAGCGGTTTGTCGATCGCCCAGACCAGCCCTTGCGCGATCGTGTCCTGCAAGGCCTGGCTCGTGCGGACGGTGCTTTCGAAAGCCCATGCCGCATCGTCGGCGCAGGTGCGGTTGCCCCAGAAACGATAGCCATTCATGCGGGCCATCGTCGTCACATGGCTGGCGTTGAGAACGCCGGCGGTCGTGCTCGCGTCCTGAAGATCGAAATGCACGTCCTTCGTCAGCCCCGTGACGCCGTTGATCGCGACGTTCGACAGCGTCTTGTGCCAGCCCGTTTCCTCATCGATGCGCGCGCGCAGGCCCATGGCGCGCGCAACCGCATCGCCGGGGAAGACATCGGTGCCGGCAAAGTCGGGCCAGATCAGCATCAGTTCGCGTGCGCCGAAATTTCCGCGATAGGTGACGGCGGCGGCGGCATCGGTCCCCTGCGCCGCGGCATAGACGAAGCCGCGCAGTTTCTGTGCCGCGGTGACCAGCGCGTCGGTGACAGCCTGCGTATCGAGGCCGGGCGCGCCGAGGATGCGGGGGCGCACGCCGAGCGCAGCTTCGGCGCCGAGCAGCGCCTCGATGCCGGTGAACTGTCCGTCGGTGACGCCGCCGATGACATTCGTTTCGGTGTCGTCGGCATCGATGCCCTCCGCAACGCGGACAACGACGATGACCGGGCTGGCCTGGTCGGTGATGGCGGCGAGCGCATGGGACAACGTGCCCGTGGTTCCGGCCTTGGCCAGAGCGGCGCGAATGTCGGTAACGAGCGCAGGGCGGTCCAGCGGGAATGCGGCGGCCTCCGCATCGTCTACCGTGGCGACGAGACCGATGACGGCGGTGGCGACCGATTGCAGCGCGCGAACGCCGGCGGCGAGTTCATTGACCTTGATGCCATGGAAAAAGGGCATGGGAAGGGTTCCTTCAGTTGAGGCGCGGGAGCGGCAGGGTCAGCCGGGTGAAGCTGTTGGGTTGCGGGGCGTCGGCGCGGCGACCCTCGATGACGAGCGCGGCCTTGCCGGCTTCGCCCAGCTCGAGATGGCAGCGCGTGAGGTTGAGTTGCGGGAGCCAGCGGCGCAGCGCATCGGCCGTTGCGGCGTAGAGATGGAGCGCGGTCGCCTCATTGAGCGGTTGATCGAGCAGCGAGGGAACAGCCGAACCGTAATCGCGGCGCATGACGCGCGTGCCGATCGGCGTGAACAGCACGTCGGCGGCGGCCTGCGCCAGCCATTCATCGCCGTCGATCGCGCGGCCGGTTGCGGCATCGAGGCCGATCATTGCGGCTTGCCCGAAAGCGCGGCACCCGCCTGCACATCCTTGTGCCGGTGATCGGTCAGGCTGATCGTGTCCGCGACGACATCGCCCGTGGCGGTCAACTTGCCGGCAATTTCGACATCGCCGTCGATTGCGACCCCGCCCTTCGCGACGATGCGGAACGCGGCACCGGCGGGAAGTTCGAAGGCGAGGATATGTGCTTGCGGATCGTAGGAGAGCTGTGCCCCGTCATCGAAGGCGATCAGTTCGCGCAGCGTGGCGCCGGCCAGCGGAAAGGCATTTTGCGCGATGGCGCCGAGTGCGATCCCTTGCGCGATATCGCCGCCGGGGCAGAGCAGTAGAACCTGCTCGCCGATGCTGGGTGGGGACCAGATCCGTGTCTTGCCCTGTCGCCCGGTAGAGAAGGGGATCGGCGCGGTGCGAATGTCGCCGATCGCCACTTCGACCAGCCCCGTCCCCACGTCCACGGCCGCAATCGTGCCGACGCGCAGGAGCGCGGCGGTGTCGATCGGTTCTTCGTCGCTCGTAGAGAGGTAGGGGGCCATGACGCAGCACGTTGCCGGGACGGCCCGCGAAATGCGCGGGTCGCTTGTTGTATCGGCGGGATTTACAACAATTCGGGCGTCAGGCGCCGGCCTGGACCTCCGCCTTGGCTGCACGCCCCGCCGCAGTCAGGCGCCAGCCCACGATCGCGCCACCCGACGGCGTCGACAATGGCTCGTAGAAATCGGCAGGCAGATCGACAGGCTCACCCGATGGAGGCCGCGATACCGGCGTCACCGCAGTATCGACGGGCGCGCCGAACGGATAGGGTGAAGCCAGCGGTATGAAATCGCCGTCCAATGCCGCCAATCGTACGCGGCCTTCATCGCCCAATTGCGCTGTGCTCATTGTTCCTGTCCCTTCGTCGTTGCCCGGAACGTGAGGTTCGGGCCGGCGGCAGCAGCGGCGGAGATATTGCGCAGCCGGAAACGCACCGCGTCGTTCACGGCCTGCACCTGGATGATTTCGAACTCGGCCGGCAGGGCGGCGGCGAACACCTCGGCGCGCAGCCGCGCGTTTGCACCCGCGACCGGGATCGTGTGGACATCGGTGACTGCGCCGGCCGCGATCGTCTGCGCGCCGAGGTCGATTGCCACGCTGCCAGAAAGGGCGGGCGGCGCGGTGTCGACGATCCACCGCATGCCCTGAATATCGCGGGCGACAAGCTTCAGCGACTGGCCGGGCGGGATGACGGCCCGAGCCGGGCTGTCGTCGTGCCGGACGTCGACGAGCATGGGATAGGCATCGGCCTCGAAATTATGGAGCGTGAGCTCCTGCCCTTCCTGCACCCCGGACGCATTGACGACAAATGCGACCGGCCCCGCGATCCTGATTTCCGGATCGGCAGGCGCGCGCGAGCGCACGCTCATCGCATCGCCGATGATCGGGAAGAAGCTGTCGGATTGCAGGTTGACGGAGGGCAGCGAAATCGACGCCTGTGTCGAGCGGAACCGATTGCCGCGAAACAGCGGGTGATAATCGCGCACCGTGCTCGCCGGCGCCAGCGAGACACCGGCAAGCGATTCGCCGCCACCGTGCTCGATGATGACGCGTTCGCCTATCGAGCCGCCATATTGCACGCAAGCCGCGAAATATTTGCCCGTTTCGATCGCATAGGCCGTGCGGTAGCAGTTCACGACGAAGCGCGCGTCATGGATCCCCTTATGCCCGGTGCCGAGTTCGTCGTCGTCATTGCCGAGCAGGGTCAGCGGGATGTTGTCGCTGCTGCGATCGGCCCAGGCATTGAGCGTGACGTCGATTGTTTGGGCATCGGCCGGCGCGACGCGCTGGCCATCGATGACCGAGATCGCCGTCGTGTCCACGGTCACCGCGCTGTCGATCGCGTCGATCTGTCCGCGGACATAGGATTGAACAGCAATGCGGCTGTCGATGAGCTTGATGTCGACGTCCATCATCGGCGGCTCTTCGCCGGGCCGGTAGGATGCGGGCCAAAAATTCTTGTTCTGGGTATCGAAATTGAAGCCGCCGCCCTGCAGGTGGCCGCCCTTCGTGTTCCGGATCGTGCACCGCACGCGCGAGCCTTCGCCGCCTTTCCCTTCGATCGAGAAATAGGCGTTCTCGAGGACGACATTGCCGTCGACGACGAGCCTTTGCACATCGTTCGGATTGATGCATTGCCCGTTCGTCTCGGCGATGCGGATGTTGCCGATGAACGTTCCGGTGCTGCCCGAAGCGAGATAGACGCATTCACCGCGCCAACCCACGATGCTGGACGTGCCGGTCATCCGGACCTCGCCCTTGTTGAAGCCGTCGGGCTGCATCTGGATGCACTTGTGGCTCTGATTGTCCCAGCCATCGCCGGTGACAGGATCGGCGGGCCAGAACCCCTGGCCGGTGTAGTTCGTGCCGCCCATCAGATGCATGTCGTGCAGGTGAAGCGACGCGTATTCCGACGGATCCTCGGGCTCCTCAAGCTTGCGGACGAGTTGATGGGCCACGCCGCGCCATATCTTGCCGTTCACGACCTGCCAATCGGTCCGCGGGTCGCCTCCGTTATGGGTGCGATAATCGATCGTCGTGCCGCCGCACAGCGAAACGATTGAAATGGGACGGGTATGGACGAGATGGATGCCGTCCTCTGCGAACTGATCGGCGGGGTCAGAAATGCGATAAGGCGCCCAAGATTGGTAATACGGATGCGTCATGCCCATCTGCCCGATACCCGCCGCGTTGGCATAACGGACCAACGCTTTCATGGCAGGTTGGCTATTGCCGGCGGCGAGGCCGCGGGCAATGCCGCCGATCGCGCCGAACTGTTCCGGCCGGATCATCCCGTTTTCCCCGTCGAGGCGGAATATGCGGCCATTCGCGGTGCGGAACACGGCGCGCGGGTGGGCGGCCAGCAGCGCGTCGGTGCACAGATTGTCGCAAACATAGGCGCCGGCGCCGCGCCGACGCTGTCATAGCCTGTCGAGATGATCCGATCGGTGCCAACCGGAACGTCGAGCAGGGGAATTTCGGTGGCGACGCCGGTGGCGAATGGCTTGCCGACGAGCGCGGCGAGGAAGTCTTCTTCGCTGCCGGCGTTGCCCTGGTCGAGCCACGCCTGATAGGCCGAGCGACCATCGCCGCCGGCGATCGAGGTTCCGGCCGACCAGATCCCCTCGACCTTCGGCCCGTAGATGGTCTGCGCCACGCGGTCGAAATAATAATCGCCGTCGCGGCCGAGCTCGACAGGCGGCGCGCCGGTACCCGATCGCCAGCCCGAGCCATCTTCGCCGTCGCGCGGAGTCGGCACGTCGGCAAGCAACCACTGGCGCAGCGTTCCGATCGGGAGGCGGCGAAGATCCGTGGCGCCGGTGCCGATCGGCAGGCTGTCGAGCTCGGCAATGTCGGTCAGCTCTTCCAGCTGCTGGACAAGTTTGGTGTCGGCCATGTCTTCAGTCTTTCCGCGAATAGGTGGGTTCGTCGTCGCTTTCGAAGCTTCGCCGGCAATGGTCCGGCTCCCAGAAGAACAGCGTGTCGATCATGGCGACGGCGACAGCGCCCCAGCGGCGGCCGGCTTGTCGTGCTTCCCAGCTTCGCGCCGAAAAGGTCTGGTCGCGATTGCCGAACCAGATCGCGTTCCACAATTGCGACCACGCGCCGCAGATCGCCACGATCCAGCGCGTCATGCCCAGGCCTCCGGATCGGCGGGATCGATCGGCGCGTCGGCCGCGAGCAGTTCGAAATAGCGATGCCAGATGGGCTGACGGATCGCGGCGGCCGCTTTCAGAACGTCGAGCCATTCCGGGCCGGTCACCGCAACGGGGCCGGTGTCCGTGACGATGGCGATGGCGGTGGTGTCGTCGTTGGTGCCGGCAAGCGCCTGCGCATAGGGGGTGACATCGAGGCTCCACGCCCGCATGTCCGCCTCGCTCGTGCCGATGCGATGCACGCCGCGCACGTCACCGAAATCGTAGTCGAACCCCAGCGCCAGCCTGCGTTCCCGCTCCGCGATCAGCGCGGCTTCGAAATCGGCGCGGGCCTGTTCGGCAAAGCGCGCGCGTTCGTCCTCGCTGAAGGCGCGCACCGTCCAGGCCTGCTGCCATCGGCCATCGACGAACTCGGGCATGTCGGCTTCCTCGACGACGTCGCCGGCCGGCATCGGGGAGGGATGCACGATGGCATAGCCGCGCTTTGCCAGCATGGCCGCGGACGGTTCGCGCGGGAAGCTGTCCGATGGGAATTCGGCGCGAAGATCGGCGAGCGTGCAGGGGAAGCGGCGGTCGCGGGTGCGAATGAGCTGCATCAATAAATCTCCACGGTGTCGCTGGATGCCTGGTCGACTTGGGTCGAGGGAAAGGCGCGCTTCGGCCCCCAGATGATGCGAACCGCGCCGCGCCCGGCCTTTGCGCCGACGGTGTAGGATCCGCCGCCGCCATAATCGCCGCCGGCCAGGGTGGTGCCCGGCGCGCCACCCGAGCCGCCCTTGCCGCCCTGGCTGTTGAACGTGCCGGCGGCACCGCTGGCGGCCTGGCCGTAAAGCCCGACACCGCCGCCGCCGTGATAGACGTCGGACCCGCTGGATACATAGGCGCCGCCGCCGCCGCCGCCTTCGCCCGGCAGGGGCGCGATGTTCGAGGCGCCGCCATTGCCCCCCTTGCCGCTATAGCCGCCAGCCCCGCCGCCGCCGTATGAGCCCGCGCCGCCGTTGCCGCCGCCATCATGCACGGTCGGCGTGCCGTATTGATCGCCCTCGCCGCCGCCGGAGGCATGGGCGAGATACTGGCCGGCGCGAGCGATATAGCTGGCTGTCGACGCGCGGGTCGCGGCGTCGAAGGTGACATGCCGCTTGCCGACCCGGATGGTCAGCGTTTCCCCCGGCGTGACCGGGATCCGGTTCTTCCAGGCAAGGCCGCCGCCGGCGCCGGCGAGGGAGGTCTGGCTCGTCCTCACGCCGCCGGCCCCGATGCAGAGCGCACAGATTTCTCGCACGCCTCGCGGAACGGTCCACTGCACGGCCACGCCATCCTCGGCGAGGAAGACCGCTTCGCCGGCGGGCGGCGCGGCGCTTGCGAGCATCATCTCGATCATGCCTTCGGCCCTGTGGTGCCCAGCCATTTGGCGCCGGTCCAGAACAGCACGATGCACATATCGGTCCCTTCGAGCAGCGGGGCGGTGCCGTTCGACCAGGTCACCGCGGCGGGCCAGCTGATCATGCGGGAGGCGAGGCTCGCGCCCGACAGGTGGACAACGGCGGTGAGCGCGCGATCGGCGGCCGGCGGATTGGCGAAAGTGATGGTGATGTCGGTGGCGACATTGATGCGGAACACCTGCGCCTTCGCAAAATCGAGCGCGCTGGTCGCGGGGGCGGAAAGGAGAGAAACCGAACCGAGATGGGCGCGAAGATCCGCGGCCACGTTCGACAGATCGGCGTTTGCGAAATCCGACGTCGCGGCAAGCGCCGCACTGCCAAGGCCGAGATTGTCGCGCGCCGCCGCCACGTCGCTGAGGTCGGCCAGATTGGCGTCCTTCACCAGCAGTGGATCGAAGGCGCCTTCCTCGCGCAGCCGATCCTCGAGCGCACGCACCTCGGCCTCGACCGCCAGCACCTGTGCAAAGATCGGCTGCAGCGCATCGGTCAGCCGTTCGAAGCCGATCGTGCGCAATTCGTTGATGACGGCCGCCAGATCAGGCTGCAGCGCCTCGAGCGCGCGAAGCCGGGCGAGGAGATAACCCATCGCCCGGTTCATGCGCGCCGGCGTCGCCGCCCGGTCGGCCGCGAAGTCGATCTCAGGCGGGAGTGACATCGGCGACGGCCTCGTCCGCGATCATGGCATCGAGCAGTTCCTGGTCGACCCGGATCGACAGGCCCGGCTTATAGGTGAAGCCGCGTCGTTCGAAGGGTTTCGCCAGGGCGACCTTGTAAAAGCCTGACGTCGATTTCTGATAAGTGGTGGCCATCGGCCGGTCTCCTTAAAGCGCGTAATCCTTGCGGGTGGCGATGTGGAACAGGTCGAGCGGATTGGCGGCCGTGCCGGTCAGGCGGATGCGGTAGGACGCGACAGCCGTGCCGAGGTCGAAGATCCACGTCCGCTCGATCGCGCCGTCCTCGGCGATGCGATCGACGAAGGAATTGGCGGTGCGCGTGGTGCCGTAACCGGCGCCGGTCAGCAGGGTGCAGCCCGCGTCGTGTTCGGCCTCGTCGAAATATTCGAGGCGGGCGATGACGCGGATCGTCGACGATCCCGCGCCGGGAAGGACGCGCGGCTCCGACACGTGGACGAGGCTGGTCTTCGACGCCGCGACCTTCACCTGCGAGCCGGTCAGGGTGAGGGCGGGCATGACATCGGGCGTGCCGTTCATCACGACGCGCAGCGGCAGGAGCGGCGAGGTCACGCCGCCGGGCGTCAGATCGAGCGAAGGATCCAGCGGATGCCAGGCATTGGCGATCTGCACCTCGTAGGTCAGCTGACAAGCGCCGGGCACGATGCTTTCGGCGAGGATGTCGATGTCGGAGATCCCGCCGGCCAGCTGCAGCGGTTGCAGATCGATGACGGCCCGTGATGCGCCGAAGTCGGCGGCATGCAGCGAGAACATGACATCGCGCGAGGTGTCGCCCTGCTGAAACACGCCGTCGATGACGTAGAAGAACGTGCCTTGCGGATATTCGCTGCCTTGCACGGTCGCCAGCCAGTGGTCGGCCGAGGTGATGATGACCATCGCATAGCTGCTGCCGCCCGAAAGGAAGACGGGCTGCACCGGGATGACGGTCTCGCCGCCGGCAACGAGATCCTCGCGCTCGATCGTGGTCTTGGAAATGACCTTGTCGAGCAGGGGCAGGCCGCGGTCGGTCTCGCAAATCGCAAGCGTGACGGATCCTGCGGCGGCGAGGCGCGTGAAGGTAAGGCCGACCGCGTCGAGCCACATGTCGTTCGCCTGCAACCAGGTCTCCGCGACCTGCGCGCCTTGCGCGACATGCGGAACCTTCACCGTTTCCCAGTAGGGTTCGGACACGTAATCGCCCCAGAACTGCGCGATGCGGGCGGTTTCGACGCCGTTCTTCAGGTCGTAGGCGTTGTAGACGACGAAGCTCTCGCCGTCCTTTTCGAACACCGCGGCGCCGTTGTATTTGCCCGACTGCCACCAGACCGAGCTGGTGCTGACCGTGCGCTTCGGCCCGGTGCGCAGGCGCGTGCGCGTCGATTTCTTCTGCACCAGGTCATAGCTGCCGTAGGAATAGGTCGAGATCTGCACCTCGCCCGATCGCTTCGTCAGGGCAAAGCGCTTCGCCCGCTTGTAAGCCGGGAAGAGCGTGCCGCCGACGAGCCGGGCGCGGGGATTGAGCGCGTCGAAGATCTGCAGCTCGCCCGTTGCGCTGTTGGCATTGGGGAAGCGCACGCCATCCTCGACGATCGCGTCGTGGCCGGTAAAGGCGGTGTCGGTGGCATTGTCATCGAGGAAGAAGTCGGCGGCAGAATCGACGGCCGCAACGGGAATGCCGACTTCCTCCTCCAGCGTAGCGAGGCGCAGCAGAGAGCGGCCATAGGAATCGGCGCCGACGAGCCCGCGCTGCCCTTTTGCCAGGGCGGAAATATCCGAGGCGAGCGAGCCGATCTGCGGTTCGGCGCGGGCGCGGAAATCCTCGATTTTCGCGGTGCGATCGCCCAGCGACTGCACGCTGTCGAGCGCGTTGGCGGCATTCATCGTGACGCTTTCGACGCCTGCCGGTGTCAGTACGATTTCGCCGATCACGGTGACGTCGGCGCCGACGATCGGCGCGACCGGGTCCGCGTTCTCTTCGCCGGCGACCGTGTTGATATTGGCGATACGCGCGCGTTCCATTGCGACGACGCGCGGTTCGGATGCGCCGGTTTCCTCGTTGATCAGGAACTCGCGCGGGCGCTGGTCGGTCTCGACCTCCTGCCCCCACGCCACGAGGCTGACGATCTTGCGCGTGGCGAGCGGCAGCGAGGTAGCGAAGTCCTTCTCGAACGCGGCGGCGCGGTCGAACACCTTGCCGCCGGAATAGAGCCGACCAGGCTGCACGGTGACGCTGGTGACGCCGGTGGCGGCGGCCTTGAACCCTGCATATTTGCGCTCGGGCGTGAGGCCGTCGGCGACGAGGTGGTCGAACGAGGTCTGCGCAAAGTCCTGCAGATTGTTGAAGTCGGCGGGATCGTTGTCCATCCCGTCCTGGAAGATCGTGCGGCGTTCCATTTTAGACCTTTCTGAGCTGGCCGAAGGTGAAGTCGCCGAATTGCAAGTCGCTGGCGAAAGCGGCGCGGCGATGGTTGGTGGTGTCGAGGCGGATCGTATCCCGGAGCGCCTTGGAGACGCCGACCGCCTCGATCGCCTTGGCGAGCGCGGTCATGTCGGCCGCCTTGCGAAAGCCGGCGCGATGCCAGCGGCCCGATCGGCGGCGCGGGCGGCGCATGGGCACGGCGAGCTTCAGCTCGGACGAATAGGGATCGATGCCGAACCGGTCGTGTCCGTGCCAGGACAGGGCGCGGCGCCGCGCGCCCATGCGCTCGGGCACGTGGAGGGCGATGCGGTCATAGAGAAACAAGGGTGCTGCGCTGCGCATGAGGAAGCCGCCGCGTCCGTGATGCTGACGCCCGAAGAAGGCGCGCGGGGCGGGTGCGATGCGGGGCTGCGCGATGCGTTGCGGTCGCACGTCGACCGGCTGCATCCCGCGCGTGGCGGCGAGCGCCTGCGCATTATCGTCCGCGCGAATGGTGACGATCCCCAGTTCGGCGCGGCTGCGCGTCAGGAAGCCGGTGCCGAAGCCGCGGCCGTGCCAGCTGCGCCGTGAGCCGGAATTTGCGAGAAAGACGCGGGTGACCGTGCCGCCCTCGATATGCGCAAAGGCGACGTCCTGTTCCTCGCCGCGATCGTGGAAGGTGGCGCGCCGGCCGTAGAGCATCGGCCCGCGCGAGCGGCGATGGAATGCGACGGGCGTCGCCGGGGCATCGATCGAGCGCGCCTCGCCCGAAAGGCCGCCCAGGGCGATGCCGTCGCCAGTGCCGATCGCGAGAGTGACCTCGGCAAAGCTGCCGCCGCCGTGGAATTGCCGCCGCGCACCCGGCCCGGTGTAGAAACCATGGGCGCGCGGAGCGATGGCGCGATGGGCGAACGGGTAAAGCCGGATCTGCGGCAGATCGTCACGCCAGGCTGCGCGCTGCGCGTCGGTCATGGCGCCGCGCATGAACCCGCGAGCCGGCGGGCGGATTGCGCGCACCAGCTTCACGTCGACGAGGTCGAGATGGGCGCGGATGCCGGCGAGCGTCGTCTTGCCCCGGTGCAGGGCGAGCGCATTGCGGCAGACATTGCGCTTCTTCGTCTCGGGCCAGTCATCGTCCCACAGGTCGATCGAATAATGCCAGGCGAGAAAGCCGAGATAATCCGCCGGGCAGCGATCCGGGTCCATGACGTCGCGGACGAGATGGACGGGCAGCGAGGCGCGCGCGGCGGTCGCATCCTCGAATGCGCGTTCGAAGGCCGTTGCGTTTGGCGGGAGCAGCGGGCCGCGTATCTGGGCGGTGCCGATCATGGCCGGTCGACCGTGATGATGAGGTCACGCAGCCAGGCCGCGCCGGCATCGCCGGGGGCGATATCGGCCAGCGTGCAGCTTGCATGCTCGACGCCGCCGACGCTCGCGACCGCGGCGAGCTGCTGCGCGTAAACGACGCGGCCGATCGCATGGCGGCGCAAGGCATAGGCGCGCACCGCGCGTTCCGCTTGTTGCCTGACCAGCGCAGGATCGGGTCCGCGCGCGATCGTGAGGCGGACCTCGGCATCATAGGGCACGATTGTCGCGCCGCGCACCGATACGACATCGGTGAGCTGCACCGCGTCGTCCTCGGCGAAAGCGGCGGCGACGTCGGCGACAATATCACCGGGCACGTCGCCATCGCCGTCGCGGCCGAGCAGGATGATGTCGACGCGACCGCCGCCGCGATTGATCGCGGCAACGTCCTTCAGCGCCGGCGCGATCGCCAGCGCGCGCGAGCGATAGAAGCCGCCGGTGACGCCGGCATGGGGCAGAGCCTCGGGCGCAAGCTGGATGCGGGCGCGCAATTCGTCGTCGCTTTCCATGATCGCCGGTTCGGTGGCGGTCGCGAGGGTAAGCGTGCGCCGCGAAACGCCGAGCAGCGCGCCGATCTGGTCGAGATTGCCGCCGCGGGCGTAGGCCAGCATGGTCGAGCGTGCTGCATCGTCGATCGCGTGGCGGGTGAGCAGCTCGCGCCATGCCACGACTTGGAGCAGCTTGACCGCCGGGTCGCTATCGACCGGCGTGTCGAATTGCGGCCAGCGCGCCTGCAGATCGGCGATCACATCGCCGAGGATTGCCTCGAAATCCTGCGCCGCCAGCGTATCGGGCGCGGGCAGGGCGGACAGGTCGAGCGCGTTTGAAGATGGCGAGGCGGGCATAGCCGCCAGCTATCGCGCAGGGATGGCAAGGGCGGCGAGCGGGTGTTGTTGTAGGGGGGCGGTTTACAACAGAGGGATAATCAGAAACGGGGTCTACCCTTCGCTCGGAAAAACCTTTTTAGTTGGGCCTTGCTCCAGAGCATCAAATAGTGTGGCTATATGTTCCGGCTCGGGGAGATCAGATGTCGTTAAGACGTTTAGTCCAGCCTGAGAGGCATGTTTGATAAGATTCAGATCGTCAGAATACAATGTATCTGCTCTCTCAGCTACAGCTGTCCCAATTATCTGACGGTCGAATTTAACCTTTTGCCATGGTGCGCTTACGCCGGCTCGCTTGTCACCATCTTTGAGGGCGTGACGTGCCAACA